>NZ_BCQE01000004.1 GCF_001544275.1 Enterococcus gallinarum NBRC 100675 | reverse complement strand
CGCTTTGACATTCGATTGTCTAAATTGGTAGAAAAGATGACCTTATTAGCAAGTCATTAGATTTCTGAAGCGACTTCGCCTTCGATTTCTTTTCCATGGACTACCGATTTGGTTTTCCACACACCGGAATGCCAACGATAGATCATTAATATACTCCGCAATGCTTCATCAATTGCGTAGGCGATCCAGACACCAATCAAGCCAAATTTAAAGACGATGGCCAAAGAGTACGAGAACGGTAAGCTGATGACCCAAAGAACGATCAAACTGCAGAATAATGGGAATTTAACATCCCCGCTGGCATTTAAAGAGCCCACTAGGATCATATTGACCGCACGTGCTGTCTCTAGGACGATTTCAACGAGAAATACGCCTTTAGCGATTGAGATGACTTCAGCATTGGTAGTAAAGATTCCCATAATCGGTTCGATAAAGAGATAAGTCAATAAACAAATTGTAACAGAAGCGATGATGCCAATAATCATTGTGCGCATGCCCCGTTTTTGTGCTCGCTCAAATTCTCCTGCGCCTACATGACGACCAATCATGATTTGATTTCCCTGACTTAACGCCGAGGCGATCAAATACACAAACTGAGTGATCGCTGTAACATAAGACTTAGCAATCAGCACGCTCGAACCTAATTGCGCAACGATCATCGTTACCACCACTTGTGCCCCTTGATAAGACAAAGATTCTCCTGAGGAAGGTAGGCCATAGGTTAAGACATTTTTCATTACATCCCATGATAAATGCTTCAATCGGGCAGAAAGAACAGAAAAACCAACGTGTTTTTTCAGTAAAAATGCCGCAACGATCAAGCCAATCGTATTGCCGAAGACACTGGAGAAAGCTAGTCCTGTTACACCGAAATTAGGTAAGCCAAAAGGACTGTAAAGTACAAAGTAGTTACCAATAACAGCTAGGATACTGGCAAACATCGGTACAAGCAAAGCTGGCTTCGTAAAGCTGTGGCTACGCATGACCGCGATAATGACAGCTGTCAGCGAAGAAATAAACAGGCTGCCGCCATATACTTGTAGGTAGCCGCGACCCAAATCAACCAATGCTTCTTCTAATCCCATAAAATGCAGCAATTGATCAGAGCCAAAAATAAACATCAAGCTGATCAAAATACCTAAAAATAGAGAACCAAAAAGTGCTGTATTGATCACAGTAGGGATTTTATCCCGCTGCTTCGCACCAATTAGTTGAGCAATAATGATTTGCGTACCGACAGTGATGAAACCATAAATAAAGACGGTCAGATTCAGCAATTGATTTGCTGCGCTGACGGCAGCGACTGCTGGTTCAGAATAATGGGAAATCATCCATACATTGACATTCCCAATAATCACACGTAAAAATAGTTCAACAAAAATCGGCCAGCTAAGAAACAATAGTTCCCGATCAGATCTTTTCAAAAGTTTTTTCTTATTCAATTGTAAGGACTCCCCGTTTTCTATATAATAGATGTATCGTGAAAATTTTACAAAAAATGAAAAGAAAGTCAATGTAATTTTCAGAGAAAAAAACGGGAATATCTTATTATTTTTTGTAAGCAGAACATTCGACAGAAATTCTTTTTGAAAGTAAAGTATGGGTAGTCGAAAATGGAGGGAACAATTATGTATGATGTAATTATTATCGGCGCTGGACCTGCCGGCATGACAGCAGCGCTGTATGCGTCACGGTCAAATTTATCTGTTCTGATGATTGAGCGGGGAGCTCCTGGCGGTCAAATGAATAATACTGCTGAGGTTGAAAATTATCCTGGTTTCGATTCGATCTTAGGCCCAGAACTTGCTATTAAAATGTATGAAAGTGCCATCCGCTTTGGTGTTGAGAATGCCTATGGTATCGTTCAGGGGATCACGGATCATGGAGAGTACAAGGAAGTCTGCACAGAAGACAAGAATTATCAAGGGAAAACTGTGATCATTGCAACAGGCTGTGTACATAGAAAATTAGGAGTCAAAGGCGAGGAAGAATTCGCTGGACGCGGAGTTTCATATTGTGCAGTTTGTGATGGCGCCTTTTTCCGCAACAAACGGTTGATCGTAGTTGGTGGTGGAGATTCTGCAGTCGAAGAAGCGATCTACTTAACACAATTTGCTTCAGAAGTAACGATTGTCCACCGTCGGGATGAGCTACGTGCGCAAAAGATCATCCAAGAACGAGCATTTGCCAATGAAAAGATCTCATTTATTTGGGATTCTGTCGTGGAAGAAATCAAAGGCAACGACATGGTCGTAACTGGTGTTCAAGTGCGAAATGTCAAAACAAATGAAGTAACGGAAGAAGCGGCCGGTGGTGTCTTTATCTACGTTGGACTGGATCCATTGACTGAACCATTCAAAGCTAGTGGACTCACAAATGAAACAGGTTGGATCCCAACCAATGAAATGATGGAAACAACTATGCCAGGCGTTTATGCGGTAGGGGATGTTCGTGAAAAAGGCTTACGACAAATCACTACAGCAGTCGGGGACGGCAGTATCGCTGGTCAACAAGTATTTGATTTTATAGAAACACAAAAAGACCAGCAAGCAGTTAAATAATTATCGAACGCACTGTTATTTATAAAACGTTATTCGTTTTTGATAGCAGTGCGTTTGCATTTTCGTTTGGTTATTCTTTGAGAAAAACAGAAGTAGTGTTATACTAAAATTATAGTCATTTTAAAGTTAGAAGGAGTGGTTTTTGTATGGGATGGGAACAAATTTATGAGCAATGGAAAAATCATCAACAATTAGAAGCAGGGTTGAAGGATCAGTTGACAGAACTGGAGAAAGATCCAGAAATGTTGCAAGATGCTTTTTATATGCCGCTTGAATTTGGTACTGCTGGGATGCGAGGGATCTTAGGACCTGGGATCAACCGCATGAATATCTATACGGTTCGTCAAGCGACTGAGGGATTGGCGCGCTTCATGGATACACAAGATCCAGAAACCCGTCGCCGCGGTGTCGCAATCGCTTATGATTCTCGTCATTTTTCACCAGAATTTGCGATGGAAGCAGCCAAGACATTAGCAAAACACGATATTCCGGCCTTTGTATTTGAAAGCTTACGTCCAACCCCTGAATTATCTTTTGCGGTACGTTATCTGCATACGTTCACTGGAATCATGATTACAGCATCTCACAATCCGGCAGCTTATAATGGATACAAAGTATACGGCGAAGATGGTGGACAAATGCCTCCAGCAGATGCGGACGCCTTGACAGCTTTTGTTCGAGAAATTGAAAATCCATTAGAAATTCCAGTTTTATCAGAAGAAGAAGCAAAGCATAGTGGATTAATCACGATTATCGGCGAAGAAGTCGATACTGCGTATCTAAAAGAAGTCAAAACAGTGACAATCGATCAAAAATTAATCGAGACAACAGGGAAAAATCTTAAATTAGTTTACACACCATTACACGGAACAGGTCGGATGCTTGGTGAAAAAGCTTTGAAACAAGCAGGGTTTGAGCAATTTATTATTGAACCTTCACAAGCTGTTGCAGATCCAAACTTCAGTACAGTCAAGTCACCGAATCCAGAAGAACATTCTGCCTTTGAATATGCGATTGCTCTGGGAGAAAAAGAAGGCGCAGACTTGTTGATTGCAACTGATCCAGATGCGGATCGCTTGGGCGCTGCAGTCCGGATGCCTAATGGAAATTATCAAGTATTGACAGGAAATCAATTAGGCGCATTGATGATCCGCTACATTCTAGAAGCCCACAAGAATGCCGGCACACTACCGGAAAATGCAGCAGTCCTAAAATCGATCGTTTCTAGTGAATTGCCAACAGCGATTGCCCAGTCTTACGACGTTGAAATGGTCAATGTATTGACTGGCTTCAAATTCATTGCCGAAAAAATCCAACAGTATGAAACGGATCATTCCCATACGTTCATGTTTGGTTTTGAAGAAAGTTACGGTTACTTGGTAAAACCTTTTGTGAGAGATAAAGATGCGATCCAAGCACTTGTCTTGTTGGCTGAAGTTGCTGCTTTTTATAAACAATCGGACAAAACACTTTATGATGGATTGCAAGATATCTTTGAAGAATATGGGTATTATGCCGAAAAAACGATTTCTGTTACGATGAGCGGTATGGAAGGTGCAGCCAAAATCACTGCATTGATGAAAACATTCCGAGAAAAAGCACCATCAGTTTTCGCGGGTATACCAGTCGTTCAAACGGAAG
The DNA here is from genome assembly GCF_001544275.1 of Enterococcus gallinarum NBRC 100675. Classification (GTDB taxonomy): domain Bacteria; phylum Bacillota; class Bacilli; order Lactobacillales; family Enterococcaceae; genus Enterococcus_D; species Enterococcus_D gallinarum. The sequence goes on along the minus strand of NZ_BCQE01000004.1, from coordinate 213,894 downwards.
ATTTCAAAGAATTGACAAGAGTCGGTTTAGATGGTCACATGCAAAAAATGACTACACCACCGTCAGATGTATTGAAATATACTCTTGAAGATGAGAGCTGGATTGCGGTTCGTCCTTCTGGAACTGAACCAAAAATCAAATTTTACATTGGTGTCAAAGGAAACTCTTCTGAAGATGCAGCAAATAAAATTGCTGAACTTGAAGCTGCCATTAATGAAATTACAGAAGCTTAAGCTATAAACAAGAGCTAGATCCTTTTCAAATACTTGGATGAGAAGCAGATAGATTATTTTGCTGATATTCAGTTCTTCTTGGAGAACTTATTATAGGAAAATGTGCTGCTTCTTTTCCAGGTATTTGGTTGGATCATGCATTTATTTTGCCGCCTTGTTTTCAATGGGCTTGACAAAGAATGCTTGAACCAGCTAGAATTCTATTCACCATCGAGAAAGGAAGACCAGCATGACTCAACCAAATCAAGAAGATATCCAAAAAGTCACTCAAATGTTTAAAATGCTTGGTGATCCTACACGTTTGAAGATATTGCTTTCTTTAGAAGAAGGAGAACGTAATGTAACTTCGATCGCAGAGCAAGTGATGATGGAACAATCTGCGGTCTCTCATCAATTGAAACTATTGAAAGATAATCGGATCGTAAAATCGGAACGACAAGGAAAGACAATTTTATATAGTTTAGATGACAAGCACGTAGTCGACATCTTACAAAAAACATTCGCTCATATCCATCACCGCTGAAACTAGGACGAGAATTTCTCGAAAGTCCTAGTTTTTTCTTATGCTTTTTGGTATGCTAGTAGAAAATTAAAAATGGATGAACGATTTTTTAATAACGTTTTCGGTAAGGAGGCTATATGAAAGAGCAATTAAATATAGGACTACTAGGAATGGGTGTCGTAGGCACTGGAGTCTGCCAATTATTAGCGGAACAAAGAGAGGCAATCGCAGCCCGAACTGGTGTCGAGATTTTTATTACGAAAGCATTGGCCTCTCCTTATGATGATAAAAGCGCAATTGCCCAAAAATATGGGTTTGAACTGACTAGTGATATTCAGGAAATCTATCAGGATGAGTCCATCGATGTCATTGTGGAATTGATTGGCAAGATCGATCCTGCGAAGGATTTTATTCTTGGTGCGTTAGCTCACAAGAAACATGTTGTAACCGCCAATAAAGATCTCTTGGCGACTCATGGTCCAGAACTGACTGCTGCTGCTAAAAAAGCCGGAGTTGCATTGTATTATGAAGCCAGCGTGGGGGGCGGGATTCCTATCTTGCGAACATTAAGCACGCATTATTTGCCCGATACGATTACTTCGATTTCTGGCATCGTTAATGGTACGACGAATTATATGCTGACAAAAATGTTAACAGATAACTTAAGTTATGAGGAAGTTCTAGCTGAAGCACAGGCAAAAGGATTTGCAGAATCGGACCCGATCAATGATGTGGACGGTATTGATGCAGCTTATAAGATGGTCCTCTTGACAAAATTTGCATTTGGTATGACGATCGAGATGAAAGATATTTCTATCGGCGGCATTCGTGGATTAGCAATTGAAGACATCGTTTATGCCCAACAACTAGGGTATGAAGTGAAACTTATTGGTACGGCACAAAAGACACCAAAAAATCATGTCGCTGTTTCTGTTGGTCCAGTTCTTGTCCCTAAGTCCCATCCGTTAGCCTCAATCAAATATGAGTTTAATGGCGTGTATATCGAAAGTACAGGCATCGATCGTTCCATGCTTTACGGACCTGGAGCGGGGGCTCGTCCTACTGCGACGAGTGTGCTGGCAGATGTGACGGAGATCGCTAAAAATAAATCTGCTGGGATCACTGAATCATTTCTAACCTTTGAACAGCCGACTCAGATTGCAGTACCAGATGAGCTTCGTCAACGTTATTACATTGCGCTGACTGAACCATTATCAGCGCAGCAACAGACATTAGACTGGATCGACCAAGAATCTATCTTGGAAAAGAAAGCATTTTTGACGAAGCCGTTGAGTCCCTCGGAATTAACAGCAGCATTATCGATTTTTGAAGATGGTCGAATTAGCCAAATCATGAAAGTAATGGAGGAGTAGCAGATGTATGAAGGACTATTAAAGCAATACAAAGAGTATTTACCGGTGACAGAAAAAACACCGCTAATCTCATTAGCAGAAGGAAACACACCGCTGATTCCATTGAATAACTTATCAAAAGAATTGGGTATCACATTGTACGGGAAATACGAAGGACTAAATCCTACTGGATCTTTCAAAGATCGGGGAATGGTGATGGCAGTAGCCAAAGCGGTGGAAGAAGGCGCAAAAGCAATTGTTTGTGCTTCTACTGGTAATACCAGTGCTGCTGCTGCAGCGTATGCGACACGAGCAGGAATCAAAGCCTATGTGGTGATTCCAGATGGTAAGATCGCAATGGGCAAGTTGGCACAGGCGATCGTTTATGGCGCGGATATTATTTCTATTCCCGGGAATTTTGATGAAGCACTAAAAGCAGTTAGAGATATTGCCAAAACCGAAGCTGTGGCCCTCGTGAATTCAGTCAATCCTTACCGTTTGGAAGGACAAAAAACCGCTGCCTTCGAAATTTGCCAGCAGCTGGAGAAAGCGCCAGATGTACTAGCAATTCCAGTAGGAAATGCTGGAAACATCTCTGCTTATTGGAAAGGATTCAAAGAATGGCATGACAAACAAGGGACTTCACTACCAAGAATGCATGGATTTGAGGCAGAAGGTGCCGCAGCAATCGTAAAAGGCACGGTAATCGAAGAGCCAGAAACAATCGCAACAGCGATTCGGATCGGCAATCCAGCAAGTTGGAAGCTAGCAGAAGCCGCTCGTGATGAATCAAATGGGTTTATCGATGCTGTAACCGACGAAGAGATTTTGAATGCTTACCGAAAGGTAGCTGCACAAGACGGTGTCTTTATTGAACCAGGATCGGCTGCTTCACTAGCAGGCGTGATTCAGCACGTGAAAAACGGGAAAATTCGTCCTGGTGAAACCGTAGTGGCAGTCTTTACTGGAAACGGCTTGAAAGATCCTGATACAGCTATTCAGGCTACCGAAGTAGCGATCCATAAGATGAGTGATCTAGAAGAAATGCGGCAACACCTGCGTAAAGGAGTGTCTCAACTATGAAGATTCGCGTTCCTGCAACCAGTGCAAATTTAGGACCTGGTTTTGATTCTTGCGGGATTGCTCTCTCAAAATATCTATTCATTGAAATTATGGAAGAAAGTGACCGATGGGAGATCTTACATGAACTTGGCAGTGAAATTCCTAATGATGAAAGTAATCTGCTGTTACGTGTCGCGCTAAAGCTTGCACCTACACTTACACCGCGTAAAATCCGCATGTACTCAGATATACCTTTAGCACGGGGATTAGGCAGCAGTTCATCGGTTATCGTGGCTGGAATCGAATTAGCCAATCGTTTAGGACACCTGAACTTAAGTGATGCACAGAAAGTTGATATTGCAACGGCCATTGAAGGTCACCCCGACAATGTGGCACCAGCAATTTATGGCGATTTTCTGATTACGGCCTTTGATCATGAACATAAACAAACTTATGTTGTTAAACATCATTTTCCGGAATGCGATATCGTTGCTTATATTCCGCAAGAACAATTGTTGACAGAAGCTAGTCGGAATGTCCTCCCTAAAACACTGGACTTTTCAACTGCTGTTGAATCTAGTGCAATCGCCAATGTGATGATCGCAGCAGTGATCAAAGGGAATCTACCTTTAGCAGGTAAAATGATGCAGGCGGATCGTTTTCATGAGAATTATCGCGAAAAATTAATTCCGCATTTATCCACGATCCGCCAAATTTGTGAAGAAGAAGGCGGTTATGGCTGCTTCTTGAGTGGGGCTGGACCAACTGTCTTAGCGATTGTCCCACCCGAAAAGGCAGATAAGATCTGCCGCCTTCTCCATGCGCTCGAGACCAATGCAGCGATCGAACAGCTGCAGATCGATCGCGAAGGCGTCCAAGTCTTTTAGACTTTTCTGATTTGACACAAGCAAAGATCCCCAGAATAATGGTACAGTCTAGCTGACCATTATTCTGGGGATCTTTTTGTTCAAAACGTTTGTGGCTGGTTATTCTTCTGTTTCTGACGTGTAGTAACTATGGTCTTCCAAATTCAATGCATTCAAAATCATGGAAGCTGTCTCTTCAATTGAAAGAGAGGCAACATTAATGACAATGCAGCCCAATTTTTGATAAAGATCATTGGCGAACTCTAATTCAGCCCGGATTTTTTCAATATCTGAATACGCCGTGTCTGGATTCAATCCGTAAGAACGCATCCGTTCTTTGCGTATGCTGTTTAAAACGTCGGGATCATTCGTTAACCCAACGATTTTACTCGGTTCGATTTCCCACAACTGCTTAGGAATATGTGCTTGGGGCACAAGAGGCAAATTCGCCACCTTTAAGTTTTTGTTGGCTAAGAAAAGACTTAGCGGAGTTTTTGATGTTCGGGAAACACCTAACAAAACGACATCGGCTTCGAGAAAACCTCGTGGGTCTTTTCCATCATCGTATTTAACAGCGAATTCCATTGCTTTGATACGTTTGAAATAATTTTTGTTTAAATGATGCAATGCGCCGGGTTCTCGCGATGGAGCGACACCTGTGCGTTTTTCTACCTCGGTAACAGGAGGAGTCAATACATCAAAATGATATAGGTCGGCTTCTTCACAAAAGTGATTGGTTAGCGAGACTAGCTCATCGTTGATCAGTGTGTGCAAAATAATGGCATCGTGTTTTTTGGCATCAGTCAACGCCTGGATCAAGTGTTCTTTGGTGTGAATAAAGGTACGCCGAAATAAATTGAATTCAACACTCGGGTACTGTGCCATCGTTGCTTGAGCTAATTTGGAGGCCGTTTCTCCTGCTGAATCGGACAAGACAAAAATCGTGACAATCGTTTCTTGTGGGTTCATAGTAAAATCCTCTCTTGCATTTTTGATAATTTCATTATACCATACTTACGATCGCTAAAAATCGGAATGATTTTGATTTACTGGAGGGATTCGATGAAAAATCAACCATTGATTGAGCAAGCTATGTCGATATTAAAAGAACATGGCTATAAATATACCAAAAAAAGAGAAGCTATCATTACTTATTTAGTGAAACGCAACCGTTATTTGCCGGCAAAAGAAATCCATGAATTCATGTCTGAAGAATACCCAGGTCTAAGTTATGACACGATCTATCGCAACCTTCATGACTTTTCTGAGATTGGTATCTTGGAAGAGACTGAATTGAATGGAGAAATGAAATTTCGTTATAATTGCTGCGTGGAATTGGAAGATCATCACCATCATCATTTTATTTGCACGGTTTGTGGCAAAACAAAAGAGCTGCATATTTGTCCAATGGATTTCTTTCAAGAACAATTGCCCGGGTGTAGTATCGAAGGCCATCGTTTTGAAATTCTAGGCAGATGTGAAGATTGTCGCTGATTGTTCGGATTCTAAGATTGAATCAGGAAGTTCATCGACTTTTTTAATAGAATACCTTGACACTTTTTCAGGGGTTAGCTATAATTTTCAAAGGACAGTCTTGTTTTTTGAGATTTTATTTCAATGACAAATACGGTTACTTTTTAAGCTCGGAGGGAGGGAATTTACATGTCAAAAACAGTCGTTCGCAAAAACGAATCACTTGACGATGCTCTTCGTCGCTTCAAACGTTCCGTGTCAAAAGCGGGTACTTTACAGGAATCTCGTAAACGTGAATTTTACGAAAAACCAAGTGTAAAGCGTAAGAAAAAATCTGAAGCAGCTAGAAAACGTAAAAAATTCTAATTTTCTACTGTTTTGAGAATTGGAGCTGGTAGTGTGACGCTACTAAGTACACTGAATGATGACATGAAAACAGCGATGAAAGCCAAAGACAAGGAAACGTTGCAGGTGATTCGCATGTTGAAAGCATCGATTCAAAACGAACAGATCAAAAAAGGTGCCGACTTGAACGAAGAGGAAGAGTTGACTGTGTTGTCTCGCGAAATGAAACAACGTCGTGATTCTCTGACTGAATTTGAGAAAGCCGACCGTACCGATCTGGCTGAAAAAGTCAAAGGTGAAATTGCAATTGTTGAAAAATACTTGCCGGCACAACTTGATGAAGCGGAAATTCGCCAAATCGTTGCTGGTGCGATCGAAAAAACAGGTGTTTCTTCTCCGAAGGAATTCGGAAAAGTGATGGGCGCTGTGATGCCTCAAGTAAAAGGCAAAGCAGACGGCAACCAAGTGAATGCGATCGTCAAAGAATTATTAGAGCAAATGTAAGGACACGCCGTAAGCATCTTATTGGATGCTTACGGCTTTTTTGTTCTATCTTAGTGAGTATTTTTAAGTAGAATCAATGACCGAAAAACAAACTATTAATAAATTGCAAAGAACGCTGCCAAAACGTTTCTTGAAGCTTACAAGTAATTTTGCTTTTAGCGATTGTGTGGTATTATAAACTAGAATGCCTAAAAAAGGAGCTGTAACTTATTTGACAGAAGAGCGTATTTCTTTGGAAATCCAACTGACTCAAAATGATGATATTAGTTTGTTGTTGGGTTCCCATGACAAACATATCAAAGTCATCGAAGATGCTACACAAACAACGATTCATACCCGCGGGGAAATGATCCAAATCATTGGTGAAAAGACAGCCGCTGAAAAAGCCCAATCCGTGATCCATGCGCTGCAAGAGTTGATCAAACGAGGGATCAATATCAGCACGCCAGATGTTATTACGGCATTGAACATGGCAAATAAAGGAAACTTAGATTATTTCACAGATATGTATGAAGAAGAAATCATCAAAGATCGTAACGGTAAGCCGATCCGCGCAAAAAATGCCGGACAAAAGAAATATATTGAAGCCATCAGAACCCATGATGTCGTTTTTGGCGTTGGACCAGCAGGAACAGGAAAGACGTTTCTTGCCGTTGTCATGGCCATTGCGGCATTGAAGAAAGGACAAGTTCAAAAAATCATCTTGACGCGACCCGCTGTTGAAGCAGGTGAAAATCTTGGCTTTTTACCAGGTGATCTGAAAGAAAAAGTCGATCCCTATTTGCGTCCCGTTTATGATGCACTTTATCAAATCTTTGGGATGGATCATACCAATCGTTTGATGGAACGCGGCGTGATCGAGATTGCTCCGCTAGCCTATATGAGGGGGCGGACTTTGGAAGATGCTTTTGTGATTCTTGATGAGGCACAGAATACCACCATTGCCCAAATGAAAATGTTTTTGACCCGCCTAGGATTTAATTCAAAAATGATCGTTAATGGCGATACAAGTCAAATTGATTTACCAAAAGGAACAACGAGCGGACTGATTCATGCGCAACGAGCGTTAGAAGCAATTCCTAAAATTGCGTTCGCGCACTTTGAAGCAGGAGATGTCGTTCGTCATCCAGTCGTTGCAGACATTATACGTGCCTATGAGGAATCCGATAGTAAAGAAAAACGTTGATTGTCGGACAGGAGGGGTAAAATGATCATACAACCGTTACGGAATTTTCGAGAAAAATTAGGCCGCTTTTACCTGCCGCTGCTTATGGTGCTCTTTTTTGTTTTATCTATTGGGATCATGTTTTCCAGTGTAAAACAAAACAATGTCGACTATAGCGAGGGGCAGGTTGCGGAAGAAAATATCCGAGCCAACAAAACGATTGAAAACACAACTGCTACTGAACAAAAACGTACGCTAGCCGCTGAAGCCGTCTCGCCTGAATACACGTATCAAGACGATTTGGCACAAGTTCAACATGAACGGATCAATCATCTGTTTGAATTGATCGAGACAGTCAACAAGACTGTCAATACGAAATATGAAGCTGCGGTCAAAGCTGCTGGTGAAAATGAAAATGTTCCTAAACCGGATACAGAAGAGTATATCGCCACTTTAAAAAAAGAATTTGAAAAAATGAGTGATGATGAACTTGACTTTTATCAAGCACTGACCAATAATTTTTTGTCGACATTATTTTCATTGAATAGTAATCAGCTGAATACGGTAAGAGATTATGCGCTGCAGCTTGTTGATGAACAAATGGCTAAACAGATCCGCCAATCTGAATTGAGTACTTTTCGATCAGAAGCTGAAGAAAAGATCCAATTTTTGGATGTAACTTCTGAAATGGCAACAGCATTACGCTTTTTAGTCAATCAAGGAATCGTTGTCAACGATTTTCCTAATGAGAAACGAACGGAAGAAGCGCGGCAAGCTGCCAAAGACGCTGTTCAGCCTGTTATGATCTATCAAGGTGAGATCATTGTCCGGGAAGGCTCGCAGATTGATTCAAATGCATTAGAAAAATTGCAGCTTCTCGGTCTGACGAGTCAAACCTTCTCTGTATTTCCGTTGATTGCTTTAGTTTTTACTGCTGCTTTACAGATGCTCATGCTCTTTTATTACACACGGCAGACAAAAAACGAAGACAAACGGATGAATGCTGTGACCTTTTATGTCATTGCGATGATTTTTAGTATTTTATTGATGAAATTTTTCCAACTATTTCAGTCTGAACTCATCGCGTTCATTCCGTTATTCTTTCCAGCTGCCTTTACCCCGCTGATCTTGAATATATTCTCAAGTCGGCGTTTGGGAATTCTAGCTGCAATGTTTCAAGTGATCAATGCGATTTTCATTTATTTTGATTCCAGCGGTACGAATATGCTGACCACTGTCTTGGTAACCTATTTGTTCTCTGGATTGATGGGAACAATGATCAGAAGGGAACGGATCGCCAGTCAAGGACGAACAGCCATTGTGTGGGTCATCGTCTTTCCGTTCTTATTAAGTGTCATGTTAGTGATTTTCCAAGGGATGGATTTCGCGAGAGGCAATACCTGGACGACGATCATTTGTGCCTTAGCGGGTTCATTACTTAGCTATCTACTAACGATTGGTTTGCATCAATACATTGAGTTATTGGTCTCAGACAATAGCATGATCGTTCTGAACGAACTAAGTAATCCAAATCACCCGTTACTTAAACAATTGCTGGAAGAAGCACCAGGAACCTATCATCATAGTATGATGGTCGCCAATTTGAGTGCGAATGCTGTAGCAGAGATCGGTGGACAAAGTTTACTGACACGGGTCGCTTGTTACTATCATGATATCGGTAAATTAAAGCATGCGAATTTCTTTGTCGAGAATTTACCCGCAGGGGCTGAAAATCCCCATAACTTTTTGCTTCCGGAAGACAGCAAGCAAATCATTTTCGGTCATGTGATCGATGGAGCGGTTCTTTTAGAAAATGAGAAAATGCCTCAGATGGTGGTGGATATTTGTCGCCAGCACCATGGAACAACCTTGATGCGTTATTTCTATGTCAAAGCAAAAGAGCGTAATCCAGAAGTGACAGAAGCCGATTTTCGCTATCCTGGACCAAAACCACAAACAAGAGAAGCCGGGGTCGTTAGTATCGCGGATAGTTGTGAAGCTGCTGTGCGGGCAATGGATAATCCCACAGATCAGAAAATCAAGGAATTTGTTTCGAATTTGATCAATGATCGGATTCTGGATGGACAATTAGATGAGTCCGGATTGACATTGCATGAAATTCGTATCATTGAAAAGTCCTTAGTCAATGGATTGTGTAGTACATTCCATTCGCGGATCAAATATCCAAAAATGAAATCCGAAGCGGAAAAAATGAAAGAAGAACAAGAAAGAAGAGATCGGTAATGGAGATTGCTTTTTTAGATGAAACAAATACAGTGAGTCAAGAGAAAATCAATGAAATTGATGAACTGCTGCAATATGCGGCAGACTATTTGAAGCTGCCTGAGGATACGGAAATGTCTGTCACCTTCATGGACAATGCCGCTATCCAAATCATCAATCGTGACTATCGTGATAAAGATCAACCGACAGATGTCATCAGTTTTGCTTTAGAAGAAGAAACGGAAGAAGAGTTGCCGATCATCTTTGATGATGAAATGCCAGCTATGCCGAGAAATCTCGGGGATATCATGATTTCAGTCGAGCGGGCAAAAGAGCAAGCTAGTGAGTATGGACACAGCTATGATCGGGAATTGGGCTTTTTAGCACTGCATGGATTTTTGCATATCAATGGTTATGATCATATGACGCCAGAAGATGAGAAAGAAATGTTCGGTCTGCAAAAGGAAATATTGGATGCCTATGGACTCAAAAGATAAGAATACAGAAAAAAACAAACAATTTATCACATCCATTGAATTTGCCTTTACAGGAATCAAGACCGTCTTTGACGAAGAGCGCAATATGCGCAAACATGTCTTATTAGGCATCGTTGCGATCATTGCGGGATTTGTCTTTAGATTAAATCAAATGGAATGGCTCTGGTTGTTATTGTCGGTATTCTTGGTTTGGATCGTGGAAATCGTCAACACAGTCTTTGAGAATGTCGTTGATATGTTTACCGATTTTCACTTCCATCCCATTGGCAAAAAAATCAAAGATATGGCGGCAGGAGCAGTCCTGATGACTGCATTCTTTGCATTGATCGTTGCGGCAATCATTTTTATACCTAAAATTTTAGAGTTCTTTTAGAAAGATAACACACAGAGGAGATCACCTATGACAACACATAAATCAGGCTTTGCTGCCATTGTTGGCCGGCCCAACGTTGGTAAATCCACATTACTTAATCGCGTAGTAGGTCAAAAAATCGCTATCATGAGCGACAAAGCGCAAACGACCCGAAATAAAATCCAAGGGGTTTACACAACACCAGATGCACAAATCGTTTTTATCGATACTCCTGGAATCCATAAGCCAAAACATCGCTTAGGAGATTTCATGGTGGAAACTGCCTATAGTGCACTTCGGGAAGTCGATGTGACCTTATTTATGATCAGTGCCGATCAAAAACGGGGGAAGGGCGATGACTTCATTATCGAGCGGCTGCGGAAAAACGAGACGCCGGTCTTTCTAGTCATCAATAAAATCGATAAAGTACATCCGGATGAACTTTTAGCTATTATCGAAGATTATGCGGCTCAAATGACGTTTGCGGAGATCGTGCCGATTTCGGCAACGGAAGGAAATAACTTTGAGACATTGATGAGATTAGTCATTGATCAAATGCCGGAAGGACCCCAATATTTTCCTGAGGATCAAATCACAGACCATCCAGAGTATTTCATCGTTTCAGAATTAGTGCGGGAAAAAGTGCTATTACTGACTAGAGACGAAGTGCCTCACTCAGTCGCTGTGGTGGTTGACTCGATGAAACGGGATGAAAATGATAAAGTTCATATTCAAGCAACGATCGTCGTTGAACGGGATAGCCAAAAAGGAATCATTATTGGAAAAGGCGGCAAAATGCTGAAACAAATCGGAACAAAAGCACGATTAGATATCGAGCATTTGTTAGATGATAAAGTTTACTTGGAGTTATGGGTCAAAGTTCAAAAAGACTGGCGAGACAAACAAACCTTCCTGACAGACTACGGTTATCGGAACGATGATTATTAATCTTCTCTAAACAAGATCAGCTAAGAAGTTTGATGAGAGAAAAGACAAAGAAAGCTGGAGCAAGCGAAGGGAATTGAGCTGCTTCAGCTTTCTGGTTTAGAAAGGAGCGTTGTTCATGAATTTAGTTGAAACAAAAGGGATCTTGTTATTTACTAGGGACCATAAAGAAAAAGATAAATTGGTCAAAATATTCACTGAATCGGCTGGAAAGCAAATGTTCTATGTAAAAGGTGCCCACCGCAAGAATAATCCTTTAACGCCAGCTCTGCTTTCGTACACTGAAGCGACCTATATTGGAAATATTCGTTCAGAGGGCTTGTCATTCTTGAATAATGCCAAAGATATCCATTCTTTTCGCAAAATCCAAGGTGATATTTTTCTTGCAGGCTATGCTACGTATCTATTGAATCTGGCTGACTCTGCGATCGATGACCGCGTGTACGATCCAAATCTCTATCATTTCTTACATGAAGCTTTGCAGTTGATGGATGCTGATAATGATGCAGAGATCATCGCCAATATTTTTGAGATTCAGTTGCTGCAGCGTTTTGGGGTCTCACCGATATGGGCCCACTGTGCGGTCTGCGGACAAACAGAAGGCCGCTTTGATTATTCCTCGAAATACAATGGCGTCATATGTGAAAAGCATTGGGCCTTAGATGACCATCGTTATCACGGTGATCCAAGGGCAATCCATTTTATTCGTTTGTTTGCACAAATCTCTTATGAACAAATCGCATCGATCAAGTTAAAACCAGAAACGAAGCAAGCGATTCGTCAGGTAATTGATTTATTGTATGATGAATATGTTGGCTTACATTTGAAAAGCAAAAAATTTATTGATCAAATGGGACAGTGGCAAGATATCCTGAAACCCAAAGATCAACGATAAAGTTGGCGAAACTTCTTTGGAGTGGCGCCGACTTTTTTTTTGAAAAGAGCAGTGAAATGACTTGCATCTGGGATTCCTACCAAGAAAGCGACATCTTGGATGTCCAGATGAGGCTCGCCTACCAATAATTCTTTGGCACGATTCAGGCGATAATTCAGCAAAAATTGGGAGGTTGACTGCCCCAAAAAGCGCTGAAAGAGACGCGACAAATACTGCGGAGTTACAAAAATTTTTTCCGCAAGTTCAGCGACGGTCAATGGATGAGCATAATTGGTTTCGATTTCTTGTAGTATAGGCGCAATGTAGCGTTGATACAAATGATGCTTTTCATTTGCGTCAGCATTTTGTTGTTGGATCAATGCCAAAAGAAAGTGATAGCAACTGCTGGAAGAGCGCAATGGGTCTAATATTTTTTCTTGATCGTCGCGGATTCGTTGATTGATCCACTCGCTGTAAGAAAATAAAGGGCTATCTTGTCCCATCAAGTAGCGGTTTCCGCCAAAAGGTTTCAACAATTCTTGTACTAAATCTCCTTGCAGCGTAACAAAGTTTGTCTGCCAGTCTCTATGAGGATGGTAACGATGAGGGATGAATGGAAAAATCAAAATGCCAGTCCCAGGAGTTAACACAAAGGATTGATCGTTAAAAAGGACGGTCCCTTGGCCAGCGGTAGTTTGCAACCAGTGATAATATGGGTAACCAGTGGGGCGAACCACTTCATCTTGCGACCACTGACTCCCAATGCTCTCGATACTGACAGGAAGCCGAGGGTTGTTCTGATAGAAATAGATAGACATAGAATTCTCCTTGTTTCGAAATATTATAGAATCATGACAATCCTATTATACTACAACTTTATGAAAAGCCTTACAATAATAATTATCAATGAGAAAAAGGAGCGTCAATCATGAAAAAAGTTTTTGAACGGTTTTTATTCGGTGGCGACTATAACCCCAATCAGTGGCCGCAAGAAATCTGGCAAGAAGATATGCGAATTTTTAGAAATGCACACATCAATAGTGCCACCATCAATGTCTTTTCTTGGGCAAAAATCCAACCTTCAGAGCACGATTATTACTTTAATGAGTTGGATGAGATGATTGATATGTTGAGTGAAGAAGGCTACGACATTGTATTAGCGACTTCAACAGCGGCGTTGCCAGCATGGATGTTCAAGCGCTATCCAGAAGTGGCTCGAACTGACTATGAAGGGCGGCATCATAAATTTGGACAGCGGCACAATGCGTGTCCTAACAGCTTAGTCTACCAAAAATATACACAACGATTAGCAGGAAAATTGGCGCAACGCTATGGTGATAACCCGCAAATCACTTGCTGGCATATCAATAATGAATATGGAGGTGAGTGTTATTGTGAAAACTGTGAGAAAGCTTTTCGGGTCTGGCTAAAAGATAAGTATCAAACCCTCGAGGCATTGAATAAAGCATGGAATCTGGAATTTTGGGGGCATACTGTTTATGAGTGGGACGAAATCGTTCTGCCGAATGCTCTTTCTGAAGGAATCGGTCATGACAAAACCGCATTTGCAGGAATTTCTATCGATTATCGTCGTTTCAATTCTGACAGTCTTTTAGAAAACTTTAAGTTAGAACGGGACGCTATTCGTCAATTCGATAGTCAAACACCGATTACCACGAATTTGATGGGAACTTTTAAAGGACTCGATTACTTCAAATGGGCAAAAGAAATGGATATTGTTTCTTGGGACAACTATCCTTCGTATAATACACCATGGAGTTTCGTTGCAATGACCCACGATTTGATGCGGGGATTGAAGCAAGCGCCGTTTATGTTGATGGAACAAACACCATCTCAACAAAACTGGCAACCATATAATTCATTGAAAAAACCTGGCCAAATGCGCGCGCAAAGCTATCAGACGATCGCTCATGGAGCAGATACAATCCAATTCTTCCAACTTCGTCGCTCCATTGGTGCTTGTGAGAAGTTTCATGGTGCGGTGATTGAACATGTTGGGCACGAGAACACCCGTGTATTTAAAGAAACTGCAGCATTAGGAGAAGAATTGAGCCGACTGAACGAAGTTTTGGGTAGTGAAACAAAGGCTGAAGTTGGTGTTCTATTTGATTGGGATAATTATTGGGCATTGGAATATACGAGCGGACCAACAGTTGATTTGACTTATGTGCAACAAATCCATCAATATTATCGTTACTTTTATGAAAAGAATATCGCAACAGATTTGGTGTCAGTTGATGCAGACTTCAGCAAGTACCAAGTGCTGGTAGCACCGGTTTTGTACATGGTAAAAGCAGGTATGAAAGAAGCTCTTGAATCCTTTGTAGAACAAGGAGGTACCTTGATCACAACGTATATGAGTGGCATTGTTGACGAGTCAGACAATGTCCATCTAGGCGGCTACCCTGGGCCTTTAAGAGAGCTAGCAGGAATCTGGGTAGAAGAAATTGATGCATTAGCACCAGAGCAGACGAACGTTATCCAATTAAAGAAGGGCAGACAGGGAGAAAGTAACTTAGTCAGTGAGATTATCCATTTGGAGACCGCTGAATCTGTAGCGGAGTACACGAGTAACTTCTATGCCGGTTCACCAGCAGTGACCAAAAATCGATTTGGTAAAGGGGTCGTTTATTATATTGGGACTCAACTTGAAAAAGATCTTTTAAATACGATCTTGGATGAAGCGATCAATAGCGCAAATCTAATTGCTGTGATTGAAGGAGAAACTAATCTAGAAATCAGCTGTCGTCATACGGAAGAAGCGGTTTACTATTTTATCATCAATTTCCAGGAGCAAGCGCAAAAGGTGCCGGCACAATTTGTAGGAAAGAAAGACCTACTGTCCGGTAAGCATTTGACTGGAGATTCCGTTGCAGATCAATACAGTGTATATGTAATCAAGGAAGGAAGAAGCGAATGACTGCTTTTGCAATCAAAGACGAATTTTATTTAAATGACCAGCCCATGAAAATTATTTCCGGCTCGATCCACTATTTTCGAGTTGTGCCTGCATATTGGCGGGATCGCTTAGAAAAATTACGTTTGATGGGTTGTAATACAGTCGAAACGTATGTGCCTTGGAATATGCATGAACCGCAGGAAGGAAAGTTTGACTTTAGCGATAATCTTGATTTGCGGCGCTTTATTCAGATTGCACAGGAGGTAGGGCTGTATGTGATCCTTCGTCCAGCACCTTATATTTGTGCGGAATGGGAATTCGGGGGCCTTCCTTATTGGCTGTTAAAAGATCCCTTCATGAAGATTCGCTTTGACTATCCACCGTTTATGGAAAAGATCGCTCGATACTTTACCCAGCTTTTTTCTCAAGTGAGTGATTTACAGATCACTCAAGAAGGACCAATCTTGATGATGCAAGTTGAAAATGAATATGGCAGTTATGGAAATGACAAAAGTTATTTGCGAAAGTCTGCTGAACTAATGCGTCACAATGGCATTGACGTGCCCTTATTTACGTCAGATGGTCCTTGGCTGGATATGTTAGAGAACGGTTCGATCAAGGACATCGCGCTGCCAACCATCAACTGTGGATCAGACATTAAGGAGAATTTTAGAAAACTTCAAGAATTCCATGGGAAGAAGCAGCCATTGATGGTCATGGAATTTTGGATCGGCTGGTTTGATGCATGGGGAGATGACAAGCACCATACCACATCGGTAACCGACGCTGCTAATGAATTGCGGGATTGCTTAGAAGCTGGCTCCGTCAATATTTATATGTTCCATGGTGGCACGAACTTTGGCTTTATGAACGGTGCCAACTATTATGAGAAATTATCACCAGACGTTACTAGCTATGACTATGATGCGTTGTTAACGGAATGGGGCGATGTGACACCTAAGTATGAAGCATTTCAACAAGTCATAGGTGAAATGACCGAAATCCCATCCTTTCCTTTGACTACAAAAATCACCAAACGGTCTTATGGTAGCTGGAATGTTAGTCAGCGAGTTTCTCTCTTTGAGACACTGGCTAGCATCAGTCAACCAGTCAAGAACAATTATCCTTTAACGATGGAACTGTTAGATCAAGCTACTGGCTATGTCTATTATCGTTCGCAAATTGGCAAATCGCGCGTGATCGAAGACTATCGACTGATCCATTGTCAGGATCGAGCCCATACGTTTATTAATAATCAGCTGCAATTTATTCAATATGATCAGGAAATTGGACAAAAAAAGACTCTCACACTGACGGAGGAGTCAAATGAACTAGGGATCTTGGTTGAGAACATGGGACGGGTCAATTACTCCGTCCAAATGAATCATCAATACAAAGGTATCAAAGATGGAGTGATCGTCAACGGTGCGTTTCAAAGTGAATGGGAAATATACAGTCTACCGATGGATAATCTTGATCAAGTAGATTTTTCCGGCCACTGGCAAAGGGGACAACCGAGTTTCTCCAAAGTGAGCTTTCAAGTGGATGAATGCGCAGATACATTTGTGGAACTGCCGGGCTGGGGCAAAGGATTTGTTGTGATCAATGGGCATAATATTGGTCGTTTCTGGGAGAAGGGACCGCAAAGACGGTTATATATCCCAGCTCCTTATTTACGAGAAGGAAACAACGAGGCTGTGATTTTTGAAAGTGACGGTCGGGTATCAGATATGATCGTCTTTCACGATCAGCCGGACTTAGGCCCTAATTGATTGCTTTTATATTTTTTTGATTGACAAAGTCCCTATACAGCTACTATGATAAGGATAATCAAATAAATACGTTGATCGGAAAAAAGAAAGAAGCCAGAGTCATCCAGCGAGCTTGGGATAGTGAAAGCCAAGTTGAATCCTTTTTTCGCAGGCATCCGGGAGTATGACTTAATGAAGCTGCCGAGTAATCGGAAGTAGGGTGGAACCGCGAGAATATCGTCCCTATATCTATGCGCAAGTATAGGTATAGGGATTTTTTGTTGTGGATCACCACTGCTCGAATCACTGTGATCGACCTGCAAAACAGGACATGCATGTCCTTGTTAGCGAACCCTGCTGGTAGAAGTGACTGCAGGAGTAACACAGAAGAGACGAGCAGATGTGAAACAGTAGGTTCGCAGGGAGAACGTAGTACCTGTGTCCTATTTCATGAAAAACTCAACCTTTGCGGTAGAATCAATGACTTAGAAAAGGAGGGAACCCTCATGCCATTTGATATGACGATTGCTGCATCAGAATTCAAAGAAAAAAAATTAAAAGTGTTAGCAAGTATTCCATTGCAAATCTTAGTCAAACAAGATGACCAAATAGTCAAAGAGTTAACAACAACACCGGACCAAATGTTGTATGATTTGTCAGATGTTTTGACGGATGACCATGTTGTTGAAGTAAAATTGATTCCAGGTCATGTTGTTGAATTTTATCCAGTAGTCAATGCGTTGTAAGAAAGGAAGAAAATAATGAGTAAATTAACCGTTCAAGAAATGATCTTGACTTTACAGAAGTTCTGGTCTGATAACGGCTGTATGCTAATGCAGGCGTATGATACCGAAAAAGGAGCAGGAACCATGAGTCCGTATACTTTTTTACGTGCAATTGGACCAGAGCCTTGGAACGCCGCCTATGTGGAGCCGTCTCGCCGACCTGCTGACGGCCGTTATGGAGAAAATCCCAACCGTTTGTATCAGCACCATCAATTTCAAGTGGTGATGAAGCCCTCTCCAGAAAATATTCAAGAATTATACCTTGAAAGTCTGCGTTTGCTAGGGATCGATCCGCTAGAACATGATATTCGTTTTGTCGAAGATAACTGGGAGAATCCTTCCATGGGTTGTGCTGGTCTGGGCTGGGAAGTTTGGCTAGATGGCATGGAGATCACTCAGTTTACTTACTTCCAACAAGTGGGAGGATTAGCCTGCAAACCCGTTACTTCAGAGATCACCTATGGACTAGAACGTTTAGCATCTTATATCCAAGAAGTTGAAAGTGTCTATGATTTGGAATGGTCGGCAGGGGTCAAATACGGTGAGATTTTCCGTCAGCCTGAATATGAGCACTCAAAATATTCTTTTGAAGTCAGCAATCAAGAGATGCTATTAAGCAATTTTGATCGCTTTGAGGCAGAGGCAAAACGCTGTATCGATGAAAGCCTTGTTCATCCTGCATATGACTATATTTTGAAATGCAGTCATACGTTCAACCTGTTAGACGCTCGAGGAGCTGTTTCGGTAACTGAGCGTGCTGGATATTTGGCTCGTATCCGCAATATGGCAAGACAAGTTGCCAAGTTATTTGTGGCGGAACGGGAAAAATTAGGCTACCCATTATTAGCACCAGAAGAAGCAGAAAAATTGATTGCGGGAGGGAAATAAAATGGCAAAAAACCTATTACTAGAAATCGGTTTAGAAGAAATGCCAGCACATGTTGTCACGCCAAGCATGAAACAGCTACAACAAAAAACGGCGGAGTTTTTGACAGCTCATGCACTGCAATTCAGTTCGATCGAAGCTTATTCTACACCTCGACGTTTAGCTGTATATGTGACTGGGATTCCGGAAAGTCAATCTGATACGCAAGAAGAAGTGAAAGGACCTGCCAAAAAAATTGCAATTGATGCCGATGGCAATTGGTCAAAAGCAGCCCAAGGGTTCGTTCGTGGACAAGGATTGACCACAGATGCAATTACATTCAAAGAATTAAATGGTGTGGAGTATGTCTATGTCACCAAGCATACTCAAGGTAAACCAGCGCTTGAAGTTTTAACTGGTTTGAAAGAGGTCATTACTAGTTTGACGTTCCCAGTAACAATGCACTGGGCAAATTTCGATTTTGAGTATATCCGACCAATCCACTGGATCGTAGCATTGTTTGGCGCTGAAGTCGTACCATTTACAGTCCTTGACGTAGTAACAGATCGGAAATCCCGTGGCCATCGTTTCCTTGGAGAAGAAGTCACCTTTGAAACTGCCGATGACTATTTGAGTCAAATGGAACGCCAATTTGTGATCGCTGATCCATCCAAAAGACAGCAATTGATCGTAGACCAAATTGAGGCAATTGCTAAAGAAAACAACTGGCGGATCGATCTTGATGAAGATCTTTTAGAAGAAGTCAACAACTTGGTAGAATATCCGACTGCTTTTGTCGGTGACTTTGATGAAAAATATCTTTCAGTTCCAGAAGAAGTCTTAGTCACTTCGATGAAAGAACATCAGCGGTATTTTGATGTGCGCACCCCAGAAGGTGTTTTGCTGCCCCATTTCATTTCAGCAAGAAACGGCGATCGGGTAAAAATCGATAATGTAGTCAAAGGAAATCAGAAAGTATTGACAGCACGTCTAGAAGACGCGGAATTCTTTTATAATGAGGATAAGAAACTTACCATCGATCAATGTGTGGAGAAACTAAAACAAGTCACTTTCCACGAAAAAATCGGTAGCTTATATGAAAAAATGCAACGGGTAGCTGTTATTGCTCAAATCATTGGAGAAACCGTCGGATTGTCTGAAGATGAAAGAACAGAATTGAAACGTGCATCAGAAATCTATAAGTTTGATTTAGTGACGAATATGGTCGGTGAGTTTCCGGAATTACAAGGAGTCATGGGTGAAAAGTATGCTCTCTTGCAAGGGGAAACACCGCAAGTGGCACAAGCGATCCGTGAACATTATATGCCTGTCTCTGCTGAAGGTGCGTTACCTGAATCAAGCGTTGGAGCAGTTTTAGCAATTGCTGATAAGTTAGACAGTTTACTGTCATTCTTTGCAGTGGGCATGATTCCAAGCGGATCGAACGATCCATACGCATTGCGCCGACAAACTTATGGCATCATTCGGATTATTGCTGAGAAACGTTGGTACTTCCCGTTAGCCCGTTTACAGGAAAAAATCCGCACAGCAATCAATGAACAACCATCAGTCTATGGCATTCAATTGAATGAAGGACAAGAGCAAGTCATTGATTTTGTTGACGGACGTCTGCGTCAATTCTTAGCAACGAAAAACATTCGTCATGATGTGATCGAAGCAGTGATCAACTCTCGTCAAGGCGATGTCAGTCTTTTGTTTGAAGCTGCTCAAATGTTGAGAGCGCATTTGAATGATTCTGATTTCAAACCATCGATGGAAGCTTTGACAAGGGTCATTAATCTTGCGAAAAAGGCAGATCTTGAACACAAACAAATCAATCCTGAATTGTTTGAGAACGAATCAGAAAATACGCTTTATGAGGCAGTGGTCGCCATTGAAGATAAGTTCCCGCAACAAACGATGGAACAAAACTATCAAAGCCTAGTTTCATTGAGACCATTGATCGAAGCTTATTTTGATCAGACAATGGTCATGGTAGATGACGAGGCAATACGTCGCAATCGTTTTGCATTATTGGATAAGATCGCCAAAATGAGTTTGGCAGTAGCCAGCCTTGATGCTTTAGTCACAAAATAAGATTTGATCCAGCTAGTGTCCAACAATGTGTGTTTGGATACTAGCTGAATTCCTAAAAAAGCCTAGCCATCTTCATTTACTTGAAGATGGCTAGGCTTTTTATATACGCGTCAATTTAACGACAACTTCACAACGAGCAGTTTGAGGAAACATGTCAACAGACTGTAGATACTCAATCTTGAAGACAGACGCTAATTTGACCAAATCACGGGCTAATGTTGAAACATTACAGGAGATATAAACCATTTTCTTTGGCGGCTGAGCAACTAACGCTTGCAACAGGTGGTCATCTAATCCAGTTCGAGGGGGGTCAACCACAATACTGTCGGGTCTAAAACCAGCAGCAAACCATTTAGGGAGTAAGTCTTCAGCAGTTCCTGTTTCATAATGCGTATTAGTTGCTTGGATTCGGCGGGCATTTTCTTTGGCATTTTCGATTGCTTGCGGAATGATGTCCATCCCACGGACTTCCTTTGCATGTTTTGCGAGGCTTAGTCCAATCGTTCCAACACCACAATAGGCATCAACGACGGTTTCATTTTTTGACAATGCCAGTGCTTTGATTGCTTCGTCATAAAGTACACTAGTTTGTTGCGGATTCAATTGGAAGAATGCACGAGGAGAAAGGTCGAATGTCAATTCCTGCAATCGTTCTTCAATCGCTTCTTTTCCCCAGAGATGTAAAGTTTCATCCCCCATGATCACCGAGGTCTTCTTGCTTTGGACATTTTGCATGATCGAAACTACTTGGGGCATGCGTTGATTGATTTCTCGAATCAAGGCATTTTTCTGTGGTAATTTGCTAGAGTTCGTGATAAAAACGACTTGTACTTCGCCAGTCGCTCTGCCCACTCTGACCATCAGAGTCCTTAGGATGCCGCTGTTTTTTCTTTCATCATAGATTGGGAGCTGATACTTGTTCAGTAACTGCACAAGGCCATTGATCACATCTTGTGTTGCTTTTTCTTGAACGAGACAATCATCGATCGCCACTAAACGATGAGAATCCATTTCGTAAAGACCAGCTTCGATTCGTTTTGATTTTGTATCATATCGCAACTGAAATTGCGCTTTGTTGCGATAGTGCCATGGTTCTTCCATGCCAATCGTATCTTTTAAGATATACTTCTGATAACCTTTGGGCTTAAATTTGGTTAATGCTTGTTTTAATAAGTCTTTCTTAAAGTCTAGCTGCTTTTCATAAACAAGATGCTGTAATTGACAGCCCCCACAACGATCATAAAATTTGCAGGGAGGGAGAATACGGTCGCTGCTTTTTTTGATGATTTTGGTCATTCTTGCTTCTGCAAACCTCGGAGTTGCTTTGGTCACTTCTGCAATCACTTCTTCTCCCGGAAGAACTCGCGGGACAAAGACGATCAATTTTTTATAATAGCCGATTCCTTCTCCGTTGATTCCTAAACGTTTGATCGTCAGTTGTAGTTTTTGACCGTTTTTAAGTTGTACGTTTGCCATGATTGCTCCTTATCGATAAATAGTCTCTCTATTTTACCATACTTTTTATAGCTCTTTTGAAGGAATTTCCCCTTTTTTGTGATAAACTAGAATATACGTTCGTGAGGTGAAGAAAATGATAACGATCATTCGTATCAGTAAGGGAAAAGGTCCCTTTTACGAAGTAGACTGCTCCAATGGAGAATCTTTGCGGGTTTCTGAGGATCTTCTGGTTCGTTTCCGTCTTCTAAAAGGAAAAGAAGTAACGGAAGAAGAGTTGACCGAAATCAAAAAAAGCTCCGGTTTTGATATTGGGCTGCAGCAAGCAATGAATTACATTAGTTATCAACTGCGTTCCGAAAAAGAAGTTCGTACCTACCTAAAAGACAAAGAAATCAATTTAGAGGATCGCCATTTGGTCGTGCAGCGATTGAAAGAACTAAATTTACTTGATGACCGTACCTATGGAGAAAGCTACTTGCGGACACAAATCCGTTTAGGAGACAAAGGGCCATCAGTCATCAGTCAGCAACTAAAACAAAAAGGGCTGTCTGAAGAAGTGATTCAAGAAGTGATGCCGTTATATACAGAAGAACAGCAATTTGATGTCGGCTATCATACTGCCGAAAAAGCATTGCGTCGGTTTCAAGGGAAAAGTCACAAAGAGATGATGCAGAAACTATCGCTGCACCTAATGCAAAAAGGGTTTAGACAACCAGTTATCCAATTAATTTTAGATGAACTGCCTACAGATAGAGACGACGAAGAGGAAAACGCAGCTTTGCAAAAAGAGGGTCAACGACTTTTACGAAGACATCAGCGGTTGCCTTTGAATAAAAGAAAAATGAAAATCAAACAAGGTCTTTACCAAAAAGGGTTCGCGCTGGATGCGATCCAACAATTTTTAGATGAGGAAGTTATGGATGAATAAACAGTGGGAAAAGTGGTCAGAAGAGGACATTCGTTCTTTCCAAGACAAGTTTTTGAACTGGTACCATGATGAAAAAAGGAATCTCCCTTGGCGAGCAACCAATGATCCCTATGCAATCTGGATCTCGGAGATCATGCTCCAGCAAACAAGAGTGGACACCGTCATTGGCTATTATTACCGCTTTATGGAACAATTTCCAACCATCAAAGATTTAGCTGGTGCAGAAGAACAGAAGCTTTTGAAGGCTTGGGAAGGATTGGGTTATTACTCTCGTGCCCGCAATTTAAAAGCTGCCGCTCAACAAATCATGGCAGAGTTCGATGGAGAGATGCCACAGACCATCACTGATATTCGTTCGTTAAAGGGGATTGGTCCTTACACTGCCGGGGCGATCGGCAGTATCGCTTTTGGATTGCCGGAACCTGCAATCGATGGCAATGTGATGCGTGTAGTGAGTCGTTTGTTTTGTATTGAGGCAGATATAGCAAAAGCAAGTTCTCGCGGAGTCTTTGATGAAGCAATGCGTACAATCATTTCTCACGATGAGCCAGGAGAATTCAATCAAGCTTTGATGGATCTTGGTTCAAGTATTTGTACGCCTACTTCGCCATTATGCGAGGAATGTCCACTGCAAGAATATTGTCTAGCTTATCAGCAGGGAACACAAACCGACTTTCCCGTAAAATCAAAAAAAGCGAAGCCAAAAGACGTGTACTACATTGCTGGAGCTATTGAAGAAGATGGCCGCTTTTTATTGGTGCAGCGGCCAGAAACTGGATTGTTAGCCAAAATGTGGCATTTTCCGCTTTTGGAAGTGGATCAGGCGACCTATACGCAATTATTGGCTTATTGGCAAGACCAACAGTTAACATTGGATGCAGTTGCAGAAGAACCAGCTCCGATTTTCCCTGAATTTCCCGTCGTTTGGCAAAAAAGACATCTTGGTGAGGTTACTCACATCTTTAGTCATTTGAAATGGCACGTACTGCTTTTTTATGGACGCACACCGTCGGAATTCTCCTTAGAACACAGTCAATGGGCTGCGCCAGAAGAATTTGAACAGTATGTCTTTCCCAAACCTCAGTTGAAATTAGTCGAACAATTGAAGAAAAATCATAAAGTCGATAAACATTTCTAGGCAAAGGGTTGTTTTATTGCTATAATATTTACGATATCGGTGTAATGAACACCCAAACAAAACGCAAGTTTTCTTGCTGAGGGAAGGGTTGCTATGCGAGTTCCAAAAGAAGGAGAGTTTGTCAGCATCCAAAGCTACAAACATGACGGCAATTTGCATCGAACGTGGCGGGATACTATGGTCTTAAAGACGAGCGAATTCTCAATGATTGGTGTCAATGATCATACATTGGTGACTGAATCGGATGGAAGACGCTGGGTTACCCGTGAGCCAGCTATTGTATATTTTCATAAAAAATACTGGTTTAATGTAATCGCAATGATCCGAGAAAAGGGGGTTTCCTATTATTGTAATCTCGCTTCACCGTATTTGCTTGATGAAGAGGCCTTGAAATATATCGATTATGACCTTGATATCAAAGTATTTCCTGATGGTGAGAAACGTTTACTAGATGTGGATGAATATGAGCTTCATAGCAAGATCATGCATTATCCGCAGGACATTGATTTTATTTTAAAAGAAAATGTCAAAATTTTAGTAGATTGGATCAATAATGGCAAAGGACCATTTTCTGAGGGGTATGTGGACATTTGGTATGATCGCTACAAGCAGTTGTCTCAGAAATAGCAAGGAGTAGCCGTAAAGGATCACTTCATTGTGCAAAAGACTCGACTTTAATTACAAGTCGAGTCTTTTTGTATCAAAAAATAGTGCCTGTCATCAACTGATTGATTTGTAAGGCGGGGCTTCTTTAAAAGGAGATTCATCCAGTTCTATAGAGCAGCGAAAGCTGTCAATCACGTGAGTTATAAGTGATTGACAGCTTTTAAGATACCTAGTTCTGCAGATATTTACTCATTTTGATGTGGGGCATATCCGCATCAAGAAATTCTTCCCCTTCCGGTTGGTAGCCTAGAGAAAGATAAAAACCTTTTGCGGTTAGCTGAGCACCTAAAGTGATTTTTTGAAACCCTTGTTTCCGAGCAAAATCCTCCGCCCCTTGGATCAAAATTCGTCCTAAGCCTTTTTTGCGATGGGCAACGGGTACGGCCATACGCTGAAGTTTCAATGTGTGGCTATCTATAGGAAGCAGTCGCAAAGTTGCTGTTGCTTCTTTTTGTTCATTATAGAGAACAAAATGAACCGCGTTTGCTTCGTCCTGATCGATTTCAAGACTTAAGGGCACGCCTTGTTCTTTGACGAAGACATCATTACGAATTTTCAACGAGTCCAAATAAATTTCGCTTAATGTATCTTTGGTTTGTGCGACGAACATAAAATCAACCACCTTCTTATTTCATCAATTATTTTCTAAGTATACCATTTTTACGAAAAGAAAAATTACTTTTGCGGCTAAAGTCGCAAGCTTTTTTTTGCAAAATACTCTATAATAGTGAAAAAAAGGAGGGAATCGTTTGTTCGACAAATTCAAACAATCAAAACTTTTCTTCTGGTCATTAGAAATTCTCGTTCTTGCCACGTTAGCCCTGGTATTGAGCAAAATCAATTTCTTATTTGCACCAGTAGGAACATTTTTTTCGACATTATTTGCGCCGGTCTTGATTGCAGGCTTTTTGTACTATCTACTTAATCCGATCGTCGTTTTTCTGATGAAGACCACCAAGATCAAAAGAATCTACGCTGTGATTTTAGTTTTACTCTTATTAGTAGCAGCTATTGTCCTAACAGTCGTAAGCGTGATTCCAAATCTGATCAACCAAATTTCACAACTTGCAGAAAATATTCCTACTTTTGCTAAAAATATGGAGACTTGGATTTCTAAAATAGCAGATGACCCAGTATTTAAACAGATCGACTTTGCGCAACAGTTAGAAAATCTCAATCTTTCCTATGGTTCATTGCTGCAACAATTTCTAAGTGGGCTGTCAACAAGTTTGGGATCGATCGTAGGAACGATTGCTTCAGCAACGATGATCATTGTTACAGTGCCATTCATCTTGTTTTATATGCTGAAAGACGGCGAGAAACTTGTGCCAAATATTCAATCAGTTTTACCTGAAAAAAGACGAAATCAAATCATCGAGTTATTGGGTGATCTGAATAAAACATTGTCCAATTACATTAGCGGGCAAGCGATTGAATGTATTTTTGTCGCGACCTTTACCTTTATCGGCTACTGGCTAGTGGGTGTCAATTACGCCTTTTTATTTGGTGTCATTGCAGGGATCACTAACTTGATTCCTTATTTAGGCCCTTACCTCGGCTTGATTCCGGCAGTTTTAGTGACGATCTTTGATGATCCTTTCCGGGCTCTGTTATGTGGTGTAGTCGTGTTAGTCGTTCAACAATTAGACGGTAATGTGATCTATCCTAATGTCATCGGCAAGTCATTGGCGATTCATCCGCTAACCATTATTTTAGTGTTGCTAGTCGCAGGGAACATCGCTGGATTACTGGGTATTTTCTTAGGAGTACCTTTCTACGCCATTTGTCGCACGATTGTGATTTTTGTGATTCGTTTGATTCGTGACGATAAAAGCAAGAAAAACCAGGAGAAATTGATCGAACTAGATAACTGATGGTTTTTATTGCAAAGAAAAAAGCTTTATGATACGATTTTATCGTGGGTATAGCCCACGATTTTTTTTAGAAAATGTAAAAATAAGGAGAGAATGCTATTATGAATGCTGACCCCGAGAGTCAGTCGCTATTAGCGCAAATTTTATTATTGATCGTTTTGACATTGATCAATGCTTTCTTGGCTGCTTCAGAAATCGCGGTTGTTTCAGTTAATAAGAACCGTGTAGAACAGAAGGCTGAGGAAGGAAATGTCAAATCACAAAAATTATTGAAAATCATTGACAATCCCACCAACTTCTTGTCGACGATCCAAGTTGGGATCACATTAGTCAATATCTTATCAGGGGCCTCACTGGCAGATACGCTATCTACCCGCTTAGCACCCGTTCTAGGTGGCGGAGCTGCAGCAAAAAGCCTGGCTAATATCATTGTATTAGCGATTTTGACCTATGTTTCGATCGTATTTGGTGAATTGTATCCAAAACGAATCGCAATGAACAAATCTGAAGAAGTCGCTCAATTTACTTCAGGTGTGATACGTGTGATTGGTACGATCGCAAAACCCTTTGTGTGGTTGCTTTCTGCTTCAACTAGTTTGTTAGCTCGAATCACACCAATGGAATTTGATGATGAAGATACAAAAATGACTCGTGATGAAATGCGGTATATGTTAGAAACAGAAGGTGTCTTTGAAGAAGATGAACTGGAAATGCTACAAGGAATCTTTTCATTGGATACTAAGGTGGCCCGTGAAGTGATGGTGCCCCGCACTACTGCATTTATGGTCGATATCAATGACTCAGTAGATGAAATTTTGACAGAAATTTTAGCAGAAAACTATTCTCGAATCCCAGTATATAATGAGGACAAAGACAAAGTCGTAGGTATTTTACATACAAAAAACCTGCTGAAATGTGCCTATAAATATGGATTTGAAACATTAGATATTAAACAAATCCTCCAAGAACCATTATTTGTGCCTGAAACTGTATTTATTGATGACTTACTCTATGAGTTGAAAAAGACTCAAAATCAGATGGCTATCTTATTAGACGAATACGGCGGTGTCGTAGGTCTGGTTACTTTAGAAGACCTCTTAGAGGAAATCGTTGGTGAGATCGACGATGAATCGGATGAAGTAGAAGAATTATATGAACAAGTTTCTGATCATGAGTATATCATCCAAGGGCGAATGTTGATTGATGACTTTAATGAAGCATTTGATATGAGCCTGCACATGAGTGATGTTGATACAATGGCCGGATATTTGATCACAGCTTTAGGTTTGATTCCTGATGAAGGGGAGAAATTATCCTTTAAAGTGGATAACGTCACACTGATCACAGAAGAAATGGAAGGGTCACGTGTATTGAAGATCCGCGTTATCTTCCATGATCCTGAAGAAACAGCTGTCGAACCTGAAGAAGAACGCCGCTATTTCAAAAAAGATTTTGAAGAAGACGAACCTCGTCGATAAAATGAATGCTTGAAGCAATTGCTTCAAGCATTTTTTTGTCTAAAAATAATATATAGAACAGAATGAGTTAATCAAATGATACAGATTTAGCTAGATAAAAAAACTAAAATAACTAAGCATATTTCTTGCTTTTCTTGTGGATTAAAGAGAGGATAAGAGTGCGATAATTAGAAATCATTGTGGGGTGGGAAAATGAGATTTTATCGAATGAAAAGTGATGATATTCGGATGAACTTAGCTACTGAAGAATATTTAATGAATAACGTAGATATTTCAGAACCATGCTTGCTGTTATACATACAAAAGCCGTGTGTTATAATCGGCAGAAACCAAAATGCCTACGAAGAAATAAATTTTGACTATTTACGACATAATGACATCGTTTTAACTCGGCGAACCTCTGGTGGCGGAGCAGTTTATGACGATCTAGGGAACATGAGTTTTAGTTTTGTGACTAAAAAAGATGTGACTCATTTTGGTGATTATCATGGAGCTACCCAACCTATTTTGAAAGCATTGCAGAAGATGGGAGCAAAAGAGGTTGAAGTACGGGGAAGAAATGACTTGTTTGTTGAAGGAAAGAAATTTTCTGGTAATGCCATGTACACAAAAAATGACAGAAGCTATTCCCACGGAACATTGATGTTCGATGTTGACTTAAGCGTTTTGACAAAAGTGTTGAACGTTCCACAGGAAAAGATCGATTCGAAGGCAACAAAATCGGTGCGTAAAAGTGTGACCAACATCAAGCCTTATCTTTCTGACGAATATCAACAGTTGTCAACGAAAGAATTTAGAGATCAATTGCTCTGTCATATTTATGACGTCGACAACATTGAGGAGATCCAAGAAAAAGAAATCAAATTAATGGCTGAGGATCAACGGAAGATTAATCAGTTGTATCAATCGCGATATGCCAATGATCAATGGATTTATGGGGAAGCCCCTAATTATCAATGGACGAAACGCAAACGTTTTGAAAATGTTGGTATCGTTGAACTACGCTTTTCAGTGGCAAAGGGGAAAATCACAGAAGCACAAATTACTGGAGATTTTTTTGGCGAAGAAGATATCGCTGGTCTCGAAAAACAGCTGATTGGTCTTCCTTATAATGAAGAGTTGCGGCAGCATTTTCAAGGGGTGGAAGTCGCGAAATATATCCATCAATTGACAAATGAGCAATTTGTATCACTACTTTTCAATTGAGTTTGAAGACAGAGGAGCGTCAGGAACCAAATATGATCGAAGTAAAAGAGGTTTCACAAGTATATCAGGACAATGTCCTTGATCGAGTATCGTTAACAATCAACAATGAGATCGTCGGTATCGTCGGCAAAAGCGGTTCCGGGAAGTCTACCTTGTTGCGTTTGATTAATTTGATCGAATCTCCTTCAGCTGGCGACATCGTGATTGATGGCGTGAACACGACAGGATTGACCAAGAAAATGAGACGAAGACTACAGCAAGATATTGCGATGATCTTTCAACAATTTAATCTGCTCCATAATCTGACTGTCTACGACAATGTTTATTTGCCTTTAAAATTAGCTGGAAAGTCACAACGACAGGTGATGGAAACGTTAGACTTCGTAGGTATGTCTGACAAGGCTTCGGTTTATCCTGCTTCTTTAAGTGGAGGGGAAAAGCAACGAGTAGCAATTGCCCGTGCTTTGGTCAAAGAACCAAAGATCCTCTTGTGTGATGAACCGACCAGTGCATTGGATGAAGATACTAAGGGAGATGTTTTATCGTTATTGCAAAAGGTTCATGGCACTTTCCAGCCTACAATCGTGTTTGTTAGTCATGAATTGTCAGCGGTTCGACAAGTTTGCGAGCGGGTCTATGTCATGGAACAAGGAAGAATCGTAGCGGAAGTAGCCAATACGCCGCATCTTTTACAAAAAGAAGAATTAAACTATGTTGATCGTGTGATAAGGAGTCTGAAGCATGACGATAATTGAGAGTATCCAATATTATTTACCAGAATTGATGCAAGCGATGGAAGAAACCCTGATCATGATGAGTATCTCTATCTTCGCCGCTGTTTTGATTGGATTGCCATTAGGTATTCTATTATTTATTAGTCGTGAAAACAACAATCAGGGAACGATTTTATATCAAATATTAAATTTGCTGATCACGGTCATTCGTTCGTTTCCTTATTTACTGTTTGTTGTTGCGATGATTCCCGTCACTCGTTTTTTGCTAGGCAGCTCGTTTGGGCCGATCCCAGCAAGTATCCCATTGAGTATTGTGTCAATCGTCGTCTATGCTCGTTTAGTCGAGCAAGTATTGTTGGATGTCCCAGAGGATGTCGGACTATTGGCACGCTCTTTGGGTGTCTCCACTTATCAATATGTCAAAGAATTTTTGCTCGTGGAAGCAAGAAGTGGGTTGATCCTGTCTCTGACGACAACGATCGTCAGTATGGTGTCTTATTCCACAGTGATGGGAATCGTTGGCGGAGGAGGAATCGGAGACTTTGCCATCCGTTATGGGTATCAACGGTACGAATATGGGGTCATGTATTTCGCCATTTTGGTGATGATCGTAGCAGTTTTTAGTATTCAATTGATCGGGAATGGGTTAGCAAAAAAAGTTGATAAAAGAAAGTAGGAGTAGGAATGAAAAAAGGAATATTTTTGGGGTTAGTACTAGCAGTAACGTTTCTCGGAGCTTGTGGAACAGGGAATGAGTCGCAATCAGAGGATAAAGTGATCAAAGTCGCTTCTCAAACGACCCCTATGACAGATGTTGTCAAAGTAGCAGCCGATGCGGTAGAAGATGGCTGGAAAATTGAATTGGTACAAGTAAATGACAATATTCAATACAATGAGCTGTTGAATAATAAGGAAGTAGACGCAAACTTTGCGCAGCATGAGCCGTATATGCAACGCTACAATGAAGAAAAATCAGCAGATTTAGTGGCTTTAGACAAAATTTATAATGCTAAAGTGGGCTTTTATTCAAAAGAGTATACAAAAATTGAAGACATTCCTGAAGGAACAAAAGTTGCTCTGCCGAATGATGTTTCTAATGAAGGACGAGCATTAGCCATCTTAGCTGAGCAAGGATTGATTGAATTAAAAGATGGAGTTGGAGTCAATGGTACGATCAAAGACATTACTGCGAATCCTAAAAACTTTGAATGGTTGTCTGTGGACTTATTGAATCTAGCAGAAGCCTATAATGAACCAAATGTCTCCCTTGTCTACAACTATCCGACCTATATCGCCAAAATTGGTCTGAAGCCTGACGATGCCTTGTTCTTAGAGAAAACGATAGATGATCGATTTGCGATCTCTTTAGTTGCTCGTAAGGATAATCAAGATTCAGAAAAAATCAACGTTTTGCGAAAAGCGATGACCAGTGATAAAGTCAAAGAATTTTTGGAAAATGAGCATAGTGATACATTAATTCCAGCCTTTTAGTTTTTTGAGTGTTTTTCATGCTTTCACAGCAGTTCTCGTAGAAATACAAATAGCTATCAAGCTGCTTAAACAGTTGCTCTCTAGACTTTCGAATCTGAATGATAGAGAGCATTTGTCTGTAATTTTTCTTTTTTCCGCTCTTGATACATGATATACTGATTTGGTCAGAAAATCTTTGTATAGATACAGAGAGTTCTAATTTCAAGGAATGGAGTAACTACATAACATGGAGAATCCAAATTTAAAACAACAAGTTGAAAGTCGTCGCACCTTTGCGATTATTTCTCACCCGGATGCTGGGAAGACAACGATCACTGAGCAGTTGCTGCTATTTGGAGGAGCAATTCGCCAAGCAGGAACTGTCAAAGGAAAGAAAACCGGTAATTTTGCTAAATCCGACTGGATGGAAATCGAGAAACAACGGGGGATTTCTGTCACTAGTTCTGTAATGCAATTTGATTATCAAGGAAAACGCGTGAACATTTTGGATACACCAGGACATGAGGATTTCTCTGAAGATACGTATCGTACGTTAATGGCTGTTGATAGCGCCGTGATGGTTATTGATAGTGCCAAAGGGATCGAAGCACAGACGAAAAAGCTTTTCCAAGTCGTAAAAAA
The DNA here is from genome assembly GCF_001544275.1 of Enterococcus gallinarum NBRC 100675. Classification (GTDB taxonomy): domain Bacteria; phylum Bacillota; class Bacilli; order Lactobacillales; family Enterococcaceae; genus Enterococcus_D; species Enterococcus_D gallinarum. The sequence continues at coordinate 181,489 of NZ_BCQE01000004.1, read as the reverse complement.
ACGGGGAATCCCGATCTTTACCTTTATCAACAAATTAGACCGAGATGGTCGTGAACCATTAGAACTTTTAGAAGAGCTAGAAGAGTTGCTTCAAATCGAGTCCTTCCCAATGAATTGGCCAATCGGAATGGGAAAAGGGCTTGAAGGACTTTATGACATTCACAATCAACGGGTTGAAATTTACCGTCCGGAATCTCATGGCGGCGAACGACTGATTCCTTTTGATCAAACAGGTGAGATTCCCCAAGATCATCCGCTGAATCAAAATGGTGTTTATCAACAAGTACTAGAAGAAGTAGAATTATTACAAGAAGCAGGAGATTCCTTTGATGAAGAAAAAATTGCTCGTGGCGATCAAACGCCTGTCTTCTTTGGCTCTGCATTAACAAACTTTGGTGTGCAAACCTTCTTAGAAACATTTTTACAATTTGCACCAGCACCATATGGACACAAAACAATGTCTGGAGAAGAAATCAGTCCTTACGAACAAGAGCTTTCAGGATTCGTTTTCAAAATCCAAGCCAATATGAACCCCGCACACCGAGATCGGATCGCCTTTGTCCGCATTTGCTCAGGAACATTTGAACGGGGAATGGATGTGACGCTTGAGCGGACAGGCAAAAAAATGAAATTAAGTAATGTGACTCAATTTATGGCAGACACTCGCGAAAATATCGAACAAGCTGTTGCCGGCGACATCATTGGGGTATATGATACCGGAAATTATCAGATTGGTGATACCTTATATGAAGGAAAATTGAAAGTTGCTTATGAAGAATTACCTTCATTCACACCTGAACTCTTTATGAAAGTAACAGCCAAAAATGTCATGAAACAAAAATCATTCCACAAAGGGATTTATCAGTTAGTGCAAGAGGGAGCCATCCAGTTGTATAAAACGTATCTCAGTGATGAATACATTATCGGAGCGGTTGGACAACTGCAATTCGAAGTGTTTCAATATCGGATGCTGAACGAGTACAATGCAGAGGTGATCATGTCGCCAATGGGACATAAGATTGCTCGTTGGATCGATCCTAAAGATTTGGATGAAAAGATGAGTTCAAGTCGCAACATCTTAGCCAAAGACCGTTTCGACCAGCCGTTGTTCTTGTTTGAGAACCAATTCGCGATGCGTTGGTTCGCCGACAAATATCCAGATGTCGAATTGAAAAGCTTGATGTGAAAACACTGCTAGTAGTTGTGACGGCAAGTGTTCTCAAATGATGGGAGCGAGAAATGAGTTGGTTCTTGTCTAAAAAACATTCTTATCGTTTTTGATAAGAATGTTTTTTTGTTTTGTATCAGTAAAAAATCGAATTGTTTTGGTCTAAAAAGACTGATATAATAATTTATGACGTGAGACGAGCGCTTATTGTGTTGCAAATACGAGTAAGGGGGTCATTATGAAATTAATCAAGCGTGTCAATTTGCTTGACGATAAAAAGCTGATCATGAAACTGAATATCTTAACGATTCCTCTATTGGTTATTTTCTTTGCTTTATTTACGCTTTTAACATTAGACAGAAAGTTATCGGAAGAAGTCACTATCGATTTAATGTATCTCGTTATTGCCATTCTATCAATGGCAGGGTTAATCATCGTTCATGAATTGATTCACGGGATTTTTTTTAAGCTGTTCAATAAGGAAGGAAAAGTCAAATTTGGTTTTAAGAATGGTTTGGCCTATGCAACAAGTCCTAATTCCTTTTATTCAAGGTGGCAGTTTTTACTTATTTTGCTTGCTCCTTTTGTCTTGATCACTTTGGTCTTATGGCTGTTGTATGCGTATAGGGAAATTTCTCCTTATGCATTTGTCTGGTTGGCTTCTTTTCATGGGTCAGCCTGTATTGGGGATTTTTATTTTTGTTATTTAGTGACTAAAGCTCCAGCGCATAGTTATGTAGAAGATACCGAACAAGGAATAAATTTTTATTCCAATAATTAGCAAAGCACAGCCATTAGGGCTGTGCTTTTTTGCACTCATTTGAAAAATGATTTTGTTGTGTAGCATGGCTATCATTTATCAATCACTTTGCTATAGAGCATGCACTGAAGATCAATTTTTTTGTTGGGCAATTTTAATGAAATTATTTTTTCTTTTTGACGTTGAAAACCGCGCTTTTCATAAAATTGATACGTACAAGCACTATCTGTAAAAAGATAAATTTCTTTTCCTTGCACTCTTTTCTGTAGTTCATTTAGCAGCCGCGTTCCGATCCCTTTGATAGGTATATCAGGATTAGCTGCTAAGAAAATGATTTCCCCATCAGGTGAATGGTCACTTAAATATTCAGAAAGGAGTTGATTGTTTCCGGCATCATATGTTCCGGCACTTTCTTTAGCAAAAAGATTCTGTAAGAATTCAAACAATTTTACGTATAGCTTTTGTCCAAAAGAAGTATGCGCTTTAGGTGCACCGCTTATTTCCGCTAGTAAAACTCCAGCCAATACATCTTCGTGATAGAGAGCAATAATCTCAGTCGCGCGATTTAATTCCAAGTACCAGAAATATCTGCCGTAAAGATTTAAGAGCAGTTTGTTTTTGATATACCAATCAAAGTGCATTCCTTTGAGGGCAAACTGGATGGCTTTATGATAGTCTTTTTTTTCTAAATTTCTGAAAGTTAAAGTCATTTTTTATTCTCCTAATCATTGGTTGTCTGTGATACACTTATATTATAATAGACACATTGTCGATTATCTATGGACAATCTTACTTGAACTTGTCGTTTAAACGACAAGTCTAGCCATAAGTGTCGAATAGGGGGAAGTAGAATGAATAAAGAGGATCGTCGGTTTAAAAAAACTGAAAGGGCGTTGGCAGAGGCTTTATCAAAACTGATGATGGATAAAAAAATACAATCAATCACTATACGCGAGCTAACAGAAACAGCCGATTTGCATCGATCCACGTTTTATAAACACTACACAGATATTTACGATCTATATGAGCAACTGGAAATGCAATTCTTCCAAGACATCAATCAACTGATTTCCTTTGATAGCACTCATAGCTATGAAGACTTGTATATAAATCTAGTTGAGTACGTCTATCATCATTCGTTTGTCTACAAGCTATTCATTACTTATTCAAACGGTTTGGAGGTACAAGAAAAAATGAAACAGTTGATCGAAAAAAATTACTTGGAAATTTGGTTGTATGAAGATAAAAAGAATATGATTACAGAAGAGATGAAATACTTTACGACCTATCATATTCAAGGTTGTCTTTCCGTATTGAATTATTGGGTAGAAACGAATTTTGCTTACTCAAAAAAGGAAATGCTGGAACTATTACAGAAATTAAACAATCATCTCGAAAGAATCATGCCCTGAGAAAAATTATAATTTGTAAACGAGGCACGATCGTTGTAAAAAAGATCACATCCCCTTTTGATTTGGAACTAGAATTACTTTGACATGATGATTGAACGGAACGGATAATGCGTTAGTTTTCAAATAAAAATTCTGCTAGAAAAAATCCTCTTAAAAAGCTCTATAAGCTTTTTAAGAGGATTTTTTGTATCTAATTCTAAGCTGGTTAGTCGATTCTGTCAAAAAAAGATTGTACATAATGTGTAATTTTTTGACAAAAAAAGATAACTAAAAAGGTTATAAATGCTTTATTTTAAAGTGTAGGAAGGTCATTTGCCATAAATAATCTCTGAAGGTGATTTGAAAATGATGGAAATATCAGAAAGTAAAAGTATGAGAGGAAAAATGTTTTCCATACGATTTACAAATAAAAGACACGTATATTTTCTTAGAAAATGTGTTTTTCCTATAAATTATACTTTAAAACAAGTAGAAAATTACTTGCACAATTCATTAAACATTGTAAAAGAAACATTAGAAATCCTCGATGCAACGAATGTTCTGATTATGGATGGCTTCAAACGTTCTAATGAGAGCACGGATAATACATTAATTGATGCCTATTGGATAGACGCTGAACAATACATAATAGAGTTGAACTATACAAATAAGGTAGATTATATCATTTTAATTGCAAATATAGATACAGAGTTGGATGCTGTCGAAAAATTTGTCAAGAGTGAATACCCAAATTCTCAGTTTACGATCGAACATTATGATGAAGCGTGGATAGTAAAATCGTAAATAGTCTTCGTCAGAGAGATGATTATAGGAAAAAGAGAAAACTCATGCCATAGAAGAATCGAATGTCTTTCTAGCAATTGATGAACCAATAAATTTTGATTTTCAAGAAATTGATTTTAGTAAGGAGCTATTAAATCATGAAGGTAGTATAAATGTAGAGATTTCACTGAATGAATTGATTACTGATGACATTTTAGCGATCTCTTCATTTGGTAATGGCTTAAGTGCGGCTTTTGAAAACGCAGAAGAATGGGTAGTTACGCAATCTGCAGATGTCCGTAAGTTTTACGTTACATTAGATCTTAAGAAATTTCTGGCGCATGATCAAGAGAATTATAAAATTGTTTTTACTCTCAGTGAGATGACCTCAGGCGTTACTAATCCTAATTCATCGGACTTAAAAACCAAACTCAGAAATAGTCAAGAAGAAAATGAAGCCTCGACAATGAATGAATGATTGGGTGGAGGAATCGTACTCTGAAACAAGTACTATTTCTTCCTCAAATAGCGCCTCAACTGGGAGTGTGTTTCACAGTAGTGAGAGTGCTTTTTTATGGAAGAAGCACAATCGGATAGTACTGTATTTTCATTTTTCCAAGAATAATTCGATTGTCAGACTAATTCTCCCATCTAGTTGTGAAGCATGTTAATTCTAGCCATGGCACATAATGAATATCCCAAGATCTGCCTATGAGACGGACGGGGTTCAGATTTCTGTGTTAAACAAGAATCCGATCTTTGCAAATTAATAACAGGTGCAAAAGATTAAAACATTACTAGATAAAATTAAAAAATACTTTATTCTTATTGTGAATAAAATTGCAAAAAGAAGAGAATATTGTCAAAAAAAATAGTGTATAGTTTTTTTGTAAGACCATCTTCTTACAAAATAAATAATAAAGGAGGAATGAAATTAATGAAAAAGGTTACTTTAGTAACAACATTATTGCTTGCTCTATTTTTTGGAGCATCAGCAAGTGCAGAAGTAGTTACTGTAAATGTCACAGAAGGAGCAGCAACATTTACTTTAGCTACTCCTGTTGAAACAAAAACTGTAGATTTTGCAGATATTAGTTTTACAGAAACGAAAGCGAATCCGCTAACAGGTACTTTCACGTTATCTGGAACATTAACGAATAAGTCATTTGGAGCAAAGCAAGTAGTGATAACAGCAGCAGTTCCTGGAGAAACCTCAGCACCTGGTTTAACGATTGCAACGAGTGAAGTATTCAAAGTTGAAGCAAGTCAAGGCTATGAAACGACTGAAGAAGGTACTTTTGATTATACAATTGATCCTTCAACTTTTGACAACACTAAGGCAAGTGATTATGTAATCACACTAACTGCATCAGAAGTGACAGACGTCACTCCTTAATCGTATGTTATATCCTAGCTACAAGAATGAATCTTATTCTTTTAGGGTGTTTCTTTTGTTCCTGTGCTTAGGAATATTTTTTTTCAGTCCAGAAGCATTGGCAGAAGAATCGATTGGCTCTTCTTTTGAAGTTCAGATCCAAGCAGACAAGGATTCAAGTATAGTAAAAGATATTCAATTTTCGCCTGATCTGAACCAAAAGTATACTTATACAGCAACTGTTACTAATCATGAAAATCATGCCATTGAAGTATCGGTTTTTCCTAGTATCGCTGTTTCAACTAGGACTTCAATGACTTATGTTGCGGAAACAAACAATTTGCTAAATAAAGATTATGATTTAAAGAAGTACGTAAAAATCTTACCAATTGAAGGTAAATTGGAAGATGGTCTTTTAAAAATAGATGCAAAGCAAAGCAAAAAAATCAAAATCATAATTAATATAAATAAAAAGATTATTGGGGAAGTATTAGGTGGAATCAATTTCTCTCAAGCAATTGGTTTACAAGAAAATAAAGATTCCGTAAATGTTCAGCAAGTTTATCAAAAAGTAATCGTTGTTCGCTTGAAACAAAATGAATGGGCTCAAGAAACAAAACAGATCATTGGGGACTTTAAATTTACGATTACAGGAAACGCAACGACTCTTTCTTATTACCTTTACAACAAGAATCCACTTGTTACTTATGCAGAAGGTGGCTCCTATCAAGTAATCAATCCTGATCAAGAGATCATAGCTGAAGGGGAGATAGAACAAGAGAAGATTGTGCTTTCACCGTATATAAAAACAATGTTTGAGGCGCCATTGATAGATAAAGCTGAATTGATGTCTGGGGAGTATCAATTTGTTTTATCCGATGGCGAAGATGAGACGATAACGTATTTTAATTATACGAAAGAAAAAATTGATCAGTTTATAGAGGAGACTACAGATCTTAGTAATAATGTTACAGTGAAGTCAAAAGTCAATCTTTGGTTGATCATCGCCTTATCACTAGTTTCATTTTTGCTTATTTTTTCGCTTGTAAAATTGCTAAAAAAATAAGAAAAGTTTAGGGACGTACTTCGCCTCTAAACTTTTCTTGTTGCTTAAAAGTCCGCTTCTGTCATCTGATATTAGAAAAGCACTTGCTGAAATTTTACCTGGCAGTTTTTATTTCCTCAAAGAATTGTTTTATTTGTTTGATACAAATTGTCTTCGCGAGTTCTTTTATATCGGAACTGGAGCTTTTTAATTTTGATAAAAGAAAGTGTTCACTCATGAGTAGATTAAATGATTCGCAATCATTGTAGATTAGCTCATTTTAGTTTAAACATACCTATCATCCTAGGGCGACAATTCTCAGCGACGACCAGGGGTTCTTATTTTTTATCACTATTTATCTAAAAAAACTGTTTCCACCGATAAAAAGAGTATCTTTTCATCTCAATAGGTAACTGTAGTTAATAATTGTTTCGTTTCAGAGATAGACAAAATTATCGAAGTAACTATCATTAAAAAGGAGAGCGTCATGGATTTATGGAAGTTGTTTCTGACAGAGAGGCAAGAACAAAAATTAAACTTGTTAGAGGATATTATTTCAAAGACTGAAACATCAATTGATGAACTAGCTTGTAAGCATTCGCTGACTAATCGCAAGGTGAAGTCATTGATTATGCAGATCAATGAGGATTACATAGTAGAACTGAATATAACCGACTCACTCATTAAATTTGAAAATAGATTATTTAGACTTTCTGATGTAGAGACCCCAGAAACTTTTACGTCTTTGTATTCAAGTTTAAAGATACAGTATATTAGACAAAGTTCTGTTTTCCAAGTCCTGAATTACTTTCTCAAACATCGAAAAGTAGGGATGGTCAAGTTATCAATGCAATTTAATTATAGTCAGTCTTATTGTTACAAATTAGTCAATAAAGCAAACGATATCATTCGAACGATTGGAGTCGATTGCCAGATTAGGAAGAAAATGAATTATTTAGTTGTGGAAGGTAAGGAAAGCCAGATACGAGTACTTTCCTATATTCTGAATACACATTCTTCGACATTTGCTGAGGACAATTATTATAGTTATCATAACGAAAAGAATGTAACGAGGATCAAGCAAGAGAAACTTTCTAGAATAACTAGAGTTTTTATGGATGCCCATAAAATAGGAAGTTATACTGATATAGATTCAAAAGAGGAGACGGCTATAAGCGACTGTTTATATGAAGAAATCCGACTAGGATTTTGTCAGACTTTTTATCCGTTAGATAAAAAGATCAATAATTCTATTTATCAGTCAGAAAAATTTTTTTACTATCTTTTCGCTATTTATTTCTTTCCAGAATATTTGACATCTGAAATCTGTGAACGATTGGGGGAGCGATTAATGAAATTATCTGGAAATCCTATCGTAGATCATGCATGTGAAGCTTTGAAGAAAATGGAGGAGAGTTACAGTATTCCTGCCAACCTTCATAGCACATTTGTTTTTCATCTTGTATATCGTTTTTTGATCACGGATAAGCTGAGTTTAAGTTCCTTCTTTTACCACGAAGATAAGAAATTGTTGTTGAACGATAAGTTTCTAAAAATAAAAGAGATGATAAAATCAGTTTACAAAAAAAGCATAGCGGAAAGAGATTTGGATATATTTAGTACACAACTAACAGAGCTACTATACTCCTATGTTGGACATGTGATGGCGGAACCTTTGAATGTCATGATTAATATTACCTATCATGCCAACTATGTAATGTTAGTAAAAAATTATATAACAGGTGTATATAAAAAGGAAACTGTAACTATGGTAGAAAACCTTGCAGAAGCAGATATCGTTATTTCTGATCGATTCGTTGAATCAAAAAAGAATCAGTGTTTTTTCTTTCTTGAGGATATCCATAACATTGAAACATGGAAAAGGTTAGGGATATTTATCAATGGAAGGATCATCGAACGGCGAATTCGATCTGAAAGTGCCCCAAAAATTAGCTAGGATCGATCTGTTGATTGAGTCATGGCACAGATGCTTTTACTTAAAGATTGTTTGTTTCGCAGGGGCAACGATAAATAAGTCAAAAAAATATATCTATAAAAGAGGGCTGTGACAGTCATCTTTTATAGATATTTTTTTAGCGAGTTCATTGGTATTAGGTTTGCGAAGAAAGTGATTTTTGGATAGAAATTTCTACGATATCGGGCATTTCAATAACTGAGATTGTATCAGGTTCATAAGAACCAGGCGGTAATTTTTTCAAGAAGTAATGTTTGATTTCTTCAATTTCGGTAGGTTTGATTGCGCGTTTTTTGTTGATCAGCAATATTTCGTTGTGATTTGGGGCAGAAGTAAAGATGACTGTGATGTCTCCGGCAGTATATACTTTTACCAATTCAGCATCGGTATTTTCAAGCTGATTCATAACTAATCGAGAATGGCTGTTTGTCACATTGATCAATTTCACCATACTCACCTCACATTCTATGTATTTTTATTAATATTATAGGGCGTTTTTTTTAAAAAGAAAAGCCAGACAGCTTGAAAACCTTGGTTTTTTTGAGGTTATTCAGGCGTCTGGCATAGAAATCTAGACAAATAAGGTGCGATGTCTGGCTGTAGCGAGGATTTTACTCATCATCAGATGGCTGTTCTCCTTGTTCTTTGGGCTCTTCTGGTGTGTCAACTGTTTTTGCTGTCACAATGATTTTGTCTTCAGAGTCCAAAGTTGCTTGCAGATCATGGACTTGAGGATGATCAAGATAAAATTCTGCGATACCATCTTCGATATGATCTTGAATCGTTCGGCGTAATGGGCGAGCCCCCATCGTAGCACTATAACCAAGCTCTACCAATTTTTCTTGGACATTTTCTGGAACTTCAATATGCAATTTTTGATTGGCTAAGGTTTGATTGACATCTGCGAGCATCAAAGAAACGATGGATAACAGATTTTCTTTGCTTAATGCTTTGAATTCAATGATGCCATCAAAGCGATTCAGAAATTCTGGTGTGAAGTAGTTATTTAACTGATTCAAGACAGAGCGTGTGACACCTTCCCGAGCTGCTCCAAAACCAACATTAGCTTCTACTTTTCCAGTGCCGGCATTACTTGTCATGATGATCAACGTGTCTTTGAAGCTGACCGTGCGTCCTTGAGCATCAGTTAAACGACCGTCATCCAAGATTTGCAAAAACATATGCAGAACATCAGGATGAGCTTTTTCGATTTCATCTAAAAGAATTAAGCTATAAGGGTTACGACGGACTTTTTCCGTTAACTGTCCAGCTTCTTCATAACCAACATAACCAGGAGGAGAACCAATCAGTTTAGAAACACTGTGTTTTTCCATGTATTCTGACATGTCAAAACGAATCATTGATTCTTCAGAGCCAAACATTTCATAGGCAAGTTGTTTAGCAAGTTCTGTTTTACCAACACCAGTTGGTCCGACAAAAAGGAATGAACCGATCGGACGGCTTTGTTTTCCTAATCCCACACGATTACGACGGATCGCTTTAGCAACTTTATCGATTGCTTCATCTTGTCCGATTACATGCGATTTCAGATCTTGAGCTAAGTTTTTCAACTGAGTTTGTTCTTTTTCTTTGAGTTCGCCAACCGGAATGCCCGTTCGTTCTTCAACGATTTGCTCCATATCCTTTTCGGTGATGACGGGTGTTTCTTCTTCACTGATTTGACGTTCTTTCATTTTTTGCAGCTTATTGATTTGATCTCGGTAGTAAGCGGCCTTTTCAAAGTCCTCTTCTCTAGAAGCAGCTTGTTTTTGTTCTTCTGCTTCTTGCAATTTCTTGTCGATTGTTTTTGGATCGACAATTTGAATAGTCAGATTTTTTTTCGAGCCGGTCTCATCCAGAAGATCGATTGCTTTATCAGGCAAGAAACGGTCTTGGATGTAGCGATTGGAAAGGGTAGCAGCAGCTTTGATTGCCTCATCCGTATATCTTACATGATGGTAATCTTCATATCGAGGCTGTAATCCTTTCAAAATACTGATGGTTTCTTCTACAGAAGGTTCATCGACTCGGACAGGTTGCAAACGACGTTCCAATGCTGCATCTTTTTCAATGATGCGATATTCGTTCAATGTCGTTGCGCCGACCATTTGTAATTCGCCGCGAGCCAATGCTGGTTTCAGAATGTTTCCAGCGTCCATGTTGCCATCACCAGCAGCCCCTGCGCCCACGATCTCATGGACTTCGTCAATGAATAAGATGACATTTTCGGCTTGTTTGATTTCTTCGATCAATTTTTGGATCCGCTCTTCGAATTGTCCACGAATGCCCGTTCCTTGAACCAGTGACGCAACATCCAAGCGAATCACTTCTTTATCCATTAATTTTTGAGGAACGTCACCGTCGACGATTTTTTGTGCCAGACCTTCCACGACAGCGGTTTTACCTACACCAGGCTCACCAATCAATACCGGATTGTTTTTCGTTCGGCGATTCAAGATCTCGATCACCCGACGAATTTCATCATCACGTCCTACGACTGGATCGATCCCGCCGTCTCGAGCTTGTTGTGTGATATTGATGCCGTATTCGCCTAAAAGACCCGAAGGTGCTTGGCCATTGCGCGGAGGTTGTCCGCCGATTACGCCATTTCCTCCAGTTTGAGTTGGAGGCGTTTGTTCATAAGGTGAATTTCCTTGTTGCATTTGGCGGGACATTTGTCGAAAAAGGTCATCAAGATTTCCGAAGCCAAAGGGATCCTGAGCCATCATATTTGTTGGATTTCCAGATTGTGCTTTTAATTTTTGGTAACAACTTTGACAATAATCGAGTTGTTTTCTTTGACCATTGACATTGGCATAAAGATGAATAGAAGCTTCATTTTTACCGCAGTTTTGACAAAGCATATGTTCACGACCTTTCTTATCATTTGCTCGTCTATCATTCTACCGCGATTTTTACTCATGGTAAAAAGATACACTTGCAGATTCGGTGAATAATTGTCAGCATCGTCAAAAGTTTCATTGACCTTTACTGACCATAACTTTATTATACAATTTTTTTTTCAGACTGCAAGGATTTCAGCTTTGATGGCGGAAACAACTTTTCCCTGAAAAAAGAATCGTTTATAATGGAGAAGATGAAGAGGTGATAGAGATGAATGAAAATCGATTTGTTGAACAAATTGAACAGTTGCGCTCTGGAGAAATCAACGAATTGCTGGTAGAACAATCCGAATTTCTGCTATTTCGAGAAGCATGGCTAAAATTGGAAGACCGCATGAAATTTGTCGGTGAGGCTGGCTTGAATGGCAAGATCATCTATCGGTACCAACCATAAAAACAAATATAGGTTCATTTCAGTCGTTTTCTTAAGAGAAAACGGTTGTCTATCAGAGAAAAAAATGGTAATCTTAACAGTTGAAAGGGCGTTTTTTTGAGTCTGACAATTGACTGAGTCAAAAAAAGCCTTCACCACAAAAAAACCGTATCATAAAGGAGATTGATCAATATGGAAAAGAAAGATTTTCACGTAGTTGCTGAGACAGGGATTCACGCACGTCCAGCTACTTTATTAGTACAAACAGCAAGCAAATTCAACTCTGATATCAACTTGGAGTACAAAGGTAAATCAGTAAACCTTAAATCAATCATGGGCGTTATGTCTCTAGGTGTTGGTCAAGGTTCTGACGTTACAATCACTGCTGAAGGTGCTGACGAAGCAGATGCAATCGCTGCAATCGTTGAAACAATGAAAAAAGAAGGTTTGTCTGAATAATGGTTGAGATGCTAAAAGGAATTGCTGCTAGTGATGGTGTAGCCGTTGCCAAAGCCTACCTGTTAGTACAACCTGATTTATCTTTTTCAAAAGTAAATGTTGAAGATACGGCAGCAGAAGAAGCTCGTTTAGATGAAGCACTAGCAAAGTCAACAGCGGAATTGCAACAAATCCGTGACAAAGCAGCGCAATCTTTAGGCGAGGCAGAAGCACAAGTATTTGATGCTCATTTAATGGTTCTGTCAGATCCTGAAATGATCGGACAAATCAAACAAAACATGGCAGATAACAAAGTCAATGCAGAAGCTGCATTGAAAGAAGTCACTGACATGTATATCGGCATGTTTGAAGCAATGGATGATAATGCATACATGCAAGAACGTGCAGCGGACATCAAAGACGTTGCGAAACGTATCTTGGCACATTTGCTAAATGTGACGTTGCCAAATCCTTCAATGATCAACGAAGAAGTTGTTATCGTTGCTCACGATTTGACACCAAGTGATACTGCGCAATTAGACCGCAACTTCGTTAAAGCTTTTGTAACTGATATCGGGGGACGTACTTCTCACTCAGCAATCATGGCTCGATCTCTTGAAATTCCTGCAATCGTAGGATCAAAAGAAATCACAGCTAAAGTGAATGCTGGCGATATTCTGGCAGTTAACGGAATCTTAGGTGATGTTATCATCAATCCTACTGAAGACCAAGCTGCTGAATTTATTGAAGCAGGGAAAGCTTACGCAGAACAAAAAGCAGAATGGGAAAAATTGAAAGATGCTCAAACCGTTACAGCTGACGGCAAGCACTTTGAATTAGCTGCAAATATCGGAACGCCTAAAGATCTTGAAGGTGTTCATAACAATGGTGCAGAAGCTGTCGGTTTATACCGGACAGAATTCTTGTACATGGATTCTCCTGATTTTCCTACAGAAGATGACCAATATGAAGCATACAAAGCAGTTCTTGAAGGAATGGCTGGTAAACCAGTCGTTGTTCGTACAATGGACATCGGTGGGGACAAAGAACTTCCTTACTTGAAATTACCACACGAAATGAATCCATTCTTAGGCTATCGTGCATTGCGTATCAGTTTGTCTGAGTTGGGTGACGGCATGTTCCGTACACAACTTCGTGCGCTGTTACGTGCTTCTGCTCACGGAAACTTGCGGATTATGTTCCCAATGGTGGCAACATTGAAAGAGTTCCGTGCTGCGAAAAAAATGTACGAAGAAGAACGTCAAAAATTGATCGATGAAGGCGTAACCGTCTCTGAAGATATTCAAGTAGGTATCATGATCGAAATTCCTGCAGCAGCTGTCTTAGCTGACAAATTTGCCAAGGAAGTAGACTTCTTCAGTATTGGTACCAATGACTTGATCCAATACACAATGGCTGCAGACCGTATGAATGAACAAGTTTCATATCTTTACCAACCATATAACCCATCTATTCTACGTTTGATCAAAAACGTAATCGATTCAGCACATGCTGAAGGTAAATGGGCTGGTATGTGTGGAGAAATGGCCGGCGATCAAACTGCTGTGCCACTTCTAGTGGGTATGGGCTTAGATGAATTCTCTATGAGCGCAACTTCTGTACTTAAAACACGGAGCTTAATGAAACGCTTGTCGACAACTGACATGCAAGAATTAGCAAAACGTGCTTTGGAAGATTGCGATACGATGGAAGAAGTAGTCGAATTGATCAATCAATATGTAAAGTAGTCCAAAGTTAGCAGCAAGCGAATTCGCTTGCTGCTTTTTTTGTGGTCTGGGACGAACAGTTTTGTCATATTGTTTTGATGACCTTTGATAAACCGGCTTTTTGACGTATGATAGAAATCAATACAAAAACTAGGCCTTGAGTTGGAGGGTGTTCTCGTCTAGCTATGTTATACTAGATGTAACAGTTTAGAAGGAGGAATCTCGTTTGAAAGTACTTCTCTATTTTGAAAGTGAAAAGCTTTTAGAGAAATCTGGTATCGGCAGAGCACTTGCGCATCAGCAACGTGCACTGAGCAGTATCGGTGTTGAATATACATTAGACAAACAAGCTGAGGATTATGATATACTTCATATTAATACCTATGGGATCAATTCGTTGAATCAAATCAATAAAGCAAGGAAACAAGGCAAAAAGGTAATTTACCATGCGCATTCGACCGAAGAAGATTTTCGAAATTCATTTATCGGCTCAAACCAGTTATCGCCATTATACAAAAAATATTTGATCAATTTATATTCCCGAGCCGATCAATTGATAACCCCAACGCCCTACGCAAAAGAACTATTGGAAGGGTATGGCATCAGGGTACCGATCTGTGCGATTTCTAATGGGATTGATTTGGACAAATATCGTCCGGAACCAAAAAAAGAACAGGCTTTTCGTGACTATTTCCAATTGGCGGCGGATCAAAAAGTGATTATTTCTGTTGGCTTGTATTTTGAGAGAAAAGGAATTGTCGATTTTGTTGAGATTGCTCGCCGCATGCCAGAGTATACTTTTATTTGGTTTGGACATACACCTATGTATACGATCCCTAAAGCGGTTCGAGATCTCGTGAAAGAAAACCATCCTGAAAATGTTATTTTCCCTGGCTATATCAAAGGAGATGTCATTGAGGGGGCCTATTCTGGAGCAGATCTGTTTTTCTTTCCTTCCTATGAAGAAACAGAAGGGATCGTTGTGTTAGAGGCGCTTGCTAGTAAGCAGAAAGTTTTAGTGCGTGACATTCCTGTTTACCATGGTTGGTTGCAAGAAAATCAAAATTCTTATATGGGACGGACAGTTGATGAGTTCGTTGAACAAGTTGCTAACATCGTAGAAGGTCGTGTGCCAGATCTGTCAGCTGCTGGCTATCAGGCAGCTGCAGAACGGAGTATTGAAGAAATTGGAAAAGAGTTAAAGAAAGTTTATCAAGGCGTTTTAGAAGAAAAACCCGTTGATTGACGGCAAGTTTGGAGGTACCGTTGTGAAAATCGGATTTTTTACAGACACATATTTTCCACAAGTGAGCGGTGTAGCGACATCGATCAAAACATTAAAAGAAGAGTTGGAAAAGAAGGGCCATAAGGTCTATATCTTTACGACTACAGATCCAAATGCAGAAATGGATGAGGAAGATATCATTCGTATGCCTAGTGTGCCTTTCGTGTCTTTCAAAGACCGTAGAATCGTGGTGCGGGGCATGTGGTATGCCTATTTGATTGCGAAAGAGTTGGAACTAGAACTGATTCATACCCATACTGAGTTTGGTGCGGGACTACTGGGAAAAATGGTGGGTCGAAAACTACAGATTCCTGTGATTCATACCTATCATACAATGTATGAAGATTATCTGCATTATATTGCGAAAGGAAAAGTTTTGCGACCGACACACGTAAAGTATTTCTCTCGTCTGTTTGCCAATCATTCTACTGGGGTTGTCTGCCCGAGTGAACGGGTCATCGATACACTACGCAGTTATGGCGTTGTGTCGCCGATGCGCATCATTCCCACTGGCATCGAGGTAGAGAAATTTCGCCGTCCGGATATCACTTTGGAAATGAAACGAGCCTTGCGTCAAGAATTGGCGATTGAAGAAGACCAGCCAATGTTATTATCATTGAGTCGTATTTCTTATGAGAAAAATATCCAAGCGATCGTTGATGGACTGCCTGATATTCTAGCAGAAATTCCTTCAGCCAAATTAGTGATCGTGGGCAAAGGGCCTTACAAAGAAAAATTGGAAGAAAAAGTTCAAGAAATGAACTTGTCTGACCATGTTCATTTTGTTGGAGAGGTTGCAAATGATGAAGTAGCCATCTATTATCATGCAGCAGATTTCTTCGTCAGTGCTTCTACTTCAGAGACACAAGGACTGACGTATACAGAAGCAATGGCAGCAGGTACGCCTTTAGTGGTTGAAGGCAATGATTATTTAAATACATTGATCGATGATCCATCTCTTGGTGTGACTTTTGACACCGATCAAGATTTTGCTTCAGCATTTATTCATTATTATCAACAGCAGATTCCTAGGGATGAAAGTGTCTTAGCGCGAAAAATGTATGAAATCTCTGCAGCACACTTTGGTGAATCGATGCTTTCTTTTTACCATGATATGATCGCTTACTATGAGACAGAACGCCTAGACAAGGAAACCGAAGAAACATTAAAAAAATTCAAAGTCAAATTGAAATCATTTAAACGAACAATTGATTAAACATTATTGCAGTCAAGTTCACGTTTTTAGCGTATACTAAAGACGTGAATTTTTTTATTTTTGGAGGTATGACTATGAAGCTAGGTTTTATTGGAACGGGTGTCATGGGCCAATCAATGGTCGGTCACTTTTTAGCAAGCGGACATCATGTAAATGTGTATAATCGTACAAAAAGCAAAACAGACAAATTAGTTGCTAAGGGAGCGGTTTGGTGTGATACGCCTGAATTAGTTGCTGCTGAAAGTGAAGTTGTTTTCACAATGGTCGGCTATCCTGCAGATGTTGAGGAAGTTTACTATGGAGAAAAGGGAATTTTTCAAACCGATGTTGCGGCAAAATATTTAGTTGACTTTACAACTAGTACGCCAAAATTAGCAGAACAAATCTATCAAACGGCAAAAGAGCATGGTGCGGCAAGTATTGATGCGCCGGTTTCTGGTGGTGACCTTGGAGCAAAAAATGGAACGTTGACGATAATGGCGGGTGGTGACGAGGAAGCTTATCAAAAAGTTGAACCTCTATTTGAGATTGTCGGAAAAACGTGTCATCTTCATGGCTCTGCCGGCAAAGGCCAGCACACAAAAATGGCCAATCAGATCATGATTGCCGGCACGATGACTGGAATGACTGAGATGCTCGTCTATGCCGATAAAGCAGGCTTAGAACTTCCGCAAGTCATTGAGACATTATCTGGTGGCAGCGCCGCAAACTGGTCATTGGCCAACTACAGCCCCCGTATTTTGAAAGAAGATTTTTCACCTGGCTTTTTTGTCAAACATTTTATCAAAGATTTAGGTATCGCGCTTGATGAAGCAGCGAAAATGGGACTGGATTTGCCAAGTACGGCTTTGGCAAAAAAAATGTACGATCGCTTAGCGGAAGCAGGCTATGAAAGTGATGGGACTCAAGCCCTGATTAAGCTTTGGTGGCAAGATGGAAAAAAATCTTAAAATGACAAAATAAATTGTAAAAAATCAATGCAAGATAGAATATGATTTGATACAATATAACGGACAGAAAAAGGAGGCTTACGAATGAAAAGTTCGCAATTAGTCGCTATCATCAAACGTTTAGAAGCGATGGTCGAAGCGCAAGACAATGAGGTTCAAGTTCGCCGTTTCGAAAAAGAAGGCGTAGAAAAATGCACCGTGACCTACGATAACACCACAGAAACGTTTGAGTTAACGGAAGCAGAGTCAAGTCAGCCTTATCAATTTGATAATATTGATATTGTAGCCATGGAAATTTATGATTTGATCCAATAAACGTATCAGCGTTCAGATGAAAAATGCCATACGCATTGCCAGCGTTCCTTTTTAAGGAGCGCTGGTTTTTTGTTGTAATCATTTGAGCGTCTAGGTATTTGAGAGCACAAAGTTTAATTGTCTTAATTGACGCAAAATTATATGTAGAGGGTCAAGGTCTGTTGGCAGCAATCGTTTAGCTGTTGTTAAAGGCGCTGGAGCAAAAGCATCAGAGGTTGATACAACTTCGCTATGAATGATTTGTCCAAAAGAGAGTTGATAGACTTTTACTTGTGATGAATCGGCAGCAAGAGAAGCTTCAAGAGGAATCTCAAAGCGAAGTTCTGGAAGAGCGATCAGAGTATTCACCTCGAGAATTTCTCGATAAAAGGATTGAAGCAATTTTTTTTGGTACAGTAGGTGATCTGCCTGTTCAAAAAGTAAATGTTCCGCAAAATAATGCAATCGTTGGTCGAGATAGTGAAATATTGTCTTGCTTTCTGCACGAAAGAAAAGTTTCAGCTCATTCAGTTTTTCTTCCAAAGGAATAGTTTGCATCAACGGCAACTGTTTGGATAACGAGAGAAGTTTATAAGGATTCACAGAAGGTAATTGATACGTTTCTGTCAATATCTCAATGATTTCCGGTAATTGCTTGGATCGGCGAAAAGGTCCTAATGCATCCTCTGCTGCCTCATTTGTTCGAACGATGTTTCCTGCATCAAAGCGGATGTATTGGTAATTAAGAAAGTTGGTCATTTGACGGTTGTAAATGGGACGATGTTGCTGAATCAACTGACATTCCAACAATAGCGCATCGAGTTCTGTGTCTACGAAAATTGTTTCGAAATCTACGACATTGTGAACTAAACGCAGAATTTTGTTTGTATGCTGTGTGTTTTTGCGAAAATAAGAAGAAACTCGTTGTTTCAATTGTTTGGCTTTTCCAACATACAGAATTCCGCTATGGGAATCTTTCATTAAATAAATCCCAGGCTTTTGGGGTAACGCATTTGCTTTTTGTTTTAAGTATTCGATACGCGCGTTGATGTCCATCACCTCATTTCTACACTGCAACGATACCAAAATTTAAGGTGCAGAACAAGTGATGATCTGACACGATAATCATTTTCGTGAAATGAGGTAAGAAATCTTTGATAATCAAAACAATTTTTAACTACTCGATTCTCTGGTAATTGTCAACTTAAAAACTTGTGAAGGTTAGAAAAGTATACTGAAAATAAAAATGCGCTTAAAAAAAATAAAAATCAAAAAATTTTCTTGCAATTCTCTAAAAGTTACTTTATAGTTTGACTATCAAATGATTTGATTATCAAACTATTCGGATGGTGAAAGATATGGAACCAAATTTAGAAACGGTCAACGACTACTTAGTCAGTGTCTTCAATGACATTCTCGTGATCGAAGAATCAGAATTAAAGAAATCACAATTTAAAGATCTTTCAATCACAGAAATGCATACGATTGAAGCAATCGGCATGTACAAGAAGAAAACAACTTCAGAAGTCGCTAAAGAGCTTTCTATTACTGTTGGGACCCTCACCATTGCAATCAATCGTTTGGTTAAAAAAGAATATGTAGAACGCATTCGCAGTGAAGACGATCGACGCGTAGTCAAACTTGCGTTGACAAAAAAAGGCAAATTGCTTTATCGGGTACATCAACATTTTCACCGTGAGATGGTCAAAGGCGTTCTAAGCCAGATGTCTACGGATGAAGAACAAGCTTTACTTAAAGCCTTAAAAAATCTGCATGACTTTTTACAAGATTATAAGTGAGTGTAACGGATGAATATGTTTGGAAAGATTACCGCAACCGCAAGCTATGTTCCTGAACAAATCGTGACGAACCAGCAACTTTCAGAAATTATGGATACATCAGATGACTGGATTTTTTCACGTACAGGAATCAAAGAACGTCGAATCAGTAATGGAGAAAATACTTCCGATTTATGTACGAATGTTGCTAAGAAGCTTTTGGCATCAGGGGGACTTGCTCCAGATGAATTGGACTTTATCCTAGTAGCGACCATCACCCCGGATTTCAATACACCGGCAGTTGCCTGCCAAGTTCAAGGGAATATTGGCGCCCATCAAGCTTTTGCTTTTGATATCAGCGCAGCTTGTGCCGGATTTGTTTATGCATTGTCTTTAGCAGAAAAATTGATTCGGACCGGTTCTAAAAAAGGGCTCGTCATTGGCGGTGAAGTCCTGTCAAAGGTCTTGGATTGGGAAGATCGTTCAACCGCAGTTTTATTTGGAGACGGGGCAGGCGGGGTGCTTTTAGAAGCAACCAACCATCAGCACCTCTTGAAGGAATCACTGCAGTCTGATGGAACCAGAGGACTCTCTCTGACATCAGGTTTTGTTGAAAATAAAAATCCTTACGGAAGTTCGTCAACCCAATACAGTGCTTGTATGCAGATGGTTGGCCGTGAAATTTTCGATTTTGCGACACGCGATGTCGTTCAATCTATTAAAGCAATCAGTGAGCATGAAACGGTAGATTATTACTTGTTGCATCAGGCCAATTCCCGAATCTTAGATAAAGTGGCTCGGAAATTGAAGGTCCCGCGACATAAGTTTTTGCAAAATATGCAATTTTATGGCAATACTTCAGCCGCTTCAATTCCGATTTTGTTAGATGAAGAAGTGAAACGCGGCACGCTGTCTTTAGGCAGCGGACAAAAAGTGGTGTTCTCAGGTTTTGGCGGCGGATTAGCATGGGGGACCATGCTGGCAGCTTTATAGCCTGTTCACAATCAATATTGAAGAAAACACATTGGAGGAATATACACATGGTATTCGAAAAAATTCAAGAAATCGTAGCAGAAGAATTAGGAAAAGAAAAAGAAGAAATCAAATTAAACACAAACATTCAAGAGGATCTTGAAGCAGACAGCTTAGACCTTTTCCAAATCATTAACGAGATCGAAGATGAATTCGATGTAAAAATCGAAACTGAAGACGGCATCAAAACTGTTGAAGATCTAGTTAAATACGTTGAAAAACAACAAGCATAAAAAACGAGGCTAGGCAAACAGCCTAGCCTTTCCTTGTAATAGAAAGAGTGTGTTTCACTCGCTGAGATCTGCGAGTGAAGATGCCATTTTCTCCAAAATCTTTCAGTTCAAAAAAGGAGTTTAAAATGAAAACAGCATTTTTATTCAGCGGTCAAGGAGCCCAATATGTAGGAATGGGTCAGGAGTTATATCAGCAAGAATCAAGTGTTCAACAAACCTTTGCGGAAGCAAGTGAGATGCTCGGCTATGATATGACTGAACTATGTTTTACTGAAAATGACCGTTTGAATCAAACTGAATATACGCAGCCAGCCATTTTAACCGTCAGTGTGGCTTTTTGGCGTTTGTTAAAAGAAAAAGGTCTCCAAGCCGATGCTTTAGCCGGTTTGAGCTTAGGTGAATATTCCGCATTAGTAGCAAGCGGCGCATTAGACTTTCAAACTGCTGTAGTCCTCGTGCAAAAACGCGGCAAGTTTATGGCAAATGCCGCACCGCAGGGTGTGGGTAAAATGGTCGCTGTGATGAATACTCCGGCTGAAACCATTGAGGCGATTTGTAAAGAAGCTAGCCAAGTAGGAATCGTTTCGCCAGCTAATTACAATACGCCGCAGCAAATTGTCATCGGTGGTGAAGTAGCGGCTGTTGACCAAGCCGTTCAGTTATTGCAAGCGGCAGGAGCCAAACGAATGATTCCATTAAATGTCAGCGGCCCTTTCCATACGAAACTTTTAGAACCCGCTTCTCAACAACTTGCTCAAGAGCTGGCGAAAATTGAGATCAAAGATTTACAGGTGCCGGTGATCAGTAACACGACTGCGAAACCTATGAAACAAGAACAAGTCAAAGACTTATTAGAGAAGCAAGTCAAATCACCAGTGCGTTTTTATGAAAGCATCGAGCAGTTGAAACAAATGGGAATTGAGCAGATGATTGAGATCGGTCCAGGAAAAGTATTGACCGGTTTTTTGAAAAAAATCGACAAAACCATTGCTGCTTCGAGAGTGGAAGATGCTCAAACACTTTTTGACACACTTTCAAGGTTTGATTAGGAGGAATTTATGGAACTGACAAATAAAAATGTCTTTATTACTGGTAGTTCAAGAGGGATCGGCTTTGGCATTGCAGAAGCATTTGCCAAAGAAGGAGCCAATATCGTATTGAACGGGCGGAAAGAGATACCTCAAACCCTTATAGAGACGATTACCCGTTTTGGTGTGAAATGCATCGCAGTCAACGGTGATATATCCGATTACGATCAAGCTGTTTCGATGCTTGCACAAGCGGAAGCTGAATTAGGACCGATCCACATTTTAGTCAACAACGCAGGGATCACCAATGACAAGTTATTGTTGCGCATGAAACCAGAAGAATTTGAAAGTGTATTGAAGATCAATTTGACTGGAACCTTCAACATGACGCAATTAGCTCTCAAAAAGATGATGAAACTACGCGAAGGACGTATCATTAATTTGACTAGTGTCGTAGGATTGACTGGCAACATTGGTCAAGCAAATTATGCAGCAAGCAAAGCTGGCGTGATTGGTTTTACCAAATCAGTTGCCCGCGAAGGAGCGGCTAGAGGCATTACCTGTAATGCGATCGCACCAGGATTTATTGAAACGGAGATGACCGCAGTTCTTTCTGATAAGGTAAAAGAACAATCGATCAATAATATTCCGTTGCAGCGATTTGGTGCTGTAGAAGATGTCGCAAAAGCTGCGGTCTTTTTGGCCCAAAGTGCTTATATCACAGGTCAAGTCGTCAGCGTAGATGGCGGAATGGCCATGCAAGGATAGAAAGGAGATACTTATGAATCGAGTAGTTATTACAGGATACGGTGTGACTTCCCCGATTGGGAATGATCCAGAAACATTTTTAGCTAGTTTGCAAAATGGAACCAATGGGATTGGCCCCATCACCAAATTTGACGCCAGTGGAACAGGGATTTCAGTAGCAGCTGAAGTCAAAGAGTTTCCACTAGAAAAATACTTTGTCAAAAAAGATACGAAACGGATGGATCTTTTTTCGATTTATGGGATCTATGCTGCCCTTGAAGCAATGGAAATGGCGGGTTTGAATTCTGAAGCGTTAGATGCCGATCGATTCGGTGTCATGGTCGGATCAGGTATTGGAGGTTTGCCAACTATTCAAGACCAAGTGATTCGAATGCATGAAAAAGGCGCAAATCGTGTGTCTCCAATGTTTGTGCCCATGTCGATCGTCAACATGGTGGCAGGAAACATTGCATTGCGTGTGGGGGCAAAAGGTATTTGTACAACGACGGTCTCTGCTTGTGCATCCGGTACTCATTCGATTGGTGAAGCTTTCCGCAATATCAAACATGGATATGCAGACGTGATGATTGCTGGCGGATCTGAATCAACGATTTGTGAGATTGGTATCGCTGGTTTTGCTTCTTTAACGGCATTAACAACGGAATCTGATCCAGACAAAGCATCCACACCATTTGACAAGAACCGCAGCGGGTTTGTGATGGGAGAAGGTGCTGGGGTCTTGATTTTAGAATCATTTGAACATGCCCAAAAGCGCGGAGCGAAGATTCTCGGGGAAGTTGTTGGCTATGGTGCCAATTGTGATGCCTACCATATGACTGCACCGAATCCTGACGGTTCAGGCGCTGGAAAAGCAATGAAACTCGCGATGTCTGAAGCAGCGATCACTCCAGCCGAAGTTGGCTATATCAATGCTCACGGAACAAGCACACCAGCTAATGATGTAGCTGAAGCTACATCGATCCAATATGGTTTAGGTGACGACTATCGCAAACCTTACGTCAGCAGTACAAAATCTATGACAGGACATCTATTGGGGGCGGCAGGAGGAATCGAAGCAATTGCCTCTCTTTTGGCCTTGCAACATCAATTTATTCCGCCGACCATCAATGTTCGTGAACAAGATCCTGAAATCGACTTAAATATTGTGAAAAACCAAAGCCAGCCAGCAGAAATTACGTATGCAATGAGTAACTCACTAGGTTTTGGCGGACACAATGCAGTCATCTTATTGAAACGTTGGGAGGAAGCTTAATTGGAAACAAATGAAATCAAGGATCTGCTTTCCCAATTTGATCAGTCCTCTTTGACTGAATTGCAGCTCAAAAAAGAAAACATCGAACTTTATTTTAATAAAAATTCGTTCAGTGGCCGTCAAGTGTCATCCGAGAGTTCAGATGTCAAAGTTGAAAGCATCCCTTCAGCTGCACCGGTACCAAGCGTACAACCAACAGCTGGAACCGTCGAGGTTAGTTCAGAGCCAATTATGGCAGGAACGGAGATCGTTTCACCTTTAGTGGGTGTGGTTTACTTAAAACCCAGTCCTGAACAAAGTCAATTCAAACAAATCGGCGATTCTGTCAAAAAAGGGGATGTCCTTTGTATCGTTGAAGCCATGAAAGTAATGAATGAAATTGTTAGCGATGTTGATGGCGAATTAGTTGAAATCTTAGTTGAAAATGAGCAGATCGTTGAGTACGATCAACCATTATTCCGTGTGAAAGAAGGGTAAGCTATGTCAGTTATGTCAATTCAAGAAATCAAAGAAATCATTCCCCATCGCTATCCTATGCTCTTAGTGGATCGCATTGAAGAACTAGAAGAAGGAAAACGTGTGGTAGCAAAGAAGAACGTGACCATCAACGAACCTTTTTTTCAAGGTCATTTTCCGCATGAACCAGTCATGCCTGGTGTATTGATCGTTGAAGCAATGGCCCAAGCGGGTGCAGTTGCACTCTTATCTTTACCGGATTTTCGAGGTAAAACAGCTTATTTCGGCGGACTTGATAAAGCAAAATTCCGCAAAAAAGTAACACCAGGAGATACATTGATCTTAGAAGTAGAAATACTCAAGGTAAAATCTGCAGCAGGAATCGGCAAAGGGATTGCTTATGTTGATGGCAAAAAAGTTGCAGAAGCAGAACTTACCTTCATGATTGGATAGGTGAAAAATGTTTTCTAAAGTATTGATAGCTAACCGTGGTGAGATCGCTGTTCGCATTATACGTGCTTGCCGCGAACTTGGGATCCAAACGGTCGCAGTTTATTCAGAAGCAGATAAAGAAGCGTTACATGCAGAACTTGCCGATGAAGCCATTTGTATTGGCCCGGCGAAAGCAGCAGACTCTTATTTGAATGTGCAACAAATATTAAGCGCCGCGATCGTTACCAAAGCTGAAGCCATCCATCCTGGATTTGGTTTCTTATCAGAAAATAGCCGTTTTGCATCTATGTGTGAAGAATGCAATATTGTCTTTATTGGTCCTAAGAGTGAAACAATCGATGCAATGGGGAACAAAATCAATGCCCGACGGTTGATGATCGAAGCACAAGTGCCAGTGATCCCCGGCAGTCAAGGAGCGATTTCTGATGTGAAAGAAGCATTGACGATCGCTGAAGAAATTGGCTATCCAGTGATGCTTAAAGCAGCAGCAGGCGGTGGTGGGAAAGGCATACGTAAAGTATTGACAAAAGAAGAATTGCCGCAGCATTTTTCTTCCGCTCAGCAAGAAGCAAAAGCCGCTTTTGGTAATGATGAAATGTATATTGAGAAAATCGTTTATCCCGCACGACATATTGAAGTCCAAGTTTTAGGAGATTCTTTTGGGAATATCATTCACTTAGGCGAGCGGGATTGTTCTTTACAACGGAACAATCAAAAAGTTTTGGAAGAATCGCCATCGGTCGTAATATCAGCTAGTAAACGTCAAGAACTAGGAGCTGCAGCAGTGCGCGCCGCTCAGGCTGTTGGCTATCGCAATGCTGGTACAATCGAATTTCTGATGGATGAAGCTGGCGAATTCTATTTCATGGAAATGAATACTCGAATCCAGGTCGAACATCCGATCACAGAAATGGTGACCAATATCGATCTTGTAAAAAAACAAATTGAGATTGCTAGCGGCGAACCGCTGGATATCAAACAAGAAGATGTCAAAATGCAAGGTGCTGCCATCGAGTGTCGTATCAATGCCGAAAATCCAGCCTTTAATTTTGCTCCTTCCCCTGGAAAAATTCATAATTTGTTTTTACCTGGAGGAGGTCTGGGGGTTCGTGTGGATAGTGCTATGTACTCTGGATATACGATTCCTCCTTACTATGATTCGATGATTGCAAAGGTCATTGTTCATGGAGAAAATCGATTTGAAGCATTGATGAAAATGCAACGAGCTTTGGCTGAATTAGTGACTGAGGGTGTAGTGACGAATGCAGAATTCCAAATGGATCTGATCGGTCATCCAAAAGTGATTGCCGGAGACTACAACACAGCCTTTTTACAAGAGGAATTCTTGCCAAACTGGACGCCTGAACAATAGGAGGGAAGAGAATGGCTTTATTTAAAAAGAAGAATTACATTCGCATCAATCCTAATCGCGGCCAGGCACCTGCCAACGAACCAACAGTGCCCGACAATCTTTGGGCGAAATGTCCCAGCTGTAAACGGACCTTATATACAAAAGAAATGGGCGCAGAAAAAGTCTGTCCTCATTGCGGCTATAATTTCCGTATCAGTGCCTGGGAAAGAATCGCATTAACGATCGACGAAAAAAGCTTGGAAGAATGGGATACAGATGTGAAAACAGAAGATCCTCTCGACTTTCCTGATTATCTCGAAAAAATAGCTTCCGTACAGGAAAAAACTGGTCTCCATGAAGCTGTGTTAACTGGAGAAGCGACAATCAATCAGCAACCTGTGGCAATAGGAATCATGGATTCCAACTTTATTATGGGAAGTATGGGAACTGTCGTAGGTGAAAAAATCACTCGATTGTTTGAGCGAGCGCTCGCAAAGAACTTACCCGTTGTATTATTTACTGCTTCTGGTGGTGCACGGATGCAAGAAGGGATTTTCTCATTGATGCAGATGGCTAAGATCTCTGCAGCAGTGAAGCGTCATAGTGAAGCCGGTTTATTTTATTTGACAGTCTTGACAGATCCAACTACCGGAGGCGTAACAGCAAGTTTTGCAATGGAAGGAGATGTGATTCTCGCTGAACCGCAGGCATTGATTGGGTTTGCGGGGAGACGAGTGATCGAACAAACGATTCGACAAGAACTGCCAGAAGACTTCCAAAAAGCAGAGTTCTTGTTGGAACATGGTTTTGTCGATCAAATCGTTCCACGGACACAATTAAGGGAACGAATTTCCCAATTGCTTAAATTGCATACGACAAAGGGGTGGATGACAAATGATTGAAGCGGCACATGAAATCGTTGAGTTAGCCCGCAGCAAAGATCGTTTGACGGCACTTGATTACTTTGAACATGTTTTTAGCGATTTTCAGGAATTCCATGGGGATCGTCTCTATGCCGATGATGAAGCTGTTGTGGGCGGGGTCGCTTCCTTAGATGGGAAACCTGTGACAGTGATCGGTATCCAAAAAGGGCGGAACCTGCCAGAAAACCTTCGACGAAATTTTGGTGCTCCTCATCCAGAAGGTTACCGAAAAGCGTTGCGGCTAATGAAACAAGCGGAGAAGTTTCAACGGCCTGTTATCACATTGATCAATACAGCAGGTGCCTATTGCGGCGTCGGCGCTGAAGAGCGTGGCGAAGGAGAAGCGATTGCGCGCAATCTCTTAGAAATGTCAGATTTAAAAGTACCAATCTTGGCAATTATTATTGGCGAAGGCGGCAGTGGTGGAGCTTTGGCATTGGCTTTAGGGGATGAAGTATGGATGATGGAACATTCTATCTATGCGATTTTATCCCCGGAAGGCTTCGCATCGATCCTCTGGAAAGATGGAAGCCGTGCGAAAGAAGCTGCCGGACTCATGAAAATAACAGCGCAAGAGTTGCACAAGCTAGGAGTGATCGAAAAAGTGATCCCTGAGACCATCGACGGTGAACTGTTGTCGAAAGAGACAGTGATCGCGGAAATGCGATCGGCAATTACCAAAAAGATCGCTGCTCTAGCACAAAAGAATATCGACCAACTCCTTGCTGAGCGTTATCAACGTTTTCGCAAATTTTAATCATAAGTTTGATATCAATGTCGATTTTTGATCGGTCATTGATTTCAAGCTTTTTTATTTGTCCTTGTGAATTTCTCTAATATAATAAACATCAGCAGATAGTTGTTTGAAATTCAATAACATTGTGGTATTATGTATATATTCTGAATAAAGATGGGAATATATGCATAATTATTTATTTTATAAGGGGAGAAAACAAATGAAGAAATTGATGAGTGGATTTATAACAGTTGCTGCTTTATTAACTTTAGCTGCATGTGGGAATGGTGGATCTTCAAACACTGATTCGTCAAAAAAAGGAGATCAAAATCAGCTAGAAGCCATCAAGTCTGCCGATGTATTAAATGTAGCGACATCAGCTGACTTTGCACCTTTTGAGTTCCATGCTCTGATTGATGGTAAAGACCAAATCGTCGGTGCGGACATTGATCTGGTAAATGAAATCGCCAAAGAATTAGGCGTCAAAGTCAATGTAATGGACTTGGAGTTCAATGCTGTTCTAACTGCATTGAGCCAAGGGAAAGCGGATATTGCAGTTTCTGGGATCTCAGCAACAGATGAAAGAAAACAAACATTTGATTTTACTGACAACTACTTTACACCTGAACAAAAAATCGTGATCAAAAAGGACAATACGGATGCATTGTCTGCAGTCGATGACTTTTCAGGAAAGAAGGTAGGCGCCCAAAAAGGATCGATCCAAGAGGCTGTGGTTCAAAACCAATTAGCTGACTCACAATTGGTTTCGATTGCGAAAGTGCCTAACTTGATCAATGAATTGAAACAAGGATCGATCGATGGGCTAGTACTTGAAAGTGCCGTTGCAGACTCATATGTTGCTCAAAATGATGATTTGGCAGTGGCTGACATTGCTTTAGAAGCTTCACCAGATGATTCTTATGCTATCGCTCTACCAAAAGGCAGCACAGAATTAAAAGATGAATTGAACCGTATTTTGAAAGAATTGAATGATAAAGGGACAATCAATGAATACGTTCAAAAGAATACAGACTTAGCCAACGAAAATGCGGCTGAATAGATCGGAGTAGTAAATTTATGGATTTTTCCTTCTTGTCGACTTATTATCCTTACTTTATCTCAGGGGTATTGATTACGATTGTCATCTCCATTATTACAGTGATCCTAGGAACCATCCTCGGAATCACCTTTGCATTGATGAAGTTATCAAAAGTAAAGCCATTACGCTGGATCGCTAATACGTATATCGAAGTGTTACGGGGAACACCGATGCTGGTTCAGATATTGATTGCATTTGGGTTATTGCAGGGGCTATTCTCACTGCCGACGATTTCGTTTGGTGTGTTGAATCTTGACTTTGGACGACTATTTCCAGGGATTATCGCCCTTTCATTGAACTCAGGGGCTTACGTTGCTGAAATCGTTCGTGGTGGTATCAA
Organism: Enterococcus gallinarum NBRC 100675; assembly: GCF_001544275.1. Lineage (GTDB taxonomy): Bacteria > Bacillota > Bacilli > Lactobacillales > Enterococcaceae > Enterococcus_D > Enterococcus_D gallinarum. The sequence continues at coordinate 152,357 of NZ_BCQE01000004.1, read as the reverse complement.
TGCGGTCGATTTTGGTCAATCAGAAGCAGCTGGTTCGTTAGGATTGCGTCCTGCACAAGCGATGCGGTATGTTATTTTACCTCAAGCTTTGCGTAATATTTTGCCTCCTCTAGGTAACGAGTTCATTGTTTTGATCAAAGACTCTTCTTTGTTATCTACTATCGGTATCTACGAATTGATGAATAGCGCACAAATTGTTGTGACAAGTTCGTATCAGCCATTAACTCCTTTATATGTTGCCGCTGTGATTTACTTTATTTTAACGTTTACCACCTCCCGCTTGTTGAATCTATGGGAGAAAAAACTCGGCAAAGGTTACCGGCGATAGGAGGAAAAAGATGGATACAATGATCAAAGTAAAGGATTTACACAAAACATTTGGAACAAATCAGGTGCTTAAAGGTATCAATACCGAAATCAAAAAAGGCGAGGTCGTTGTTGTGATTGGACCTTCCGGATCAGGAAAGAGTACTTTTTTACGCTGCTTGAATTTGTTAGAAGAACCAACAAGCGGCAATATTTACTTTAAAGGGACGGACATTACTGACAAAAAAAATGATATTTATCAAATGCGGGAAAAATTAGGCATGGTTTTTCAAAACTTTAACCTCTTCCCCAATCTGACAGTAATGGATAATATTACATTGTCGCCAATCAAAGTAAAAAAAATGTCTAAAGAAGACGCTCGGAAAATCGGAGAGAAACTGTTGACTGACGTAGGGTTACCAGATAAAGCAAAAGCTTATCCCCAAAGCTTATCCGGTGGACAAATGCAACGGATCGCTATTGCCCGCGCATTGGCGATGCAGCCGGAAGTGATGCTGTTTGACGAACCGACATCGGCGTTAGACCCGGAAATGGTCGGTGAGGTATTGAGTGTCATGCAGCGTTTGGCTCAAGAAGGGATGACGATGGTGATCGTCACCCATGAAATGGGATTTGCCAAAGAGGTTGGCGACCGCGTTCTTTTCATGGACCAAGGGGTCATTATGGAAGAGGGGACACCTGCTCAAATATTTGATGCACCGCAAAATCCGCGGACGATCGATTTTCTGGCAAAAGTCTTATAATCTTTTTTAGACCATGAAGTTGGTTAGTGTGATGTGCGTTCATATCGGCCAAGATGAAAAACAATGAATTGTCTGAACGATTCTTGAGGAAGGAAGCTGCAGAAGTAATCTGCATTGATTGCTCACTCCTCTGATCGTTCGGCTTTTTTATTTTTTAAAGTAGCAGTGGCTGATTCGTTGCTTTTTTCAACTAGATGAAAATCTGTTGCTGAGAGTTGTAGCTCAGTCTAGTATTTCACACGATTCTATTGTATAATTACAGGTTGAAAGTAGCATTATAAGTAGGATGCCTTTAAATAATCATCAGTGACCCTGTGGGGACTGATTGACGACTTGTCAGCTGACAAGCTGTTTTTATCTAGACGTGTCAACAGATTGACTATTTTTGTCACATGAATAAAAGAATCAAGGAGAATCTATGTTTTCAAAATTTAAACCGACTTGGATGGTCGATGCCATCTATCAGATCACTCCCCATCAACTTAAGAAGCAAGGCATCAAAGCTGTTCTAACTGACCTTGATAATACCCTGATTGCTTGGAATGATCCTGACGGTAGTGAAGAGCTAAAAAATTGGTTGTTAGAAATGAAGAATGCGGGAATTCCGGTGATTGTCGTTTCAAACAATAATAGTGAACGGGTCGCACGGGCCGTGGCGCCCTTTGGTTTGCAATACGTCCATCGAGCATTGAAACCTTTTTCTCGTGGCATCAAGCAAGGATACCGCCAACTTGGCTTGCAAAAAGAAGATGTTGTGATGATCGGTGACCAAATCATGACCGACATTCAAGGTGCTAATCGAGCAGGGGTCCGTAGTATCCTAGTAAAGCCGATCATTAATACGGATTCATGGAAAACACAATTCAACCGTTTGCTGGAGCGAAGAATTATGAAGTATTTATTGAAACACAATCCAGAAATGAAATGGCGAGGTGGAATTTGATAATGAATGAAGAAATGATTCATTGTATTGGCTGTGGCGCGCTGATCCAGACAGAAAATCCAACAGAGCTTGGTTATACACCGCTCTCTGCATTAGAGAAAGGGCTAGAAACCGGAGAAGTCTATTGCCAACGCTGTTTCCGCTTGCGACATTACAATGAAATCCAAGATGTCTCGCTGACAGACGATGATTTTCTGCGTTTACTGAACGAACTCGGTCAAAAAGATGCATTAATCGTAAATGTAGTGGATATCTTTGATTTTAACGGTTCGTTGATTCCAGGACTTCATCGTTTTGTGGGAGACAATCCTGTGTTGCTAGTGGGCAATAAAGTGGATATCTTGCCAAAGTCATTGAAGAAATCAAAAATGACCCAATGGATGAGAGAGCGTGCCCATGAAGCAGGGCTGCGTCCAATCGATGTTTTATTGACAAGTGCAAAAAAAGCCGCCGAAATGACTGAATTGTTACAGGCGATCGATCATTATCGAGAAGGTCGAGATGTCTATGTGGTAGGTGTTACGAATGTCGGTAAATCGACATTGATCAATCAAATCATCAAACAGACGGCTGGAGTCCAAGAATTGATTACTACTTCTCGTTTTCCTGGGACAACCCTTGATAAAATCGAAATTCCTCTCGACGACGGTCACTTTCTGATCGACACTCCAGGGATCATCCACCGACATCAGATGGCTCATTACCTTGGAAAGAAAGATTTAAAAATCGTGGCGCCGAATAAGGAAATCAAACCGAAAAGCTACCAATTGAATGCTGGCCAAACACTCTTTTTTGGAGGGTTGGCACGTTTTGACTTTATTCAAGGAGAGCGTAGCTCATTCATTGCTTATGTAGCAAATGATGTGGTGCTGCATCGCACGAAGTTAGAAAAAGCCGATGTCTTTTATCAAAAACATGTTGGCGGTCTTTTACAACCGCCTCGTCCTGATGAGTTAGCTGATTTTCCGGAGTTAGTTCGCTTTGAATTTTCGATCAAAGAAAAAACAGATATTGTTTTTGCAGGTTTAGGATGGATCACAGTCACAAAACCAGGAGTTGTTGCTGGTTGGGCACCTAAAGGCGTTGATGTGATCAAACGGAAAGCATTAATTTAAAGGAAGAAGGCAGAACATGGAATTACGAGGAAAACAAAAGCGGTTTTTACGCAGTGAAGCGCATCATTTAACACCGATTTTTCAGATTGGCAAAGGCGGATTGAATGAGGCAATGATCAATCAAATCGAAGAAGCGCTAGAAAAAAGAGAATTGATCAAGGTATCTTTATTGCAAAATACCGACGAAGTGGCGGAGGACGCTGCAGCAGCAATCAGTGAAGCGATTCAATGCGAGGTTGTTCAAATCATTGGACGCGTGATTGTGTTATTCAAACCATCTACAAAAGAAAAATATCAAAAAATCTCTGTAAACGTACGTTCATTATAGGAGTGATTTGACATGCAAGGAAATTCGTTTGGCAAAGTTCAGACCTTATATACAACAGAAGCGGCTTATCAAGCGCCTAAAAAACAAGTGGGCATACTGGGGGGGAATTTCAACCCCGTTCACTATACCCACTTGGTCATGGGTGAAGAAGTTGGGCAAGCTTTGGGCTTGGATAAAGTCTATTTTATGCCTGAGTATCTTCCGCCGCATGTCGATGAAAAAAAGACGATCCCGGCTGCTCACCGACTGGCAATGTTACAGTTAGCGATCGCGGATAATCCCCGATTTGCGATTGAAGACATTGAATTGAAACGCAAAGGGAAAAGCTATACTTTTGATACAATGAAGGAACTGACTGAAAAGAACCCTGATACAAGTTATTACTTTATTATTGGCGGCGACATGGTACAATACTTGCCGAAGTGGCATCGGATTGATGAGTTGATGGAGTTGGTCACTTTCGTCGGGGTTCGTCGTCCTAGCTATCCCGTTGAAACACCCTATCCGATCATTTGGATCGATGTGCCTTTGATGGATATCAGCTCCACAATAATTCGTAAGAAAGTGCAACAAGGATGCTCGATTCGCTACTTATTGCCGGAAAATGTGTTAAACTATATTCAAGAAAAGGGGCTGTATCTGGATGAATAGCCAACAGTATACGCCTGCTGAACGCGAATTATTGATGCAGGAAGTACAAATGCATATGAGTCAAAAACGATTTCAGCACGTACTAGGTGTGGAAAAAACGGCAGTCGCATTGGCTGAAAAATTCGGTGCTTCACCGGAAAAAGCCAGTATCGCTGCGCTGACTCATGATTATGCCAAAGAGCGTCCAGATGAAGAATTCCAACTTGTCATTCGGCGAGACGGTTTTGATTTGGAATTGCTCAATTGGAGCAATGCTATTTGGCATGGTATTGTGGGAGCCGATTTTGTTCAGCGAGAGTTAGGCATCGATGACGAAGAGATCCTACAAGCCATTCGTGTCCATACGACTGGTGCTGCAGAAATGAGTTTGTTGGATAAGATCATTTATGTTGCCGATTATATCGAACCTGGCCGATCATTTCCCGGTGTGAAAGAAGCCCGTGAATTAGCTATGATTGATCTTGACGCTGCAGTAGCTTATGAAACGAAACATACATTGCTTTATTTGATTGAAAAGGAAGCACCAATTTATCCCAAGACGATTGAAACATACAATCATTGGGTCGCAAACCATTAGGAGGGAATTACCATAGATAGCCAGAGAATTTTAGAAATTGCTGTTAAAGCAGCAGATTCAAAACATGCCGAAGATATTATGGCATTAGACGTTCGTGAAATTTCATTATTAGCCGATTACTTTGTGATTTGTTCAGGGAACAGCGAAAGACAAATCAATGCCATCATTGATGAAGTTCTTGACAAAGAAGAAGAAAACCAAGTGGAGGTTCGCCGTGTTGAAGGAAAAGATGGTGGTAAATGGGTCTTGATTGATCTTGGTGATGTCATCGTTCATGTTTTCAACGCTTCAGAACGTGCGTTTTATAATTTAGAAAAATTATGGTCAGATGCACCGCTTGTTGATCTAAATGAATGGGTCGTGGCTTAATAATGGCCTACGAAACATTTGCTTTTGTCTATGACGAAGTAATGGATTCCAGTCTCTATCAAAAGTGGCTGGATTTTTCTTGCCGTCATTTAGGTGAAAAAAAACAAATCATGGAACTAGCCTGCGGAACAGGTGCATTAGCAGTAGAATTCGCTAAAGCGGGTTTTGATGTAACCGGCTTAGACCTTTCAGAAGAAATGTTGATGATCGCCAGTCAGCGGGCGGAACAAGAGGACACGCCCATCCAATTTGTAGAAGGGGACATGTTGGATCTGACAGATGTGGGAACTTACGAAGCGATCACTTGTTACTCTGACTCAATCTGTTATATGGAAGATGAGCAAAGTGTCCAGCAAGTTTTCGATGGGGTTTATAACAGCTTGCGTGACGACGGGGTATTTATGTTCGATGTACACTCAACATACCAGATCGATGAAGTATTCCCTGATTACAGCTACCACTATCAAACAGATGAGTTTGCCTTTCTCTGGGAAAGTTACCAAGGAGAAGTTCCTCACAGCATCGAACATTTTTTGACTTTTTTTGTGCAAAATGAGGATGGTACTTTCCAACGAATGGATGAACTACACCGAGAACGCACCTATTCGCTTGAAAGTTATCAGCGGATGTTGGAAAATGCCGGCTTCTCTGAAATCGAAATGTATGCAGACTTTATTGATAGTCCGCCAAATGAAAAGAGCCGTCGCTGGTTCTTTGTCTGCCGCAAGCTGTGATTGTTTGCGGTTTTTTTAGATTAAAAAGAACTTAAGTTTTTTTGCTGATGGGAGAAAGGAGTGGAGAAATGCAAGCATGCGGTATTGTTGTAGAGTATAACCCTTTTCATAACGGCCATGAATTTCATGTCCAGCAAGCTAGAAAAGCATCCGGAGCGGATGTTGTTGTGGCGGTGATGAGTGGCAATTTTTTGCAGCGAGGAGAACCGGCAATCGTTGACAAATGGCAGCGTGCTCGAGCTGCACTCGAAAATGGCGTAGATCTAATTGTAGAATTACCGCCGGCTTGGTCAGTTCAATCAGCTGATTTCTTTGCAAAAGGAGCAATTAGAATTCTGCAATCATTGGATTGCTCATTTTTATGTTTTGGAACGGACGCTCCCGAACCGTTTGATTATGAAGCATTTGCGCATTTTGAGCAAAACAATCAAGAAGTCATCAACCAGTTTTTCCGTGAAAATGCTTCTGAGAACCAAACCTATACACAAAAAATGCATGCGGCTTTTGCAGCAGTCTATCCAGACTTTTTGGCAGAGGCTCATTTGCCTAATCACATATTGGGTATGCGTTATGCTCGTGAAACGTGTCAGTATCCATCACCAATGAAACTGTTGCCGATTCCAAGGAAACAAGCGGCCTATCACTCGCAAGAATTGTCTGGTGGGATGATTGCCAGTGCGACGGCTATTCGCAAAGCTGTGAAGGCAGGTCAAGAGATTAAAGGGTACGTTCCTGAAAGTGTAAGAAATGATTTATTAGACCAAGCGATTGATTGGGAGTTTTTTTGGCCATTGTTGCAGTACCAACTTATCGCCACCCCTCTTGAACAATTGCGAACCCGGTATCAAGTGACCGAAGGATTAGAATATCGGATCAAAGATTGTTTACACGCCACTTCTTTTGCGGAATTTATGGCACTTCTGAAAACAAAACGGTATACTAGAACTAGACTTCAGCGGTTGATGTGTTATCTATTGTTTCAAGCAACCAGTGAAGAAGTCCAACAAGCACAAAAGAATACCGGGATTCGTATTTTGGGGTTTACAACAGCAGGACAAAATTATTTAAAGCAAGTTAAAAAGAAAACAGACCTGCCGCTCATTTCTAAATTTGGCAAAAAGGAAAGTGAACGTTTTGGGTATTCTTTACGGGTAGATCAAATCTATCAGTTGGCATCACCACAGATTGTAGAACAAAATTTTGGTCGTTCCCCTATTTTTCTAAAGAATTGAACTGAAATTACTTCACAGAACAGGAAATCACAAGTATAATGATTAAGGAATTTTGATTATAAAGAAAGCGAAGTGAAATTATGGGTCGTAAATGGGCAAATATCGTAGCAAAGAAAACTGCTAAGGATGCAAACAATAGCCGAGTTTATGCAAAATTTGGAATCGAAATCTACGCGGCAGCAAAATCAGGTGATCCTGATCCTCATGCGAACCAAAAATTGCGCTTTGTTATTGAACGTGCAAAAACATACAATGTACCAAAACACATCATTGACCGAGCAATTGAGAAAGCAAAAGGTTCAGGGGACGAACAATACTCCGAATTGCGTTATGAAGGGTTCGGACCAAATGGTTCAATGGTAATCGTCGATACATTGACGAATAATGTTAACCGTACTGCAGCAGACGTACGAGCAGCTTTTGGTAAAAATGGCGGAAACATGGGTGTTTCTGGCGCAGTTGCTTACATGTTTGATAATACGGCATTATTTGGTTTTTCTGGTACGGATGCAGATGACATCTTAGAATATTTGATGGAAAAAGACATCGACGTGCGCGATGTTCTTGAAGAAGATGGTCAAATCATCGTCCATGGAGAACCTAGTGATTTCCATGTGATTCAAGAAGCTTTAAAAGAAAAAGGAATTACTGAGTTTTCAATTGCTGAGATGCAAATGATTCCTCAAAATGAAGTCACTTTGACTGGAGAAGATCTTGAAAAATTTGAAAAAATGATCGATGCACTAGAAGATTTAGAAGATGTCCAAAACGTTTATCATAATGTAGCAGACAGCGAAGAAGAATAAAAGTAAGACATCCTTGAAAGTTTATCTGTGCTTTCTGGGGTGTTTTTTTACTTTCATTTTTATTGTTTTCAAAAAACAAAGGGGTATTTCTTTTGGTTTAATCGCTTTTTTTATGTTATTATTTAAGTAATTAGCAGTATGAGCAAGAAGGGAGCGGCAGAGTTGGAAGAAAAAATCGTTTTAGAGCCTTTTGATCGGATTTTAAGCGGATACGATAAATTAGCAGAAGTATCTGTCTCAGTTTCTGATTGTTCTGCACTGTGCCGCAAATATAAAAAATACGGTGTAGAGGGATACCGTTTGGGCGGTTTTCGTGGAGCCACCTATTTGAATCGCTACTTGAATGTGACGGTAGATCGTGCGCCTTTACTGATTTATAAACGGAATTTTTTGATCCCGCTGGTTTTCCGAGTATCGGAAGCGTCCCAACGCTTATTTTTGGACAATTATCGGATGGAAGGCTTTTTCTTGTTGTTAGAGTGGCTGCTGCATCATCGTCCAGAAAAAGCAATCATTGATTTTCAGAAAAGTAGTCAAATTGATCCTGAAAAGGAATATGTGATCGACAGTTCTTATATTGCTTTTCGTTTAACAGAAATTCTAGATGGTTCCGGTTTTCCCCTCAGTCACTTTACAGATGTCGAACAATTTATGGAATGGAACCGGATCTATCGATTGATCGACAATGGCAGTATTGGAAAACATAGTAAAATCTTTGATCCTGACAATGAAGAAAATGTTTCAGAACTTCAGATGATTTTGACGATTGTCGCGATGAAATATCCAGAAACGAGACTCTTTATCGGTGAATTGAAGGGGTGATCGAACCCTGTAAAAAAATGACCAAACAAATACCAATCAAACAAGGCTTTTGTCGAGAAGAATATTGTTTGATTGATCATTTATCGCTAAGCAAAAACGAGAGCAACGGAGTGTCCGTTTGCTCTCGTTTTTTGATGTATCAATCACTTTCCTTAAAGCAATTGTAATGCGTAGGTTGCGGGATCAGCTTTCTCTAGCAATTGATTGGTGTTATTTTGCAAAACAATCAATTGGTGCATGGCACGGGTCGCCATGGTATAGAAGATCAATTGATCTTGCTCAGTCACAAAAGAAGTCCCATACGTCCATAAGAATACTTGATCAAATTCCAACCCTTTAGCTAAAAAGGCTGGAAAAATCATGATTTTACGTTTCATAAAATCTTCCTCTGAAGTAATTAATTGAACTTGATCCTGCATCTCTTCAGAGAGCTGAGCATAAAGCGCTCGGCAGTCGGCAGCTGTTTTACAGATGATAGCTGTGCGCCAGTGTGACTGTGATTTGGTTAATGCTTGCTGCAAGTAGTCCAGACCAACTGTTTCGTTCTCGGTTTGAATGACTTGAGGGAGAGACCCTTCGCGTGCTGTCAATTCAACTTGATCAGAACCAGTTAAGAATTGGTTGGCAAAATCCGTGATTTCTTTCGTTGAACGATAGCTGGTTTTTAGTTGATACCGAGTCACGCTGTCAGCAGGAAACAACTCTTCCAACGAACCAACGATCGTTTCATTACCGTAGACCTTCTGATTTAGATCACCACATAAAGTAATTCCGGCTTTAGGATATAATTGACGTAAGAGAGCCACTTGAGCAGGCGGGAAATCCTGCATCTCATCAATGAAAATAAACCGTGCTTTTTCATCCACATAGATTGGGTAAAGTTGTTTGATCAGCAAAAAGAATAGCACGGCATCTTCTTGGGTCAATTGGCGTTGCCGCAGACCTTCCCTCAGAAGTCGGAGATGTTGTTGCCAATCTTCGTCACGGATCGCTTGATCGTCTAACAACGTCTTAGGAACTGCCTGTAAGAAATGTAAATACTGCTTGGTTTGGTTGATAAACTGGTATTGTTTGACACCACGAGTTAGTGAGCGGAATTTTTTCTTAACGATTTGCTGGCGGATTTGCTTACGCAATCGGCGTTCATTTTCTTCTGTGTACTCTTGATAAGGATCTTTGGCAAAATGTTGCTGCAACTGCTCTTCGGTTGCTTCTTTGACCCAATCTTTTTTGGCCTCATCTTTTTCAAGACCACCGATTTTTTTCAGTAATTTTGTTTGTAATAATTGACTCCGTTGATACAAAGGAAGCTCTTGATTGGTTTCTTGATACCAACGACGGATTTGTTCTTTCGTAATGTATGTCTGTCCTTGAATTTTTAAATCACGAAATAACGGACCGATCGCAGAAATCTTCTGTACGTATCGTTGAATCAATTTGACAAGTTTTAGACTGCTTTTGATCTTTTCAATCCGATCGTCTGCTCCTGATAAGAAAGTTTCTTCTAGCTGTGTTTCTTTTGTGATTTGGAAATTGGGCAGAGCTCTTTGGATGAAATGGTGGAACGTACGTGTTGGCACTTCACTTTCCCCAAGAGAAGGCAAGACCATTGAAATATAATCAGAAAATAAATGATTGGGAGAGAAAAGCAAGACTTGTTCTTCATCCAGCCATTTGCGGTTGCGATAAAGCAAGAACGCCACCCGTTGCAACAGTGCCGATGTTTTACCACTGCCGGCAATTCCTTCAATCAGCATGAACTTGCTAGTAGTATCACGAATGATCTGATTTTGTGCTTTTTGGATCGTTGAGACAATATTTTTCATTTGAGAAGAAGAGGCTTCGTCTAAAATCTCCAGCAAAAACTCATCATTGATGATTTCTGAAGTGTCCACCATAGACAAAATCTGACCTTCTTGAATTTTAAATTGACGCTTCAGCAACAACTCAACTGTAAAGCGATCGGTTTCTGTTTCATAAAACGTTTCGCCTAATTCTCCTTCGTAATATAAATTTGCGATAGGTGCCCGCCAATCGATGACAATTGTTTCTTCTTGCTGATCCCTTAATGAGGCGATCCCTAGATAAAGTGTTTCTTTTTCTTGTTCTTCTTGAAAATCAATTCTGGCAAAATAAGGATTGCTAGCCATTGTTTCCAATGTTTTGACTCTTTTCTCTTGAGATTCCGCTGTTCGATATTTTAGCAGCAATTCTTGCTCGTGTTGCTGATATTCAACAACAGATTCGTAAAAAGCTTCGCTATCACCACCACGAATCTTCTTTTCGGAAATCTCTTTTAACTGATCCTCCATTTTTGTAGCCAAGTCCGCTTTTTGCTGCGCTAAGACCATTTGTTCTCTTCGAATCAATGCGATTGTATCATCGACATGTAGTTGTTCTTTTTGACGTTCGTTCACAAGGAATCCTCCTTAAAAAAATTGCGACATAAAATTATAGCATACAATCTTTACGAATGTCGTCTGAAAAATCGTTCTATGGTAAAATTTAAGTATGCTTTTGAGATCAATGGGTTCAAAGAAAGGGGGGATAGCTGTGCGGAATGAAGCTGAAATGATAGCAGTGATTTTACGAGTTGGTCAAAAAATTGGTGTCCAAGCAATCGCAATCTCTGGGTCCCGGCGAGAACCTAATGCAATAAGCGATCGGTTTCAAGATTATGATATCGTTTATATTGTTGACAATATGCAAGAACTAATAGCAGAACCTAGCTGGCTGGAAGAATTCGGACAGATCATGATCATGCAGACTCCAGAAAGTTCTGTGCTTTCGCAACCCTCTTTGGGAGGTCGTTTTACATTTTTGATGCATTTTGAAGATGGCAATCGCATAGACTTGATGCTTTGTCCAGTTGAATTGATCCATTTGTTGCAAGCTGAACCCTTTCTTGAGCGTCTCTATGATCCAAAAGAACTTCTAGAGGGAATGACAGTTCCTGATGCCTCTATCTTTTTTATTAAACCACCGACAGAAAAAGCGTTTCATGACAGTTGTAACGAATTTTGGTGGGTAGCGACTTATGTCGTCAAAGGGCTTGTCAGAAATCAGCTTTTCTATGCCGCCGACCATTTGTACCAAATTTGCTGGCAAGAGTTGCTTCGGCAATATGACTGGTATCTAGCGCATCAAGCAGACTATCGTCTCAGTACCGGAAAGAACCATAAATATCTTCAAAGTTATTTATCAGAAGAAGAGTATGAGCGGTTGACGGCGCTTTGTTTTTCATCTGTTGAGGCTTGCGGCGAATCATTATGGAAAATCGTTCAACTATTTGATGAGATTGCTCGTTATGTAAGCAGACAACACCATTTTTTGTACCATGAAGATGAAGCCAGTAAGGTGATGAAGTATGTTCAAAAATGGCATTCGAGAAAATGGCGTGAAGAGCCAGCCAAATGAAATGGAAGAATCTTTAGATTGTCAGTAACGCTTATTCTTGATAAGGAACAGTCGTTCGATAATAGAGCGGATTATTGCAGAGCATAATTAAGAAGCGTATACTAATGAACAGAGGAGTGATGACTATGCCATTTATTCATGTAGAATTAGTAGAAGGCCGATCGCAAGAACAATTGACCAATATGATGAAAGAAATTACTGAAGCAGTCCACAAAAATACTGGGGCACCAAAAGAACATATTCATGTCATTATCAACGAAATGAAAAAAGGTCAGTATGCAGTTAATGGTGATTGGAAATAATTTACTTGATTTTTTAAGCAGATAGTGGTTAAATGAAGCCATAATTGATTGATGAAAAAGACACCTGAATTTGAGAGTCTTCGATAAGAGAGGGAAATCACGGCTGAAAATTTCCTGGAAGAAAACCAATGGATGACCACTTTTTCAAACCTTTGTTGAAACAAAGGCGGTCGTACCGTTATCCCGTCAAAGAAATACAGCGTTGTTGTATTTGAAATTAGGTGGAACCACGAAATCTTCGTCCTAGTATCGTTATCTGATACTAGGACTTTTTTTGGTTCAAATCATTCATTGATCAAATAAATCAGTAGGGGGAAAACAAATGACACTAACAATTACATTCCCAGATGGGGCGAAAAAAGAATTTGCAGTTGGCATCACAACAAAAGAAATTGCTGAAGGAATCTCTAAAAGTTTAGCGAAAAAAGCCTTAGCAGGAAAGGTCAATGGTCAGTTGATTGATCTTGATCGAGGGATTGAAGAGGATGCACAAATCGAAATCGTCACACCGGATCATGAGGATGCTTTAGGTTTGGTTCGCCATTCAGCAGCTCACTTAATGGCTCAGGCGATGCGTCGCCTTTATCCAAACATTCATTTTGGAGTGGGACCAGCTATCGATACAGGATTCTATTATGATACAGATAATGGAGAAAACCCTGTAACTGCCGAAGATTTACCAGCAATTGAAGCAGAAATGATGAAAATCGTTAAAGAAAATCTACCGATCGAACGTCGTGTATTATCGAAAAAAGAAGCTTTAGAACTATTTGCTGAAGATCCATATAAAGTAGAATTGATCAGTGAACTACCAGAAGATGAAACGATTACTGCCTATCAACAAGGAGAGTTTGTTGATCTATGCCGCGGGCCTCACGTGCCATCAACAGGACGGATTCAAGTGTTCAAACTTTTATCTGTGGCAGGAGCTTACTGGCGTGGAAATTCAAATAACCAAATGATGCAACGGGTCTATGGAACAGCGTTCTTTGACAAAAAAGATTTGAAAGAATTTATTCGTTTACGAGAAGAAGCCAAAGAGCGGGATCACCGCAAGCTAGGGAAAGAGTTAGACTTATTCATGCTCTCTCCAGAAGTTGGTGCCGGGCTACCATTTTGGTTGCCAAAAGGTGCAACCATTCGTCGTACAATTGAACGTTACATCGTGGACAAAGAAGTAAGTTTAGGTTACCAACACGTTTATACACCAATCATGGCAAATGTTGATCTTTACAAGACTTCTGGACACTGGGATCATTATCATGAAGATATGTTTCCGCCAATGGACATGGGAGATGGCGAAATGCTTGTTCTTCGTCCGATGAATTGTCCGCATCATATGATGGTCTACAAAAATGATATTCACTCTTATCGTGAATTGCCGATTCGTATCGCTGAATTAGGGATGATGCACCGTTACGAAAAATCTGGCGCTCTTTCTGGGTTGCAACGGGTTCGGGAAATGACTCTAAATGATGGACATACATTTGTTCGTCCTGATCAAATCAAAGATGAATTCAAACGTACTTTGGATTTGATGGTTGAAGTCTATAAAGATTTCAATGTAACAGATTACCGCTTCCGTTTGAGCTATCGTGATCCAGAAAACAAAGATAAATACTTCGATGATGATGCGATGTGGGAAAATGCCCAAACCATGCTGAAAGCAGCGATGGATGAATTGAATTTGGATTATTTCGAAGCAGAAGGGGAAGCAGCGTTCTATGGTCCAAAATTAGACGTTCAAGTAAAAACTGCTTTGGGTATGGAAGAAACGCTTTCCACGATCCAATTAGATTTCTTATTACCAGAACGTTTCGACTTAACTTATGTTGGTGAAGATGGCGAAAATACACATCGTCCAGTCGTGATCCATCGCGGGATCGTTTCAACAATGGAACGTTTCGTTGCCTACTTAACAGAAGTTTACAAAGGTGCATTTCCAACTTGGTTGGCACCGATCCAAGCAACGATCATTCCTGTTTCAGTCGATGCACACAGCGATTATGCTTATGAGATCAAAGAACGTCTTCAATCACAAGGTTTACGTGTGGAAGTGGACGATCGCAATGAAAAAATGGGCTACAAAATTCGCGCATCACAAATGCAAAAAATTCCTTATCAGTTAGTTGTCGGAGATCAAGAAGTCAAAGATGCAACTGTCAATATTCGTCGTTATGGCAGCAAAGAAACGAACGTTGAAGAACTAAATATCTTTGTTGATGCAATGGCAGCAGAAGTAAAAAATTATAGTCGCGTATAAATGAATTAAAAGGGTTGTAATAAAAGGATTGTAATAGAAGCAAAAAATGAGACTATCCGAATGACAGTGGAAAAAAGGTGTTTCTCCAGCTGGCGTTATTACTGGAGACTAGTTGGAGATTAACAGCATCCCCAATGTCCCTCAGAGGTTTCGTTTATTAAAAAGCTTAGATTACATCCTTTTTTTTCATTATTATTGAAATAAATTTCCTTTAAAAGGACTTTCCACTTTTTTGGATTGGTGTATAATTGGAAGAAAAGTAAAAAGATTCAATCTTTTAGAAGGAGTAACCGATGTATCAAAATTATCAATCCAAGAAAAAGTCCATTTTAATGGTGATTTTACTAACTATTATTACTTGCGGCATCTATTCACTTTTCTGGTTATACCAAACCACGCAAGATTTGACAGAATATAGTGAAGA
Organism: Enterococcus gallinarum NBRC 100675; assembly: GCF_001544275.1. Taxonomy (GTDB): domain Bacteria; phylum Bacillota; class Bacilli; order Lactobacillales; family Enterococcaceae; genus Enterococcus_D; species Enterococcus_D gallinarum. The sequence goes on along the minus strand of NZ_BCQE01000004.1, from coordinate 137,304 downwards.
TTATCGCCTTACCCCAGGCATGTCTGTGTTGTTGACGATCATTACTTGCGGGTTGTACCAAATTTATTGGTGGTATCGAATCGCGGACATTTTTATCACTGCACAGGAAAAAACGAAATTTCCACGTATAAATGATAATAAAGTGTTGTTTGTTGTCTTAGCGATTTTTGGTTTGGACATTATCAATATGGCCATTTTACAATCGGATATGAATCAAGTGTGGGAGTCTGCAGATTCTGCAAGCCAATCAGTTACTCAAGACACTGATGATTGGACCGATTATTAATGTGTCCGTTTAAACTGCTGACGGGGGTTCCTTGCCCTGGATGTGGAATGACTCGCGCCTATTTGCATCTTTTTGAAGGTGACATACCAGGCGCTTTTTATTTTCATCCACTTTTTTGGCTCGCTCCTTTGCTAGTGTTACTTGTCATTTTCTGGAAAAAGCCCATGGTTCAGCGTATCAATCAAAATCGCTACTTTTGGCTTGGACTGATGATTGCTGTTCTGGGCGTTTATGGCTACCGCATGTGGCACTTTTTTCCTGATCAAGCGCCGATGGATTTTGATCCGAAGGCTTTGCTTCCACAAGTCATCGCGAAGCTTGTCGCCTTCATTGCTTGAATCTAGAAAGACAGCTGTCCATTTTGAGATATAGGGAACAAGGAAGTATTCTGGGGGCAGAAATTTTAAGAAATTAGATGGAAAATTTTCAGAAAAAGCCACAAAATGCTAGGATACTTGAATTTGTTAGTAAACTATGTTATATTTACATAGTAATGATACTTAGAGTGAGTGAGCGGTTTTTTCGCTCACTCTTTTTAATGGAATGAAGTTCGTTTCGTTGAGAAATAAAGGAGGCGATGTCGTGTGAGTACAGTGGTGGAAACTGTCACAACAATTGTGACCCCCATTCTGGAAGCGCAAAATTTTGAATTAGTTGAGGTAGAATTTGTTAAGGAAGGAAAAAGCTGGTTTCTAAGGGTGTTTATTGACAAAGAGGGCGGAATCGATATTGAAGAATGTGCCTTTGTCAGTGAACAACTGAGTGATAAATTGGATGCCTGTGATCCAGATCCGATCCCACAAGCCTATTTCTTAGAGGTATCCTCGCCTGGTGCTGAACGCCCCCTCAAAAAAGAAGAGGACTATCACCGTGCAGTTGGAGAGTATATCCATCTTTCCTTGTATCAGCCGGTGGAAGGCGAAAAGCAATTTGAAGGCTTTTTGCAGTCCTTTGATGAAGAACAACTAGTCATTAAGATTCGAATCAAAACAAGAGAAAAAGAACTAACGATCGAACGGAAAAATATTGCCAAAGCTCGTTTAGCAATCCAATTTTAAACACGGAGGAATGGAAGAATCATGAGTAAAGAAATGTTAAATGCACTTGATGCATTGGAAGCAGAAAAAGGCATTTCAAAAGAGATCGTCATTGACGCATTGGAAGCCGCGTTAGTGTCAGCGTACAAACGTCATTATGGTCAAGCGCAAAATGTAGAAGTTGAATTTGACCAGAAAAAAGGCAATATTCACGTTTATGCAGTCAAAGAAGTGACCGAAGAAGTAATGGACTCTCAATTGGAAGTGTCTTTGAAAGAAGCCATGACGATCAATCCTGCTTACGAGATTGGCGATAAGATCCGTTTCGAAGTGACCCCGAAAGATTTTGGCCGGATAGCTGCTCAAACAGCAAAACAGGTCATTTTGCAACGGGTGCGCGAGGCAGAACGGACAATCATCTACAATGAATTCAGTGCCTATGAAAAAGATATCCTGCAAGGGATCGTTGAACGTCAAGACAATCGCTATATCTATGTGAACCTTGGAAAAATCGAAGCAGTATTATCAAAACAAGATCAAATGCCAAATGAATTCTATCAACCTCACGATCGGATCAAAGTATTTGTTTCTCGGGTCGAAAATACTTCGAAAGGGCCTCAAGTTTTTGTAAGCCGTAGTCATCCTGATTTATTACGCCGTTTATTTGAACAAGAAGTACCGGAAGTTTATGATGGTACAGTTGAAATCGTCAGCATTGCCAGAGAAGCAGGAGACCGTTCTAAAGTAGCTGTGCGCTCATTTGATGCCAATGTCGATCCTGTCGGAACTTGTGTTGGTCCAAAAGGACAACGGGTTCAAGCAATCGTTAATGAATTAAAAGGTGAGAACATGGATATCGTTGAGTGGAATGATGATCCAGCGGTATTTATTGCAAATGCATTGAATCCAGCAGAAGTGACTGATGTTATTTTTGATGTGGATAATCCGAAAGCTTGTACGGTAGTCGTACCTGATTATCAGCTATCGCTTGCCATTGGTAAACGCGGACAAAATGCCCGTTTGGCTGCGAAATTGACTGGCTTTAAGATCGATATCAAATCGGAGTCAGACATGGAAGAATTTTATGCAAAATTAGAAGAAGGCGCCTATATCGATGAAGGCGAGGCTGTTGAAAGTCAAGAAAGCAATGTCGAAGACAATGAGTCTCACGACGAAATGATCATTGCTTCAGATATGACGGCAGACGATTACGAAAACATGGATTTTGACGAAAAATAAGTCAAGGAGAGATCGCGATGAAAAAACGAAAAATTCCTTTACGAAAATCTGTTGTTTCAGGGGAAATGATTCCCAAAAAAGAAATGCTGCGCATCACCCGTTCGAAAGAAGGAACCGTTGCGATCGATCCATCCGGCAAGATGCCGGGTCGAGGAGCGTACATCGCTATCGAACCAGAGGAAGCGCAATTAGCTTGGGATAAGCGGATCTTGGATAGAGTATTAGAGACGAAATTGTCAGATGAATTTTATCAAGAACTCTTAGACTATGTGACGCATCAAAAAGCCCGAAGAGAGTTATTTGCAAATGAATAAACAAAAAGCATTGAATATGTTAGGACTAGCCATGCGTGCTGGGAAATTGATCACTGGCGAAGAGATGACGTTAAAAGAGATTCGTCAACAACGAGCAGCTCTCGTACTTGTCGCTAGTGACGCTGGTAAAAATACACAAAAGAAAATAAAGGACAAAAGTTCTTATTATGAAATTCCGCTCCTAGATACATTTTCTGCCGATGAAATCAGTTCAGCCATTGGCAAACCGCGAATGGTGGTGGGCATTCTAGATGCAGGATTTGCAAAGAAGGTGCAGGAATTAATATTAGGTTAGGAAGGTGATTGCATGGGAAAAAAAAGAATTTATGAACTTGCAAAAGAATGGAACAAATCGAGCAAAGAGGTTGTTGAAAAAGCACAATCTTTAGGCTTTGATGTGAAAAATCACATGGGCGCGATCTCAGATGGAGAGGCGCAAAAATTGCGGCAGTCATTAGGCGGCAATCCAAATGATCGATCATCAGCAAAACCAACTCCCGCAAATCAGAAACCAGCCAACCAGCCGGAAAAACAAGAGCAAAAGAAATTTAAAACGCAGAGAAATAATCCTAACTTCCAGAACCGACACAATAATCAAGGGCAGCGGAATACGACGAATTCTCGTCCTAATGGTCAAGGACAACCCAACCGCCCAACAAGTCAAAACAACGGATCAACAAATCAAGGAAGTAATCGACCAAATAACCAAGGAAGTCAAAATCGAGTGAATAACCAAGAAAATCGCAACAATCAAGGACAACAAAATCGTCCAACGAACCAAAATAGAACACAAGGACAACAAAATCGTCCAAATAATCAAACCACAAACAATCGGCAAGGACAGCAAAACCGTCCAACGAATCAATCAAGCAACAAACCCGGACAACAAAACCGTCCTAGCGGTCAAGGGCAACAAAATCGCCCAGCTCAGGGACAGCAAAATCGTCCGAACCAAGGAAATCAAAGTCAAAATCGCCCAGCCCAAGGACAACAAAGTCGTCCAAACCAAGGGACTAGCAGTCAAGGAACACAAAACCGTCCAGCTGGTGATAACCAAAATCGCGGTGGAAATCAAAACCGTGGTAAGTCAAACTACAACGGACGCAACAATAATTTCAATAACAACAACCGCAACAAATTTAACAAAAAAGGGAAAAAAGGCCGTCAGCAACAATCACAAAAACCGCCAGTTCCTGCACGTAAATTCCGTGAATTACCAGAAGTGTTGGAATATACAGAAGGCATGAATGTAGCGGATATCGCGAAAAAAATCTATCGTGAGCCAGCTGAGATCATCAAGAAATTGTTCATGATGGGAGTTATGGTCAATCAGAACCAACCATTGGATAAAGATACGATCGAATTGTTAGCAACTGATTACGGCATTGAACCACAAGAAAAAGTTCAAATCGACATCGCGGATATCGATAAATTCTTTGAACCAGAAGAACAAAACCAAGAAAATCTTGTTTCTCGTCCGCCGGTAGTTACCATCATGGGACACGTTGACCACGGGAAAACAACGTTATTAGACACATTGCGCCATTCTCGCGTGACAAGCGGAGAAGCTGGTGGGATCACGCAGCATATCGGTGCTTATCAAATCGATATCGATGGCAAACCAATTACTTTCTTGGATACTCCTGGACACGCGGCCTTTACAAGTATGCGGGCACGGGGAGCAAGTATCACTGATATTACGATTTTAGTTGTAGCAGCAGATGACGGTGTAATGCCACAAACTGTCGAAGCAATCAACCATGCTAAAGCAGCAAAAGTACCAATCATCGTTGCGGTTAACAAAATCGATAAACCAGGTGCGAACCCGCAACATGTAATGCAAGAATTAAGTGAATATGAATTGATTCCAGAAGCATGGGGTGGCGATACCATCTTTGTAGAAATCTCTGCTAAATTTGGTCAAAATATTGAAGAATTGCTGGAAATGATTTTACTTGTTGCTGAAGTAGAAGACTTGAAAGCAGATCCAACACAACGGGCGATCGGTACAGTGATCGAAGCTCGTCTGGATAAAGGAAAAGGTCCGGTTGCTACCTTATTGGTACAGCAAGGAACGTTACATGTAGGTGATCCTATCGTTGTCGGGAACACATTCGGTCGAGTTCGTGTGATGACCAACGATTTAGGCCGTCGGGACAAAACAGCGGGACCAGCTACACCGGTTGAAATTACCGGATTGAATGATGTGCCGCAAGCTGGTGATCGTTTCGTTACATTTGAAGACGAAAAGACAGCTCGTGCAGCAGGGGAAGAACGCGCGAAACGCGCCGTGATGGAACAACGCGCTTCCAGCAGCCGGGTAACGCTTGACAATCTGTTTGAAAGCCTAAAAGAAGGCGAATTAAAAGAAGTCAATGTAATCATTAAAGCGGATGTTCAAGGTTCTGCTGAAGCGTTGGGTGCTTCATTGAAGAAAATCGATGTAGAAGGCGTTCGGGTCAATATTGTCCATTCAGCAGTTGGAGCAGTCAATGAAAGTGACGTGACACTTGCAGCAGCAAGTAACGCAATCATTATTGGTTTCAATGTGCGGCCAACTCCGCAAGCTAAACAACAAGCCGAAGCCGAAGAAGTCGATATTCGTTTACACCGAATCATTTACAAAGCTATCGAAGAAATCGAAACAGCGATGAAAGGGATGCTTGATCCTGAATTTGAGGAAAAAATCACTGGTCAAATGATCGTTCGTGAAACTTACAAAGTTTCTAAAGTTGGTACGATCGCCGGTTGTTATGTAACGGAAGGCAGCATTCGCCGTGACAGCGGTGTGCGGGTAATCCGTGACGGCATCGTGATCTATGAAGGAAAATTAGCTAGTTTGAAACGTTTCAAAGATGACGTGAAAGAAGTAAAACTAGGCTTTGAATGTGGTGCCATGATCGAGAAATTCAATGATGTCAAAGTAGACGATGTGATTGAAGGCTACGTAATGGAAGAAGTACCAATGAATTAAGACACTAGTTATCAGGGAGGTTTTTTGAATGGCTAATTATCGTGACCGTAGAGTTGCCCAAGAAATCTTAAAAGAAGTGAATCAAATACTTCGTAAGAAAGTCCGTGATCCTCGTGTTCAAGAGGTTACCATCACAGATGTTCGCGTGACAGGGGACTTGCAGCAAGCAACGATTTTCTACAGCACTTTGAGTGATCTTGCATCTGAAAAGCAAAAAGCACAAGCCGGATTAGAGAAAGCAACAGGGTTAGTCCGTCGTGAATTGGGACAGGCACTGTCATTATATAAAGTTCCGGAGTTGCAATTTGAACTAGATGAATCTGTTCAACATGGAAATAAAATCGATGAAATGATTCGCGATTTGCATAAAGGCGAATAAAGAATCACATAAAAAAAGGCCGCGTATATGCGGCCTTTTTTTATTACTGAGAGGTGAGGCTATTCTACAATGATCAAGCAGATACTGCGCAAGGCCAAAAATCATAACAAAATGGTGATCAATGCAGCAACTGCTAATCCTAAAAACCACCCACCGATAACATCTGTCAAAAAATGGATCCCTAAATAAACGCGACTGAACCCAATCATAAAACTGAGTAGGACCGCAAGAATGCTCATGGGCAGAACAGCAGGTGGCAAAAGAAAAGCCATATTCATCGCTACAGTTCCATAAAGTGCGGCAGAAGTAGCAGCATGGGCACTAGGGAAGCTGTGGTCTTTTTCTTCGACTAACCGATGATCGTTTGGTCGTTCTCTGCGGACGATCCGTTTAATCAGATAAGCAAATGCAGAGACAAGTAAGACACTCGCTGCTGTTTTTGGCGCTAGGATAGTTTGTGTAGCTGGAAAAACATAAAGCAATAACAATAAGATGATCGTGGGCAATGCTTTACCGAAATTTGTAAAAAAGAGCATCATCCGTGTTAAAGCAGGTGTTCGGCTCTTGATAACAAATAAAGCCAGTGCCTCCTCTTGTTGTTGCAGCGTACCACGTTGAACCAAATATAAAAAAAGTATGAAACCAATCAATGAACAAACGAATACAATCATGTGGCACCTCCTTATATTATAAGTGTATCATGAACGAATATCATTCTGAAAGACTTTAAGACCATACTAAGTTTTTTTAGAATATGGTATAATGGTCAAGTTGAAAAAGAAGCGGAGGGATACTATGGATGGAATTTTGCCATTATGGAAAGAACGTGGTCAAACCAGTCACGACTGTGTCTTTAAACTACGAAAAATTTTACATACAAAAAAAGTCGGACACAGTGGAACCCTAGATCCTGATGTAGACGGTGTATTGCCGATCTGCATTGGCAAAGGAACCAAAGTCGTGGAATACTTGGTGGATTCCGGAAAGATATATACAGGAGAGATCACGCTAGGCTTTTCCACAACGACCGAAGACCGTTCGGGTGAAGTCGTTGAAAGGACGCCTTTAACAAAACCTTTTACTACAGCAGAAGTCGATCGTGCAATGGCAAGTTTGACTGGTGAAATTACCCAAATTCCGCCAATGTATTCCGCAGTTAAAGTCAATGGGAAACGTTTGTATGAATATGCCCGGGCAAATGAAGAAGTCCAGCGTCCAAAACGGCAAGCTTTGATTCATTCATTTGAGCGGATCAGCGATCCAATCTTTGATGAGACAAGTGGCACCCAATCATGGCGGTTTCAAGTAAGCTGTGGGAAAGGAACGTATATCCGTACGTTAGCCGTCGATACGGGTGCTGCTTTGGGAGTAGCTTCTCATATGTCTGACTTGACTCGTTTAGCAAGCGGCGGCTTTACCAAAGATCAATCTGTTACGCTTGCAGAAGTTCGTGAAGCAATGGAGTCAGGGCGAATCAATGAGTTGCTGCAGCCCATTGAATATGGGGTAAGCGGGTTTCCCAAAATTGCGATTGATGAGAAGTTGTGGCAGAATGTCAAGAATGGCATGCCCTTGCCATATCATAGTTTTGGTCTTCAAGAACCTCCTGCATCACCTGTGGCATTGTTTTATCAAGATAAAGTCGTTAGTATCTATATGCCGCATCAAAGGAAACAGGGGCTATTAAAACCTGCGAAAGTTATTCGTACAGAAATAGGAGAGTAAGAATGGAAATTATCGAGTTACGTCATCCATATAATAAAGATGTCATTCCATCAGAATCTGTCGTTTTGGTTCTAGGCTTTTTTGACGGTGTGCATCTAGGTCATCAAAAAGTTATTGAAACAGGAAAAGCAGCAGCAAAAGAAAAAGGATTGAAACTGGCATTGATGACATTCAACCAGCATCCATCCATTGTCTTTCAAAAAGTGGATCCTGAGGCAATGCAATATCTAACCAGCTTATCACAAAAAGAAGCCCATATGGCTGATTTAGGAGTCGACTATCTTTACGAAGTTGATTTCACTTCAGCTTTTGCAAATTTAGCGCCGCAAGTCTTTGTCGATCAATACATGGTAGGTTTACATGCGGAAGTGGTCGTGGCTGGATTCGATTATACCTATGGTAAGAAAGAGACAGCAAACATGGCTCTTTTACCTTCTTATGCCCAAGGCCGTTTTGAAGTGATTACCGTTCCCAAGGAAACTTTGACAGGTGAGAAAGTCAGCTCAACAAGAATCCGCGCCGCTTTACAGAACGGAGAAATGACGGAAGCCAATCGACTGTTAGGGTATCCTTATGAGTTTGAAGGAACTGTCGTACATGGCGATGCCAGAGGACGCGAACTTGGCTTTCCGACAGCGAATATTAAAGTCAAGAGTACAGTGCGCCTGCCAAAAGAAGGCGTCTATGTTACCGAGCTTAAAGTAGGTGATCGCTGGTATCCGTCTATGGGATCGATTGGTCATAATGATACCTTTGGCCAAGGCCGACAATTAACAGTGGAGATCTATATTTTAGATTTCCATCAAGATATCTATGGAGAGACTGTTGCGATTCGCTGGCACCACTTTTTGAGAGATCAAGTTGCTTTTAGTGGCGCAGAAGCCTTGATTGAACAACTGCAACAAGACGAGATTGATACCAGGAAATACTTCGAATAAATAAGAGCTACCTTTAGTACTCGTAAAAAATCTTAAGAGGATCGGAAAGTGTCAATCAAACTGATCTAATTAAGATTTTTTGTTATTTTAAATGATAGTTAAAATAGTTTTATGACGAATGTTATCGTTTTTATTGGAGTTTAGACAAAATATAAGTTAGTTTTTTTCTATTACTGTTCGCTTTGTTTAGCGGGAAGAGTAGTGTAAGGGGATATCTTGCTTGAATAAAATTATTTTTCTAATTATTAATAGTGAAAAGTCTGAAAAATCCCAAAATTCTGTTTTATCTTTTTTTCTAAAAACATTTGTTTAGTTGCTAATTTCCAGTAAGCGAACGGAACGCAATAGAAGTTATTTTTAATCTGAATAAGGGTTTTTATCTCGTTATTTATATATCGCTTAACTCATTGTTAAAAAACGATGAAAATTGTTATTATTTTCTCTTGACCAAAATAATTTTGGGGTTTATTCTAAAATGAGGTGATGACTGAAACAAAATGGATGGTCAAAAAAAGCGATATTCTATTCAATTTCTGGTCAATGTTAATGACCGTTATCGAGAAGTTCGTTAGAAGTGAAAAAGCGTTGTGGACAGCTCATTCGACTTACAAATAAACTTTGCTCGATACATGGAAATCATGATCATTCGAGAATTCGGTTCGATCACTGAAATTATATGTTTAAAGGAGAAAGTAATGAACGAGAAACAATTGCGCTGGTATAATATTGCGCTAATGGCGTTTGTCTCTGTTTGGGGACTCGGAAATGTAGTGAACAACTATGCACAACAGGGATTGACTGTTGTTGTATCTTGGATCTTGATCATGGCATTATACTTTGTTCCCTACGCATTGAGTGTAGGTCAACTAGGATCAACGTTCAAGGAATCAAGCGGTGGGGTATCCTCTTGGATCAAAGAAACTTCAACCAAACGCTTGGCCTTTTTCGCTGCTTGGACTTACTGGGTCGTTCACGTCCCTTATCTCGCACAAAAACCACAAGGGATCCTGGTGTCATTGAGTTGGTTATTTAAAGGGAACGGCTCTTTCGTATCGACTGTCGGATCAATGGAAGTCTCATTAATTTGTTTAGCTATTTTTCTTTTCTTTTTATGGATCGCATCTAAAGGATTGACTACATTGAAGATGATCGGTAATATTGCCGGAACAGCGATGTTTGTCATGTCGATCTTATTTATTATTTTAGCAGTAACAGCACCAGCGATGACTGGGGCTCAAGTAGCAACACCAAATATGACAACTGTTTCAACTTATATTCCTAAATTCGATTTTACTTACTTAACGACGATTTCGATGCTGGTGTTTGCGGTAGGTGGCTGTGAAAAAATTTCGCCTTACGTCAACAACACGAAAAACCCTGCCAAAGAATTTCCTAAAGGAATGATCTTTTTAGCTGGAATGGTCGCTTTATGTGCGTTACTAGGATCAATCGCAATGGGGATGCTGTTCGATGCAAACAATATTCCTGAAGATTTGATGGTAAATGGCGCTTATGAAGCATTCCAACGTCTTGGCAATTTCTATGGGATTGGCAATACATTTGTGATTCTTTATTCGATCGCCAATGCATTAGCGCAAATTTCAGCATTAGCATTTTCTATTGATGCGCCGTTGAAAATTTTGCTTTCTGATGCAGATCCAGAATTTGTACCAAATGGTTTGGCAAAATTAAACAAAAAAGGTACACCAATCAATGGATATATCATGACAGGGATCTTAGTCAGCATCTTGATCATCATTCCTGCGTTAGGTATCGGAAATATGACTGAATTGTATCGCTGGTTGTTGAACTTGAATTCAGTTGTGATGCCATTACGTTACTTATGGGTGTTTGTAGCCTTCATGCTGATCAATAAACAAGCACATCGATTCTCATCAGATTATAAGTTTGTTAAAAATACAAAACTAGGTTTTGGTATTGGTTTATGGTGTTTCTTATTTACAGCATTTGCTTGTATCTTAGGGATGGTACCAAAATTAGATTATGCTGCTGATCCAAAAGCTTGGTTGTTCCAATTGTCATTGAATATCATCACACCGATCATCTTTATCTTGATTGGACTGATTTTACCAATGATCGCAAAACGTGTGAATAAATAGAAGATGCATCAGCTAAAAGTCTTCAAGATATTTTACTGTCTTGAAGACTTTTTATTGTCTATTACTTGTTTGGTACATCAGTATTCTCCTAGATTATTTCGCTGGAATTTACAACAAATTCTAATGGTTTCCCAATGAGTAAAGGGCAAAATTCAGCTATACTAAAAAAGATGGAAAATGATAATTTATGCAGTCAATGTATAAAGTGAAAGGGAGAGAATTGGTGAAAAAGAAAAAAGATTTAACAAAAATGAAAACGCCACACACGTATGTGATCATTTTTGGCGTAGTGCTGGTAGCATGGGTATTGACGTTTCTGATTCCTGCCGGAAAATTCAGTACGGAAGAGATTGAATATGTTGATGCAAATGGTGAGGTGAGCACGCGAACGGTTTTGAAACAAGATTCATTCCGTTATGCGTATCCGCTTAATACCGATTTTGTCTTCGAGCAGTTAGAGAATTTAGAAGAAAATCCAGCAGAGCTAGAAGAATTGGGTGTCGATCAAGCAGCACTACAAAGTGTGCTAGATGATGGGGAGTCGAAACTTGATCAAGAAAAGCTCGATGAGCTCTCCCTAACGGATGATGTTCTTTATGAGTTATATGGAGATAAAATCTACGATACATCAGAAAAACTTCATAAGACTGCAAAGGTTTGGGGAACAGACGATTTTGGCGGTTTTGGTTTCTTGAACTTTGTGTTTGAAGGATTGGTTTCGGGAGATAAGTATGGTTCCGCTGTGGGGATCGCTGCGTTGATCTTAGTAGTCGGTGGCGCATTTGGGATCATTATGAAGACCGGAGCGATTGATGCTGGGATTTTTGCCTTTATCAGTAAGACACGAGGATTAGAACGATTGGCTTTACCGCTTTTATTCTTTGCTTTTTCATTTGGAGGAGCAACTTTTGGGATGGCGGAAGAAGTAATTCCTTTTTCTATGGTCATGGTGCCATTTGTGATCGCACTTGGGTATGATTCGATCGTGGCGGTAACGGTCACCTATGTGGCCTCGCAAATCGGGAATGCAACTTCTTGGATGAGTCCGTTTAGTGTGGCGGTTGCGCAAGGGATCGCGGGCATCCCAGTTCTTTCAGGGGCAACTTTCCGAATTATCATGTGGGTAGTCATTACTGGCTTATCAGCTGCATATTTGATGGTGTATGCAGAACGTATTCGTAAGAATCCAGAGAAATCATTGACTTACAAATCGGATGCCTACTTCCGCGACCATATCCAGAAGACATCTGATGAAAACAAGCCGTTTCTTTTGGGGCATAAACTGATTTTGCTTGAAATGCTGGCAGTTTTGATTTGGATCGTCTGGGGAGTGACACAAAAAGGGTACTATATTCCAGAAATTGCTTCACAATTCTTTGTGATGGGCTTAGGTGCAGGTCTGATTGCTGTGATCTTCAAGTTAGAAGACATGGGCTTGAACGATGTAGCAAGTGCTTTTCAATCAGGTGCAGCTGATTTGGCCGGAACAGCGATTGTTGTTGGGATGGCAAAAGGAATCCTGCTTGTTCTAGGTGGTTCCGATGCCAATGTGCCTTCAGCGTTGAATACGATCCTACACAGCATCGGCGGATTGCTAAGCGGTGTGCCAGCCTTTATCGGTGCTTGGTTCATGTATATTTTCCAAAGCTTATTCAATTTAGTTGTTACTTCGAACTCAGGTCAAGCAGCATTGACAATGCCGATCATGGCGCCATTAGCTGATCTTGTGGGTGTCTCCAGACAGATCGCCGTTTTAGCTTATCAATTAGGTTCCGGATTCATGGATGCATTCACTCCAGTATCTGCCAGCTTGATCGGTGTGCTTGGCGTTGCCCGAATCGAATGGGCAAAATGGGCGAAGTTCCAAATTAAAATGCAAGGATTTCTGTTTGTGTTAGGTACGATCTTTATCTTTATCGCTGTAGCGATTGGTCTGCAATAAGAGAGGAGCTGCGAGAATGAAGCTTATTCGTCAAGCGGAAGTTTATGCACCAGAATATTTAGGAAAAAAAGATATTTTAGTGATCAATGACAAAATTGTTGCCATCGAAGATCAAATCAGTGGCGGCTTTGATCAACTAACTATTGAAGAAATCGATGGTTCTTCATTGATTGCGACACCCGGATTCATCGATTGCCATTTCCATATCTTAGGTGGTGGCGGGGAAGGGGGCTACCAGAACCGAACGCCTGAAGTAACCCTTAGCCAGCTGACAACTGCTGGAGTCACAACGGTTGTCGGCTGTTTAGGAACCGATGGTGTTGGGCGTGACATGGTGGCATTGATCAGTAAAGCCAAAGGTTTAGAAGCGGAAGGAATCTCGACTTATGTCTATGATGGTTCGTATCGATTGCCTCTTGATCCAGTGACGGATTCATTGATCAAGGACTTTTTGACGATCGACAAAGTGATTGGCATTGGTGAAATTGCGGTCTCAGATCACCGTTCGTCACAACCTAGTTTTGAAGAATTTACTCGTGCTGTAGCAGATGCTCGAGTAGGGGGCATGCTCTCAGGAAAAGCGGGGATCATCAATGTGCACTTAGGTGGTGGCAAGCGACAATACGAACTCTTGCTACGAACAGTGGAGGAGACTGAGATCCCTATTAGTCAATTTTTACCGACTCATGCAAATCGGACAAGTGAGTTGTTTGAAGCAAGTATCGCTTTTGCGAAAATGGGGGGCACCATCGATTTTACTGCCAGTGAAGATCCAGATTTTTGGGAAAGAGAAGATGATGAAGTTCGCTTTAGTAAAGGGCTAAAACGTTTGTTAGATGAAGGTATCGGATTGGATCAATTCACCATGACATCGGATGGTCAAGGAAGCCTGCCTTACTTTGATGAAAACAATCAATTCATTGGACTTGGGGTAGGCAGTTCCCGAGCTTTAATGGTAGGAATCAAAGAAGCTGTCCAAGTAGAAGACATTCCTTTGGAGATCGCACTGCGAGCAATTACTTCTAATCCAGCAAAGATTTTGAAGTTGGCTCAAAAAGGCCGCATCGCTCCTGGAATGGATGCCGACCTTTGTCTATTGAATAAGGATACGCTAGATGTTGAAACGGTGATCGCTAAAGGAAAAGTGATGGTCGATAAAAAAGACGTAAAAGTCTGGGGAACCTTTGAACAATTAGTCTAAAACAACCATAAAAATGCTCACCTGCAAGTTGATAATTTTGCAGGTGAGCGATTTTTTGCGTTAGGGGCGTTTAGAGTTGATCCAAAAAGGCCATATCTTCATCGGAAATGGTAAAATCAACTTTTGCATTATCCAAAATATATTCTTCATGAACGGATTTTGGCAATGGTAAAATGTCCTTTTGCAATAGATAACGAATAGATAATTGAGGAATCGAGCGTTGATAGTTCTCGGCAATTTTCTTGATGTCGGCATTATCTAGCAAGCGACCAGTCGCGATTGGTGAATAACCTTCCACTAAAATGTCGTTGTCTTTACAGAATTGCAACAACTCTTCATTTGTTTTTCCAATGTGATAAATGATTTGATTGACCATTGGTTTCACATCGCAATGGTCAAAAATATTTTGTAGGTCATCTTGGTCAAAATTGGAAACACCAATCGTTTTGATCAAACCACTTTGATACGCTTCTTCCAGTGCTTTCCAGACATCAATATTTTCTTCGAAATATTTTTTTTGCTCCGGATTATCCCTCATGATTTTCCAAGGTCGTGGAGCATGGATCAAAACAAGATCGATATACTCAGTGTCAAGCTCTGCCATTGAGCGTTTGATGCTATCGACAGCTTCTTGATAAGACTTCAGTTCAGCAGGAATTTTTGTCGTAACGAATATCTCTTCTCGAGGAACACCAGAATCGCGGAGGGCTTTGCCCACAGCCGCTTCGTTTTTATAGGCAGCAGCAGTATCCACATGACGATAGCCGTTTTCAAGAGCAAATTTTGTTGCATGATAAGCATCTTCTGGAGAGGACTGCCAAGTACCCAATCCGATCTTAGGTATTTTAATTTGATTCTTCAGTGTGAATGTTTCATTCAGTAGACTCATAGTTTCCCAACTTTCTATTTTTTTAAAAGCGTTTTCCTATCTATTAATTTAACCCGAGTAGCCTATAGGAAGTCAAGAGAAATGATTCTATTTAAATAAAAAACGATCACTCTAGAGATAAATTGACATTTTCAAGAGATATTGATAAATTGAACAAAATGATCCTTTCAGAAAGTGGGACGATGATGAATTTTGTAAAAGATGACTTTGCCTATTATCGGCGATCTTTTGAACAAATGTATCGCAGTTATTTCCAACGAAGAATGATTGTTGTTGGAATCGCTCTTTTGATTATTTGTGCCTATCTAGCGCTGATCCAAGAGGGATTTCTACTAAATTTGTTTTTGATTGCTGTTTTGCTCGTATTGTTTGTTTGGCTTTATCTACGTTGGCAAGAAGTCGATCAAATAATTGCTGAATTTGAACAAGAAAATAGCGAACCGATCATTTATCAAATTGTAGAATTTGAAGATTATTATGCTGCCAAAAATAAAAACGGGCAGCAAGTGCGAATCAAGAAAAACGGCAATCGGAATTTTCCGTCTGCTAATAAAAAGTATACGTTGATGGCAGGATTCAAAAAAGCATTTTTCCCTAAACAACCTCTTTTTATCTTTTACTATGATATGTTGGAGAACACTTATGATGAAGCCTATCGTATTAGAAGAAATGGACAAACTGCTTTTAGCAAATGGTCCCGTTACTTTAGTTTCCGCTCGTTTCGTGCCTCCATTGGAAATGGCTTCCGCTTTATTTTAGGTAATCTGTTTTTCTTGTTTTTGATCTATCGATTGATTCGTTATCTGATTTCGCTCTTGCGGATGTTTATTCAATGATAGGATACGTAAGCCTGAAGAGCTTTTTTTCTAACTATAGCATGCTAAGGTCAGACCTAGTTAAATAAGTCGTTGTTAGCAAAAAAATTACTGTGAGCAGTAGTTCCCCCAAAACATGAGTCTTTTAAGGAGTGGAGAAATCCACTCCTTTTTTATCGAGGGCAGAAAAAAAACGGTTAAAAATCTTATTTAGAGAGAGTTTATAAGTTGATCCATCAACTATCAGTTGAGCAAAAGACACTTGAGAAATAGTTTTTTCGATATTCTTTAGGAGAAATGATCTCAAATTGCTTGAATACTTGGATAAAGTGGCTTTGATTCGAAAAATGAAGCAATGCGGCTATTTCTTTATAGCTATAATCAGTAAACAATAACAAATGCTTTGCTTCCGCTATCTTTTGCTGATTGATATAGGTGTGGATCGTTTGCCCTACATGTTTTTTGAATTCTGTGCTCAGATGGGTAGGGTGTTTTTCAGTAAATTCAGCCAAATCGTTTAAGGTAATTTTATCGTAAATATGCGTATCGATGTAATTGATGAGACTTCTGATCAAAAAACTTTTCTGGGTAGGAAATGCATGGATCAATCTCATGAAATGATAAGTACTTTCCTGAATATGGGTCAAACATTCCTGAACGTCATAAATATTTTGTAGTTTTTGGAGTAGTGTATCGGATAACCCATAGGCTTGACTCACCGGAACGCCTTCATTGATACTGACCCGAGTTAGAATGGTAATCAAGCCTGAATACTTGTATTTCAAACTTTCTAGCTTGTTGTTTGCTAGTTCGACGCTGTAGGTGCTGCTCATTTTATGGAATAGCCAAAGAATTTTTTCAGGTTGATTTCGGCGTACAGCCTCTACGTAACGTTTCTCAAATTCAAAGGAGTCCAAATACGGGTCCTCTAACCGTCGTTGATAAAGATTTTCTTCTAATAGGGTGGACGTATTGGAATTTGCTTGTTTCTCTGGAACGCTCCAACGAAACTTGTTGGCATCAGGGATGGCTCCTTTTAGAATCGTGTAAAACAATTCAACGAAAGCGACAAAAGATTCTCGACTTTCTTTCGAGTAATGCACCCCAGCAATGTAATCATATCCCTGAAAAGGAAATGCTCTTTTATTAGTACCTAATATCCCGCAAGGTCCAATCAGCACATTGCCAATTGAAGAATCTGGTAGAACACAAGTAAAGCTGCTGAAAAAAAAGTCACCTTCTTCAAAAAACGTCACCACATCCAATTCATTCGATTGGCTGGTAAGGAAAAAATGTTCCGCTACTTGTTTATCAGTTATGAAGGAATTACGAGGAATCACCACTTGCTGTTTTTCATCGAAGATAAATAAAGGAATCAAATATTTATCGTAGAGTTTTTTCACAATTGATTCTAGTGCTGCTCGATTCATCAAAAACCTCATTTCTGTTTTTTAGTATGAATTCTCTTTTTTTAGTATAACTTATTTTAGAAGATTCCTATAATGGAATTACGACTAAAAACGCTTGCAACTACATGGGAGGGATAGTCGATCGACACTTGACTATCTGTCTGAGAAAAAAAGGAGGACAATGATGAAACAACGACAGCATTCTCAAAAATTGATACTAGGAGGAGAAGTCCATAACTCCACTGCTTCATCTATCGCTTACATGGAGGAAAAAGTATGGGATAAGATTGACAAAGTTGCGATCAATACCCTTTTGATACCTATTTATTGGGAGCTGATTGAACCACAGCCTAATCAGTTTGATTTTTCATTAATTGATTCCCATTTGGAAAATGCCGCTGAGAAGAAAATCGATGTGATTTTTTTGTGGTTTGGCCTTTGGAAGAATGGCTTATCCACGTATGTTCCTGAATGGATCAAAACGGATCCCAAATATTTTCGCATAGAGGATAGCGCCGGAAACAAGATGAATAGTTATAGTCCGCTATGTAAAGATGTGATAGCACAGGCTCAATCAGCCTTTGCCGCCATCTGCGACTATTTGGGAAGCCATCCTTTGCGGGCCTTCATCAGAATGGTGCAGATTGAAAATGAGATTGGTAGTCTTGGCACTAGTCGTGATCATTCGTTAGCAGCAGAAAAAGTCTATCAGATGGCGTTGCCGCAAGAAATCAGAAACCTCTATCCCGGAGCTAAACAATGGTCAGAAGTACCCTTTGGGGATGAAGTGTTTATGGCATATCATTATGCCGCAGCAATCCAAGACTATGCAAAGATTGCAAGAAAACGTTTAGCGTTGCCGTTATTTACGAATGTATGGCTCAAAAAGCCAGGCAAGCGGCCGGGAGAATATCCCAGTGGTGGCGCTGTATCCACCACTTGGCAAGTTTGGAAAGATATTGCCTCGCAGTTGGATTTTATTGCACCAGATATTTACGAAGAAGAAATCAAACCGATCATCGCGGAATATGGGAATGATCAGCCGTTGTTAATTCCGGAAACTCGAATTGACAAAAGATATATTTCGAATCTATTTTATGCTTTTGGTCAAGGAGCAATCGGCTATTCGCCTTTTGGTATCGAAGATCTTCTAACGGATGATACTAGTCAGGATTACCGCTTTTTATCCCAGTTAGGTTTAGCGAAAGACGCCTTTGATTCTTCCGATACACTGCCTCATTTAAACCAAGGGTATCGAATCATTGCCGCCCTTGAGCCTCTGTTGCAAGATCAGGAAGCTCATATCTTCTCATTTAAAAAAGAAGGGGCTCAGAACCAAGTTGTGTATGAAAATGGACAGGATCGTTGGGCAATCAAATTATTTTCTCGAGACAAAATGATCAATTCCGCAGGTCTGATCATTAAACACAAAGAATATTACTATCTCACCGGTGCTAATTTCGCATTGGATCTGCAAGCGCAGCAGGGTTCTAATCCGGTAGGTATCCTTTCTTTAGAAGAGGGGATTCTACAAGATGGGCAATGGCTGACAAATCTTCGCCTGAATGGGGATGAAGCCTATTTCCCATTTATCGGTGAAGATTTTAAAATTTTGCGCATGCGATTGTATTCTTATTAACAGATAGCAGTGAGATCTGTCTCTTACTGCTTTTTAAACAGAGTCATTTCGAGATATTCTTACTTATGATAGAATGGGGAGCGGATATACCTCGGATCAGGTTCATTTGCAGTGAGTCGTATTTATGCAGTTGAATGTCGATTTGATCTATGAAAGGAATAAAAAAATGCAAACCATGAATAAGATTCCAATCAATACACTTCCCACCAGTACTTCTGCCTATATTCACATCCCATTCTGTGAACATATTTGCTATTACTGTGACTCTACTATAAGAATTAGATTTATCACTATCTCTTTTTTAAAAATATCGTATAATAAATATACTTTTGCTATTCTTAATGCTGAAAAAAATATCCTTAGAGCGTTGAAAAATAATTTTCGTGTGACGATTTTTTATGTTTATCAAGATCCACAAACTGCTTGGGATTTTACTCGAAAACGTGAAGTCGCTGAGGGACTTCATGTACCAAAGAAAATTTTTATCAACGCATTCTTCAAGTCTAGAGAAAATATTGAAAAAATAAAGGAAAGACACCCTGAAGTCGTTCTTCATATCATGATCAAAGACTACCAAAATAATGTTTCTGAAGTGTATTATGCGGCAGATAATATTCGTTTAGTACTACCAGTACGATATACTTCAGAGGAATCGGGGGAGAATTTATATGACTGAAAAAGAACAAGTACAGCAAATCGTAAAAAAATATCATAAAAGTATTGCTGACTTATCCGAAAACGCTACCGCTAAAGAGTTTAAAACGGTGATGAAATATGTAGCGGACTAAGCGAATCGTAAGCAGCGAAAGTTAGTAGAGTTGGATAAAAAATAATTGGTTGCTGAAGTCATATCGGAAATATGTATATGACTTTTTTTATTTTGTTGATGGAAATAATCTCCAAATATTTGTCTGTATTCATCAATTCTTTTTCTGTAAGAAGATTTGACGTTTATGAATCCAAAACAACTTTTTATGACAATTATGAATAATAACTATGTTATTAGATTACATTGAATTTGTCTTTTAAAGACAAATCATAAAGTTTTGGAGGATATATAATGACAAAGAAAAGTTCTAAAATGAAGATTGGTGTTTATGCAGTAGCTGTACTAAGTGTTTCATCTGTTTTTCTTTCTAGGGAAGTATGGTGGCTTCAGCACTTGAACTGCAGAAAAATGATACAACTTCCACAGAAAATTTGGGTGCTATAGATCCGTCATTTTTGTATCTAGAAGAACAGCAAAAATCTCAACTAGCACTTGAAAAAATCAAAGATGAATATAAAGATGTGCAACCAATCTTTGATGAGAACGGCGAGTTGATTGTGACTCATGACGATGAGTTGAGAATTGCACAAGCAGTAAATGACTATCTGACATTAACTGGTTTTAGCCCAAGATTGCGTGGTGTAGGAAAGAATTGGTGGAATGCAACTGGTTTTGTTGCCGGAGTAATAGACGCTGGTTTAATCGTACTGGGTTTGGGTCTTGCGAATGCTAGTGCTATTACTGTTAAGGCAATAATTAGAAACAATAAACGAAACATAGCTCGAGTCGCAGAAAATGTCATTGTTGCTTAAATTGGTATAACGACAGTACGAGGTAAAGCTTTAGCTGCAATTGAAATTGCACTAGCGCTAGTAAGGACATCAGCTGGTGGAATTATTGCAGAAGGTTTGGATAGGGGGGATGGAAAAAACGACAAATGGACATAAACCTTTGACAGTACATATTGAGAAGGATGAAGGAAGGATAATTTGATATATTTAGCGGTTTGAATAAGTTTATGTTTCTTAAGTATGTTATATTTTAGTTTAGGTATTAGCTTTTTATGGAGAATAAAAAAATAGTACGACAAAACATTGGGAAAAGTATATCAAGATCTGACTATCTGAAAACAGAATGTTATTTAATGGGATTTAAGTTTTATGTGTATCTAGGATTTTTTTACACTTGCATTCACCTTATTACTAATACGTTTTCATTAGTAACTAAAGATATTGTTTCTCTCTTTGAATACAATTAGTACTTAGCAAAATGTGCATTATGTAAACTGAAAAATAGTAATGAATGTACGAGGATGCTAGTAGTTATAAGCTAGTATCTTTGTTTTTATAGTCCAAAGTTGTGTTTTCTGTTAATTAGTATAGGTTAGAAATTATAGATTTAAACTTTTTGATTTTAAGAATAAATATTAGAAGATTTGATATATAATGAAGAAGAAAAAATGAATAGATTTGTTCGGGAGGGTATTATGGACGAAGATACAAATATAACTAGTTATAATAGTAAGCAAAAGGAAGAAGTCCTAGTATCTAGGTTAGTTGAGGCAAAAAATGAACTTTCATTTGTGTGCTTCATCGGGGCAGGAGTTTCAATCGCTCAGGGTTATCCTGATTGGAATCAGTATGTAAAACAACTTATAGATTATTGGAGATATCACTTAGATGAATTAGTTGCGGAACCAGAAACAAATAGAAATACTGTCGATATGAATGATACTCTTTTTTTAGAGTCGTTGCATCATATGCCTGTATCTAACAAGCGTAAAGTTGATTTAGTAAACTTTATATTAAAAGATTATTGTGAGGCACATGACAGTAAAAAAACATTGGAGCTCTACAACAGACATGTGCTTGACTTTGAGAGAAAACTTTTTACTGAAATCGAACCTACTATTGCAAAAAATGAGATTTTAGATGAATTAGTTAAATTTGAGCCTATTTTTATAACAACTAACTATGATGATCAGATTGAAAAAAGCTATGAACGTTCTATTTCAAAAACTCCAATTAAAATTCGAAATATTACTGAAATCAATGGAGCTGTTGAACAAAACAGTATAATTCATATTCATGGTGTACCGGATATTGATTGTAACCCGGAATTTTTTGTAAGTTCAGCAAAATCCTACTCTAATGCCTATTTCTTAGGAGAAAATTATAATAAAATTTCGCAATTATTAAAAGATAAAAATTCTCCGGTCTTTCTTTTTATAGGTTGTAGCATGGAGGAAGATGAGATTTTATCTTTACTTAAAAACTTAGAGGAGTTTAGTAATTTAACTTCATACGCTCTTATGAAATTAGATCAATTAAATCCTAGTGATCCAGTTAACCAGAGAAAGAAGAACATTATTGAAAAATACTACAAAATTGAACATAATGTTGAGATTATTTGGTTTGGAACTGAATTTAGTGACCTCCCAGTTTTTATAAAGAAAATTGGTGAAAGATTTCATGAGCTAAGAGAGAGTGCTCCTGCCGATCCAGAGGAGTTAAGAAAGGAACTGACTTTTTAATGATTGATGAAAAGGTATTTATTAAAAGAGTGAATGGGACTTTAAAAATAGGTAATTTCTATATTTTAGATTCAATATTTCTTGAATATAAAAAATATGATTCTACGCAGTTAAATATAGTACTTAAATATTTATCAAAATCTAATTTATTTTTGGAAGATTATATTTGTAATTCAGCTGTTTTTGGTAATTTGTGGAATGTAATAAATACAAGATTTGAAGATATAGAAGAAGAAACTAAAGTCATTATTTATGAAAAGATTAAGAATATTAAAACTTGGAATTATTCTGTAGAGAAAGATGTTATTTCAATAGTAGATAAAATGACAGTGAAAATGAATGACCGCGAAAGAATTCAGCAGTACCTTACCTATTTAAAACCTTTTATATCCTTAGAGTTTTTAAACCACAGAATAAAGGATGACTTTTTCAGATGTGCTCACTTAGTTGAATCTATTAGGGAAGAAAAATCTCTTTTTTTTGTAGAAGAAGATAATTTGATTTTTGATTTTACAAGAGAAAGTTTTAACATTCTAGTTGAGGCTGTTAAAGAACAAAGTGATAATTGGATGGTCCATGATTTTTCATTTTTATTAGAATATACCCCAGTGAAATTACTAACAAAAATTATTAATGATGGTACTTTACGAATTGAAGGGAGTAATGAGTATCCCGATGGATTTCTTGAAATCAAAATTATTCAGAGAATATTCGTAAACGTGGATTTAGATGAAGAAAGTCTTTCTGAAGAATTAATAGATAGATTGAATGGATTCATAGATCTTAAGTATAAGCTTTATGGGGAAGAAATGAACAGATATGTAAAAAAACATGGATTAAAAACGAAAGAAAAATATATCGATGGGATAGGACCTATTAATGGAGGATGGGTACAAACTTTTCCATTTGTTCCTGTTTCGCCACTAACAAATGATTATCAGGTTGAAATATTAGTAGACTTATTAGATAAGATTCCTGACTGGAGCAATAATAAAGTTGAGGGAAACTTTTTGAAGGAACAAAGCATAGAAGGTCAGAACAAAGAAATAATTAGAAATTTAAATACATTAGAAAATTGGAAAGAGAATGCAAGTTATAACGAAAAATTTCTAGAAAAATTAATAAATAAACCAGTGCTACTTTCCAAATTAACACCATCTATTGTGTCTATGATTGATACTGCTATGGAAAATAAGTATATTGATACAAGAATTGCAGAATTATTTGTTGAGAAACTGGAACTCAAAGACACAAAAAAAATTTCTTATGAAGAGAAACAAATTTTACAAGCTTTAGTAAAAAGAATATCAGATAAAGACAATATGATTTTTCGTGTATTATTTGAAGATATTAAGCCACATTTATTAAGCACAAAAAGTATTTTTCTAAATAAAGATAAGTCAAAGTTTATAGAATTGAATGATTTTATAAATACAGATTTAGGAAAGTATTATAGTATTATTGAAGAAATTAATGAAGATATATTAGAATATTATGTGAAAACATTTTTAAATGAAATAAATTTGTTACAGATGCCATATAGAGAATATTTAATAGGAAGAAATATCAATTATTATATGAAAAATTCTACTGTATTTCCGACACAAAATATGTTTATTGGATATTGCCATAGATATGTTTCAAGGGAAGAAGAAATAATGGATTTGTTTGCTGAGACTGCTGTTTCGTTATTAGAAAATGAAGAGTTTTCGGATAATTTTTGTATGAATAATATTATATCCATAATGTTATATAAAATCTGTCCAACTAATAACCAAATTACATTTGATAAAAATATAAACTATAAAAAACAAATAAATCATTCATTTTTAAGAATACTATTTGAAAATGAACATTTTGACAAAGAAAGAGTGGTAATAGATTGGATTGAGTACTTTTTAAAAAATGAAGTATTTGTAGAACAAACTGCCTCCTTTTTCTTATTAAAGTTAGGGGAGAGTAAGAAAACTATTGCCTCAAAATTTACTAACTTGCTTCAGGAAGCCTCTATTAGTAAAAAGGTTAAGATGAAAGAATATGAATTTGCTTATATCTATCAATTAAATGAGTACGTAGAATGGCAGTTTAAATCATTAATAGAAATGATTCGAATTTTACTAAAAAAAAGCTATATTATTATAAATCCTAGTTTTATAGAAGGCATGGTTAGAATCTTTAGTGAATTGAGCAATAAAGAATTAATTGAAGATATGGAAAAATTTTTTATTGTACTCAAACCCTATCTACCAATAAGTGATTATGATTACTTACAAAATAAATTTCCATTATAATTTTTTCTAGTTAATTGATAGCTAACTAGCAGAAAAAATAAATAAAGGCTATTTATTTGAAAGTTTAATTCTACAACGGCAAGTGTTAAAAATCTTTGAAATATAATCTATAGAGCTAATTTTTATGTTAACAATGAAGTATCGGTAGTTTGTTTCTATAGAATTATTTTTTAAATAACCTATACGCTTCTTCAGAAGTATACCCTCCAGTCAATTCTAAGTACTGGAGGATTCTTTTTCGTAGGGCTGCTTTACTAATGAAAAAGTAGTTGGCTACTTCGTCAAAATTTCTGCCTTTTTTTAATGCGTAAGGAAGCGCTTGATTATTTGCCATGAGAATACTGGCACCAACATTTGCTCGGTGTTCTCGTGGAAGATCATTAGTTTTATGTTCACCTTTTTTGGATTTTTTAGTGGATTTGTTTGCTAAATACGTTTAGTATGCGTATAAGAGAGGTTGTAAGCAAAGCGTTATGACCTGAGCAATTAAGGAGGAATCTGTGAAATAGTTTTAATATTTTTGCAGATTCAGACTTAATGCTGAAGGTCAGCTTTGTGATCACCGTGTAAAGAGTGGTCGAAAATCGGTACGACTTTTCGACGTAAGGAGAACGAAAACAAATGAAAGATTCAACCAAATACACAGGAAGCAAGCTTTCTGCCTATATTCACATCCCATTCTGTGAACATATTTGCTATTACTGTGACTTTAATAAAGTTTTTTTAGAAGGGCAACCGGTTGATGAATACATCGACTGTTTGCTGAAAGAAATCGCTCTAACGGTGAGCAAACAACCAATCACTACTTGTGAGACGATTTATATTGGCGGCGGAACGCCGACTTCCCTTTCGGCTGCGCAACTAGACCGTCTGATTACGGGCGTACATGAATTACTGCCCACGCAAACGACCAAAGAATTTACGGTAGAGGCCAATCCTGGGGATTTAACGGAAGATAAATTGCTAGTTTTGAAAAATCTGGGCATTGATCGGTTGTCGATGGGGGTGCAGACTTTTGACAACCGCTTGTTAAAGAAAATTGGCCGCAAGCACACGGCAGACGATGTCTACCAAACGATTCAGTTGTTAGATAAACACGATTTTCAAAATATTACGATCGATCTGATTTATGCTTTACCTGGACAAACGATGGAAAGTTTTCGAGATACGCTAACACGAGCGATTGATTTAGGTTTGCCTCACTATGCTATGTATTCACTGATTTTAGAGAACAAAACGATGTTCATGAATTGGGTAAGGCAAGGAAAAATGGAGTTGCCTTCTCAGGAATCTGAGACGCAAATGTTTGAAGAAGCCATCGCTGCAATGGCTAAAGCTGGCTTATCACAATATGAGATCAGTAATTTTGCCCGGCCAGGATATGAGTCTAAGCACAATCTTGTTTATTGGAATAATGAACACTATTACGGATTTGGCGCCGGAGCGAGTGGTTATATCGGACAGACGAGATACAAAAACTTTGGACCGATCCAGCACTATCTGCGTCCATTGAGGGAAGACCAACTGCCGATCCATGAAACAGAATCGTTAACGACCAGCAATCAAATGGAAGAAGAAATGTTTCTTGGATTACGGAAGAAACAAGGTGTATCGAAAACAGCCTTTGCAGATAAATTTGCCTGTTCTTTTGATTCGATCTATGGCAATGTCGTTGAAGAACTTTCTAAAAAGGGTTGGCTAGTCTCAGAAGAAGACCGCGTTTATTTAACAAAGTCTGGGATGTTTATCGGCAATGATGTATTTGAAAAATTTTTATTAAGTTAAGAATAACCAAGAAGATCGAGCTGTTTTCGGTCTTCTTTTTTTGGTAAATGGGCAATGAAGCGAGTTAGCACTTTAACTATAAGAGTGCTAAAAATCTGTATCAAATTCTTGACATTCGTAGGGAATATGGTATATTTATAATCGTGTTAGCACTTAATGTGAAAGAGTGCTAACGGAGGAGTGGATAAGATGTTGACACAACGACAACAAACTATTTTACACCTCATCATCCAAAATTATACGGATACTGGTCAGCCTACGGGCTCCAAACGATTGATGGAGGATGGGGTTGAAGCAAGTTCGGCTACCATCCGCAATGAGATGAAGGCCTTAGAAGAAGCGGGTCTCTTGTTGAAGACACATTCCTCTTCTGGACGTGTTCCTTCAATGGCCGGCTACCGCTATTACGTTGATCACTTATTAAAACCATCAAAAGTCAATCAAAATGAGATCAAAGCGATTCGCCATTCTTTTGGAAAAGAATTTCATGAAATCAATGAAATCATTCAGCAATCGGCTACGATCTTATCCAATCTTACGAGTTATACAGCCTTATCGTTAGGACCGGATGTAAAAGAGCGGAAATTGACTGGCTTTCGGATCGTTCCGTTGAATGCTCGGCAAATCATTGCTATCATTGTTACGGATAAAGGCAATGTTGAAAATCAAATTTTCTCATTACCTTCATCAATGGATAGTAGCGATTTAGAAAAGATGGTTCGGATCATCAATGAAAAATTAGTGGGTGAACCGCTAATGACGGTCTATCATCGATTGCGAACAGAGATTCCGATGATTTTGCACAAGTACTTTCAAACGACAGAAGGAATCATTGATTTATTCGATGATATGCTGAGTCACCTCTTTGAAGAGAAAATCTACGTTGGCGGACGGATGAATCTATTAGATTTTGAACCAAGTCAAGATGTTCGTCAGTTCAAGTCGATGTACTCTTTCATGAAAAACGCAGAGGAACTTACACAATTATTGGCACCGAGAGATTCTGCTATTCAGATCCGCATTGGTCAGGAACTAGGAAATGAATTACTCCAAAATATGAGTTTGATTCAAGCAAGCTATGACATCGAAGGTCATGGCCAAGGGACGATTGCTTTATTAGGTCCTTCTAGTATGCCTTATTCGCGAATGTTTGGACTGATGGATGTCTTTCGTCGAGAATTAGCAATGACATTGGCTGATTACTATCGCACACTAGATGCAAACAGTGAATGATCAAATAAGTGAATTATAGAAGGGATGGTAGCAAGTGTCAGAAAAAGAAGAACAGTTAGAAAAAGATCTTGAAACGACTGAGGAGCCTCTGACAGAACCGTCAGAAGAAGCGATCGATGCAGCTGGTCTATCAGAAACAGAAGTAGAAAAAAGCGAGATCGACAGTTTAAAAGAAAAGAACAATGAACTGGAAGATCAATTTTTGCGAGCGCGGGCCGAAATCGCCAATATTACAGCAAGAAACCGCAATGAACGCGAATTGCTACAAAAATATCGTTCGCAAGATTTGGGCAAAAAATTATTGCCAGCGATCGATAATTTGGAACGGGCAATGGCAGCAAATGTTGAAGAAGACCAAGCGGCTAACTTGAAAAAAGGGGTCGAAATGGTGCTGGAAAGTTTGCGTCAAGCGTTGAAAGAAGAAGGAATCGAAGAAATTCCTGCTGAAGGAGAAACTTTTGATCCAAATCTTCATCAAGCGGTACAAACCGTGCCCGCGACAGAAGATGTGCCTGCGGATACGATCGTCACAGTATTGCAAAAAGGCTATAAGCTGCATGATCGTGTCTTGCGTGCAAGTATGGTTATCGTAGCACAATAAATAAAAAAGAACGATGAATGAAAAGGAGCGTATTACTTATGAGTAAAATTATCGGTATTGACTTAGGTACAACTAATTCAGCTGTTGCTGTCCTAGAAGGCGGCGAAGCAAAAATCATCACCAATCCAGAAGGAAATCGTACAACACCATCTGTTGTTTCATTTAAAAACGGCGAGATCCAAGTAGGGGAAGTTGCTAAACGTCAAGCAGTTACGAACCCTAACACGATTTCATCAATCAAACGTCATATGGGTGAAGCTGGCTATAAAGTAGAAGTTGAAGGGAAATCATACACTCCTCAAGAAATCTCTGCAATGGTCCTACAATATATCAAAGGATTTGCTGAAGATTATCTAGGAGAAAAAGTAGACAAAGCAGTTATCACTGTTCCTGCTTACTTCAATGATGCACAACGTCAAGCAACAAAAGATGCTGGTAAAATTGCCGGATTAGAAGTAGAACGAATCGTCAACGAACCAACGGCAGCAGCTTTAGCTTATGGATTAGACAAAACAGACAAAGACGAAAAAATCTTAGTCTTCGACCTTGGTGGGGGTACATTTGACGTATCGATCCTTGAATTAGGGGATGGCGTATTCGATGTGTTGTCTACTGCTGGGGACAACAATCTAGGTGGAGATGACTTTGATAACAAGATCATCGATCACATGGTTGCAGAATTCAAAAAAGAAAATGGAATTGATTTAGGTAAAGACAAAATGGCATTGCAACGTCTGAAAGACGCTGCTGAAAAAGCGAAAAAAGACCTTTCAGGTGTGACAAGCACACAAATCAGCTTGCCATTTATTACAGCTGGCGATGCTGGTCCATTGCACTTAGAAATGACATTGACACGGGCAAAATTTGATGAATTAACCGCTGATTTAGTCGAACGGACAAAAGTTCCTGTACGTCAAGCGCTAAAAGATGCTGGTCTTTCACAATCTGAAATCGATGAAGTGATCTTAGTCGGTGGATCAACTCGGATTCCTGCAGTTGTCGAAGCAGTTCGCAAAGAAACCAATAAAGAACCAAACAAATCAGTGAACCCAGATGAAGTAGTGGCAATGGGTGCTGCGATTCAAGGTGGCGTGATCACTGGTGATGTGAAAGATGTCGTTTTACTTGATGTCACACCATTATCATTGGGTATCGAAACAATGGGCGGCGTCTTTACGAAGTTGATCGATCGCAATACAACGATCCCAACAAGCAAATCACAAGTTTTCTCAACAGCTGCAGACAATCAACCTGCTGTAGACATCCATGTCCTACAAGGTGAACGTCCAATGGCTGCTGACAACAAGACATTAGGAAGATTCCAATTAACGGAAATTCCACCAGCACCTCGAGGAATTCCACAAATCGAAGTAACATTTGATATTGATAAAAATGGTATCGTAAATGTATCTGCAAAAGATTTAGGAACTCAAAAAGAACAAAAAATCACGATCAAATCTTCTTCAGGTCTAACCGATGAAGAAATTGAACGGATGGTTAAAGATGCGGAAGCAAATGCGGAAGCAGACAAACAACGTAAAGAAGAAGTTGATTTACGTAATGATGTTGACGCATTACTCTTCACTGTTGACAAAACATTGAAAGAACTTGAAGGCAAAGTAGATGCCGATGAAGTGAAGAAAGCGGAAGAAGCTCGTGATGAGTTGAAAGCTGCTGTCGATGCAAACAATATCGAAGAAATGAAAACAAAACGCGATGCATTAAACGAAATCGTACAAAACTTGACAGTGAAGTTGTATGAGCAAGCTGCACAACAACAAGCACAAGAAAATCCAGAAGCTGCACAAGGCGGCGCAGACGATGTGGTAGACGCCGATTTTGAAGAAGTAGACGGCGACGATAAATAATCGCTGTTTGTGAAAAAGCCAAAGTCACCACTTTGGCTTTTTCTTATGAATTTCTGAAACGTATTTTTCTGAAGCAAATTATATGCTAAAATACGAGGGACGCAAGAAAATAGTGGAGGGAAGCCAATGGCAGACAAAAGAGATTATTATGAGGTCTTAGGTCTACAAAAAGGGGCTTCGGATGACGAAATAAAAAAAGCATATCGGAAGCTTTCCAAAAAGTATCATCCAGACATCAATAAAGAACCTGATGCAGAAGCAAAATTCAAAGAAATTTCTGAAGCATACGAAATACTGAGCGATCCTCAAAAACGAGCTGCCTATGATCAATATGGTCACGCGGGAACTGATCCGAACTACGGTGGTGGTTATGGCGGCGGCTTTGGCGGCTTTAACGGTGGGGGATTCTCCGGTGGCGGCTTTGGTGGATTTGAAGACATCTTTGAATCATTCTTTGGCGGCGGTGGCAGAACGGCAAATCCAAATGCTCCGCGACAAGGAGCTGATTTGCAATATGCTGTCGATCTTTCTTTCGAAGAAGCGATTTTTGGTGTGGAAAAAAATATCCAGTATAACCGCGAAGAAACCTGTCATACTTGTGGCGGTAATGGTGCAAAACCAGGAACACAACCTGAGACCTGTCATAAATGTCATGGCTCAGGTACGATCAATGTGGAACGTCAAACACCTCTTGGTCGTGTCATGAGTCGTCAAACCTGTGATGTATGTCACGGTACAGGGAAAGAAATCAAAGAGCCTTGTACGACTTGTCATGGAACAGGACACGAAAAGAAAAAACATAGCGTCAAAGTCAATGTACCCGCTGGCGTGGAAGATGGCCAACAAATGCGCCTATCCGGTCAAGGAGAAGCTGGCAGCAATGGTGGACCTTATGGAGACCTGTATGTCGTTTTCCGTGTTGAGGAAAGTGATATCTTTGATCGTGATGGATCCGAAATTTATTACGAATTACCATTGAACTTTGTTCAAGCAGCTTTAGGTGACGAGGTCAACGTTCCGACTGTTCACGGAAATGTCAAATTGAAGATTCCTGCTGGTACCCAGACGGGCACGAATTTCCGTCTAAGAGGCAAAGGAGCACCAAAATTACGCGGCAATGGCAATGGCGACCAACAAGTCAAAGTTAAGTTGATCACACCAAAGAATTTGAATGAAGAACAAAAAGAAGCGTTACGGGCCTATGCAAAAGCAAGCGGCCATGTAACCAATGAGCAACAACCTGAAGGATTTTTTGATAAAATGAAAGATGCCTTTGGTGGCAAGAAAAAATAATAAGCGGAGCCTGAAGAAAACACTTTTTCAGGCTGCGCTTTTACTAGTATTTGTGAATTTTTTAACAATATTGGGAGTTAGTTTAAATACTGAAAGAAGGAGAGTCCATGGAAAAAATATTTGTTAGTCCGCAGCGCTACATTCAAGGAGAAAACGTATTAAAAAAAGGCTTGCACTATATTAGCTCATTAGGAGATAAACTATTACTAATAACCGATCCATTTGTTTGGAGGATTGCTGGCGAAGAACTGGCAAAAGATTTAGCCCATCAAGGAATCGAAGTAACCTTAGCAAATTTCAGCGGTGAATCCTCCAATGCAGAAATCAGACGTATTGCAAAAGAAGCAGAAAGAGCAGAAGTGACAGCAGTTGTTGCTCTTGGTGGGGGAAAGGTGATCGATACCGGAAAAGCAGTGGCCCATCAATTGAAGAAAGCGGTTGCTGTCGTACCAACAGTTGCCTCAACAGATGCCCCTACCTCCTCCATCTCGGTTCTTTATTCGGAAGAAGGAAAGTTTGAACAGTATGGTTATTATCCGAAGAATCCAGAACTGGTCTTGGTTGATACAACTCTGTTAGCCAAGGCACCTGCAAAATTATTAACTTTCGGCATCGCTGATGGATTGGCGACGTATGTTGAAGCCAGAGCAGTAGCTAAAAGCGGCGCTCAGAATCTCGTAGGAGGCCGACCGACTTTAGCAGCTCTGGCAATTGCTGAGAAATGTGAAGCAGTGCTGTTTGCCAATGGGGTGGCTGCCTATAAGGCCAATCAACAGCAACAGGTAACAGCCGCTTTTGATCAAGTAGTGGAGGCGAATACACTTTTGAGCGGACTAGGATTTGAAAGTGGCGGACTAGCAGCAGCTCATGCGATCCATAATGGGTTGACAGCCGTTACTGGGAAGTTCCACCAACTTTCTCACGGAGAAAAAATTGCTTATACGACGTTGATGCAATTGCTGTTGGAACAAGATACAAACGAGTTGGATCGTTATATTTGGTTATATCAAGCACTGGGGTTACCAACAAAGCTAGCAGAAATGCAGATGGACTCACTTAACGATCAGGAATTACTGGCGATCGGTATTCAAGCCACTATCCCTAATGAAACGATCCATCGAATGCCCTTTAAGATCACGGCAGAAGAGGTAGCAAATGCGTTTAAGGCTGTCGATGCATATGTCACCAAAAAATTTTCACAAAGAAAAAAAGATTGACTTCTATTTTTTCCCATGCTATTTTGTTTACAAGCTTAAAAAGGAGGGGACGTAGACATGACAAACAACAACTTTGCATTGGTATGTTGTTGTTGTATGGTGCTAAAAAGCAGCATACTGATTTGTCATGCCTATTAATCGTTCTCTCATCTGGATAAATCACTCTAAGAGTCTCTTTCGTTGTGAAAGAGTCCCAGAGTCATTCTCTAAGAGGTACTGATTGAATAGTCAGTGCCTCTTTTTGTTTGCTTTGATTTACCTTGCAAAGATCTGTAAACAAAGACAGATCATGCCTTTTTAAGCAGGTGATCACCTAGGAATGACCAATTGTAAAACGCAGTGCCTCTGATTTGCTGCAGCACTTTAGCGGACTGACAACAAAAATTTCATTGAAAAGAAGGTTGCCCATGATCGTATCAGATATTAAAGAATTAATTGGTAAGACACCGATTTTTCAGTTTTTAGCCACTGACTACGGCGGAGAAAGCCAAAGCCGAATCTATGCGAAATTAGAATACTTAAACCCAGGAGGTAGTATCAAAGACCGATTAGGCAGTTATTTGATCTCGGAAGCTGTTGCTGCTGGAAGAATAACGAAAGACACAACCGTGATTGAACCCACCGCTGGCAATACTGGGATTGGCTTAGCTTTAGCCGGTTTGGCATATGGATTAGACATGCTTTTTGTGATTCCAGATACATTCAGTCAAGAAAAGCAACAACTAATTAAAGCCTTAGGAGCACGAATCATTCACTCACCTAGTCAAGAAGGCATGCAAGGAGCAATCAGGAAAGCCAAATTTCTTGCTGATCAATTGCCAAACTCTTTTTTGTCGCTACAGTTTGAAAATGAACAAAATCCGGCTGCTTATTATCGAACACTAGGTCCGGAAATCGTTCAAGAAATTCCTGGGAAAATTGACAGTTTTATAGCAGGAGTGGGGAGTGGTGGGACTTTCGCCGGGACAGGCGCGTACTTAAAGTCGATAGATTCTACTATACGTTTGATTGCTGTGGAACCAGAGGGTTCTATCTTGAATGGTGGACCTGCTCACGAACATGCGATCGAAGGGATAGGCGTTGAAGAGAGGCCGCTCTTTTTTAAGAATCTTATGCCAGACAGCATTGAGACTATCAGTGATCCAGAGGGATTTTATTATACCCGGTTGCTGGCAGCTCGTCATGGTCTATTGGTAGGCAGTTCCAGTGGTGCAGCATTTGCAGCCGCTATCCGAGAAAGCAAGCGACTGCCAAAGGGAAGCACGATCGTCACTATCTTTCCTGATAGTGGAGATCGCTACTTGTCAAAAAATATTTATGGTCAACTAGAGGAGGCATAAACATGGAATTTCGCACAAAATTGATTCACGCTGGGATCAGTCAAGATCAAGAAACGGGTGCTGTCAGTGTACCTATCTATCAAACGTCTACCTACAAGCAAGTAGCTGTGGGACAGCCAAAACAATATGAGTACTCTCGTTCGGGCAATCCTACACGGTTTGCATTAGAAGAACTGATTGCTGAACTGGAAGAAGGCATACGTGGGTTTGCTTTTGCTTCAGGTTTAGCAGCAACCCATACTATTTTTTCTTTATTTCAGTCCGGAGACCATATTTTGTTGGGAGATGATGTCTATGGAGGCACCTTTCGACTGCTTCAGAAAATCTTCAAAAAAAATGGACTGACGTATACATTGGTCAAGACTGATGATCCCCAAGCGATTCAGCGGATTGCCGCAGCGATTCGGCCAGAAACAAGAGGAATCTTTCTGGAGACGCCTACTAATCCTTTGTTGAAAATCACAGATATTCAACAAGTTGCCACGATTGCTAAGAAAAAGGATCTCTTGACCATCGTTGATAATACATTTGCGACACCTTATTTTCAGCGTCCACTGGCATTAGGTGCTGATATTGTCATTCATAGTGCAACGAAATATCTGGGGGGCCATAGTGATGTCGTTGCTGGGTTAGTCGTAACCAATCAAGCGGAACTGGCTGAGCAAATCGGATTTCTCCAAAATGCTATAGGTGGTGTATTAGGGCCTCATGACAGCTGGCTAGTTCAGCGGAGCATCAAAACATTGGCTTTGAGGATGGAAGCCCATCAAGCCAATGCACAAAAAATCGCCACGTTGCTTCAAGAACATGCGGCTGTAGCTAACGTCTATTATCCGGGGTTATCAAGCCATAAAGGACATGAGATCGCCAAAAAACAAATGTCTGGTTTTAGCGGGATGATTTCATTTGAATTAAAAGCCGAAAACCGAGTAGCTGCGTTTGTTGAATCGCTAACTATTTTTACACTAGCTGAAAGTTTAGGTGGCGTTGAAAGTTTAGTTGAAGTTCCTGCGGTCATGACGCATGCTTCAATTCCACCTTCAATCAGAGAAAAAGCGGGAATCAAAGATGGCTTGATCCGTTTGTCTATCGGTATTGAAGACGCTGCCGATTTATGGACGGACTTAAAGCAAGGATTAGAAAGGGTGCTGGAAGATGGGGCGTGAATTCATTCCGATTTTTTCTGAGTGGGCCAAGCAATATGACGAGACCGTTAAAGGGAAGGATGAAGAATATCGGGAGGTTTTTCTTCATTATTCAGAATTGTTAGCAGATATTGCTGAAAAAGCAGGAGATTCTGTGATAGAATTTGGTAGTGGTACGGGAAATTTGACGTTGGAGTTGATCCGCAGAAAGAAAACAGTGTTCGCGATCGAGCCATCGGCTGCGATGCGTCAAGTAGCTGAGGCAAAGCCGGAGTTGTCACAGGTAACTTTCATTGATGGAGATATGGAACGATTTCCTCAGATCGATTTTTCAATCGATACGATCGTTTCTAGTTATGTCTTTCATCACTTGAATGAAACAGAGAAACAGCGAGTGATCAAAAGATATAAAGCGCTGCTTTCTGAAGGCGGAAAAGTCATTCTAGGGGATACGATGTTCTTATCCCTTGACCATAAAGAAAGTATCCTAAGGGAGGCAATAAAAGCCAATCACTTACGACTAGCAGCGGATCTGCAACGAGAATACTACCCCTTGATACCAGATATTGAAACCTATTTTCGAGCCAATGGTTTTACCAGTCGCTTTAAACAAATCAATGCTTTTGTTTGGCTCGTCGAAGCGAGAGGAGAAAAAGAATGAAAATGAACGTGGAAAGCTTTAATCTAGATCATACGAAAGTCAAGGCACCTTATGTACGGGTCGCTGACAAAAAACAAGGAACAGAGGATACGATTATCAAATATGATGTTCGATTGAAACAACCGAATCAAGCACATATGGAGATGGCTAGCCTCCACTCATTAGAGCACTTGACCGCAGAATTGATTCGTAATCATGCCGATTACATTGTTGACTGGTCTCCGATGGGCTGTCAAACGGGATTTTATCTAACGGTTTTAAATCATGAAGATTATGATGAAATTTTAACTGTGTTAGAAAAAACGATGGAAGATGTGTTGAAAGCGACAGAAGTTCCAGCTAGTAACGAAGTCCAATGCGGCTGGGCAGCCAACCATACCTTAGAAGGCGCCCAACAATTGGCAAGGGAGTTTTTAGCCGAACGGGAGAACTGGTCAACAGTCTTTGCTTAAATCCATTCTAAAAAAGCTGTAAGCCACACGAAACATTTCAGTGTGGTTTACAGCTTTTTTTGTTTTGTTACGTAGAAAGAACCTTCTGGATACGTAAGTAACAGTGATATACTATTCTTACTATAATATTTTTTTGCAACTTTTTTGTTGTTCACTCGTCTATATAAGTAAGGAGGGGTAGTGTTGGAGGAGATTTATCAGATCTATTACGAGAAAATTCAGCACTACTTTCAAAAAAGAGTGGGTGATGAGTACCAAGCAGAGGATTTAACGCAAGATGTATTTATTAAAGTTTTTTTGGCTTTGCCAAAGACAAAGCCAGATGACTTTGAGAGATGGCTCTTTACGATTGCTAAGTTTACACTATATGATTTTTACCGTCGTAAGCGGTATCTTTTGGTAGCGGAAGAAGTCGATACTTTGATGCAGGAGATTCCTATCGAAGACCAAGATAGTCTTGAAAAAGAAGAAGCGCTCCGTCATGTGAATCAATTACCTAACAAATTAAGACATCCTTTGATATTGGCGATTCGCGGTTATAGCTATCAAGAAATAGCAGAAATATTAAATCTAACGTTAAGTACAGTGAAATCTCGTGTTTTTCAAGCGAGAAAACAAGTGAAAAGCAGGTGGTCACATGGATAAAAAACAGTACCAGCGATTACAAAAATCAGTGGATCGTACAAAGAAAAGCATGGTACTCCAAATGATCTATAGCGTGTTGTTTTGGGGGATGGTGGTACTTGTTTTATGCTACTTTTTACCATTAGCCTATTATCGTGCAACGGGGAATGACCGCGAGGATTATCAATCGATTCCTTCGGCGATGAATGCTCCTTATTCGGAAGATGCACTCAAGAATGATACGTTAGAGAAGTACCGCTACTATTGGTATGAGATGGGACAGCGAAACCTCCATTACGATCCTATCAATCGGCAATCTCTGCTTGCATTTTTGGGGAAAGAGGACGTTTATCCGGTCATTTCTCGTTTAGGAAATCAGAAAACTGTCGCGTACACAGTCGAAAATCGCTATATTTTTGATCAGGCAGTTCAGACAATTGTTTCCAGTGATACGCTGACCGCATTTGCTCCCTCTGCAACACTTTATGAGCCAGGCAATGCGGTTTCGACCTATGAATCCTTTCTCGCCTATTTACGTTCACTCGGCGAGTACAAGCAGGCTGAAATTTCTATTACTTTAAAAAATGCTCAAATTCCTAGTGAGTTAAGGGAAAAACTGGCTGATTTGTCTGTTCAACATTATAGTATTGATTATCATTCAGGCAATATTTTTGGTTATTCAGATGAAATGGTTCGTCAGACAACAGGAAATGATTATGATCGGCAAGTAACGGAAAGCGTCACGCAAGGACTGGTCTTTTTGGAAAAATATTATCCGACTTTTGGGAATCTAGGCTGGGATAGTCCTGACAATCTCCATTTTACCAATGATCTAACCAATCAAATCAATTTCTATGATTTCGGCGACATTCTAGATTATGTCAAAGACAATGGTGTGAAAGTAAGTGCCGTTCATGTATCGGCCTCTTGCACTGAATTAGCCCGATGGTTAACGGAGAATCGGTCGCTTGTCATGAGAGTCCAGCTGCAGCAGCTCTCAGATATCATGGTCCAAGATGTAATCACGGAAGGAGAATGAGTATTGTTGAAAAAAATTCCATTTAGCAAACTATTTCGTTGGTTTGCAAAAGGGTATTCGTTGGTGTTTTTGTCTTGTTATGTTTTCAGTCGTTTCATTCTTTTTCGTTTCAGTTCTTTTAGGTTAAGCACAGGGAGTGATCAACTGACAACCAGAACCTATTCAGGTAATTTGATTGGCTTAATGTTTGAACCGACCATTTTATTGCTGATCATTGGTGGTTTGCTGTATCTAGCTTGGAAAGAAAAACACTGGATCAGAGAATTGATGTATCCAGTTGTTGTTTTGTTATTACTAGTCATTGGAACAATTCTTTATTGATCAAAGGAGGGTATGGGATGAGTTTTTTTAAGGAAATAAAGGAGCAGCGGCAGCAAAAGAAAGAAGCGAAGAAGCAAGAATTGCGTAAAAAGAACGCTGAATTGCGGAAACAAGGAAAAGATCCGCTGAAAGGCTGGGGGCAAATGATGAATACTGGTGCTGGGGGATTCAACAAAGCCAATCCAATCGATACAAAAGTTTATTTTGGTGAAAAGCAGAAACGAATCGCTTCAGAAACACAGCACAAAAAGCAGCAACGAGAAACTAAAATGTCAGATAAATAACAAAATCCGCAGAAAACGTCCAAGTTTTCTGCGGATTTTGTTTAGATATTCAAGACTTTGTCTAAAAAGTCTTTGGTCCGTTCGTTTTTCGGACTGGTGAAAATTTGTTCTGGTGTTCCGTCTTCGAGGAAATTTCCACCATCGATAAACATCACGCGATTGGCTACTTCTTTAGCAAAACCCATCTCATGGGTAACGATAACCATCGTCATGCCTTGTTTTGCCAATTTTTTCATAACATTCAAAACGTCGCCGACCATTTCAGGGTCCAACGCAGATGTTGGTTCATCAAACAACATAACATCAGGATTCATAGCTAATGCACGGGCGATGGCTACCCGTTGTTTTTGACCACCAGATAGATTGTCTGGATACATGTCTTTTTTGTCAGCCAAACCCACTGTATCTAACAATTGAATGGCTTTTGATTCAGCTTCCTTACGGGACATCTTTTTTAAATCCATCGGTGCTAAGATAATATTCTCTAGTACAGAAAGATGAGGAAACAGATTGAAATGTTGAAAAACCATGCCAATGTGTTGACGGACGGCATTGATATTGGTGTTTTTATCCATTAGATGAGCACCATCGATAATGATATCACCACTAGTAGGTTCTTCTAAACGATTTAAGCAACGTAGGAAAGTAGATTTTCCTGAGCCAGAAGGACCGATGACACAAACGACTTCGCCTTCTTGGATCGAGACATTGATATCATTTAAAACAGTGTTATCCCCATATTTTTTCACAAGATTTTCGACTAAGATTTTTTCCTTCATTTATTTCACCTTCTTTTCTAAAACTTTAGCAAGTTTTGTTAAGGCTGTGATAACAATTAGATACATGACAGCAACGATTAGATAAACATAGGTACTTTGTGTGGTTCTTGCAACAATGATCTTACCAGTTTGCAACAGCTCCACAACACCAATAACCGAAATGATTGTCGTATCTTTCAGCGAGATAACGAATTGATTGACGAAAGATGGGATCATGATCTTGATGGCTTGCGGCAAAATGATTTTTTGCATGGTTCGGGTATAGGTCAATCCCAAACTGCGGGAAGCTTCCATTTGGCCTACA
This sequence comes from Enterococcus gallinarum NBRC 100675, assembly GCF_001544275.1. Lineage (GTDB taxonomy): Bacteria > Bacillota > Bacilli > Lactobacillales > Enterococcaceae > Enterococcus_D > Enterococcus_D gallinarum. Next base: position 97,858 of record NZ_BCQE01000004.1, on the reverse strand, counting down.
GGAACAGCCTTGATCCCTCCGCGAACGATTTCTGCGATATACGCACTAGCGTTCAGTGTCAAAGTGATGACTCCTGCAGCAAAGTCGGGGATTGTAATCCCAATTGCATCCGAAAGTCCAAAGAAAATGAAGAAAGCTAACACCATCATTGGTATCCCGCGAATAATATCGACATAGATACCGGCGAAGATACGTAAAGCCCGGATTGGGGACACGCTGAAGAGTCCCAAGATGATCCCAATGATCAACGCTAAAGCAAAGGAGATCAATGCAAGCAGCAGGGTATTCCATAAACCTTTTAGCAAAACTTTGTAATTGTTTTTGATTAAACCAGCAATTGTTGATTCATCGGCTTTCTTTTCGGTAGCCGAACCGTCTTTGATATAACGGCCGACGATTTCATCGTATTCGCCAGTTCGTTTCATTTCTTTTAACGCTTCATTGAACATTTGGATCAATTCAGGATTTTGGCCTTTTTTGACGGCAAACCCGTATTGTCCGCCCACTTCTTTTTCAATCGGCGTACTTAATTTTTGTCCTTGACTGATGGCGTAGCCAATGACTGGGTAATCATCCATCATGGCGTCGATCTGACCGCCACTGACTGCAGCATAAAGTTGATCAGCTGCGTCATAATACTTAATGGTATAGCCGTATTTGTCTTCATTTTCAATCAAGAAGTCTGCACTCTCGGTACCAACTTTAGCACCAACTGTTTTTCCTTCTAAATCTTCATAAGACTTGATACTATCGTTTCCTTCTTTGACCGCAATTTGAATACCACTTTCAAAGTAGGAGTCTGAGAAGTCATACGCTTTTTTGCGTTCATCATTGATACTCATCCCAGCAATCATACCATCCGCTTGATTCCCATCTAACGCTTGTAGCGCTCCTGAGAAACCAATGAAATTAAACTCAATGTTGAATCCTTGCATTTCCGCCGCTCTAGTTAAGAGATCAACATCGATTCCGACATATTCATTGTCTTCATTTTGAAACTCGAAAGGAGCGAATGCAGAGTCACTTGAGATTCGATAGACGTCTTTTTTCGGCTCAACTTTAACCATTTCACTTGGAGAATCAGAAGTGCTTTCTGATGAAGCAATATAAGTAGCGACGATTTCGTCGTATTTACCACTGGATTTCAACTCTTTTAGACCAGCATTGAATTTAGCCAGTAATTCAGGATTTTGGCCTTTTTTGACTGCGAACCCGTAAGATGCCCCTTTTTCAGGCTCACCCACAAGTTTCATAGCTTCACCATTACTGATCGCATAACCTAAGACTGGATAATCATCAAAGATGGCAGCAACTGTTCCATTGCGAACGGCACCATAAAGCCCGCTAGCATCATCATAGTTTTTGATAGAGTAGCCATATTTTTTTTGATTGGTCTCTAGAAAACGAGCACTCTCGGTACCAACTTTAGCGCCAACTGTTTTATCTTTCAAATCAGCGTAAGATTTGATATCTTGGTTGTCTTTTGCGACAGCCATCTGAATCCCACTGTCGAAGTAAGGATCTGAAAAATCAAAGGTTTCTTTCCGCTCGTCTGTAATACTCATCCCAGCGATCATCCCATCAAGTTGATTCGATTGGACGCCCTGTAACGAGGAATCAAAGCCTAATGGGCGCAAATCAACAGCAAAGCCTTGATGTTCAGCAATAGCATTTAACAGATCAATGTCGATCCCTACATACTCATTTTTTTCGTTTTGAAATTCGAAAGGAGCAAATGTCAGGTCTGTTCCGATTTTATACGTTGTTTCTGCTGCACTGACTGGCTTGTTCGCAAAAGCGAAAAAGCAGAAAATCACTGAAAACAGTGCATAAAACATATATTTTCTTTTCAAGAAAATTCCCCCTTTTGATTTTAACGTATTTTTAGATTATAGGTATTTTTGTAAAAACACACAAGTCTTTCGGTCAATATTTGCAAAAAACAGCGCTATTTCTGACATGGAGTGTTAGAAAAACTGACATCTTAAGTAAAGTTAAACTAGCAGAATAAAAAGTACAAAAGATGGCGAAAGTATGTTCGCTATGGTATACTATTCTATGGAAAAGCGTCAGCTTTCTTTTTGTTTCATGGACGCTTCGCAAATATAAATACAGGGGGAATGAAGATGATCGAAAGAACGACTTCCCATGAATTTGAATTAATCTCAAAATATCAGCCGGCAGGGGATCAGCCAGAAGCCATCCATCAACTGGTCGATGGCGTCGTTGGGGGCAAGAAGGCGCAGATTTTGTTGGGGGCAACTGGAACAGGGAAAACCTATACTGTTTCAAACTTGATCAAAGAGGTCAATAAGCCAACACTGATTATCGCACACAACAAAACATTGGCGGGTCAATTATACGGTGAGTTCAAGGAATTCTTTCCTAATAATGCAGTAGAATATTTTGTCAGCTATTATGACTATTATCAACCAGAAGCATATGTACCTTCCAGTGATACGTACATTGAGAAAGATTCAAGTATCAATGATGAGATCGACAAGCTGCGGCACTCGGCGACCAGTTCATTACTGGAACGCAACGATGTGATCGTGGTTGCTTCAGTCTCTTGTATTTTTGGTTTGGGTTCACCAATCGAATATGCCAAGCAAGTGGTTTCTTTACGAGTAGGAATGGAAAAACCGCGAGATCAACTATTGAAAGAAATGATCGACATACAATTTGAACGCAATGATATCGATTTCCAACGGGGCCGCTTTCGTGTTCGAGGAGATGTGGTAGAAATTTTTCCGGCATCGCGGGACGAGCGGGCATTACGCATTGAGTTTTTTGGCGATGAGATCGATCGGATTCGAGAAGTGGATGCGTTGACTGGGGAGATTTTAGGGGAAACAGAACACGTTTCTATTTTCCCAGCTACTCACTTCGTGACCAACGAAGACCATATGGAACATGCTATCGCTTCGATACAAAAAGAACTCGAAGATCGATTAGCTGTTCTTCGAAGTGAGAACAAATTATTGGAAGCACAACGTTTAGAGCAACGCACCAATTATGATATTGAAATGTTGCGGGAAATGGGCTATACATCCGGGATCGAAAACTATTCACGACACATGGATGGGCGTAAAGAAGGCGAACCACCTTATACGTTGCTGGACTTCTTTCCTGATGATTTCCTGATTGTGATCGACGAGTCTCACGTAACGATGCCCCAGATTCGTGGGATGTATAACGGCGACCGTGCCCGCAAACAAATGTTAGTGGATTATGGCTTCCGTTTGCCTTCTGCTTTAGATAACCGACCGTTACGTTTAGAAGAATTTGAAAAACATGTGAATCAAATCGTTTATGTCTCAGCAACGCCGGGACCTTACGAACATGAACAAACAGATACCGTTATCCAACAGATCATTCGTCCAACAGGATTATTGGATCCAGTAGTAGAGGTTCGCCCAATCATGGGGCAAATCGATGACCTAGTAGGAGAAATCAATGAACGGGTAGAAAAAGATCAGCGGGTCTTTGTCACCACATTGACGAAAAAAATGGCGGAGGATCTCACCGATTATTTCAAAGAATTGGGGATCAAAGTCAAGTATCTTCACAGTGATATCAAGACACTTGAGCGGACAGAAATCATTCGCGATTTGCGGCTTGGTGAATTTGATGTATTAGTCGGTATCAATCTGCTTCGAGAAGGGATCGACGTTCCTGAAGTTTCTCTTGTAGCGATCTTAGATGCAGACAAAGAAGGATTCTTACGGAGTGAGCGTTCTTTGGTCCAAACAATTGGTCGAGCTGCTCGGAATTCTGATGGTAAAGTGATCATGTATGCGGATAAAATGACTGACTCTATGCAGCGAGCGATTGATGAAACAAGTCGCCGCCGCAGTATCCAAGAGGCGTATAATAAAGAGCATGGCATCGAACCAAAAACGATCATTAAGGAAATTCGCGATTTGATCGCTATTACGAAAGTCGCGGAAGAGTCAGGCGATTATACAACCACTTCGTATGAAGACATGACTCGTGAAGAGAAAGCAACCCTCTTATTGAAACTGGAAAAAGAAATGAAAGATGCCGCAAAAGCATTAGACTTTGAAACTGCAGCTACTTTACGAGACACGATCTTGGAATTGAAAGCAGCTGAGTAAAAGGAGACAAGAGAATGGCAAATGATAAAATCGTAATCCATGGCGCTCGCGCACACAATTTAAAGAACATTGATGTGACGATTCCTAGAGATAAACTGGTTGTTGTGACCGGTTTATCTGGTTCAGGAAAGAGCTCCTTGGCGTTTGATACCCTTTATGCAGAAGGACAGCGGCGGTATGTGGAAAGCTTGTCTGCATATGCACGACAATTTCTAGGACAAATGGACAAGCCAGATGTGGATAGTATCGATGGACTGAGTCCAGCGATCTCCATTGATCAGAAAACGACGAGTAAGAATCCTCGCTCAACGGTCGGTACGGTGACTGAGATCAATGACTACTTGCGTCTGTTGTATGCCCGTATTGGACACCCTATCTGCCCGAATGATCATATTGAGATCACTAGTCAATCAGTGGAACAAATGGTCGACGAAGTGCTGGCATTGCCAGATCGGACAAAGATCCAGTTGTTGGCGCCGATCGTTTATCAAAAGAAAGGGCAGCACAAAAAAGTTTTCGAAATGATTCAACGAGAAGGGTATGTGAGGATTCGAGTAGACGGTGAAATCTATGATGTTTCTGAAGCACCTGAACTGGAAAAAAATAAAAAACACGACATCGCCATCGTGATTGACCGGATCGTTGTGAAAGAGGGGATTCGTTCACGATTGTTTGATTCTTTTGAAGCCGCATTGCGTTTGGCAGATGGCTATGCTGTAGTAGATGTGATTGGTCAAGAAGAAATGTTGTTTAGTGAACATTATTCTTGTCCTTATTGCGGATTCACAGTAGGCGAGTTAGAACCACGTTTGTTTTCTTTCAATGCACCTTTTGGGGCTTGTCCGGATTGTGATGGATTAGGGGTAAAATTAGAAGTTGATACTGATCTAGTGATTCCTGATACTAGCAAAACGTTGCGTGAAGGTGCGATCGTTCCTTGGAATCCCATCAGTTCACAATATTATCCACAAATGCTGGAACAAGCTTGCTTGGAATTCAATATTGACATGGACACGCCTTTTGAAGATTTGCCAGAAGAACACCAAGCAATTATTTTGAATGGTTCCAATGGCGAAATGTTCCATTTTCATTATGAAAATGATTTTGGCGGTGTACGGGACGTTGAAGTACCCTTTGAAGGAATTCTTCCTAATATCAAACGTCGCTATCATGAAACCAATAGTGATTTCACCCGGGAACAAATGCGTCTGTACATGACAGAATTGACCTGTAAAACCTGTCATGGCTACCGGCTAAACCCGCAAGCATTATCCGTCAAAGTGAATGGCAAGCATATTGGTGAACTTAGTGAGATGGCAATCAATCATGCGTTATCATTTGTCGAAAAACTAACTCTTTCCGAACAAGAAAAGATGATTGCAAAACCGATCGTCAAAGAAGTCGATGACCGGTTAAGTTTTTTGCGCAATGTGGGATTGGATTACTTGACCTTAAGCCGTGCGTCTGGCACTTTGTCTGGGGGCGAAGCTCAACGTATTCGCTTAGCGACACAAATTGGTTCCAATCTTTCTGGTGTGCTTTATATCTTGGATGAACCTTCGATCGGTCTCCATCAGAGAGACAATGACCGCTTATTGGATTCATTGCGTAAAATGAGAGATCTTGGCAATACATTGATTGTGGTCGAACATGATGAAGACACCATGCGTTCTGCCGATTATTTGATTGATGTGGGTCCGGGAGCTGGCCATGCTGGCGGTGAGATTGTTGCAGCAGGGACCCCAGAGGAAGTTGCGGCTAATGAACATTCGCTGACTGGACAATATCTTTCAGGAAAACGGGAGATTCCAACGCCGGCAGAACGTCGAGCGGGAAATGGACAGTCCATTCGCTTGACTGGAGCAGCTGAGAACAACTTGAAAAATGTCAGCGTTGATTTCCCTCTTGGAAAGTTTATTGCTGTGACTGGGGTATCTGGTTCGGGAAAATCAACATTGGTGAATGAAATTTTGAAAAAAGCTTTAGCACAAAAAATCAACCGCAATTCGAACAAACCGGGAAAATATAAGAAACTAACCGGATATGAAGCAATCGAAAAGCTAATCGACATTGACCAAAGTCCCATCGGGCGAACCCCTCGAAGTAATCCGGCAACTTATACAAGTGTTTTTGACGACATTCGTGACTTGTTTGCAAAAACCAATGAAGCAAAAGTGCGTGGTTATAAAAAAGGACGCTTTAGTTTTAATGTCCGCGGCGGACGTTGTGAGGCATGTAAAGGGGATGGAATCATTAAGATCGAGATGCATTTCTTGCCCGATGTGTATGTTCCTTGTGAAGTTTGTCATGGCAAACGATACAATTCAGAAACCCTCGAAGTGCATTACAAAGGGAAGAATATAGCAGAGATCCTTGACATGACAGTCGAAGATGCTGTCGAATTCTTCAAACATATTCCTAAGATCCATCGAAAATTACAAACGATTGTTGATGTAGGTTTAGGGTATGTCACAATGGGGCAACCGGCAACTACTTTATCAGGTGGGGAAGCACAGCGAATGAAACTTGCCAGTGAACTCCACAAAAATTCTCACGGAAAAAGCTTCTATATACTAGATGAACCTACAACTGGTTTGCATACGGATGATATTGCTCGTTTATTGAAAGTCTTGGAGCGTTTTGTTGATGCAGGGAATACAGTTCTAGTGATCGAGCATAATCTTGATGTGATCAAATCAGCAGATCATGTGATTGATTTAGGTCCAGAAGGCGGCGAGGGCGGAGGAACGATCCTTGCAACTGGTACACCTGAAGAGATTGCAGCAGTTCCTGAAAGCTATACTGGAAAATACCTCAAGAAAGTCTTATGAGAGAGGTAGGATAAAGGCGGAGATAAAGGGGATTTTAGCAAAATTTAATATTTACTGTAATAATTCTGCAAATTCTCAAATAACTCTTGTAATGCACCGTTTATTTGTTAAAATAGCAATAGGTAAATGTCTATTCGTAACAGAATAAACGACCTATAAGTTCTATCCGTTCAAAGAAGAGGAAGGCAATCAGAGGTACATACTTTGATTGCTTTTTTCTTTATGGTATTATAGGTCTGTTGTAACAAAGTAAATAGGTAAAAATCTAAATTTATATATGCAAAAGAGAGAGTGGTTTTATGAATCCGGAAAAATTCGTTCCTATTTTGTTAGGAAGCGATATGAATGTCTATGGTATGGCAAGAGCCTTTCACGAAGCATATGGCATCCAGTCAATTGCTTATGCTGGGACACAGCTTGCCCCCACCCGCTATAGCAAAATCGTCAAGGTCAATCAAGTAGCAGGATTTGATCATGATCCTGGTTTTTTAGATACATTGATTGATTTGGCAAAAACCACTTATAACGATCCCTCTATGACTTATTTGTTGATTCCTTGCGGGGACGGTTATGCTGAATTGTTAGCAAAACATAAAGCAGATTTAGCGTCATATTACACATTTATTGCGAATGATTATTCTTTGTTGAAACGATTGATCAATAAAGTGAGTTTCTATGAAGTGTGTGAAGAGTTCGGCTTACCTTATCCAAAAACTTTTATTTTGACACCAGATCTATTAGAGGATGGCCGCTTTACTCAAGAACTGCCATTTGAGTTTCCCGTGGCATTGAAACCGGCAAATAGTGTCGCTTGGTTATCCGTTGATTTCGAGGGACGGAAAAAAGCATTTATTATTGAAGATCGTGCCGAGTTCGATAAGATTGTTGAGCGGATTTATCAAGCTGGCTATAATTACGAGATGATCGTGCAAGATTTTATTCCAGGGGATGACAGCAATATGCGTGTGCTGAATGCCTATGTTGACAAAGACCATAATGTACGAGTGATGGCATTGGGTCATCCACTTTTAGAAGATCCAACTCCTGGAGCAGTCGGCAATTACGTGGTTATTCTGCCGGATGAAAACCAACAAATCTATCAAATGATTTCGACGTTCTTAAAACAAATTCAATATGTTGGCTTTGCCAATTTTGATTTGAAATATGATAGCCGAGATGGGCAATACAAATTATTTGAAATCAATCTTCGTCAGGGGAGAAGTAGCTTTTTCATCACATTGAGTGGATTGAATCTTGCTAAATTTCTGACAGAGGACTTAGTATTTGATGTGCCTTTCCAAGAAACTGTTTATGGGAAAGCAGACGCTCCAACAGCGAAGCTTTGGTTGGGTGTACCGAAAAACATCTTTTTGGATTATGCCAATGAAAATGAAGAAAAAGAACGGGCTAAAAAACTGTTAGCCGAAAATCGCTGGGGGACTACCGTTTTTTATGACAAAGATCTCTCCATCAAACGTTGGATTCTACTAAAAAGAATGTTCTATCTTTACAACAAACGATTTAAACTGCATTTCCATTCGAAAGAAGGCTAGTCTATGGAAAACTTCTTCAGTATCTTAGGTGGAATGGGAACGATGGCGACTGAAAGTTTTGTACGAATCTTGAACCGTCGAACCGTTGCTCATAAAGACCAAGATTATTTGAACTATGTGTTATTCAATCATGCGACAGTGCCAGATCGCACTGCGTATATCTTGAACAACGATTTAGAAGATCCTGTTCCTTATTTGCTTGATGATATCGCTAAACAGAACTTATTACAGCCAAATTTTATTGTGCTGACATGTAATACTGCGCATTATTTCTTTGATCAGTTGCAAGAAGCCACACCGATTCCGCTGCTTCACATGCCGCGGGAAGCTGCTAAATCTTTGAAAAAAGAAGGTGTTACCGGGAAAGTGGCCTTTTTAGGAACAGAAGGTAGTATCAAGGCTGGGATTTATGAAGCTGAGTTACGTGCTTGTGGCTTTGATGTCTACTTGCCTGAGCCGCAATTACAACAAAAAGTAAATACATTGATTTATGATCGGATCAAAGAATCTGATACATTAGACCAAGATCTTTATTTTGAGATCTTAGAAGAAGTAACGCATAAAATTGGTTGTGAGAAAGCCGTTCTAGGCTGTACCGAACTTTCATTGATGGAAGAGTTCACGGAAAATAATCCTTATCCGGTAGTCGATGCGCAATCGATTTTAGTCGATCGAACAATTGAAAAAGCGTTAACTTATCGAAATTGAGCGAGGCATTGACATGGGAGTCAACTCTCATGTTGATGCTTTTTTTGTGCGGTAGTGTTTAAATGATACGCCCGGCATGATATACTGTTAATGAGTGAGGAAGGAGTTTTACGATGACAGAAGTAGATAATTTAGAACTAGTGATCATCACTGGTATGAGTGGAGCAGGAAAAACCGTTGCTATTCAAAGTTTTGAGGACATGGGCTATTTTTGTATTGACAACATGCCTCCCAGTTTAATTCCTAAATTCTGGGAATTGATCAAAGAGTCAGGGAAAGTGACCAAAATTGCATTGGTCGTCGATTTGCGTTCGCGTTCCTTTTTTGAAGAAATCCAAAGCATGCTGATCGATATCGAGAATACTCGATTCATCGATACGAAAATATTGTTCTTAGATGCTACAGACAATGAGTTGGTTTCTCGTTATAAAGAGACACGCAGAGCCCATCCCCTTGCGATGGACGGCTTAATAACGGAAGGGATCCGTAAAGAGCGCGCGATCCTGGAAGACTTGAAGACAAAAGCGAATATCGTGATTGACACGACAACTTTAACACCAAGACAGCTGCGAGAAAAGATTAATCAAGAATTTCGTTCTTCCCATGAACATGGATTTCGGGTGGAAGTTGTTTCTTTTGGCTTTAAATACGGATTGCCTATCGATGCGGATATCGTGATGGACGTGCGATTCTTACCAAACCCACATTATATTCCTGAATTGCGTCCGCTAACGGGAAAAGATGAAACCGTATATGACTATGTCATGTCTTTTCCAGAAACTGAAGAGTTTTATCAGCAATTTGAGACATTGCTTGAAACTATAATGCCTGGGTATATCAAAGAAGGAAAAAGCAGTTTGACGGTCGCAATTGGTTGTACGGGCGGACAACATCGTTCGGTCGCTTTATCTGAACGGATCAGCGCTGCTTTAGCAAAAAATTACAAAGTCAATGTGACCCATCGCGACAAAGACAAACGCAAAGAGACGGTGAATCGATCATGAAAATGAAAACCTATCGAATCCGTAAACCTAAGATCGTTGTCATTGGGGGCGGAACTGGCCTGCCGGTCATTTTAAAAAGTTTGCGGAATCAAGGTGTTGATATCACAGCAATTGTGACGGTCGCAGATGATGGCGGCAGCAGTGGTGAAATCCGCAACCTAGTTTCCTCTATTTCGCCTCCAGGTGATTTGCGCAATGTGTTGGCTGCTTTGTCAGATATGCCGCAACTCTATAATGATATTTTTCAGTATCGGTTCAAGAAAGAAGACAAATTTCTTGCAAACCATGCCTTAGGTAATTTGATCATTGCCGCCATTGCGGAAATGCGCAACAGTACCTATGAAGCAATCCAGATACTTTCAAAAATCATGCACATTGATGGCCATGTCTATCCCTCTTCTGACCAACCTTTGATTTTGCACGCTGTTTTTAAAGACGGGACAGAAGCAGTGGGAGAATCCAAAATTGCCTTGGATCGTAAAACCATCGATCACGTGTTTGTGCGGAATCAAGATGACGAAAATGAACCCAAAGCTGCCCGTAAAGTTGTGACGTCGATATTGGAAGCTGATATGATCGTATTGGGACCGGGGAGCTTGTTTACGAGTATCTTACCGAATTTGATGATCAGTGAGATCGGACAGGCGTTGCTAGAAACGGCAGCGGAGACTGTTTACATCTGCAATATCATGACACAAAAAGGGGAAACAGAACACTTTACTGATGCAGATCATGTTCGGGTTTTGCATCAACATTTAGGGAAGTCTTTTATTGATACCGTGTTAGTCAATACAGAGAAGGTCCCAGAAGGCTATATGGATCCAGAAATCTACGATGAATACCTTGTCCAAGTGAAACATGATTTCCAAGGACTGCGGAATGAAAGTTGTCGCGTGGTTTCAGCGGATTTCTTAGAGTTACGTGATGGCGGTGTCTTTCATGACGGTGATAAAGTAATCGATGAATTACTGCGGATCGTCTACGGTGCCAAAATCTAGAAAGGAGGCGACGCCATGTCCTTTGCAGCAGAAGTCAAAAAGGAACTGACATCACTAGAAGTACATCGGGAACATGCAAAAGCGGAATTAGCTGCTTTGATACGAATGAATGGATCGCTAAGTATTAATAACCAGCAGTTCGTTCTCAATGTGCAAACAGAAAATGCAGCCATTGCTCGGCGGATTTATTCCTTATTGAAAGATCACTACAATGTCCGAAGCGAGCTGTTGGTTCGCAGAAAAATGAAGTTGAAAAAGAACAATGTTTACATCGTTCGCTTAAAACAAGAGACCAAACGTGTATTGTTGGATTTGGATATTATGGATGGATTGATGTTTCATAGTCATGTATCGGATGAAATTATGGGGAATGCCCAAAAAATGCGTTCCTATTTACGGGGGGCGTTTATGGCATCAGGTTCAGTCAACAATCCAGAGACTAGTCGCTATCATTTGGAAATCTATTCGATCTATGAAGAGCACAATCAAGATATCTGCGATATGTTGAACTATTATGGATTGAATGCGCGATCCCTTGAACGGCGAAATGGCTTTATTTCTTATTTAAAGGGAGCAGAAAAAATTGCCGATTTTCTCACATTGATCGGCGCCACCAATTCGATGCTCAAGTTTGAAGATGTTCGGATTGTCCGCGATATGCGCAATTCAGTCAATCGTTTGGTGAACTGTGAAACAGCAAATATGAACAAGACCATCGATGCAGCTTCCAAACAGATTGACAATATTGAATTTATTCAACAACGGGTGGGACTGGGAGCTCTTCCAGAGAAGCTGCAGGAAATTGCAGAATTGCGATTGGAACATCCTGAAGTCAGCTTAAAGGAGTTAGGAGAGATGATTCCTTCTGGAGCGATCTCCAAATCAGGCATCAACCATCGAATCCGTAAAATCAATGAATTTGCGGATCGTTTACGAGATAAAGTCAGTTAAACTAACCTGTGCCACAGGTCATAACAAGACAACAGTTGAAGAGATAGAATGAAGTTAAAACGGCTAAGTGTCAAGTAGTTTTAGCTTCGTTGGACCGCTCGTGCGAGTCGAGAATCCTTCAAGAGTGAGTTGCTGTTAGAACTGTGGCACAGGTTTTTATTCGTTGATCAATTGTGTCAACTCATCCGCTGAGATTGATTCATCAAAAATGTGACTGCCTACGATAACGGTCGGCACAAATTGAATATTTGCTTTTCGGGCTTCTTCCACGATTTCACCAGCATACGTGGAATGGTTATGTTCGGTTAATCCTAGTTGGTTTTGCGCAAATTCTGCAACCCCCTCTAAAGTTAAATGTCCCCATTGATCTTGTGTTTGATAGATTTTGGTAATATCTGCGATCGTTTGAGCAGGATTATCCGTTGCTACAAACCGATGCATCACATTTCCCCGTTGAAGAGACTCTTTTTCTTTATCGAATAATTTGATCACTCGTTGAATTTTTCCCGCAGCAACAGCTTCGGTTAGGATCGGCAATGACTCTTCAAACCATTTGCGGCAATAAGGACAACGAAGGTTCATGAATTCAATGATCGGCTTAGCATTTTCATCACCAATCTTGATTCCAGTGGTCGTATTTGTTTCTTCAGCTTTGATAATTGAAATATCCATGTTTCATCCTCCTTTTTTTTTAAGTTTAACAGAATTTCAACAAGAAAGAAAAGGGAAACAACCAAATGAAATTTGTGAAAAAAACTTAGATTCGATAGAAACTGTATCGTTTGCTCTTTCACTAAATCGCTGCTATTTTGATTTGCAGTATTTATTCATGTAGATTTTTCAGCTATAATGGATTGTGTGAGAATGCTCAAAATGGAAGATAAAGGAAGTTAGAGAGATGCGCAAGAAAAAAACAATGGACGGAAATACAGCGGCAGCCTATATTTCTTATGCTTTTACAGAATTAGCCGCAATCTATCCTATTACCCCTAGTTCAACAATGGCGGAATTGGTAGATCAATGGTCTGCCAGCGGAAAGAAAAATATTTTTGGACAACCAGTTAAAGTGGTTGAAATGCAATCAGAAGCAGGAGCAGCTGGTGTAGTACATGGTTCATTAAAGACTGGGGCTTTAACGACGACTTATACAGCTTCGCAAGGATTGCTGTTGATGATTCCAAATATGTACAAAATCGCGGGAGAACGTTTGCCTGGCGTATTTCACGTTGCCAGCCGAGCAGTCACTACGAATGCATTGAATATTTTTGGTGACCATACAGACGTGATGGCGGCGCGCCAAACAGGCTTTGCGATGTTGGCGGAAAGCAGTGTTCAAGAAGTTATGGATCTTGCACCTGTGGCTCATTTAGCGGCGATTGAAAGTGGAATTCCCTTTCTGAATTTCTTTGATGGTTTTCGAACCAGCCATGAGATTCAGAAGATTGATGTACTTGAATACAGTGAATTGGCTCAATTGATCGATCAAGAAAAATTAGCAGCTTTTCGCGAAAAGGCAATGAATCCAAACCATCCAACGATTAGCGGAACGAATCAAAACCCTGATATTCATTTTCAACAGCGAGAAACGGTCAATGCCCATTACGATGCGTTACCGGCAACAGTTCGCAAATACATGAAAGCCATTAATGATTTGCGCGGAACCAACTATGATTTGGTCGATTATTATGGCTGTGCTGATGCGGAAGAAGTAATTGTAACAATGGGTTCTTCTGCTCAGACTGTACAACAGACGGTGGATCATTTGCTCAAACAAGGAAGAAAAGTCGGGGTCTTGACGATTCATTTGTATCGACCATTTCCATTAGAAGTCTTTTTGGAAAAACTTCCATCAACGGTCAAAGCAATTGCCGTTTTAGACCGTAGCAAGGAGCCGGGAGCAAACGGCGAGTCTCTGCTTTTAGATGTCCAAAGTGCCCTTTATGATGCAGCGATCCGGCCAGCTGTCATTGGTGGTCGCTATGGATTGGGTTCAAAAGATGTAACGCCAGATCAAATCGTTGCTGTATACGAAGAACTGACGAAACCAAAAAGCGAGCAAAAAAGACGGTTTACGATTGGGATCATGGATGATGTTACCCATCTCTCGTTGAACACGGAAGCTACTTTGGACTTGACCAATCCCAATACATTTCAGGCGAAATTTTGGGGATTTGGCTCCGATGGAACCGTGGGTGCCAATAAATCAGCGATCAAAATTATTGGCGATCACACAGATAAGTATGTTCAAGGGTATTTTTATTATGATTCCAAAAAATCAGGAGGATTAACAGTCTCCCATTTGCGTTTCGGAGACACACCGATCCGCTCGACTTATTTGATCGAGCATGCTGACTTTGTCGCATGCCATACCCCTGCGTATCTGCATACATATGATTTGCTGAAGGGGCTAAAAAAAGGCGGTACCTTCCTACTAAATACCACCTGGAATGAGCAACAAATTGCAACTAGTCTTCCCAAACACATCAAGCGTTACATTGCAGAAAATGACATCCGTTTTTATACCATCAATGCCATGCAATTAGCAATGGAGACTGGGCTGGGCAGACGCATCAACACGGCAATGGAAACTGCCTTTTTCTATTTGTCTGATATTATGCCTTTCGATGAGGTTCTGCCGATTTTAAAAGCGGAGGTATTAAAGAATTACGGACATAAGTCCATGGAAATTGTCGAAAAAAACTATTTAGCGATTGATCGGACCATTGAATTGCTTTGCGAGATTCAAGTGCCAGCTGAATGGGCCTTCATTGATGTACCTGAACGGAAATCAACTGCAACATCCCGTTATGTTCGGGAGATCGTTGAGCCAATCAATCGACAAGAAGGAAATCAATTGTCCGTGGGGACGCTCGTTCGGAATCAAATGACGGAAGGAGCGATGCCTCTAGGGACCACTGCAGTGGAAAAACGAGGGATTGCTTTAGAAGTACCAGAATGGTTATCCGACCGTTGTACGATGTGCAATGAATGTGCATTTGTTTGTCCACATGCAGCGATTCGACCTTTCTTAGTGGATGAAGATGAGCTGACAGAGGCACCAGAAGGGTTTATTGTTCGAGAAATGCGAGGAAAAGATGGTCAGAAGTATCGAATCCAAGTTTCAATCGAAGATTGTACTGGTTGCGGGCTTTGCGTTGAAGCGTGTCCCGCAAAGGACAAAGCTTTGGTCATGCGCTCCTATGAAAGCCAAAAAGAGCAAGCAATGAATTGGGCCTTTGCTATGACACTACGTCAGAAAGAGAACCCGGCAAAACCGGGGACCGTAATGGGCACCCAATTCAATAAACCGCTTCTAGAATTTTCAGGAGCCTGTGCAGGATGTGGCGAAACTCCGTATGTCAAACTGTTGACTCAAATGTTCGGGGACCGCATGATGATTGCAAATGCCACTGGCTGCTCATCGATTTGGGGCGGCGCTGCTCCGGTGTCTCCTTATACGACCAACGACCAAGGACAAGGACCGGCATGGTCCAATTCACTATTTGAAGACAATGCCGAATTTGGTTATGGGATGTTTCTAGCAAATCAAACACGAAGAGCAGCCTTAGCAGCAAAAATGCAGGCAGCCTTAGTCACTGTTCCGGTAGATCTACAAGTGATTATGCAAGACTGGATCGATCATCGGGAAGAAAGTGCAGGAAGCCAACAACGGGCGGCAAAATTACAGGCTGCTTTACAACAAGAAATTCATCAACAGCCAAGTTTGCAAGCAATTCTCGATGACAGCGACTTGTTTGTTAAGCCAAGTCAATGGATGATTGGCGGCGATGGTTGGGCTTACGATATTGGATTTGGCGGAATCGATCATGTCTTGGCCTCAGGCGCGGATGTAAATATTCTAGTTTTAGATAATGAAGTCTACTCAAATACTGGCGGGCAAGTCTCTAAAGCAACACCGACTTCAGCGATTGCTAAGTTTGCAGCTAGTGGGAAATATGTGTCGAAAAAAGATTTAGGGATGATGGCTATGACATATGGTCATGTATATGTGGCGCAAATTGCTTCCGGAGCCAATCAAATGCAGACGATCAAAGCTTTCGAAGAAGCGGAGAAATTCCCTGGACCATCTCTGATCATTGCTTATACACCATGTATCACCCATGGATTAGCAGGTGGCATGAGACAATCCATCAAAGAAGCAAAAGAAGCAGTCGCTTCCGGTTATTGGTCACTGTACCGCTACAACCCATTAATGGTTGATAAAGGCAAACCAGCGCTGACATTGGACTATAAAAAACCTGATTTTTCGTTGATGCCAACGTTTATGAAAACACAGGTTCGTTTTTCAGCCTTAGATGCAGCTAACCCAAGTGCCGCAAGTGCATTATTCACAAAAACAGTCTTTGATGCGAAAAACCGTTTCTATAATTATGCGCGTCTTGCTGGGCAAGAAGAAAAGATTCGAGCAAAATTAGAAAAAGAGCCATTGTCTGAAGCAGAACCTCAATTGGTGGAAAAACAAGGAGAATCTGTTAGAACTAAACAGCGTAGATCAGTCTCTGATCCTGAAGTCGAAGCAGCTCGCGCGGCAAGAAGAGTTGCCAGAGCAGAGCGGAGAAAAAAATCAGAATAGGCAAGTGTCACAGCTCTAGCCAGTATCTGGCAGAGCTGTTTTTTTGAAGCTCCATTACGTAAAGATCAACCGTGTTATCCAATAATCGAGAGTCCAGAAAAAAGTGAGAATTTTTTCTGGAAAAAATGAGATAAATTTGCTTTTTTCAACGTGTTAAAAGAAGTCCTATGTTATACTATTATTTGAAGTCTTAAGAATAAAGGAAGGCTGTTTATGTCGATGAATTTCAGTGATTTTTTTAATTTTGATTATTGGAGAGAACTTTTCTCATTTAATATATTTTCCCTTTCATTTTTAATCAATGTTTTGGATGTTTTAGTTGTCTGGTATGTGGTCTACAAATTGATTCAGTTAGTCAGAGGGACCAAGGCGATCCAGCTATTCAAAGGGGTCGGGCTATTTATCGTTTTACGTTTTTTAGCTGGTTTGATTGGCTTGAGAACTCTCTCGTGGCTGATGGATCAAGTAATCACCTATGGGGTGATCGCTGCTATCGTCATTTTTCAACCAGAAATCCGGAGAGGTTTGGAACATTTAGGTCGGAGTTCGCTGTTCAAGACCTCTAAGTCTGAAAAGCACGAAGACGAAGTGATGGTCCAATCTTTAGATAAAGCGATCCAGTATATGGCGAAACGCAAAATAGGTGCCTTGATTACAATTGAGCGAACTACCGGTTTGGAAGAGTATGTCGAAACTGGGATTGCATTGGATGCCGATATTACCGGAGAATTATTGATCAATATTTTTATTCCCAACACACCTTTGCACGACGGAGCGGTCATTATACGAGACGGCAAAATTGCGGTTTCGAGTGCGTATCTGCCCCTTTCAGAAAGCTTGTTGATTCCTAAAGAATTCGGGACTAGGCATCGGGCGGCAGTGGGTGTGTCAGAAGTCAGTGATGCTTTGACGATCGTTGTGTCGGAAGAAACTGGGGATGTCAGTATCACTATGAACAACCAATTGTTATCTGGGTTATCTCGAGAACAATACTTGGATATTTTGAATCGAGAGCTTGTGCCTGAAGAAAAAACAGCAAAACGTAATCTACTGCAATCTTTCCTTGACGGTGTGAACAAAGGGGGAAGAAAATGATTAAGAAAGAACGCCAACGAAATATTTTTTATGGTATACTAGCGCTGTTCTTTAGTTTGGTGTTGTTTTTTATTGCTAGTGGTTCCACACTGCAAGTCAATCTTTCCGGCTCTACTAGTGGTTATGAAGAACATCTTAGCAATGTTCCCATCCAAACGACGTATGATACAGATAGCTATTTTATCCAAGGGTATGAAACCACCGTGAATGTCACCTTGAAAAGTCGAAATCGTATCCAGTTGAATGCAGAAAAAAATGATGAGACGCGAAACTTTCGCGTGATGGCGGATCTCTCTGAATTAGGGGAAGGAACGCATGAAGTTCCTTTAGAAGTTCAGAATTTGAGTTCGGGTGTGACGGCTGAAATCGAGCCAAAGACCATCACAGTGACTATTGAAAAGAAAGTAACAAAAACATTTACTGTTGAACCAGTTATATCGGGCACAGATCTAAAAGAAGGATATTCTATCGCTTCTCTAGAGGCAGATCCTCAGAAAGTAGTGATCACAACGGGTGATCGCACTTTAAATGATATCGATCGTGTGGTGGCTGTCATTGATCCTAATGAGATCGGAACGACCTCTTCAACAGTCAAAGGAACGATACAAGCGTGGGATACCGCTAAAAATGCACTAGCAATTTTGCCAGATCCCGAAACAGTTAACGTGGCGGTAACATTAGAAGCCCCGACGAAACAAGTGGAATTATTCGTCACCCAGCAAGGAACAGTTCCTAACGGCATCTCCCATTTTATCTATAGAATGAGTGCAATCAGCGGAACGATTTCTGGTAGCCAGTCTATTTTAGATACATTAGATCAAATTGGCGTACCAATCGATATTTCAAGAATCACCTCAACTGTTGAGCGAACTGTTGAAGTGCCAGCACCAGATGGTGTGACGATTGATCCTAAAGTAGTGACGATCCAAGTGACACCTGTTTTCCAATCAACGGAAACGAATGGTCAAACTGGCAACGAGTCATCTGCCGAATCTCGATCAGATGAAACTAGTGGACCATCTAGTGAAGAAAACCGTGATTCAGAAAGCGAAACAACTGTTACAACTTCAGATGAGAGTAAAGAATAAGAGAGGGTAATACATTATGGGAAAATATTTTGGTACAGATGGTGTTCGTGGAGAAGCAAATAAGGAACTTACACCAGAATTAGCATTTAAACTTGGCCGCTATGGCGGATATGTATTGAGTCAACACGAAACAGACGATCGTCGACCTCGCGTCTTAGTTGGGCGAGACACTCGAATCTCTGGTCAGTTATTAGAAAATGCACTGATCGCTGGTTTGCTATCTGTGGGAATCGAAGTATTTCAACTAGGCGTCATCTCAACGCCAGGTGTGGCTTATCTGACACGTGTCCAAAAAGCTAGCGCTGGAGTAATGATCTCAGCATCACATAATCCAGCACAAGACAACGGAATTAAATTCTTCGGTAATGATGGCTTCAAATTGGTAGACGAACAAGAAGCGGAGATCGAAGCTTTATTAGATGCTGCAGAAGATACGTTACCACGGCCGTCAGCTGAAGGTTTAGGAACCGTTGATGAATTTCCAGAAGGTCTTTTGAAGTA
This sequence comes from Enterococcus gallinarum NBRC 100675, assembly GCF_001544275.1. Classification (GTDB taxonomy): domain Bacteria; phylum Bacillota; class Bacilli; order Lactobacillales; family Enterococcaceae; genus Enterococcus_D; species Enterococcus_D gallinarum. The sequence goes on along the minus strand of NZ_BCQE01000004.1, from coordinate 78,417 downwards.
TTCTCAATTTCTCCGTCAAACGATCCCGGGTGATCTAGAGGGCATCACCGTCTGTGTAGATGCAGCCAATGGGGCGACTGCTACAAGTGTCAATCGGTTGTTTGCAGACTTAGAAACTGATTTTTATACCATGGGGACTTCGCCGAATGGTTTGAACATCAATGATGGAGTTGGTTCCACTCATCCTGAGAAATTAGCAGAGTTCGTTGTCGAAAAAGGGGCCGATGTTGGACTAGCCTTTGATGGAGACGGTGATCGGGTGATCGCTATTGATGAACAAGGTAATATTGTTGACGGCGATAAGATCATGTACATTTGTGCAAAATACTTAGCTGAACAAAAACGTTTGAAACAAGATACCATTGTTACAACTGTGATGAGCAATTTAGGGTTTCATAAAGCTGTTGAAGCCATTGGTTTGAAAGATGTGATTACTCAAGTGGGTGACCGCTACGTTGTAGAAGAAATGCGCAAAAATGACTACAACTTTGGCGGGGAACAGTCCGGACACATGATCTTCTTGGACTTCAATACGACAGGGGATGGAATGCTGTCTGGTATCCAGTTATTGAATATCATGAAGCAGACTGGAAAAAAACTTTCTGAGCTGGCAGGGGAAGTTACGATCTATCCGCAAAAATTAGTTAATATTCGTGTGACAGATAAAAACGGCGCGATGGATGTACCGGCAATCCGAAAAATCGTCGAAGAAACAGAAGCAGAAATGAATGGGGAAGGTAGAATCTTAGTACGTCCTTCTGGAACAGAACCATTATTGCGCGTGATGGCTGAGGCACCAACAACAGAAAAAGTAGATTACTATGTCGATAAAATCGCAGCTGTCGTACGGGAAGAAATCGGTGCGGAATAAATGAAATCAAAAACCAACGAAAACGACTTTCGTTGGTTTTTTTATGTTGTTAAAATATAATGATAATCCAAATAATGATTTTCATGTGGTATACTCACTGTATAAAGCGCAAGAAACCGATTGGTTGAATGGATCTAAACGTTAGACAGATGTGTAGAGAGGATGAATGTGTGATGGGAAATACAACAGGATGGGTAGTCGCAGGTTTGTTTTTTATTACAGGCATCCTATTTTTAAGCAGACATGGATGGCAATTGATTGCTGGATACAATATGGCTTCTGAAGAAAAAAAAGCACAGTATGATTTAGATCGTTTGTATGTAGCGAATGGCATCGGTATGTTGGTTCTGGGTGCTTTCATCCTGCTTTCATTACTTTTTAGTGATCGCTGGTCATTAATGGGGAATATTTTATTCGTTGCAACTATTTTACTGACGATAGTAGGGATAATCATCATAAATGGCACGTGGTGTGTAAAGAAATGATCCATTTTCCCTATGTTGATCAACAGAGGTGCACTGAATCTGGGATGAATGCTGCTTGCTGTTTTGTGCATTACTTAAAAGACTTTTAAAAAAATGTGGGACGAGAAAAGAAAGGATGATCAAAAAGGCAGTTCCAAGCAGTTTCATCTTGTTTAAAAAATTGCTTTTAATTGGTTGTACGAAAAAAACGAGCTGCGACAAGACAATTGTCACAGCTCGTTTTTCTGCCTAAAAACTTTTAAAAGTTTTATTCGACAGTCACTGATTTAGCTAAATTTCGAGGCTTATCCACGTCATACCCTCTTTGCAATGTTGCAAAGTAAGCCAACAGTTGCGCAGGAATCACGGCAACTAAACTAGTAACCAATGGATGGACAGAAGGCAAAACAATGTGATCCGTCGCTTTTGCTAGTTCTTGGCTGACGATGACTAAAGTATGGGCGCCGCGAGACTCAACTTCTTTCAAATTTCCTCTCGTATGGGAGCCGGTCACTTCTTCAGTGATGATTCCGATAACTGGGGTTCCTTCTTCGATCAGTGCGATGGTTCCATGTTTCAATTCTCCAGCTGCAAATCCTTCTGCTTGGACATAAGAAATTTCTTTCAGCTTTAATGCAGCTTCCATGGAAACATAATAGTCATTGCTTCGACCAATATAAAAAGCATTGCGGCTGACAGACAAATACTCTTCTGCTAATTGACTGATGACCGCTTTTTCGTCGACTAATGTTTCCATAGCAGAAGCAACGATACTTAATTCATGAAAAACATCGAAGTCCTGTGCCGCAGAAATACCTTTAGCGTCACCAATTGCTTTTGCTAATAAGGTTAACACAGCGATTTGAGCAGTGTAGGCCTTGGTAGAAGCTACGGCGATTTCAGGGCCGGCATGAAGTAACAACGTATGATCAGCCTCACGAGAAAGAGTCGAGCCCGCTACGTTTGTAATAGTCAGACTAGGCAAATTCATTTGATTGATTTTTACCAAGACTTGTCGGCTGTCGGCTGTTTCTCCACTTTGCGATAGAAAAATAAAGAAAGGTTTTGCAGACAGTAGAGGCATGTTATAGCCGAATTCACTTGATAAATGTACTTCAACAGGAATCTGTGTCAGAGATTCTAGAATCGCTTTTGCGGCCCAACCAGCGTGATTACTGGTTCCACAAGCAACGATGTAGATGCGGTCGCTTGCAATCATTTGATCCTTTAATGCGTCATCGATCGTCACTTCTCCTGTGCCTTGATACTCTTGAACAAGACGACGCATCACAGCTGGCTGCTCATCGATTTCTTTCAGCATATAGTAAGGATACGTTCCTTTTTCGATGTCTGTTAAATCAAGTTGTGCTTCATAAGACTCGCGATAAACAAGATTTCCTTTTAGATCTTCGATTTTAATCGTTTCTGCCGTCACAGTTACCATTTCACCGTCTTCAATTTCAACGAAATGGGTAGTCTGATCCAACATAGCCAATGCATCACTACAAATAACGTTAAACCCATCTCCAAGCCCAATCAATAACGGACTTTTATTTTTTGCTACATAGATGGTTTCAGGGTCATTTTTATCAACTAATGCAAAGGCATATGAACCACGAATTAATGAGAGCGCCTTTTTGAACGCTTCTTTGGTCGAACGGTCTTTTTTCAATACTTCGATCAAGTGGACGACAATCTCTGTATCTGTCTGTCCTTCGAAGTGATGATCACTTAAATAGTTTTGATGCAATTCTTCAAAATTCTCAATTACTCCGTTATGAACCAGTACTAATTCTTGGTTGGAAGAAGTATGAGGGTGGGCATTTTTTTCTGATGGTTTACCATGAGTTGCCCAGCGAGTGTGTCCGATACCGATCGTTCCTGTTACTTCTGGTGTGACTTTGTCTTCCAAGTTTTTGATACGTCCTTGTGCTTTGACTAAGTGGCCAGAAGTACGATCAGCAACATATAAACCTGCTGAGTCATACCCACGATATTCTAAACGTTCCAAACCATTCAAAATGACCTGTTCAGCATTTGATTTTCCTACAATTCCTACGATTCCACACATAATGACAAATCCTACTTTCCACTACTTATTTACGATTCATTATGTATTTCTACCTGCGTAGCAAGAGGTTTGTTTTCATCTCACGATGAGGTTTTGTTCTTGCTTATAGAGTGCAGTCCCTAGAGTTACCCGCCGAAAATTTCGATAAACTCTTTCCTCGTCATCTGTTGAACAGATCTGGCGCTATTCCTATTGGTCTATCTATCCTCCTGAAATTATTTTGTAGAAATACATGCATTATCATAATATTTATAAGGACGTTAGTCAAGAGAAAAAGCTAAAAAAAATAATTGGTATAGATGTTATTAGAGGCAATATTTGTTCTGTAATGGAGATTTAAAGAAGGAGAATTGCGGATGATCCAATTCGTAAAATTGGAATTGTCGTTTTTGACTATCCTTTTTTTTTTAATTTCGATACAATGACAGAAGAAAGTGAGGGATGAAGATGTCAGAAGCTGTACAATGTATGACGTTTTCCGAGTTAAAAGAAATAGTGGAAAGATTAGAGAAACAAGAAAATGTCAATGATGATACAAAAATCATGTTAGACACTGGTTGGGACAGCCTGCAGGAAATTCTTCCGGGTGCGATTTCTGTTCAAGAAGCACAAGCGTTTCGAGTGCAAGATGAATTAACTAAAGAATATTTCGGCGGCTACGCATTGAAAGAAAAAAGCGAAAAATTCGATGCAAGCGGACTAGTTGAAGCGGTAATCGTGATTGAGAACCGCTATTAAAAAGGAGTGGAAAAATGAATAAGAGAAGATGGGTGGCTGTTGCGATTGCAATTGGATTATTTGTGTGCTCAGGTGTTTTTGCTTTGATGGCTCCGCCAGAAAATGAAGAGTCGTCTCTGGACGGATTGAATGCTCTTTTATATGGAAGCAACGAATTGGAGGAACATCAAATAGCGGCTGGAGATACCAATAACCGCATCCTTCGCTTGACTTTGGAAGGGACGATTGCGAATACTTCAGGTGGTGGATTGTTCTCAACAGAAGGATATGATCATCAATTATTTCTTGAAGAACTACGTGCCGCGCAAGAGGACCCAACGATCAAAGGGATTCTATTTGAAGTGAATTCGCCTGGGGGCGGAGTTTACGAAAGTGCAGAGATTGCTCGTGAAATGAAAAAGATCAAAGAAATTGGAATTCCTGTCTATGTCAGTATGAAGAACACCGCAGCTAGCGGTGGTTATTATGTCTCAGCGGGAGCGGACAAAATCTTTGCCACAGATGAAACCGTGACAGGTTCTATCGGAGTTATTATGTCTGGATTGAATTATTCAGGTTTATTGGATAAATTAGGGATCGAAGATAGCACCTATAAAAGTGGTGCCTTGAAAGATATGGGTTCCTCTACAAGAGCCGCTACCGATGAGGACAAGAAAGTTCTGCAAACTTACGTGGATAATGCATACGGACGCTTTGTTTCCATTGTAGCTGAAGGACGAGGCATGTCAGAAGAAGCTGTTAGAAAAATTGCTGACGGACGGATTTATGATGGTCAACAAGCAGTGGAGAACGGGTTAGTTGACGAAATTGGGTTTCCTGAGGACGCCTTTGCTGCATTAGAAGCAGATCAAGGGTTAGAGGATGCAGAAATTTTTGAATATGGTGTCGGTTCCACAGGGTTCGCTTCTACATGGCTGGGTTCAAAACTGGCAGAGTTTCAAGGGTTGAAGGCATCTGAGTCTAGTCGTCTTTTGCAAGTAGTGGAAAGCCTAGGTACGATGGATGCGCCGAAACCTCTTTATTATTATGGAGGTGAATAACTATGCCTGAAAAAGAAACGAAAGAGCCACGAATCGAACAACAACCTGTTGAACAGGGAGCAGAAAACGTAACTCTGGAAAATCTAGAGTCAACCTCTGGAATTTCTACAGAGCAGGCGAATCAAGAAGCACATCTAGGTGTGGATACCCCAAATCAAGAGGCCGCTGCGACGAATCATCCAGATGATTTCTATCAACAAGTATTGGGCTCGTTTAAAAGAAAAGAATTTAGCGAGGAAGAGATTGGCCAGCGTCAAAAAGAATGGCAACGGTATGAGGGGATAGAAGACAAACAGAAAGAACGCAGACGAGTGAATGATTTTCCAGATTACTTTTTTGCGGGGTTTTGGATTCGGCTATTTGCTTATCTCGTAGATGTACTTTGTATCGGAGCTATTACAGGAATTACTCTGGATACGATCTATCACTTAGGTGGTTGGTCAAGTAGCGGGCATCCTTTTGGACTCTACCAGTTACTCTCGTTGGCCATCTACTTGGGCTATTTTGTTTTATTAACAAAGTTCAATCAGGGGCAAACGGTAGGTAAGATGATTTTCGGTATTCGGGTCGTATCATTTACAGAAGCTGATTTGAGTTGGAAAACAGTTCTGACAAGAGAACTGTGTATGCGCTACGTTTTGCAATTCAATCCTTTCTTTTATTGCGGCTATTTGCCGGTGATTTTTACTAAAGAAAAGCAGCATGCCGGAGATTATTTTTCTGAGACCAGTGTGGTTACTATCAATTTGATTAAAGCATTCAATAAACAGGCAAATGCCAATATGTAACAAGAATAGACAATAACGTAATGAGCGGTCAGTCTCTATTTGAGGCAAAGGAAGACTGACCGTTGAAAAGCGGTCTTGCTACCAGAAGATTGCACCATGCAAGCGGAAGTGCGATTGCAGATCGATTACAGACAAAGGAGAATGAGATATGGGAGACACGATCCAGTTTCCAAAACCTGAAGATCGCTTGCGTCATTCAGCAGAAAAAGCATACCAGGCAAAAGATTATCTGAAGGCCTACCATGATTACCAGAAAATTTATACTGAGCATTCTTCTTTTGAGATCAATCAATCTCTCGTTAAGTGCTTACAGCAACTGGCTGATTTTGCAAAAGCGTTGGAAGTGGCAGATGATTTCTTGGATGAATACCTACAAGATCCAAATGGTTTTGTTCAAATTGGTCATTTGTTGATTCTTGATGGTCAATACTTGCGAGCGAGAAAATGGATAAGACTCGCAGAGGAATTTCCGGTGATCTCTGAAGCGGTAAGCGAAAATTTAGTGAAAGAATTGGATAAAGTAGAAGAAGTTCAACAAATACTTGGTTTGGAAGATTTTTTAGGAAAAAAACAGTCATTGCTTGCAATGGACAGTAGCAACCAACCAGTTAGCGGGCACACATGGCATATTTTTTCCCAAGGACTCACAAAGAATCAGTTTGTATCGTTGATGACGGAGCTGCTTCCTCAGTTAACGAATCCTTTTTTGTTACCAAAACTAGTAGAAGAGCTTGTCCGTTTAGAAAGTTCACAGCAGTTTGAATTGAAAGACTACATGGGGAATCAACGGCAGATCATTCCCAATCAGTTATCTTTATTGAGGGAAGTGCCAGTTCTCAGCCAAATGCGACAAGCTGTGAATGAACGAATTGGGCAAGAAAATCCAACCTTAGCGGAAGGCATTTTAGAAGAGTTGAATGATCATTTTGCTTTAAGCTATCCGTTCTTGCCAGAATCACAAGAGATTGATCGCTGGGTACAAAGCTATATCGATGAGTATCAAGATCTTTTTTCAAAAAGCGAACCACAAATAATCGACGAGGAGATCCAACGTAAGAAAACAAGATTACGAAAGATTTTGGGTTCTTTCTAATTCTGAAAGCAGATCACTCAAGAAAAAAACGAGAAGTTTCTAGGTAAAATGTTTACAATTAAAGAACGTTAGTGTACTATTTAAAGGTATGCATGAAACTATTTCATATGTAAAATATAATTGTTATTCGGAGGGAAATAAATGACTGCAAAATGGGAAAAAACAGGCACCAATGATGGTGTATTGACATTTTCGATCGAGCAAGCTGAAATTCAAAAAGGCTTGACGACTGCATTTAATAAAGTGAAAGGCAACTTAAACGTACCTGGCTTCCGTAAAGGAAAAGTATCTCGCCAAGTGTTTAACCGTATGTACGGAGAAGAAGCATTGTATGAAGATGCATTGAATGCTGTCTTGCCAGAAGCTTATGAAGCAGCAGTTAAAGAAGCTGGTATTGATCCAGTATCACAACCAAAAATCGATGTTGACAGTATGGAAAAAGGTCAAGACTGGGTGATCAAAGCAGAAGTGACTGTGAAACCAGAAGTTAAACTTGGTGATTACAAAGAGTTGACTGTTGAAAAACAAGATCGTGAAGTAACAGAAGAAGACGTAGATGCTCGCATCAAACGTGAACAAGAAGCACAAGCTGAGTTAGTCATCAAAGAAGACGAAGCTGCTGAAAATGGCGATACAGTCGTTATCGACTTTGAAGGTTTCTTAGGTGAAGAAACATTTGAAGGCGGCAAAGGCGAAAACTACTCATTAGAATTGGGTTCTAACTCTTTCATCCCAGGTTTTGAAGATCAATTAGTAGGAGTGAAAGCTGGCGAAAGCAAAGAAGTCAACGTCACTTTCCCTGAAGATTATCAAGCAGAAGATCTAGCAGGTAAAGATGCGGTCTTTAAAGTAACTGTTCACGAAGTCAAAGCAAAAGAATTGCCTGAATTAGATGATGAATTTGCGAAAGATGTTGATGATAGCGTTGAAACACTTGCTGAACTAAAAGAAAAATACCGCAAAGAATTGACAGAAACAAAAGAAAAAGCTGCTGAAGATGCAAAAGATGAAGCAGCGATTCGCCAAGCAGTGGAAAACGCGGAAATCGTTGAATTACCACATTCAATGGTCCATGACGAAGTTCACCGCTCAATGGATGAGTTCTTGAACAACATGCAACGTCAAGGAATTTCACCAGAAATGTACTATCAATTGACTGGTTCAACGGAAGCTGACTTGCATCAACAATTTGAAGGCGAAGCAGAAACTCGTGTGAAAACTAACCTTGTGATTGAAGCAATCGCAAAAGCAGAAGGTTTGGAAGCAACTGAAGAAGACATCGAAAAAGAAATTCAAGAGCTTTCAGAAGCTTACAACATGCCTGTTGATCAAATCAAACGCGTCTTGACAGAAGATATGTTGAAACATGACATCACAATGAAGAAAGCCGTTGAAATCGTAACTGGTACGGCGAAAGAAGCTTAATTTTCATCAAAAGAGCGGCAAACGTCTTTTCCGATGTTTGCCCTTTTTGATTGATCAAAAAGCAATGGTGTGTATATTTCATAGGATCGTTTTTTGCTTACTTTGTCTTTTTGAGCAGGAGGATCTTGCCTTATTTTGTGGACGTGGTCAATTGCTAAGAAAACGTAACGGCCATGAGAAATAGCTTTTTCTTTCAAATGAGTTATGATAAGATGATTAAAGACTGTAAAGATAGTAAAACCAATTCCACTCCTTTACAGGTTAGAAATTTATCAAGGGGTGAACAGTATGTACGACAACACAAATGGAAATGACGCTGTTCGTTGTTCTTTTTGCGGGAAGACGCAAGAGGAAGTAAAGAAGATCGTTGCCGGTCCTGGTGTATACATATGTAATGAATGTATCGACTTGTGCAAGGAGATCATTGACGAAGAGTTCTACGAAGAAGCAATTCGTGAATTTACCGAGGTACCTAAACCACAAGAATTGCTGCATATATTAAATGATTACGTCATCGGACAAGATCGTGCGAAAAAGACACTTGCTGTAGCGGTTTACAATCATTACAAACGAGTGAACGTTGAGCCGACCGCAGAAGACGTTGAGTTGCAAAAAAGCAATATTTGTCTAATTGGACCAACTGGTTCTGGGAAGACGTTCCTTGCTCAAACATTGGCCCGTTCATTGAATGTGCCATTTGCTATCGCCGATGCCACCAGCTTGACGGAAGCTGGATATGTCGGAGAAGATGTAGAAAATATTTTGCTGAAACTTCTGCAAGCAGCGGACTATAACGTTGAAATGGCAGAAAAGGGTATCATTTATATTGATGAAATCGACAAAATCGCTCGTAAAAGCGAAAATGTTTCGATCACGCGAGATGTATCGGGTGAAGGGGTGCAACAAGCGTTGCTGAAGATCTTGGAAGGGACACAAGCAAGTGTACCGCCTCAAGGTGGACGGAAGCATCCTCATCAAGAAATGATTCAAATCGATACGACGAATATTTTATTCATCGTTGGTGGTGCATTTGACGGGATTGATACCATCGTTAAAAACCGGATGGGTGAAAAAACGATCGGTTTTGGAACGAACAACAAACGGTTCTCAGAAGATGAAAGCATCATGCAACATATCATTCCTGAAGACTTGTTGAAATTCGGCTTGATCCCAGAATTTATTGGCCGTTTGCCGGTTATGGCAGCTTTAGACAAATTGACGACCGATGACTTGGTCCGTATTTTGACAGAGCCGAAAAATGCGCTAGTCAAACAATACCAAAAACTGTTAGCATTAGACGATACTGAGCTTGAGTTTGAACCAGCTGCGCTACGCGCGATTGCGGATAAAGCGATCGAACGCAATACGGGTGCTCGTGGTTTACGTTCGATTATCGAAAATATCATGATGGACGTGATGTTCAATGTTCCTTCTGATGAGTCGATTGAGAAAGTCATCATTACCGAAGATGCAGCCAAAGAAATCGGTGAGCCGACAATCATTTATAATGAAGAAACAAAAAAAGCAGTTTGATTTTAGTAAGTCGGATAGTCATCAAACTATCCGACTTTCTTTCTGAAAGCATATGAGATTTTATTAGAAGGGAGCGAGCAGATGAAAGTACATGATGCAGAAATTGTGATCAGTGCTGTTTCACCGGCACAATATCCGGATACGCATTTACCGGAAATCGCGTTAGCGGGTCGTTCCAATGTTGGGAAGTCTTCCTTTATCAATACATTGATTAATCGAAAAAATTTAGCGCGAACGTCTTCAAAACCTGGTAAGACCCAAACATTGAATTTTTACTTGATTGAAAATACCTTGCATTTTGTGGATGTGCCAGGATATGGCTATGCAAAAGTTTCAAAAACGGAGCGGGCAAAGTGGGGGAAGATGATCGAGACGTATCTTGCAGAGAGACAGCAGCTGCGGGCAGTGGTTTCACTAGTGGATCTGCGCCATGCGCCTTCTCAGGAAGATATTCAAATGTATCAGTTTTTGAAATATTATGAGATTCCAGTAATCGTGGTGGCCACAAAAGCAGACAAGATTCCTCGCGGAAAATGGAACAAGCATGAAAGTGTGATCAAAAAAGCACTGGAATTTGATCCAGCAGACACCTTCATTCTTTTTTCTTCCATCACTAAACAAGGGAAAGAAGAAGCTTGGCAAGCGATAGAAGCGGCCATCAAGCAATAATAGATAAGATGTAAGATGAATGGGGCAATCTCTCAGGACTAGAAAATAAACGGAGAAAGTTTGCTCCGGAACATCTTTTATCAGAAAAATTCTGTGCAAACAAAAAAACATCGATTAAGATGTTTTTTTTGTTTGTTTTTTAAGATCCGTATTTTTTTCAGTTTCTTCTTTATCTTCTTGCGCATTCAAGAAGCGTTCGATGTCGGGTTTGTTTTCTTTTTTGTCATTGTCGGGAAGAATAGCAAACTCATCGAACATTTTATCAAGAGAATCTTCACGTTGGAATTTTAATCCCATATTCCCACCTCCAAGCGCCTCTAGTTTACCATGAAAACCAAAGTTTTTCATCTGAAAAGTAAGCGAAATAGTGTTCAATCATGAATCCCTTTACTATAATAAAATAAGAAGTACATAAAGAGGTGAGAAAGATGATCAAAACGAAGAAAATCTATGCCTTTATTCAATCGGCACAACTCTCAGATAACGTGATGCGTGAACAAATAGCCAACTGGTTCGCTTTGGTCCGTCTTTCCTTTACCCCCACCAGCTACTATTTAAATCAAAAGGAAATCCATTCCTATGATATCGCTGGAGTACGCTCATTGCTGGAGGGAAGTATTGATGAGGTCAATTTTGAACTGATTTTAACCGATGGACAAAATGAATCCAGTATACACGTTGTCCAAGAAGCCGTACTGCAACGACATCTTTTTACATTTGATGTTTTTCAGGGATCGCGAGAACTATTACTGAGTTATATAAAGACCACAATGGAACAAGGCGGTCTCTTTAGTTATATTCGAGCTTATGATGAATTCCTCAATCATAATGTCGAAAGTGTAGAGAAACGCTATAACTTTCAGAAACCAGAAGAAATCGCTGAATTACCAAAGCGAAAAAACCATGCCAAAGAAATCGTGATCGATTGCAATCAATTTGCCGGCTATGATGTTTTTTATAATGGATTTTGTTTAACTTCCTGTTGGCGCATGTATTTCTCAGAGTACTATGAGCGAGTGTTGCCGTTAGTGATTATCAAAGATGCCCAACAAGTAGAACAAATCCAAACGATGGAGGAAGGGGTTGTCATGGTGGAGCTTTACCGTGATCCGTTTCAATGGGATCATCCTGCCAACCTTTCTTATCAACGTTTGTTTCGGGACCAAATCGGCGTGGATCAACTTACTTGGGATAACGGAGTAGGGATTTTGCGAGAACCGTTTATTGAATACGCGTTTGGCCATCAGTTGATCCAAACGATCCAATATCAAAATGATCGTTTACAGCCCACAGTCAAACGCAAAGCGACCCATTTTATCACTCGGAACTTTGATTTAGTTCGTGAGATTTACCAAGAACGTCGGGTGAGGGGATTGTTGAATGCACAGGCTTATTTCCCTTGGATTGACCAAGAAGGCATGCGGATGATGGATTACATTGTCTTAAAACCCCAGTTAACGCTCGATAATGGCTTAGATGCTTATGAATTTTATATTCGCAGTCATTTAGAGGCGGATTACACTACGGAACATTTTGAAGAATACACCGTCTGTTTGCAGTTCTATTTACCGCAAGAGGCGATGACAGATATACCTATCGACGAATTGAAAGATCGTATGTCAGATGTTCGCTTTGGTTTTTTGCATCGCAGCAAAAAATATACCTGGGTCAATCTAAAAAAAGAAACCCATCGCTTGCGGGTCTACTTTATGAATATGGAACGCTTAGCTGAACACCAATCCATTTCCGGAAATAAATAGCGCATAAAATAGCGAAGACAAGAAAGTTGAATGATCCTCGCAAAAAAACTCCAGTGTGTTTCAAACACACTGGAGTTTTTTGCATAGGAGACGCTAGTTGTTTCACACAACACGTATTAAGCGGTAGTTACTTCTTTTTTTAACAACCCGAAGATGATTCCTGAAACGATCGCACCAATTAATATGAACAATAGGAATAATAATGGTTTTGATAGTAAAAGGACTACAAAGATCCCGCCGTGAGGAGCCATCAATTGAATATTGAATGCACCGACTAGGGCACCAGTTAAAGCAGAACCAATCACGAAACTTGGAATGGCCCGAAGAGGATCAGCTGCTGCAAAAGGAATCGCACCTTCAGTAACAAAAGATAAGCCCATCACGATATTCGTCAAACCTGCTTCTTTTTGATCTTTAGTGAATTTATTTTTGAATAAAACTGTTGCGATAAAGATTGCCAATGGCGGCACCATTCCACCAGCCATGACTGAGGCCATTACGACACTACCACCTTCGGCAACTGTTGTGGCAAGTGTTGCTGTACCGAACACATAGGCAGCTTTGTTGATTGGACCACCTAGATCGGCTGCCATCATAGCTGCCAACAGAGCACCTAGTAAAGCGGCATTTGTTCCACTCAATCCTGTCAAAAAGCTGTTTAAGCCGTCATTGATCGCTTTCATTGGGACATTGATCATTAGCATGAGGAACCCAGTAATCAACAAACCAAAAACAGGGTAAAAGAGAATCGTTTTGATTCCGTCTAATGACTTAGGTAAACCTTTGAAGAGATTGCGCAAGAATTTGATGACATATCCTGCTAAAAATCCACCAATCAGTGCACCAAGGAATCCTGCACCACCACTGTTTGCCAATGCGCCAGCAGCAAAACCAACGATCAAACCTGGGCGATCACTGATACTCGATGCAATGAATCCAGCCAAGACAGGTAACATGAATCCGAAAGCGGCATTACCGATTTGATTGAACCAAGCAGCTTGTTGATTATAACTACCTAATTGATTTAAAGCGTCTTGCGGAACACCCATGAATTGATCGACCATAAAGGAAATAGCGATCATGATTCCGCCCGCAATAACGAATGGCAACATATGGGAAACACCATTCATCAAATCTTTATAAATTCGTTGACCAAACGTACCATCAGCAGAAGATTCTTCTGCAACTGTTTGTCCGCTACTGTGAAAGACAGAAGCATCACCGCTTAAAGCTTCATTGATCAGTTGTTCCGTCTTACGAATCCCGTCACTAACAGGACGATTCACTAGATGTTTGCCGTTGAAACGATCCATCTCGACTTTTTTATCAGCAGCGACAATGACGCCAGCTGCTCGTGCAATATCCTCTTCTGTTAATCGATTTTTGATGCCTTCCGAACCATTCGTTTCAACTTTGATTTCTACGCCTAATTCTTTGGCTTTTTTCTTTAGTGCATCTTCAGCCATGTAAGTATGAGCAATTCCCGTTGGACAGGCTGTAACAGCAACGATATACGGGCGATCACTCACTGATTCTGTAGTTGTGACATCTGTCTGTTCTTCTTTTTGTACTTCTGCTTCAGCAAATAGTTGTTGGACTGCATCCGCAGTTGGTGCTTTCTTTAATTTCTCAACAAATTCTGGATCAATCAACAAGCGGGAAAGAGCAGCTAAGGCTTGTAAATGGGTATCATTAGCCCCTTCAGGAGCAGCAATCATGAAGAAGAGGTAAGTAGGTTGACCATCCAGTGCCTCATAATCCACACCGGTTTTACTTTTAGCAAATAAAACAGTCGCTTCATTGACTGCTTGATTTTTCGCATGAGGCATTGCGATACCGTCGCCAAGACCGGTTGATGTTTGGGCTTCGCGAGCCAGAATCCCTTCTTTGTAGACAGCAATATCTGAAATGCGGCCAACTTCATAAAGTTTGGCAACCATTTCGTCAATCGCACCTTTTTTATCCGTTGCTTGAAGGTCCATGATCATGGCATCTTTTAAGAGTAAATCGTTGATTTTCATTGTTTATCCTCCTTATGTTAAGTCAAAGTATCTTTTCAATAACAACTTCTGGCAATAATTCTTGAATAAATGCTGATGTGGCTAAATCATCTGAAAAAGCAGTAGCGCTGCCGCAAGCAACTCCCCATTTAAAGGCTTCCAGTGCATTTTTTGTTGCTGTATATTGTCCGATAAAACCAGCAATCATTGAGTCGCCAGCTCCAACAGAGTTTTTCAGTGGACGCTTCAGAACATTCGAGCGGTAGATTTCGTTTCCAGTAAAGAAAATGGCTCCGTCGCCGCCAAGGGAGACAATGACATTCTTGGCGCCATCGGCGATTAATTTTTGTCCATAAGGTAAAATATCTTCGAAGGAGTGGAATGTTGTTTGATACAATTCCGCTAATTCATGATTGTTGGGTTTGATCAGCAACGGTTGGTCGGGTAATGCTGCGAACAACTCTGGACCCGTTGTGTCAATGACGAACTCGGCTCCAGCTTCTTTGATGATGGCGATCAACTCTTGATAGTAGTCAGCCGTCAGTCCATTCGGTTTGCTACCAGAAAAAATGACGATATCTTCCTTGGTAAGAGAAGACAGTTTGTCTTTCAATTGCTGACTTTCATCCTTTGAGATTGTAGGCCCTAATCCGTTGATTTCAGTTTCTTCGCCAGATTTTAATTTAATATTGATCCTTGTATCGGCAGAGACTTGTGTGAAATCGGTCGTGATTCTTTCGTTGATTAGCCAGTCTTCAATGAAACGTCCAGTGAATCCGCCAATAAATCCAAGTGCAGTGGAAGGGATCTGGATCCGCTGTAAAATACGGGAAACATTGATTCCTTTGCCGCCAGGAAGTTTAAAGTCTTGCTTCATTCGATTAAGTTCGCCCAATTGCAAGTCTTCGACGTGGACAATATAGTCAATTGATGGGTTGAGTGTGACAGTATAAATCATTCGGATACCTCCATAATAGTTGTTTGTGTTCGAAATTTAGCCGCATAGTTTTTCGGACAGAAGTCTGTGATAATCTCTGCGTCTTCAATGGCAGCAACTTGAGCAAAAGTAGTTTGTTGAAATTTAGAATGATCCAGTAATACATAAGCTTTTTGACTATTTTCAAGCGCGATTTTTTTGATCATTGCTTCTTCAGGATCTGGAGTCGTAAATCCTGCATCTACATGGGCACCATTCATTCCAATAAAACAGCGATTGAAGCGCAGTTTTCGCAATTGCTCACTGGCACCGCTCCCCAAGACAGCGTTCGTACTGATTTTGATCGTTCCTCCCAAAATCAATGTCTCGATTCCTTGATCGATCAGTAATGCCGCATGTTTGACAGAGTTGGTTACAACCTTCACATTTGAGATCGATGACAAGAAAGGGATCATTTCTAAAGTTGTGGTTCCAGCATCCAAGTAAATGACCTCATCCTTTTTGATCAATGAGACGGCATATTGGGCAATTTTTTGTTTCTCTACTTGGAACTTTTGCGTTTTTTCTTTCATATTGGGTTCAAATCCAAGGTGCTGGATCTTTTTGGCTCCTCCATGGATTCGGACCAAAACTCCCTGTGCTTCAAGTTCTTGTAAATCGCGACGGATAGTGGACTCAGATGCTTGTAATTGATGGATCAATTCGCTGACTTTCACGATATCCGTTTCTTCTAAAAGGGCTAAAATCCTTTGATGACGCTCTTCTGTAAGCATTTACATCACCTCTTCAATTGTTATGATAGCACATAAAACAGTCATAATCAATCATAATCGGTTAAAATCAGTCAAAATGTAAGGGTAATACATTCTTAAACGGTCAAAAACGGTCGGCAAATCATTCAAAAAAGGATCGAAATGGGTTAATGTTTGACAAGAATGGCTATTCTTTGGCTTAATTATTTTAAGGGGGGAATTATATGAAGAATGAAGTGATATTGCAAGGCTTCGAATGGGACTTGCCTGCAGACAGTCAACATTGGAATAGATTGAAAGAAATGAGTAGTGAGCTTAAAGATTATGGGTTTACGGCGGTATGGTTGCCTCCTGCATATAAAGGTACAGCGGGTGTCGAAGATGTTGGCTATGGTGTCTACGACTACTACGATCTTGGAGAATTTGATCAAAAGGGATCAATACCAACCAAGTACGGAACCAAAGATGAATATCTTGAAGCAATTAAAGCATTGCAAGATCAAGGGTTGGAGGTTTACGCAGATATTGTATTCAATCATTTGATAGGGGCCGATGAAAAAGAAACGGCACCAGCAGTCAAATACAGTTGGGACAATCGCAATAAGCCGATAAGTGATGAAGAAGAGATCGAAGCTTGGACGAAGTTCACTTTCCCTGGAAGAAAAGGGAAATACAATGACTATGTCTGGACTTGGAAAAATTTTTCTGGCGTTGATTATGATGACCGAACCAACGATCATGCCTTGTTTAACTTTGCCCAAAAAGGGTGGGAAGATCAAGTAGATGATGAGATGGGCAACTATGATTATCTAATGGGCTGTGATTTGGATATGGAGAATCCAGAAACCATCGAACAGCTGGATAAATGGGGCAAATGGTATCAAGAGTTAACGAATGTGGATGGCTATCGTCTAGATGCTGTCAAACATATTGAATTTAATTATTATGTTAATTGGCTTTTGAATCGTCGGGAAGAAAAAGGCAAAGATTTATTTGTGGTGGGAGAATATTGGTCGGGTGATCTGCCGAAACTAGAAGAGTATTTAGATTCTTCCGGAAATCTGATCCATCTGTTCGATGTGCCACTGCATTACAATTTCTATGAAGCATCTCATTCGAATGGTGCGTACGATATGAGTCAAATCTTTGCAGGTACATTGACTGCTTCTCGAGAAGACTACGCTGTGACTTTTGTTGATAATCATGATACGCAAGTCGGTCAGAGTTTACAGTCATGGGTAGATGGCTGGTTCAAAGTGCATGCCTATGCGTTGATCTTGTTGCGAAAAGCTGGAGTACCAGTTGTTTTCTGGGGGGATCTATTTGGTATTCCTGAACAAGGTATTGAACCAGTTGGGGAAGATTTGGAAAATCTCCTGAAATTGCGTGAGAAAATCTCCTTTGGCAATCAAGTTGATTATTTCGATGACCCAAATTGTATCGGTTGGGTACTGACAGGAGATTATGAGCACGAACTGTCTGGCTTGGCCGTGGTCATGACGAATGCCCAAGGTGCTGAGAAAGAAATGACCATCAGCGCCATTCATGGTGGTGAAACTTACGTAGATATTTTGAAAAATAATGAAGCAAAAGTTGTCTTAGACGAAACAGGTAAAGGAATTTTCCCAGTCAATGACGGTCAAGTTTCCATTTATGTGGATGAACGTTTGGTGGAAAAATACTATAGCTGATTCTAGAAGCTAATTTTAGAAAGAACAGTTTGGCAATAATATACGACAGCGATTGTATGGCAATAAAAGAAGGAGCAAAGCTGCAGAACATGTGTCTGTAGCTTTGCTCCTTCGATTTTTTTCTGATCGACAAATAGAGACAGGAGGATGTTGATGACAATTTGGCAGCCAATGTTTAAGTCAGAGGGCCATCAGCTAAATAGCTGATTTTTTTCTTCACTTCCGAAACACTATTCGAATCCGTTAAGATCAAAAGTGCATCACCAACTTTCATGATCGTATCTCCACGGGTCAAAATTTCATTTTCGCCACGACGAATGGAAATCAGCAACATGTTTTCTGGCCAAGGAAAGTCACGAACGGCCATCCCATCAAATGAACTTTCTGCGGTTACCGGATACTCGATCACTGTTTTAGTTCCTCGGATATTCACAGCGGGTTCTTTATGCATCTTTTCAAGGAGAGACTCATAAATAGGATGACCACCAAGACCATCGACCACGATATAAGCTACTAAACTAACTAGTCCTAACGGCATCAGGTGATTGATTGATCCAACCATCTCTGTTACTAAAATAATAGCAGTTAAAGGAGCCTTACCAATCGCTGTAAAATAACCAGCCATTGCTACGATCACGAAATTCTTGATATAAATAGGATCCAGACCGATCGACTGTGCCAAGAAAGTACCAAAGATCGCACCAATCAGCGCACCTAATGTTAAGATCGGTAGGAAAATCCCCCCAGGCAGTCCAGCTCCATATGAAATCATGGAAAAACAGTAACGCAAAATCAGCAACATGACCAAAAACAACAGGGGAGCCCCGGTTTCTCCTAAAGTCAAGATAATTTGATTCCCGCCGCCTAAATAGTCTGGTAAAAATAGACCAATTGGAATAATCAACACAAAAGGAATCAATCCATACCAGTCAGAGGAAATGGGTAGTTTTCCATACCATTTAGGCAAAGACAGCAATGTCCACTGGTAAAATCGTCCTAAGATCCCTAGTAAGATCCCTAAGATGACTAAAGCACCGTAATATTTCAAAGGCAAGTCATTGATCTTTCCTTGGTAAAGGACAGGTTTCAATCCAAAAAAATTTAAAGAGACAAAGTTAGCGGTAATCACTGAAGCAAAAGATGTCAGCCATACAAGAGGTGAAAAGGAATGGTGGATCTCTTCTAAAATGAACAGCAAACCGGCAATCGGTGCATTGAAAGCCGCCGACAATCCTGCACTGGCACCACTGGAAATCAATATTTTTTCTTCTGACTTTGGGGCCTTGAAGAACTGACTTAAACCTTGTCCGACAGCAGCACCTAGTTGAATCGAAGGACCTTCCCGCCCCAAAAAAAGACCCGATCCGACGGATAAAATGCCCCCGATAAACTTTTTCCAAAGGACAGAGAACCAATTATAATCGATCTCGCCACTTAACTTCCCTTCAACTTGAGGAATACCGCTGCCTTTGATTTGAGGTTCTGATTTTACTAAAAGGATCACAATAATTGCAGTGATGATAGAGAGAATTACCCACAGTATGATCTGATCTGGATGATCAGCAAGGTGTCGATAGACAGCAGCAACTTTTTCGCCTATCCATTCAATCGCCAGGCGAAACAAACTAACCACGATCCCCACAAATGCTCCTACCAAGATTCCTTTGCCTATAAAGGCCAGGCGGGTTGTATCTAAATAATGGATTTCATGTTTCTTCATCAAACTCCTCACTTTCCTTATTTAATTTAGCCCTTTTTTGAATAGATAACAAGGAATTTTTTTGAAGGACAAAAAAGAAAAATTTAGTAACTTTTCAAGGCGTTCGGTTTTCCCTACAATCGGATAATGCTATAATTGAATGGATTGAGAAAGAAAGGATGGTTAAAACCATGTCATCCAAAAATGAATTACTTGCGAATATGAATCCCCGGCAAAAAGAGGCCGTGATGCATACAGAAGGACCTCTGTTGTTAATGGCCGGAGCCGGTAGTGGCAAAACGCGGGTCTTAACCCATCGGATTGCTTATTTGATTGAAGAAAAAAATGTCAATCCTTGGAATATTCTAGCCATTACCTTTACGAATAAGGCGGCTAGAGAAATGAAAGAACGGGTGAATCAGCTTCTTGGATCTGGGGGAGAAGATGTTTGGGTCTCTACATTTCACTCGATGTGTGTCCGGATTTTACGAAGAGATGTTGATCAGATCGGTTACTCTAGAAACTTTACGATCATTGATACTTCTGAACAAAACACTTTGATGAAACGAGTCTTAAAAGAGTTAAATATCGATCCAAAAAAATATGATCCACGTTCCATTTTAGGAGCGATCTCCAATGCCAAAAATGAATTGTTGACACCGGCAGATTATGAAAATCAACAAGGGAGCTTGTTTGAACAGATCGTAGGCCGTTGTTATGCATTGTATCAAAAGGAATTACGAAACAATCAGTGCATGGATTTTGATGATTTGATCATGAATACCATTCGCTTATTTAAGGAAAATGAAGATGCGTTGCAGTTCTATCAACGAAAATTTCACTATATCCATGTGGATGAATACCAAGATACGAATCACGCCCAATATACTCTTGTTAATTTATTAGCGGCTCGCTTCAAAAATCTTTGTGTCGTAGGGGATGCAGATCAAAGTATCTATGGTTGGCGAGGTGCCAACATGCAAAATATTTTAGACTTTGAAAAAGATTATCCCGATACAGCAGTAATTTTGTTGGAACAAAATTACCGCTCAACTCAGACGATTTTGAATGCTGCGAATCAAGTCATCAAAAACAACCGCAACCGTCCAGACAAAAATTTGTGGACTGAAAATAGAACCGGTGAAAAAATCACTTACTATCGCGGTGACAGTGAACGAGATGAAGCTCGCTTTATCGTCAGTGAGATGCAAAAACAAATTGCAGAGAAAGGACGTAAATTTGGCGATTTTGCTGTTTTGTATCGGACCAATGCTCAATCCCGGGTGATTGAAGAAATGCTGTTGAAAGCAAATGTCCCTTATACTATGGTGGGCGGACGCAAATTCTATGATCGAAAAGAGATCCGTGATATCTTGGCTTATCTGTCGGCAATTGCTAACCCAAGCGATTCTCTAAGTTTGGAACGGATCATCAATGTGCCTAAACGTGGTATCGGGGCGACTTCTGTCGAAAAACTTCGTGAGTTTGCCTCGCTTCATGAATGGTCATTGTTAGAAGCCGCGATGAACGTCGATTTAGCCAATATCTCAGGAAAAGCTGGGAAAGAACTTGGCAGCTTTGGCATGATGATGGACCAGTTTGCCCAAATGATTCCTTATCTATCAGTGACCGAACTGACAAAAGAAATTTTGGATAAAACAGGATATAAACAAGATTTGATCAATCAGAACAATCTGGAATCACAATCCCGACTGGAGAACTTGGAAGAATTCTTAACAGTGACCCAAGAATTTGACAAACGCTTTGAGGCACAAAATGAAGATGATGCCGATGCGCCAGAAGAAAAATTGACTGTCTTCCTCAATGACCTCGCTTTACTTTCCGATGTTGATTCCTATGAAGAAGAAAGCAGTCAAGTGACATTAATGACATTGCATGCGGCAAAAGGGTTGGAATTTCCTGTGGTCTTTTTGATTGGACTAGAAGAGAACATCTTCCCGTTATCTCGAGCATTGATGGAAGAAAGCGAGCTGGAAGAAGAACGACGGTTGGCTTATGTGGGGATTACTCGTGCAGAAGAAGAGCTATTCTTGACTAATGCATTTTCTCGTACATTGTATGGACGCACTCAATACAATCGTCCTTCTCGGTTTGTGGAAGAGATTGAACAAGATCTCCTGCAGTCACTGGGAGAAAGAACTCAGCCGAAAGGGGCAACTGCTTCCTTTCAGCCAAAAGTTTTCAAACCAACATATACCCAACCTCGTCAGTCCACTGTTTCGTCGAAACAAACTACGACGGCAGCTGGCAACCAATGGCAAGTGGGCGAAAAAGTCAACCATAAAAAATGGGGCGTCGGCACGATCGTTCGAACGACTGGAGCTGCCCAGGATCTTGAATTGGACGTTGCTTTTCCCCAACAAGGAGTAAAACGGCTACTTGCTGCGTTTGCTCCGATTGAAAAACTATAAGGAGGAATCGAAATGGCTGTGCCATCAACTGAAGTTCAACAACGAGCGGAAGAATTAAGAACCACTTTGAATCAATATGCCTATGAGTATTATGTGAAGGATCAGCCGTCTGTCGAAGATTACGTCTATGATCAACTTTATAAAGAACTTGTTCAATTAGAAACGGACTATCCACAGCTAGTGACAGAAGATTCTCCTACTCAGCGAGTGGGTGGGATCGTGCTGCCTGGATTTGAAAAGGTCATCCATGATATTCCTCTGTACAGTTTGAACGATGTGTT
The DNA here is from genome assembly GCF_001544275.1 of Enterococcus gallinarum NBRC 100675. Taxonomy (GTDB): domain Bacteria; phylum Bacillota; class Bacilli; order Lactobacillales; family Enterococcaceae; genus Enterococcus_D; species Enterococcus_D gallinarum. Next base: position 56,173 of record NZ_BCQE01000004.1, on the reverse strand, counting down.
TGATAAAGAAGAAATCATCGCTTTTGATACGCGAGTCCAAAAAGCGCTAGGTCGTGCCGTTGATTATGTCTGTGAATTGAAGATCGATGGGCTATCAATCTCTTTGAAATATGAGAATGGACGGTTTGTGCGTGGTGCAACACGGGGTGACGGAACAGTCGGTGAAAACATCACGGAAAATTTGAAAACAGTCAAGTCAATTCCGTTAAAATTGAAAGAACCTGTTTCATTAGAAGTCCGCGGCGAATGTTACATGCCTAAAGCTTCTTTCATCCGTTTGAATCAAGTACGGGAAGAAGAAGGCTTAGAAGTGTTTGCCAATCCTCGAAATGCAGCAGCAGGGAGTTTGAGACAGTTGGATACCCGGATTGCTGCCAGCCGTAATTTGAGCACATTTTTATATACTCTGGCAGACTTCGGTCCTATCGAGGCACACGATCAATTCTCAGCGCTTGATGAATTAGACAGTTTGGGGTTCCGGACAAATCATGAACGGCGTTTGTGCCGAACGATCGATGAAGTCTGGGCGTATATCGAAGAATTTCACGAAAAACGCAGTGAGCTGCCTTATGAAATCGATGGCGTTGTTATCAAAGTCAATGACTTCTCCGATCAAGATACACTAGGATTTACGGTCAAAGCTCCTCGGTGGGCGGCAGCTTATAAATTTCCGCCCGAAGAAGCAGAAACGACCATTGAAGATATCGAATGGACAGTCGGACGCACAGGTGTTGTGACACCAACAGCGGTCATGACGCCGGTTCGAGTAGCTGGTACAACAGTAAGTCGTGCCAGCCTGCATAATGTCGATTATATTCGCGCCAAAGATATTCGCTTGAATGACTCTGTGATTATCTATAAAGCTGGAGACATCATTCCAGAAGTTGCCAACGTATTGACGGATAAGCGGTCAAAAGCCAGTGAGCCCTATCCGATTCCTACCCATTGTCCCATTTGTGACAGTGAATTGGTCCATTTAGATGAAGAGGTGGCCCTGCGCTGCATCAATCCGAAGTGTCCTGCACAAATGAAAGAAGGATTGAGTCATTTTGTTTCCCGAAATGCTATGAATATTGAAGGGTTAGGCCCACGAGTGCTTAAACAAATGTATGAAAAGCACTTAGTTGCTGATGTTGCAGACCTATATTATTTGACGGAAGAACAATTGTTGACATTAGATAAAATCAAAGAAAAATCGGCAAACAATATTTTGACAGCAATCGAAGCCAGTAAAGAAAATTCCGTTGAGCGTTTGATATTTGGTTTAGGGATTCGCCATGTCGGATCTAAAGCAGCAAAAATTCTTGCGGAACATTATCGCAATCTGCGTAATCTAAGCAAAGCGGATGAGTCGGAGATCGTTTCTTTAGAAACGATTGGGCAAACCATCGCGGATAGTGTTGTCACTTATTTCAACAACGAAGAAGTCCACGATCTTTTAGATGAGTTGGAGAAAGCAGGGGTCAATTTTGATTACCTTGGTTTAAAAAATGAGGAGCTCACGGCGATTGACTCACCCTTTAAAGATAAGACAATTGTCTTAACAGGAAAGTTGACTCATTTCACTCGGGAAGAAGCAAAGGAAAGAATTGAGAACCTTGGTGGCAAAGTGACGGGAAGTGTCTCAAAGAAAACAGATATCGTCGTAGCGGGAGAAGAGGCTGGTAGTAAATTGACCAAAGCGCAAAGCTTGGGCATTACAGTTTGGGAAGAGAATCAAATGGTGGCAGCGATTGAAGGGAGCCATAACCATGAAGATTAAACACTTCTTGATCGTCGCGATGTCGTTAAGTTTTTTGTCAGGTTGCGGCAATCTCAACAAAGGAATCACGAATATCAACGAAGGTGAAGAGACGGCCAGCGGTAATATTACCACTGGCCGTGTCGAAAATTCGGTCTATCAGGCAGTCATGACAGATGGCAAGTACCAACCGAGTGCTGCCAGAGGATTGAATGCCGAGCAAATGAACAGCGGGTTCAATCAAACCAATTTTGAGAATGGCTTGCTGAGGCTGTCCAAGCAGACTTTTTCTGTCGATACGTGCTACTTTCAAGAAGGTCAAAAAATTCCTGCTGATACGATCAAGAATTGGCTGAAACGTGTCTCTGATGATAACCCGCAAGGCCTTAACCCTGCTGGTTCAGATCAGCCGCTTATTTTTCAGCAATTGATGGAGCAAGATTTTATTAAAGAAGACGGCAAAACATTGGCAGGTATTAGTTTGGGCTTTGCCTTTAATACCGTCTACTATGGCAGCGACGAGACCATTTCTATCTCTCGTGATGAGTGGATGGCAAATGCGCGGAAGACAGTCAATGCTGTTTTGACACAAGTAAGAAAAATCAAAGGGTTGGAGAATGTACCTATCGTGATCGGTTTGTTCGAACAAGCTGCTAAAGATGATATCGCCGGAGGCAATTACGTTTATCAAGCAGTCAGCCAAGATGGAGGAACCACTATCGATCAGTACGAGAAAGTAGCAGAGGCCCACATCATTTTACCTGTAGCTGCGGGGGTCACCAATGCTGCCACCGATGATGGTTTGGATAATAAGTTCAAAACATTTCGTGATGCTGTCATTAGTTTCTTTCCTGACTTGAGTGGTGTGACCGGCAATGCGTATTACGTAGATGATCAACTCCAAAAACTTGTTTTGAAAGTCGAGTCGAATTACTACAGTAAAACTGAGATCACCAGTTTTGTTCAGTATAGCGCAAAGCAAGTCGAATCTGTCTTCAAAGGAGTTCCTGGCGAGATCGAAGTCCAAGTTGGCTCTCTAGGGAAACAGCAAGCTTTTATTGCCCGTAAAGATGGGGCAGAAAAAATCGAGACCTACATTTTCAATTAAGTATGATAATTTTCAAAATGTATTTCATGATTTGCTGGAAAAGTGATACAATACATTGGAAAAACGTAAACGTATTTTTATGGATGCGAGAAAGAGGAGGATTTTATGGCGATAAGCGAAGAACAAGTCAAACACGTTGCCAAGCTAGCAAAATTATCATTCTCAGATGATGAATTACATGAGTTTACCTCTCAGCTAGGAAAAATTATTGATATGGTAGAAACCTTAGAGGAAGTAGACACAGAAGGTGTGCCATTTACATCAAACGTTGCTGAAACAATCAATGTGATGCGTGAAGATATTGCAGCAGAAGGCTGGAACCGACAAGAATTGATGCGTAATGTGCCGGAATCAGAAGATGGTTTCATTAAAGTACCAGCAATTATTGATAATGGGGAGGCCGGTGCGTAATGACAGAATTAGTAAGTAAAAGTTTGGAAGAGCTCCATGGCATGCTTGTTGCCAAAGAAATTTCAGCTGTCGATTTGACAGCAGAGACATTCGAGCAAATCAAAGCGACTGAACCAAAAGTGGATTCTTTTATTACATTAAACGAGTCAAACGCGATGGCATTAGCTAAAGCAATTGATGAGAAGGGTATTTCTGAAAGCAATGTTTTGGCAGGGATTCCGATCGGGATCAAAGACAATATCGTGACCAAAGACCTACTGACTACAGCTGCATCTAAGATCTTGGCTAACTTTGAACCAATATATGATGCAACTGTTATGGAAAAAGTCTACCAAGCAGACATGATACCAGTCGGTAAATTGAACATGGATGAATTTGCCATGGGAGCAAGTACGGAAACTTCCTACTTCAAAAAAACAAAGAATGCGTGGGATCATACCAAAGTTCCTGGCGGTTCTTCTGGTGGTTCTGCAGCTGCAGTAGCTGCTGGGCAAGTACCAGTCTCATTAGGGAGCGACACGGGTGGTTCGATCCGGCAGCCTGCTTCTTTCAATGGAATCGTAGGAATGAAACCAACATATGGTCGTGTTTCACGTTTTGGTCTGATTGCGTTTGCTTCTTCATTGGATCAAATCGGACCAATGACTCGTTCAGTAAAAGATAATGCACTGGCATTGTCTGCCATTAGTGGATTTGACGCCAAAGACAGCACTTCTGCTGGAGTAGCAGTACCAGATTTTGCTGCAGGGTTAACTGGCGATATCAAAGGCATGAAAGTTGCGCTGCCAAAAGAATACATGGGTGAGGGGATTCAACCTGGTGTCCGTGAAGCTGTGTTGAAAGCGGCAGAAACATTCCGAGCATTAGGAGCAACAGTCGAAGAAGTCAGCTTGCCTCATTCTAAATATGGCGTTTCCGTTTATTATATTATTGCTTCTTCTGAAGCAAGCTCCAACTTGCAACGTTTTGACGGAATCCGTTATGGCTACCGTTCAGAAAACGTAAAAAATCTAGACGATGTGTATGTCAATTCTCGTAGTGAAGGATTCGGAGAAGAAGTAAAACGCCGAATCATGTTAGGGACATTCTCATTAAGTTCTGGATATTATGATGCTTACTTCAAAAAGGCTGGACAAGTCCGTACATTGATCAAACAAGATTTTGACAAAGTATTTGCTGATTACGATTTGATTATTGGTCCTGCATCACCAACCGTTGCTTTTGGTCTAGGTGAAAACATCAATGATCCAATCACAATGTACATGAATGATATCTTAACGATTCCAGTTAATTTAGCTGGATTGCCAGGTATGTCTGTACCAGCAGGATTTTCCGAAGGATTACCAGTCGGTTTGCAAATCATTGGTAAACATTTTGATGAAGCAACGATGTATCAAGCGGCTTATGCGTTTGAACAAGCAACTGATTTTCATACGAAAAAACCAGTGATTTTAGGAGGGAATAATGCATGAACTTCGAAACAGTCATTGGGCTTGAAGTCCACGTAGAATTAAAAACCAACTCAAAAATCTTTTCACCGGCGCCAGCACATTTTGGTGCCGAGCCAAATAGCAATACGAATGTGATTGACTGGGGTTATCCAGGGGTATTACCGGTGATGAATAAAGCTGCGTTAGAATTTGGGATGAAAGCAGCACTAGCGTTAAACTGTGAAATTTCCAAAGATACTCATTTCGACCGCAAAAACTATTTCTATCCGGATAATCCGAAAGCCTATCAAATTTCTCAATTTGACCAACCAATCGGCCATGATGGTTGGATCGAGATCGAAGTAGCAGGCAAAAAGAAAAAAATCCGTATCGAACGGGTTCATCTTGAAGAAGATGCTGGGAAAAATATGCATGGCATCGGCGGCTATTCTTATGTGGATTTAAATCGTCAGGGCACGCCGTTGATCGAGATCGTTTCTGAAGCAGATATGCGTTCGCCAGAAGAAGCCTATGCTTATTTGGAAGCTTTGCGCTCTATCATCCAATTTACAGAAGTATCTGATGTGAAGATGGAAGAAGGATCCATGCGTTGTGATGCCAATATCTCTTTACGTCCTTATGGTCAAGAAGCTTTTGGTACCAAAACCGAATTGAAAAACCTAAACTCTATGTCCTTTGTCAAAAAAGGCTTGGCTTTCGAAGAAAAACGCCAAGCAAAAGTATTGCTTTCTGGCGGTGAGATCCAACAAGAAACACGTCGTTTCGATGAAACCACTAATAAGACAATCTTGATGCGGGTCAAAGAAGGATCATCTGATTACCGCTATTTCCCAGAACCAGATATTCCTAAATTTGTTATTGATGACGAATGGATCGAACGAGTACGGCAAACATTGCCAGAACTTCCACAAAAACGCCGCCAACGGTACATCAACGAACTTGGATTGCCAGAATACGACGCAATGGTCTTGACACTGACCAAAGAAATGTCCGACTTCTTTGAAGCAACCATCGATGCTGGGGCAGAGCCAAAACAAGCATCAAACTGGTTGATGGGTGAAGTTTCGGCCTACTTGAACAGTGAAAAATTGGAATTAGAAGAAACCAAATTAACGCCGGATAATCTTGCAGGAATGATCCAACTGATTGCTGATGGAACGATCAGTTCTAAGATTGCGAAAAAAGTCTTTAAAGAATTGATCACCAATGGTGGCGATGCAAAAGAAGTTGTCAAAGCGAAAGGATTGATCCAACTATCCGATCCAGCACAACTACTACCAATGATCAATGAAGTCTTGGATAAGAATCAACAATCTGTTGATGACTTCAAGAACGGAAAAGACCGGGCAGTTGGGTTCTTGGTTGGTCAAATCATGAAAGCAACTAAAGGACAAGCGAACCCTGGCGTTGTGAACAAATTACTTCAAGAAGAATTAGCAAAACGATAAGAGGCGGAATATGAAAAGAGCCAGAGTCATTTATAATCCAACATCAGGAAAAGAACTGATTCGTAAACATCTTGCCGATATATTAGAAGTCTTAGAGAAAGCCGGTTATGAAGCCAGTGCTTTTGCGACGACTGCTCTCCCATTCTCTGCTCGCGATGAAGCGAGTAGGGCAGGGAGAGCCGGATTTGATCTGGTTGTTGCAGCCGGAGGCGACGGAACCATTAATGAGGTAGTTAATGGTATCGCTCCGTTAAAAAAGCGCCCCAAAATGGCGATCATCCCAGGCGGAACAACCAATGATTATGCTCGTGCATTGAAGATTCCTAGAAACGATGTGAAGGCTGCGGCAGAAGTCATTCTCAAGGAACAAACGATCAAAATGGATATTGGAAAAACTGATCGGGATTATTTTATCAATATCGCTGCAGGTGGACACCTGACTGAGTTGACCTATGATGTTCCTTCAGAGTTGAAGAGTGTGTTCGGTTATTTGGCTTATCTTGCAAAAGGCGCAGAATTGTTGCCGCGAGTCAAACCAATCAAGATGCACTTTAAATATGACGATGGAGAATATATTGGCGGCGCTTCGATGTTCTTCCTAGGATTGACGAATTCAGTGGGAGGTTTTGAACAAATCGCCCCGGATGCGAAACTTGACGATGGGAAATTTTCGCTGATCATAGTGAAAACGGCAAATATTTTTGAGATCGTTCATCTGATTGCATTGATGATGAACGGTGGCAAACATATCAATGACCGACGCTTGATCTATACAAAAACGTCTCGTTTGGAAGTCGATGCGCCAGATGCAAAAGATCGTTTGATGATCAATTTAGATGGTGAATACGGCGGCGATGCCCCGATGATCTTTACCAACTTGCATAATCATATTGAATTTTTTGCGAACTTAGATCAAATTCCAGATGACGCAGTTGTTGGGGAATCTTACGAAGAACTTAGTCAGGGCTTCATCAAAGAAGTCGAACGGTTATCAGATGAGGACATCAACGGTGATGGCTTTATCGGTGAAAAGCAAAAACAGTAGTAATCAAAAGAACATGAAGCTGCGCGCTTCCTGTTCTTTTTTTCGAAAGGAAAAAAGGACATGTGGACAATTCCACTTCTTTTTTTCAATAAAGGCTGCTGAATCAATCTTTTATCTTTTTCCTCATTAAGAGAATCGTAAAGATTGTTTCACAACAGGATTATGTTTCACATTTTACAAGGCAAAGCGGAACCAAATAAAACAGAAAAAAACGAATGAAAATACTTCATTTTTTTATATCAGTCGCCAATTCGCTTTTTTTGTTAGCAAAAAAATTTTTATGTTCGTTATTTGCGGCTGAATTTATGACATCCTACTGTGCCAAATCGGTATAGAATATGCTATAATAATGAAACTAAGAAATGGGGGGACCAGAATGGCGCAGATTGATTCAGAAATGGCATTGAATCTGCTTTTAGAGGATGCCGAACGAATCAAACGATTGATTCGCAATCAAGAAAATAGTTTGTGTATTGCTCAGTGTAAAGCATTCGAGGAAGTCGTTGACACACAAATGTATGGCTTATCACGACAAGTCGCTTTCGCAACACGCTTGGGTATTGTAGACAATGCTGCTGGCCAACAATTGATGGCAGATCTGGAAAAAGACCTAAATCAATTGTATAGCGAAGTATATGAAGAACAAAAATCTACTGAAATTGGCAAGGAGGCATAATCTTGCCAGAAAAAGTTAAAAAAAGACACCTTTTAGACTATAGCATTTTAATACCTTACCTTATTTTATGCGTAACTGGTTTGATGATGGTTTACAGTTCGACCTCATATGTCGCAATGACAGCAAAGCCACCGACTACTTCAGCAGCTTATGTGATTAATCAAGCCGTTTTTTGGGTGGTAAGTTTGATTATGATCACGATCATGTACAAGATGAAAACTGATGTCTTTCGCAATAAGAAATTTGTTCAAATTGCCATGATCGTTATTTTCTTTCTTTTGATCGCCGCCTTTTTCTTCCAAAAAAGGAATGGTGCATGGGGCTGGCTTTCGATTGCAGGATTCTCTGTTCAGCCAGCGGAGTACTTAAAGTTTATTATCATTTGGTTCTTGTCGGTCACATTTTCTTATCGACAAGATGGCATCCAGCAAGACTTCTGGGGTTCTGTGAGAAGACCAATGGCGATCGTATTGGCTTATACGGTGATTTTGGCCTTTTATCCCGATTTCGGGAACGCTGTTATTATTTTTATGCTGGCTTTTGTCGTTTTACTAGCTAGCGGTCTCAATTATGTGTATACCTTGATATTAGGTGGGGCCACAGTTCTCTTTAGTTTTTTGGCGATTACCTTTGTCAATTTGACAGGTGGGAAATTTCTGCCTGAATATATCTACAATCGATTTGCCGCTTTCACCAATCCTTTTGCCGATGAATTTGATACAGGACATCAAATGGTCAATGGATACTATGCCATGTTCAATGGTGGATTATTTGGTCGCGGATTAGGAAATAGTATTCAAAAACGAGGCTTCTTGAATGAAGCCCATACCGATTATATTTTTTCAATCGTGATGGAAGAACTTGGCTTGATTCCCTCAATCATTTTGTTAGGGATTCTCTTTTATATGGTAGGAAGAATGTTTTTGATTGGAATTCGATCAAGAGATTCCTTTAATTCCATGATGTGTATTGGGATCGGGACATTATTTATGTCACAGATTTTTATCAATTTAGGTGGGATCACCGGCTTGATTCCGTTAACTGGGATCACTTTTCCTTTTTTGAGTCAAGGAGGATCAAGTTTGTTAATGTTGTCGATTTGTATCGGCTTTATTTTGAACATCAGTGCAGAAGAAAAGAGGAAACAATATAGTTTGAATTATTGATCAATGGAATGGAGTGGTATGATGAAAAAAGTATTAGTCGCTAATCGTGGAGAAATCGCGATTCGAGTTTTCCGTGCGTGTGCAGAGTTGGGCATCAAAACAGTGGGTATCTACGCTGCAGAAGATGAATATTCAGTCCATCGTTTTAAAGCGGATGAAGCGTATCTTGTCGGAAAAGGCAAGCGCCCCATTGAAGCCTATCTGGACATAGAAGATATTATTCGCACCGCGAAAAAGGCCGGTGCCGAAGCGATTCATCCCGGTTACGGATTTTTATCCGAGAATTTAGCGTTTGCGCAACGCTGTGAAGAAGAAGGCTTGATTTTTATTGGACCTTCGACACACCATCTGGATATCTTTGGCGATAAAATCAAAGCCAAAACAGCTGCAATCGAGGCTGGTATCCAATCCATTCCAGGTTCCGACGGACCCGTCAACACTATTGATGACGTTTTGCTGTTTGCTGAAACCCATGGTTATCCAATCATGATTAAAGCAGCCTTAGGCGGGGGTGGCCGCGGCATGCGGGTCGCTCACGATGAGAAAGAAGCCCGTGAAGGTTATGAACGAGCTAAAAGCGAAGCAAAAGCAGCATTTGGTAGTGACGAAGTCTATGTAGAGAAATACATCAGTAATCCAAAACATATCGAAGTGCAAATATTAGGGGACAGTCATGGCAATGTTGTTCATCTATTTGAAAGAGATTGTTCTGTCCAACGACGACACCAAAAAGTGGTGGAAGTTGCTCCATGTGTATCAATGAATGCTGCCCAACGAGAAAAAATTTGTCAAGCTGCGGTACAGTTGATGAAACATGTCAGGTATATCAATGCGGGAACAGTGGAGTTTTTGGTAGAAGGAGACAACTTTTACTTTATCGAAGTGAATCCTCGGGTTCAAGTGGAGCATACCATTACTGAAATGATCACTAACTTGGACATTGTAACGACACAAATTTTGATTGCCCAGGGGAAAGACTTGCACAAAGAAATCGGCATCCCTCAACAAGAGGATATCCATTTTGAAGGAGTTGCGATCCAATGCCGTGTAACGACAGAAGATCCTGCGAATAACTTTATGCCTGATACTGGGAAAATCGACACCTATCGTTCACCTGGTGGTTTTGGTGTTCGGTTAGATGTTGGTAATGCCTATGCTGGCGCCGTTGTAACTCCCTATTTTGATTCATTGCTGGTAAAAGTTTGTACCCATGCAGCGACATTTGATCAAGCGATTCAAAAAATGATGCGCTGCTTGAAAGAATTTCGGGTTCGTGGAGTCAAAACCAATATTCTCTTTATGCGTAATGTTGTTTCTCATCCGCAATTTCGGTCTGGCGAAGCGAAAACGACATTTATTGATAATACTCCTGAATTGTTTAAGTTTCCTCGCATTCGCGACCGCGGAAATAAAACAATGAAATATATCGGTGAGATTACGATCAATGGCTTTCCGGGAATCGAGAAACTGAAAAAACCATTTTATAATGATCCAAGAATCCCGCAACAGATCGAGACATTGCCTGATTTCGTATCGGCTAAAACCATTTTAGATACTCAAGGTGCTGATGGCGTCGTTCGTTGGATCAATCAGCAAAAAAATGTTTTGCTAACGGATACGACTTTCCGTGATGCGCATCAAAGCTTGCTAGCTACACGAGTTCGTACCCAGGACTTCAAGAAGATCGCTGCGTTGACAGAAGAGGGGATTCCTCAACTATTCTCCAGTGAAATGTGGGGCGGAGCAACGTTTGATGTTGCTTACCGTTTCTTGACAGAAGATCCATGGGAACGTCTGCGTATGTTTCGTAAGAAAATGCCGAACACATTGTTACAAATGCTGTTCCGAGGATCAAATGCGGTGGGATATTCAAATTATCCGGATAATGTGTTAGAAGAATTTATCAAAGAATCTGCTGCGCAAGGAATCGATGTCTTCCGAATTTTTGATAGCTTGAACTGGATTCCGCAAATGGAAAAAAGCATCCAAGCAGTAAGGGACGCAGGCAAAATTGCAGAAGCAGCGATCTGTTATACCGGAGATATCAATGATCCGACTCGTCAAAAATACTCGATCGATTATTATAAGGATATGGCTAAGGAGTTGCAAAATCTTGGTGCACATATCATTGCGATCAAGGATATGGCAGGATTGCTGAAACCACAAGCGGCGTATCGCTTGATCAGTGAATTGAAAGCGAGTATTGATGTACCAATTCATCTGCACACCCATGACACGAGTGGCAATGGCATCATCACTTACTCTGCCGCAACCAAAGCGGGTGTCGATATTGTCGATGTTGCTATGTCTGCAGTCAGTGGGGCAACTAGCCAGCCAAGTATGAGCAGTCTTTACTATGCGTTAGTCAACGGCGAACGTTGTCCAGAAATTAATGTCGATAATATCCAGCAGTTGAATCATTACTGGGAAGATGTGCGGATGTATTACCATCCTTTCGAGAATGGGTTGAATGCACCTCAGACAGAAGTGTATAAACACGAAATGCCTGGTGGTCAATATTCGAACCTGCAACAACAAGCAAAAGCAGTGGGACTTGGCGAAAAATGGGATGAAATCAAAGAAGTTTATCATGAAGTCAACATGATGTTCGGTGATATCGTCAAAGTCACGCCATCATCAAAAGTGGTTGGCGATATGGCTCTTTTCATGGTACAAAACGGGTTATCTGAACAAGACATTTATGATAAAGGTGAAACCTTAAGTTTTCCAGAATCAGTCGTTACTTTCTTCCAAGGTGAACTAGGTCAACCAGTCGGTGGTTTTCCAAAAGAATTACAACGGATCATTCTGAAAGGTCGTCCAGCATTCACAGAACGTCCTGGTGCGTTTGCTGAGCCAGTAGATTTTGGAAAAGTCAAAGCCGAATTAGCAGAAAAGATCGGCTATCAGCCTAAAACAGAAGAAGTATTGAGCTATTTGATGTATCCGCAAGTCTTTTTAGACTACCGAAAAGCATATGAACAGTTTGCCGACGTCAAGGTCCTAGATACACCAACATTCTTTAATGGGATGCGATTAGGTGAAACGATCAATGTTGAACTTGAAAAAGGGAAAATCTTGATCATCCGCTTGGATGAAATTGGCGAACCAGATATTGAAGGCAACCGCACGTTGTTCTTTAACTTGAACGGACAACGTCGGGAGATCTTAGTCAAAGATCATTCAATCATCAGCTCCGTTCAAACAAAACGCAAAGCTGAGCCAACAAATAAAGAACAAATTGGTGCAACGATGTCAGGTTCTGTTCTACAAGTATTAGTCAAAAAAGGGGATCGGGTAGCGAAAGGACAAACCGTTCTAGTAACTGAAGCGATGAAGATGGAAACAGCGATCGAAGCTCGTTTCTCAGGTGTGGTAGAACACGTCTATGTTGCAGAAGGTGAAGCCATCACATCAGGTGATTTGCTGATCGAAATCAAAGAGAAGTAGGAAGTAGGTCTTGAAGATGAAACGTAGAGGAATTTTATTTTGCTGCTTGTTTATTTTGGCGCTGGTCGTCGTCTATCTGCAGCCAGTATTTTTTCAGCGGGTTTCTCCTTCAAGACCTCTTTTTGATAATCCTGTAAAAGCGCCTACCAATTTGAATTATGAACCAATCAAAGCAGATGGCTTAGCAAAAGCGATCGGTGAACCTCTTTCTGATTTTGAAGAAGATTTTGGCGCGCCGATACGCACGTATCGTACAGGATATGACTTTGAAGTTCGCGTATATAATCACCTAGATGATCAACAATATCTCGAAATCAACACCGACGGCGAAAGTGTTCAGGCAATCAAAGTGATTGGTCAGGGCGGCGCATCCTTAGCCCCATTTTCGATTGGGATGACAATGACAGATCTTACAGAGCTCACGATGATCTATCCGAATTTTACATTGAGTCAAAATGATCGTTCAGTGAGTTTTGAACTTATGGAACAAGATATGAACTATCGTCCCTTAGTGGCGTTTGACAATGGCACCTTCGCAGTTTTGTTTTTTGATCAAACGACATCGGAATTAGCAGCAGTCACTTATCTGGATCAAACGACATTATTGAAGCTATCTCCTTATCAATTAACAGAAGGGGAGCTGACGCTGTTTCAAGAGTCTCAAACAGTGAACCAAGAAACAGCTGCTCTTGAAAAAGAAACGTTAGCTTTTGTGATCATCCAAAAAATGCGTGATCAAAAAGAGCTGGAAAGTTTTGGGATGGCTTTAGATACTCATAGTGAAGCCAAAGATCTCCTTCAAGAAATCACGGAGAATCTTTCGGATCACTTAACATCTCAACGGATTCATGCCTATCAAAAAGCATTGACAGCTGAGCGAACCAGCACCTTCACTCTGACCCAAGAAGAATGGCAGGATATCTTAAAGGAAAAGGAAATTTCAACCGTTTCTTCCATCTTTGAAGCACCTGTCTACGATCCGACATTTACGATTTTATCATGGTATAGTGATCCTTCGGTTTACAATGTTTTATCGAATCAAACCCCTGAGAAGATAGGAATTGCTTTTTCTAAAGCAAATATGGTAGTCTTAATCCAAGAAGATGAGAATGAACACACAGAGGATAGCACATCAGATGATTTATAATGACCATTTATATGCAATTGAAGACCAAATTGAACAATTAATTTCCAGTATCAAGAACAGTCAGTTGTTTCGCTCTTATTGTTACAATAAGAAGGCGATGTACCAAGACCAAGAAGTATTGGGATTAATTGATTCATTTGTACATAAAAAGACCGATTTTGAAAAAACAGCTGCTTATGGCACGTTTGCTCCCGGGTATAAAGAACAGCAGCGGGCATTACGCAAAGCCAAAAGGGCACTTGATTTGAACCCTCAAGTCGGAGAATTTCGACACAGTGAAAACCAGCTGCAAGTCTTGCTTGATGAGATCACAGTGTCGATTGCTGATTGTTTCTCAGAGGAAGTCAAAGTGGACGCTGGAAGTCCTTTTTTTCAATCGAAATCAACATGTGGAGGAAGTTGTCATGCAAGAGGAGACGAAAGAAACGTTTGAGATCCAAAAACGACGGGGATTGATCGTATGGGTCTATAGTTTACGCCAATTAAAAAATTTACGCAGATTCGGATTTGTCCATTACGTGTCACGCAAAATGAAATATGTGGTCATGTACTTGAATGAAGAAGACTATGAAATGAAAAAAAATAAAATCGAACAATTTCATTTCGTACGGCAAGTGGAACCTTCATATCGACCAGATGTTGAGATGAATTTTGCGGAAAAAATCGGCACTGACGCAGCATATCAAGTGAGTGACGATGGATTTGATGTGGAAGAAAAAAATACGACGATTCGACTGGCAGAAAATGTATAACAAAAGTTTGGGTGCCAATCGCACCCATTTTTGTTGCTCAAAAAGATGACGGTCGCTGGAATGCTTTTTTTAAGAAATTATGGAGCCATTGGAGGAACGCATATGCGTGTTGTTGCAGGAGATTATCGAGGAAGAAAATTGAAGAGCTTAAGCGGGGATAATACCCGACCAACCACCGATAAAGTGAAAGAATCGATTTTTAATATGATTGGTCCTTATTTGGATGGCGGCTTGGTATTGGATTTATTTGCGGGCAGTGGCGGATTAGCTATTGAAGCTGTTTCTCGCGGTGCCGCACATGCCGTCTGTGTCGATCGCAGTTATCCAGCGATTAAGATCATTCGAGAAAACATTGGCATCACAAAGGAGCCTGAAAAGTTTACTGTATTAAAAATGGACGCCAAACAAGCCCTAAAAGAATTTGCAGGCAATCAACAGCAGTTCGACTACATTTTTTTGGATCCTCCTTATGCGAAGCAAGAGCTGCTTTTGCAGCTGGAACAAATGGTACAAGCGGATCTTATGACAACTCATGCGGTCATTGTTTGTGAAACAGCAAAAGAAGTAGATATGCCAGAGAGAATTGGCACATTGGCCCAAAGTAGACGACAGGTTTATGGGATTACGGCAGTCACGATTTATAGAAATGAGGGATAAGATGAAGAAAATAGCATTATTTCCTGGCAGTTTCGACCCATTGACTGCTGGTCACGTAGATCTGATCGAACGGGGAGCGCCCCTTTTCGATGAATTGATCATTGGTGTCTTTGTGAATACTAGTAAAGTCAACTTCTTTACCGGTGGCGAAAAAGTGGAATTGATCACTGAGGCACTAGCGCATGTCCCGAATGTTCGCGTTGTTGCGCAAGAGACGGAATTGACCGTTACGGCTGCCAAAAAAATGGGTGCCCAATTTTTACTGCGAGGAATTCGAAGTGTCAAGGATTATGAGTACGAACGAGATATCATGGAAATGAATCACCACTTGGATCCGACGCTAGAAACAGTCTTTTTATTGGCAAATGCCAAATACAGTTATATTAGTTCAAGTATGCTAAAAGAAATTTTGCATTTCGGTGGCGATGTGAAAGCCTATTTACCACCAAATATTTACCAAGCAATCGTAAAGAAGCGTGATGCTCATGAATCTTAAATCAACCGTTAAATATACCTTATTACTTGTTGTAGCATTAGTAGTTGCCGCCTGTGCCTTTTTACCAATCCCTTATTATATTGAACAGCCTGGGGCAACGATCAATTTGAAAGAACTAATTACAGTCAATGACCAAAAAGATCAAAACGATGGCTCGTTTTCATTGACCAGTGTCGGTATTCGACAGGCAACCGTTTTTACTGCAATTGGCAGTAAATTTAATCAATTTCAAGACTTGGTTTCTGAAGAAGAACTTTTTGGCGGTGCAACGGATGAAGAGTACAATCGAATCCAACGTTACTACATGGAGTCCTCTCAAAATAGTGCCATTGAGCAAGCACTGAAGCTAGCAGATATTCCCTACACAATGAACTATAAAGGTGTTTATGTTATGGGTGTAGAATCCAACTCTAGCTTCAAAGGGAAAATTTCTGTTGGTGATACAGTAGTAGCTGTCAATGGGAAACGGTTTGACAACAGTCAAGATTTTATTGATTATGTCCAAAGTCAAAAAGTCGGTGATAAGATCCAAGTGACGTATCTCCAAGACGATGTAGAAAAAGAAGCAACCGGATCGCTGATTGAATTGCCATCGAATAAAAAAGCCGGCATCGGCATTTCGTTAGTTGACCATACGGAAATTAGTTCAGATCAAGATATTGTTATCGATGCAGGAAATATCGGTGGGCCATCAGCAGGCTTGATGTTCACGTTAGAAATCTACGAACAATTGACGCAGCAAAACCTGCGTAAAGGGCATAATATTGCCGGTACTGGGACGATTTCCAGTGACGGAACCGTTGGCCGCATTGGTGGTATCGATAAAAAAGTAGCAAGCGCAAGTGAAAGTGGTGTAGAAATCTTTTTTGCACCAGAGGATGAAATCACGAAGGAAGAAAAAGAAGTAGATCCTTCGATCAAAACAAATTATCAAGAAGCTTTAGCAGCTGCGAAGAAACTAGGGACTGACATGAAGATCGTACCAGTCTCAAATGTGCAAGACGCACTAGATTATCTCAAAACGCTTAAATAAAGAATTTTACTTAACGAAATAGAAGCAAGAATACAACAGGAAGCAAGAACCCATCAGATAGAAAACAATTTATCAAGTCACGATTGGATCCTAACGATCCAATTGTAACGAAGGAACAAGTTTTCTAGCATGGAGGGGATCTTGCTTCTTTTTGTCTGGATTTTTTTAATGAAGGTAGGCTGGATGTCATCGGTATGCTATACTTTTAATCAAGGAGTGTGAAGACTGTGGAAATCAAACGACAACAACCAATCGTCGAAGCTTATCATTTCGATATGAAGCCTAAAGACAAAGAAATGGAAACCAAATTGAATGTTGGCTTTGCCCCGTTGAAGGTACAAGATGAAGAGTATATGAAACAGAATAGTATTATTGGCGCCCGCTTGGAATTTCAACTCGTTTTTCCTGAATATGTGCTGTCCGGTCGGGTAGGACAGGTCAATCACATCTTGAACCGGCAAGTCCGTTCAGGTGAAGACTTAAGCAAAGCGGAGACAGACCGCTTGGTGGAGCCGCTGTTTGATATTATCAAACGCTTAACCTATGAAGTAACAGAAATCATTACCGACAAACCAGGTCTGCAATTGAATTTCAATACGTCAAATGAAGCCTCAGAAACATCAGAATCATCAACAACAGAGGAGTGAGAGATATGTTTGCCAATCAAATGCAGATCATGTTATATGTAGAGGACGTGCCCAAATCCGTTGCGTTTTGGCAATCATTGGGATTTGAAGTCATTGATGAGCAAACGGCAGATGGGACTTCTGTCGTTGAAATAGCACCAAGCAGAGAATCAGATGCTCGTTTTGTGCTTTATGATAAAGGCTTTATTGAAGCCCATTCTCCTGAAGTAGCATTGAACTCACCATCGATCATGTTTTTTTCGGAAGATATCACAACGCTTTACAAGAAATTACTAGATACAAATGTAGAAGTTGGCGACCTGATTCAGATGGAAGAACGAATGGTCTTTAATTTTGCAGATCCAGATGGTAATTACTTTGCTGTTTCTGGAAAATAAAAAAAGAGAATTCCCAGTACTTAACTGGAGAATTCTCTTTTTTTGATTCAATCAATTAACGATCAAAATTCAAATTATTTCTTGCCATGTGTAGCGATTGCTCCTGTATCAAAAGCTTCTCGCATGTCTTTTTTAAAATGGATCCATTGTTGATGCAGCCAATTCATCTTCTCGCTCCTTTAGTTGGTTTTATTATAAGGAAAGGGCTAACAGTTGTAAAGTTTCGCTGGCTTTTTTATAATAATTTAAAGAAGGGGATGAACCCAAATGAAAAAACTCATTTACGTCATTAGTGATATCCATGGGATGTATGATCTTTTTAAAAAACTTTTATTGGATTACGATCCGTCACTGCATCAGCTTGTTCTGATTGGGGACTTGAATGATCGAGGACCACGAAGTAAAGAGTGTCTCTTGTTGGGTAAACAATTGGTGGAAGAGACAGGAGCGATTTATTTGCGCGGGAACCATGAAGAATATTTTCTGCAATTTTTGAACGCACCAGAAGACTGGTATTCCGCTTATGTCCGTAATGGAGGCAAGGAGACGATGGAAAGTCTTTTACATCCGGGAGCAACAGAAGAGTACTCACCAACTGAGATTGCATTAATGATCCGGAGTCGCTACCGTGACTTAGTGGCGTTTTTAATGGAAAGGCCGCTTTCTTATGAATGGCAAAAGTATCTTTTTGTTCATGCTGGTGTTGATTTGACCAAGAAGAATTGGCAGGATACTTCTGACCACGATTTTATCTGGATTCGAGAACCATTTCATACTGGAGAAAATCATACGGGAAAAACAATCGTCTTTGGCCATACTATCACACCCATGCTTCATGGTGACATGGAAACAACGGATTTATGGTTTCATGATAATAAGATTGGCATCGATGGAGGGGCTGTTTTTGGTGGTTCCGTTCACGGCGTGATTTTTGATAAAGATGGCATTGTACAAGATATTGAATACCAAAATTTAACCGGCCCTTGGCATCCAGACTTTTAAAAAACTTTTCTAACCATAGAGGAATCTATGTGTCATTACGACTATTGCGTCTAAAGGTCCTTGGAAAAAGATAGGGTATACAAACTATTTTCAAACAGAGTTAAGATGGATCCGCATAGTAAAAAGGAAACATCCATGCTTGTTAATAACTACGGCTTTCGAGGACGTTGAAGAAAGATTTTGAATGTAGATGACACTTCCTGCTGATGATTCAGCGGAAGTGTTTTTTGCTGATTTATATCTTGAGCCTTAATTTCGTACCTCATGTTCAGTATGTTCTGTTTTTAACCTGTTGCTTACGTCTCTTTTCTGAGGTGTCTTTTTTATGTTAAACTTTTTTATGTTAAACTTAGAGCAGTTAAATTGAAAGGTGAACGAATATGGCAGAATTAAATCATGATGTGTTGCACTTACTAATGCAGGAAACCACATCTTACAATCAACGACAAATCACGAAAGTATTGGAACTGCTCCATGAAGGAAACACCGTTCCGTTTATCGCTCGCTACCGCAAAGAAATGACTAGCGGTTTAGATGAGGTACAAATTCGTGAAATTGAAGAGCGCTACCAATATCTTGAGAATTTGGAAAAACGCAAGCAAGAAGTTGCTCGGTTGATTGACGAACAAGGAAAATTGACTAGTGAATTGGCGCAATCGATTCAGCAAGCAACAAAAATGCAGCAGGTCGAAGATCTTTATCGTCCTTACAAACAAAAACGGCGTACGAAAGCAACTATTGCAAAAGAAAATGGCTTGCAGCCGTTAGCTGACTGGATAGTGGCATTTCCAACAACAGGAGATGTCTATGCAAAAGCGGCGGAATTTACCAATGAAGCCATCCCTGATCCTGAATCTGCATTACAAGGTGCCCACGAGATCATTGCTGAAACGATTGGTGATGAGCCGAGCTATCGTTCTTGGATCAGAAGTTATTTTGCAAATAAGGGAAGTTACACGAGTACACTTCGCGATGCTGAAAAGGATGAGAAAGGTGTTTATGAAATGTATTACGATTTTCAGCACCCCATCAATAAAATGGTTTCTCATCGTATTTTGGCAACGAATCGCGGTGAAAAAGAAGATATTTTAAAGGTTGCCTTAGTTGTCGATGAGTCAAAAATCACTGATTATTTTGAACGGCAACTCATTAAGCACGCCAATTCACCAGCAACTCCATTTGTTCGTGAAGCTTATCTTGATGCTTATAAACGATTCATTGCACCGTCGATTGAGCGGGAAATCCGCAATGAATTAACAGAGAAAGCAGATGAACAAGCAATTGCCATCTTCGGTGAAAACTTGCGAAATCTTTTGCTGCAGCCACCTTTAAAAGGAAAAATCGTCTTAGGGTTTGACCCGGCTTACCGAACAGGTTGTAAATTAGCTGTGATTGATGAAACTGGGAAAGTATTAGCCATCGAGGTCATTTACCCTCATAAACCGGCACCGATGAATAAACGCCAAGCAGCTGGTCCAGCACTGCAACGTTTGATCAATCGGTACGGTGTCCAAATGATCGCTATTGGGAATGGGACGGCAAGTCGTGAATCAGAACAATTCGTTGCCGAACAATTGAAACAAATCGATCACGAAGCATTTTATGTGATTGTGAATGAAGCGGGTGCATCCGTGTATTCTGCCAGCCCAATCGCCCGTCAAGAATTTCCAGATCTACAAGTGGAAGAACGCAGCGCCATTAGTATCGGGCGTCGACTCCAAGATCCTTTAGCTGAACTGGTCAAAATCGATCCTCAATCTGTAGGGGTTGGTCAATACCAGCACGATGTGTCACAAAAACGATTGAGTGAACAACTTGATTTTGTGGTCGAAACTGCCGTCAACCAAGTAGGGGTCGATGTCAATACTGCTAGTCCTCAACTGCTGCAGCATGTCTCAGGATTGAATAAAACGACTGCACAAAATATTGTTGCTTACAGAGAAGAAAACGGTAGCTTTACGCAAAGAAGCCAATTAAAAAAGGTGCCTCGTTTAGGTCCCAAAGCCTATGAACAAGCGATTGGATTTTTGCGGATCCCTGGTGGGAAGAATATTTTAGACAACACTGGAATCCATCCGGAAAGTTATACTGCAGCCAAAGAAATTTTAGAAGTTGCTGGAGTTAAACTAACTCAACTAGGAGCCCAATCAGCAGAAGCCAAAGAACGACTTGCACAGTTAAATGTTGCTGATCTTTCTAAACAACTAGCGATTGGAAAAGAAACGATCACAGATATCTTGAAATCACTGATGCAACCTGGAAGAGATATGCGGGATGAGATGCCGGCACCATTGTTGCGTAAAGATGTCCTGAGCATGGAGGACCTTAAACCAGGAATGGAATTGATGGGAACTGTCCGAAATGTTATTGACTTTGGTGCGTTTGTTGATATTGGTGTCAAACAAGATGGTTTGGTACATTTATCAAAATTAAGCCGAAGTTTTGTCAAGCATCCGAAAGACGTTGTCGCTGTCGGAGATATCGTTACTGTCTGGATTGAACAAGTCGATACCACGAAAGGCCGAATCAGCCTGACAATGGTTGATCCAACACACGGAAAATGACCACCAAAGAATTGCAGCAGCTCGTTGAAAAAGTTTCTCTAGAATCGTTTGGCAAACCATTTCAACATGAGGCATATTTCAATGGGCGGCTAAAGACCACCGGTGGACGTTATCACTTAAGCGATCATCATTTAGATTTCAATCCGCATTTATTAGCTGAATTTGGGGTAGATACATTCATTCAAATCATCAAGCATGAGTTGTGTCATTATCATCTGCATTTAGCTGGCAAAGGCTACCGTCACCGAGATCCAGAATTCAAAGCTCTTTTGGCAGCTACTGGTGGACTTCGTTATGCCCCAAGTATGATGAAAAATGCGAAGCATCAGTACCAGTGTCAACACTGTGGAGCTGTGATCAAACGAACGAGAAGGCTGAACGTTAAACGTTATGGCTGTGGAAAGTGTCGCGGACGCTTGAAAGAAATAGCGATTTGAGCAAAAAGTCAAGCCCAAAAACAAAACTCGTTGCTATTTTTTTCATTTTGTATGATAATGTAGGACGTGCAACAAATCTAAATGTTAATAAACATGCGTTTATTGTAATGTGAACTTGAGAAAAGAGGATTTTAAAAAATGGAAAATCAAGACAAAGTATATCATTTTGTTGGAATCAAAGGTTCCGGCATGAGTTCATTGGCTTTGGTTCTGCATGAAAAGGGCTATCATGTACAAGGTTCAGATGTGGAAGAGTACTTCTTTACACAGCGTGATCTGGAAAAAGCCGGAATCACATTACTGCCTTTCGATAAAGAGAATATTCAGCCAGAAATGGTGATCATCCAAGGAAATGCCTTTCCGGATAACCACGAAGAAATCCTTCGTGCGAAGGAATTAGGGTTAGAAATTACGCGTTACCATGATTTTATTGGTAAATTCATCCAACCTTACACAAGTATTGCAGTCACTGGTTCTCATGGTAAAACCAGTACGACAGGTCTATTGTCCCATGTGTTGAGCGGTGTTCGTCCAACTAGTTTTCTGATTGGCGATGGAACAGGTCATGGAGACCCTAACGCAGAGTTCTTTTCATTTGAAGCCTGTGAATATCGTCGTCACTTTTTAGCGTATTCTCCAGATTATGCGATCATGACGAATATCGACTTTGATCACCCTGATTATTATCAATCGATCGACGATGTTTTCTCAGCTTTTCAATCGATGGCCAAGCAAGTCAAAAAAGGAATCTTTGCGTTTGGTGACGATGCCTATTTAAGAAAATTAGAAGCAGATGTACCGATCTATTATTATGGTGTGAATGATGATGATGACGTACAAGCAAAAAACATTCAGCGTACAACGACAGGTTCTGAGTTCGATGTCTATATCCATAACGAAAACATCGGTCATTTCGTGTTACCGGCATTTGGCCAACATAATATCAACAACGCTTTAGGGGTCATTGCAGTAGCCTATAAAGAAGGGCTGGATATGACAGAAGTTGCGGAAGAAATGTTGTCATTTCCTGGTGTTAAACGTCGTTTCAGTGAGAAGAAAGTCGCTGATATGACAATCGTTGATGATTACGCTCATCATCCGGCAGAAATCAGAGCAACGATTGACGGCGCACGCCAAAAATACCCTGAAAAAGAAATTATCGCTGTTTTCCAACCCCATACCTTTACCCGGACGATTGCATTGATGGACGAATTCGCAGAGGCATTGGATCTAGCCGATAGCGTTTATCTGTGCGATATCTTTGGCTCGGCTCGGGAATCTCGCGGCGATGTGAAAATTGAAGATCTTGGGAACAAGATTCAAAAAGGTGGACAAGTGATCAAAGAAGAGAATGTTTCACCATTATTGGATCATCAAGATGCTGTGATCATTTTCATGGGTGCCGGGGACGTACAAAAGTTTGAATCAGCTTATGAAAAGTTGTTGAGTAATACGACTCGAAACGTGTTATAAAAAAATACGGAGCGATGACCCAATCAAATCACCCGAGCAGACCAACGAGACAAATGGTATCTCAATTGCACTGGCTGTCAACAGAACTATGATACAAAATCAACCAGTGAGACCTACTATTTAGTTTTCGTTGCTATTGCTCGCATCGATTTGACAAAAGTCAGCGCCCCGTTTTTGCTTTTTTGGAACATCGCACCACGAACTTGCACTTTTATCTGCATCTGATAAAATGAAATCAGAGTAAAATTATTTATTTTGGAGGAAATAAACTTGAACATTGGTAAACCGCGAAAATTAGGTAAGAAAATTGATGAAATCGAGGAAGGCGATTCGTTATCTTTAACAGAATCGATCGAAGACAGTCAGCTTTTGTTGTATCTCGGTTTGACAAATGATGCCAATCCGCTTTATATTCAGCATGACTATACCCAAAAAACAGAATACCAACGGCCAATCGTGCCTTCGGTAATGTTGATGGGGATTATTACAAGTGCGATTTCTAAACATTTGCCAGGACCAGGTTCTCATGTGGTGAATTTTTCGGTGAACTTTATTGAACCCGTTTTTCATTATGAGACGTTGACCTTCGATTTCGAAGTGATCAAAGTCGATAAAATGAAAGACGTAGTGACGATCTCTGTTGAAGCTATCAATACGCAAGAAGATCGTGTGTTGGATGCAGTAGTGATGGTCCAACCTCCAAAAATCGTAGAGGAAGGTGAAGAAAATGAACAATGAAGTAGTTAATGCCCAAGGGCTCAATCGTTTTTATTCCAAAGTCTATCTATTTTTTGCTGTAGGACTAGGAATCAGCGCAGTGTCTGCCTACTTTTTCGGACAGGTATTTGCACAACAGACAATGAATTTTATCCGTAATTTTCCACTAGGCTTTACAGGGTTATGGATCCTTCAAATTATTTTGGTCTTGGTATTAGGCGCAAAAGCGCAAAAGAATCCTTCGCTGACCATAGCAGGATATCTGGTTTACTCCCTTTTAAATGGGGTGACGCTGTCAGTTACACTAATGTATTATGACTTCGGATCGATCGCAGGTGCATTTGTTTCCGCAGCGATTACCTTCGGCGTAATGTCAGCATTTGGTATCATGACGAAACGTGATTTAAGTGTTGTGGGACGAATCGGCTACGGCATATTGATCGGGATCATCATTTCGACATTGCTGAATGTGTTTATTTTGCATAGTGGTCCAGTCGACTTTTTCTTGTCGATCGTAACGGTGTTTGTCTTTATGGGTATCACCGCCTATGACAACCAACAGATTCGCAATTTATACCAAGCATCGAATGGTCAAGCAAATTCAGGAATGGCCGTCTTCATGGCATTGCAGTTATACCTTGACTTTATCAACTTGTTCTTAGCGATTTTACGAATCTTTGGTAAAAACAACTAATGAAGAAATGCGAGGAAACTCGCATTTTTTTTTGCAATTGGCTCAATCGAACAAAGGCAATCCATCGCTTTTCATGGATTTCTTTGATAGAATAAGAGAGAACTTTTGAGGTGAGGAGTTATTCAAATGACAAAAAATAAATTATTGCTAGTTGACGGAAATAGTGTCGCATTTCGGGCTTTTTTTGCACTGCACAATTCATTGGAACGTTTTAAAAACAACAATGGGCTGCACACAAATGCGATTTACGCTTTTCACACCATGTTTGAAAATGTGATGGCAAAAGAACAGCCAACTCATGTCCTCGTTGCTTTCGACGCGGGCAAAACCACTTTTCGGACTGCGATGTATGAAGAATATAAAGGCGGCCGTTCAAAAACGCCTGGAGAATTCAAGGAACAAATGCCCTATATTCGCGAATTGATCACCGCTTTAGGGGTTCAGTATTATGAACTGGATAATTATGAAGCGGATGATATTATCGGCACATTGGCACAAAAAGTTGACAAAGAGCAATTTGATGTTGTGGTATTATCTGGAGATCGCGATTTGACCCAATTGGCTACCGACCATGTGAAAGTTGATATCACAGTAAAGGGTGTCAGTGAGATTGAAAGTTATACGCCAGAACATGTTGCAGAAAAATATGATGGTTTAGCGCCATTACAGATCATTGACATGAAAGGATTAGCTGGAGATGCCTCTGACAATATTCCCGGTGTCACAAAAATCGGTGAAAAGACGGCCATCAAACTTTTGAAAGAATATGGTTCAGTTGAAGGAATCTACGAGCATATCGATGAGATGAAACCAAGCAAGATGAAAGAAAACTTGCTCAATGATAAAGAGACAGCCTTTTTGTCAAAAAAATTGGCAACGATCGATGTGGATGCGCCAGTGGATGTGGCCATTGATTCATTGAAGTACGAAGGAAAAGATCTGGATAAATTGATTCCATTCTATCAAGAAATGAACTTCAATTCTTTCTTGGAAAAATTAAATGTGGTGGCTGAACCGGAAGAAATGGAAGATATTCTTTTTGACGTTGTAACAGAGGTCACTCCGGAAATGTTTACTGAGGACATGGCTCTTTATGTTGAGATGCTGGGCGATAACTATCATTTAGAAGATATCGTTGGTGTCGCTTGGGGGAATCAGCAAAAAATTTATGTGACCAATCAAGATGATCTCTTTGAAAATGAGTATTTTATTGCTTGGCTAAAAAATGCCTCTTCACAGAAGAAAGTCTATGATGCAAAACGAACGTATGTGGCGCTGAATCGTTATGCGACTGCACCACAAGGGATTGTCTTTGATACATTATTAGCGGCTTACTTGCTAGATACCAATGATTCAAATAATGATATTGCTGGTGTTGCTAAGCATTATGGATTTGATGCGATTCAATCTGATGAAGCCATCTACGGAAAAGGTGCTAAACGAGGACTACCCGCAGACGAAGAAGTCTTCTTTGCCCATTTAGCTCGTAAAGTTGCAGCGATCAACTATCTATCAGTCCGTTTGGCAAAAGAATTAGCAGAGAAAAATCAAACTGCCCTTTTTACCGATATGGAGCTGCCATTATCGATGATTTTGGCCGAGATGGAAATCACGGGGATTCGCGTGGACGCTTCTCGTTTGCATCAAATGAAAGGCGAATTCGCTGAACGTTTGCACGAAATCGAACAAAAAATCTATCAAGAAGCTGGAGAAGAATTCAATTTGAACTCACCAAAACAATTAGGTGTGATTTTATTTGAAAAGATGGGGCTTCCAATCATTAAAAAAACCAAGACTGGCTATTCGACAGCTGTTGATGTATTGGAGCAACTAAAGGAGCAGGCACCGATCGTCGAAGACATTTTGATTTATCGTCAAATTGCCAAAATCCAATCCACCTATGTGGAAGGACTGCTTAAAGTGATTCAAGGAGATGGCAAAGTCCATACCCGTTACGTGCAGACTTTAACACAAACTGGACGTTTGAGTTCCGTTGATCCCAATCTGCAGAATATCCCAATCCGATTAGAAGAAGGACGGAAAATTCGAGAAGCCTTTGTTCCAAGAGCCAAAGATTGGGTCATTTATTCTTCGGATTATTCCCAGATCGAGCTGCGGGTTTTAGCCCATATCTCGAATGATGAGCATTTAAAGGCGGCTTTTGTAGAAGGACAAGATATTCATTCAAGTACCGCTATGCGAGTCTTTGGAATCTCCACTCCAGAAGAAGTTACACCAAATATGCGACGTCAAGCAAAAGCGGTCAACTTTGGGATCGTTTATGGTATCTCTGATTATGGTCTCTCCCAAAATCTTGGGATCACTCGCAAAGCAGCGCAGCAATACATTGATACCTACTTTGAAAAATATCCAGGGGTCAAAACTTATATGGAAGACGTTGTCCGTGAAGCGAAAGACAAAGGCTATGTGGAAACATTGTATCATCGTCGTCGCTATTTACCAGATATCAATTCCCGCAATTTTAATTTGCGGACATTCGCGGAACGTACAGCAATCAATACACCGATCCAAGGCAGTGCCGCAGATATTTTGAAAATTGCCATGATCGATTTGGATCGTCGTCTAAAAGAAGAAAAATTACAAGCAACGATGCTTTTACAAGTCCACGATGAACTTGTCTTCGAAGTACCAGAAGATGAATTAGAACGCCTAGATGCTCTTGTCAAAGAAGTCATGGAAAATGCTGTCTCACTGCATGTGCCATTGTTGACAGATAGTAACTGGGGCAAAACGTGGTATGAAGCAAAATAAATGAGGTGAAATGTTGTGCCGGAATTACCAGAAGTGGAAACAGTTCGCAGAGGACTAGAGAAACTGATTTTAAATAAAACGATCAAAGAAATGGAGATTCGTTGGCCTCGGATCATTGAATCTCCAGAAGTACCTATTTTTGCAGCGATGCTAAAAGGACAACAATTTCAAGCTTTTGATCGTCGAGGCAAATTCTTGATTTTCAAATTGACCGATTATGATTTGATTTCCCATTTACGCATGGAAGGCAAGTATGAATTTTTTGAAAAAGAGGGGGTGCCGGATAAACACACGCATGTGATTTTTCATTTCACTGATGGCAGTGAATTGCATTATCGAGACGTTCGAAAATTTGGACGTATGACTTTAGTTGAAAAAGACCAGAGCAGTACGTATAAAGGAATCATGCAGTTGGGACCGGAACCATTGCCGGAATTGTTTCTGTTGGCAGACTTTACTCGTGACCTAAAGAAATCAAAAAAAGCCATCAAGCCGCTGCTTTTAGATCAAAAGCTCGTGACAGGTTTAGGTAATATCTATGTGGATGAGGCTTTGTGGGAAGCAAAGATTCATCCCGAGCAATCGGCAGCGACACTGAATGAAACCGAAATTGACTTGTTGCATCGGGCGATCATTGATGTCTTAGCACGAGCAGTGGAGGCAGGAGGCACGACGATTCGGTCCTATTTGAATGCGTTAGGCGAAGCGGGGCATTTCCAAGTCTCTCTACACGTTTATGGTCAAACGGGCAATCCTTGTGTCCGCTGTGGTACTCCGATCGTAAAAACAAAAGTTGCACAACGAGGGACCCACTATTGTCCATCCTGCCAGCAATTACACGCGGGGACAGAAAGATGAGTTTGGTTGTAGGTGTAACGGGCGGGATTGCTACTGGCAAGAGTACCGTTGTCAGGTGCTTTGAAGAAGCTGGTATTCCAATCATCGATGCTGATATCGTGGCTCGCGAAGTGGTGGAGCCAGGGATGCCAGGGCTTGAAAAAATCAAAACTGTTTTTGGACCAGAGGTCATCAATCCCGATGGGACACTTGCTCGGAAAAAATTAGGAAAAATCATTTTTGCGGATGACAATAAACGGGAATTGCTGAATCGCACATTAGGACCATTTATCCGTAAAGAAATCCTACGACAAATTGAAGTCATGAAAGCAAAAGCTGATCTTGTGATCGTAGATATTCCTTTGTTATACGAAACTGGTTATGAACCCCTGCTAGATCAAGTAGCGGTCGTCTATCTTCCGGAATCGATCCAGTTGCAGCGACTGATGAAGCGAGACCATTTAACCAGCTTCGAAGCCCAACAACGTATCAATAGTCAAATGCCAATAGAAGAGAAGCGCAAACGGGCAGATATTCTCTTTGACAATCAAGGAACCATTGAAGAAGTTAAGACGCAAGTTCAAGAATGGCTTGCCAAAAGAAAGAATTAAGACAGAGACACCGACACAAATGAGCCTCTTTATTTCTGAAAAGCTAACAGTTGACGCATTATTTTGTCGTTTGCGGGAAACTGAAGTTAGAAAGGATATCTGGAAAGAGGCTTTGGTTGTCGTTGTCTCTTTTTTTGTTTCATCTTTTGTTTAGTGAGTTGCTTTTGGTAAAACTGCCAGGCGATCGGAAGTAACTTCATGGAAAAAAACAGGTTTCCCATAAAAAGCAGATAACGTTTTTTCGTTAAAAATTTGCTGGCGCTTGCCAGAAGCGTGGATTTTACCATTTTTCAGCATCATGATATGATCAAAAATCGGTAAAATCTCTTCTGTATGATGGGTCACATAAATCAACGTAGGTGATCCCTTGTGCGCCATCTCGCTAATTCGACTTAGCAATTCTTCTCGAGCAAAAAGATCCAATCCATTGCAAGGTTCATCTAAAATCAACAATTCGGGATTTGCCATCAAAGCGCGGCTGATTAAGACTAATTGACGTTCCCCCTGAGATAACTGATGAAATGGCTGGCCAATCAGTTGACTGCCGCCAGTTGAACAAAGAATGGCAATAGCTTGGTTCAAGTCTTTCATTTGGTAGTCTTCATAAATACCGATACTAGCATACTTTCCCGATAAAACGACCATTTCTGATAGTTCCTGAGCAGGAATCTTCTCCTGCAAGGTCGCACTTATCCAACCAATTCTGCGCTGAAGGTCTGGCACAGATGTTTTTCCGTAAACTTGACCTAGGACTTGCCGTTTGCCAGAAGTCGGCCAGATCATCCCAATGATCAGTTGTAATAAAAGTGTTTTGCCAGCACCATTTAATCCTAAAAGTGCCCAATGCTGATTTTTAGCAATCTGCCAGTTGATGTCTTGCAACAAAACAGTTTGTTTGCGAATCAACTGAATGTCTTCAAAATTTAAGATGTCCATAAACTGCTCCTTGTTAAAGAATATTCTGAAAATTTGATTCAGTATACCATATCTTTAAATGAAGCGCATACGTATCTTTTGTCAATCGAAGAAATTCTTGCTATGCTAATAAAAAAGGAGGAATCATCATGGGATCATTGAAAGACGAAAAAGATGTAATTGTTGGTTCTGCAAAAGAAAAAATTGGTGAATTGATCAATAATGAAAAAATGGAACAAGAAGGAAAAGAACAGGCGAATGAAGCAAAAGCCAAAAAAGATCACCGTCAACAACGGGTAGACGAAATTGAGGATCGGCATGATGAATTAGATGCTCAACCGGGTGATAAAACAACAGAAACACTTGGTCGGGACCGATTGCTAAACGAAAATGAAGACACAGATGCTGCACAGATTTCTTCAACCGAACGACGGGATGCTGATCATTTGAAACATTATACAGGAATCGAAGAAAAACTCTAGATAGGATCTGGAGTTTTTTTTTATGATGAACCCTATATTCGTCAATCAACATACATAGATAAAAAAGAAGGAAATCCTGATTTAAAAAGTATCAATAATTCCACTTTGACAAGAAAAAGATGCTATCTGCGGACAATGATTGACAACCCCTGAAGGAAAAACTATAATAGCCAATGACTTTCCATAAAAAAACGGGAAGTCCAGGAGGTGGTCAACAAATGCTGAATTCTGCATTGTCCTTGACTGTGGTCAGAGGAATTTATCAGTAATGTCTTTTGTTTTTTCATTAAAGAGAGGATCGATATCTATTATGACCACCATTGAACCCTATCAATTTCATTTCATCAAACATCAAGTCCAACAATTAGTTCGGACTTATCAGTCTGTTAATGATCGCCATACGATTCGCACAGTTGAAATGTTAACCGAAGAAGCCATTCAACCATTTTTTTCTGCGGAGGACAAAGAAGCGCAGTCTCTGATTCGTCAATTTTTTGATTCATCTTTGACGATGTCAAAGAGCTTGACCATTCTTGAAGCATTAAAAAAGAATGTCCGACCTTTTCAAGTACCTTCAGTCAAACAAACAGAGAAACTATTTCGTAAAGTAAAAAAATTAAAAGTTCCTGATTTTTCCCAAACAGACCTTCGTGATTATACGTATCTGGCTTGGGATGACATTGGTAGTCAAAGTAAATTTATGATCGTAAATACTCAAAAAGGCTACCAAGGAATCTATGGTCATTTATCTACGGAAGTAACAAAAGGAATCTGTCCTTTATGTCAACATGAGTCTACCGTCTCCATGTTTTTATCGTTGACAAAAAGTGGTGGCGATGGAACATACACCAAGCGAGGAAATTATATTTGTCGCGACAGTGAGCAATGCAACCAACAAATGGAACAACGGGAAAATCTGGATGAGTTTGTGTCACTGTTACAAATGAGATAAGGAGGAGAACGGCAGAATGGATTCTGTCGTTTTTCTTTTGTGGCTAAAAAAACACCCGTCACATTATTTAAATTTGTAATATTTCTTTCGCTTGAAAGACTTTACCTATTAGATAAAAGAATTTCATGTTATAATTAAGCATATAAATCACCGCTGTCTCGCCATCATTCGAGACACGGAAGAGAGAACGGGGTGGAACTATGCAATGTCCAAAATGTCATCATAACAATTCTCGAGTGATTGATAGCCGCCAAGCCGACGATGGTCGCGTGATTCGCCGCCGCCGCGAATGTGAAAACTGTGGGTATCGATTTACCACATTTGAACGAATTGAAGAAGCACCATTATTAGTTATTAAGAAAAATGGGGCTCGTGAAGAATTTAATCGTGAAAAGATATTAAGAGGGTTGATACGCTCTGCTGAAAAAAGACCCGTTACAATGGAACAAATGGAAAAAATTGTTGATCATGTGGAGAATCGGGTGCGAGCACTAGGTGAAAATGAAGTTTCGACAACGATGATTGGCGAATATGTAATGGAAGATCTAGTCGACTTAGATGAGATTGCTTACATTCGGTTTGCTAGTGTCTACCGACAATTCAAAGATATGTCAGTCTTCTTAAAAGAATTGCAGGACATCGTTGAAAAGGCAAAAGAACCAAGTGATCCGCAAGAAACAGTAGACAATCAAGAGGAATAGGAGGTCCCTGAATGGTGGGCAACATATTACCAAATCAATTGTATCGTGTCTTCAAAAGTCGTCCACTAACAACTGAAGGGAAGGATGCGCTGATTCATCTTTATCAGCCAATCATCGAAAGTGATGCCTTAGCACTCTATCTGACACTGACTGCGGATCAACAGGATCCGCAAGAAAGTGAGTTTATTCATCTAGATATTTTGAATGCGATGAATGTAGGTTTACAGCGTTTTATTCAAGCACGAAATAAGTTAGAAGGAATCGGCTTACTCAAAACGTTTGAAAAAGAAGATGATGAGTTAGGAATCACATTTTTGTATCACCTGCAAGAGCCAGTTCATGCGAGTGATTTCTTTCAAGATGAACTCTATAGTTTCTTATTGCTTAACCATGTTGGAGAGCGAAAGTTTCGACAACTCGTCTCGTTGTTCCAACCAGCAAAATGGCAAGCAGAAGGCTATCAAGAAGTTACGGCTTCTTTTATGGACGCTTATCGCTTGGACACGCAACAATTTGCAGCCAATGAAGAGGAATTACAGGAAGTCAATGGCAAATTCCAAGACACTCAAAGCAGACTGGTGTTAGATGAACAACAACTAGATTGGGATTTTCTTCTTTATGAAGCACAACGTCGCTACATCCGTGCAGACAATTTCGATAAAGACTTTCGGCAAAAGCTACTCCTATACCATTCATTATACGGCTATGGTGTGATGGAGCTGTTGGATCTGATGGCAGATTCGGTTTCTTTAACTACTGGGAAAATCGATCAGAAGGCATTAGAACAATTGATTTTACAAAAGGCACGAACGCGTTTTACCAAAACTGTAAATAAAGTGGATCCCACTTCAGATGAGGAGATTCGACGATTTAATACATTAAAACAAAATGGGTATAGTGATAATGATCTTGCATTGATCCGCGAAAGTGAGAATAATGCGCCGATGGCATTCTTGAAAGCAATCAAAGCTGAAAAAAAGAGCTTTGTCACAGACTCCGAACAATGGCTGCTAAAAAGCTTAGTGGAACGCTCGCCATTATCCAATAGTGTGATCAATGTTCTTATTCATTATGTGTTAGTGGTACAGAACAATGCGGCTTTGCCAGCAAGTTATGTCAATAACATTGCGGCACAATGGTCTGAATTGCAAGTAAAAACCGCGGAAGAAGCGATCAAGCATGTGCGAGACTTAGTTAATTCAGCAAAAGAAAAACGCACACGGCCGCAAAGCCCGTCTAAAAAGATCATTCGTGAAGAAAAACTGCCAAGCTGGGCCGAAAAACCAGTTGAAGAAACGACATTATCCCCAGAACGTCAGGCAGAGATCGACAAAAAACTGCAAGCCTACTTGCAAAAGAAAGCAGGTGACAATTAATGGAAGATGTTGGGAAGAATCTATCAAAAATTTTAGACAAACGAAACTATCGCGATCGTTTCTCTGAGATGATGGGGGACGTATTGAAAGATCCGGATGTTAAAGAATTCATCTCAGAACATCGGGATGAACTGACTGATGCAGATATCCAAAAAAGTTATGCGAAACTCTATGAATTTGTTCAAGAAAAACGCAAGTTTCGTTTGAATGACCCTACAATGATCGCACCTGGATATGAGCCACGACTAGCGTTGAACTTTCATTTTATCGATGTCACTTATGTGCCAACGCAAGAGCTTTTAGCGCATCAACGACAAGAAGAGATCCGCAGCCGCATCAAAGCAATGGATATGCCGAAAGATATTCAAGAGGCCAATTTTGCTCAGTATGAAAGTACTCCCGGCCGGGGCGAAGCTTTGATGGCTGCAGTCGAGTTTATTGAAAACCTAAAAAACGATCCAAGGGCTTTCCACAAAGGATTATATCTGGTGGGAAGTTTCGGAATCGGCAAAACTTATTTACTAGGGGCAATTGCCCGGGACCTTGCGGAAGCAGGTTATACGACGACCCTTGTTCACTTCCCGACATTTGCTGTCGAAATGAAGCAAGCAATCGGCAAAGACTTGGTTGGCGACAAACTAAATGCAGTTAAAAAAGCTCCTATCCTAATGATGGATGATATTGGTGCAGATGCCATGAGCAGTTGGATCCGTGATGAAGTCTTTGGTGTCATTCTGCAATATCGGATGCAAGAACAACTGCCAACGTTCTTTTCCTCCAACTTTACTATGCAAGAGTTAGAGAAGCATCTATCCGTTACTCAACGTGGAGAATCAGAGCCATTGAAAGCCAAGCGGATCATGGAACGAATTCGTTACTTGACAAAAGAGATCCAAATGACTGGCAAAAATCGCCGGAATTCGGAAATATAGAAGAGAGGAGAACTTCTTATGAAGAAATTGACGATTTTAGGTTTGGCTTTGACAGCCTTATTATTAGTTTCCTGCGGTTCGCCGTCAGATAATGATTCGATGAGCGAAACAACTAAAAACGATGAAAGCACGACAAATAGCACTGTCGAAAGCGAGGCAACGACTATTTTTACAGGAGTTCTTCAAGAAAATGCAACAGCTGGCGACAACGAAACGATACAGATTTTTCTAAATGATATCGAAGCAGTCGACGATCAAGAAACGATTGTCCCTAACTTTCAAACAGACGGCGTGATCCTACACGCACCACAGGAATCATTTAAAGGTCAAGTTTCTGAGTTGACCAAAGGAACAACGGTCCAAGTCACATTGACAGGCTTGCCAGTAATGACTATGTCAATCCCACCTCAAGTTCCAGGAAATTCAATCAAAACAGTTGAAATCGTGCAATAACCCCACGCGTTGTCCCAACGGACAACGCGTTTTGCTGCGAATCACTGCGATTGATACTCATAGAGTAGCAGAGCAGATGATGAGCAGTACTAGGTGACTGAAGGGAACGTAGTAACCTTCGTATGAATCACTGCGATTGGTACTCATAGAGTAGCAGCGCAGATGATGAGCAGTACTAGGTGACTGAAGGGAACGTAGTAACCTTCGTATGAATCACTGCGATTGATACTCATAGAGTAGCAGAGCAGATGATGAGCAGTACTAGGTGACTGAAGGGAACGTAGTAACCTTCGTATGAATCACTGCGATTGATACTCATAGAGTAGCAGAGCAGATGATGAGCAGTACTAGGCGACCAAAGGGAGCGTAGTAACCTTCGTATGAATCACTGCGATTGGTTTGAAAAGCAAGATATGCAAAGTTTTCTTTACGAAAAGTGCAGAATCAACTCTAGGCGAAGTAAAGCCGTAAATAAAAGGAGTAAAAACTCTCCCTTTAAAATGCAATAAAGAATGATATACTATTTCTGAAGGAGTGACGTTATGAACGAACAATCATTATCACTGCGATTGACTCGTGTTGGCGAACAGATTCCGGATCAAGCCCGATTGGCAGATATTGGATCAGATCATGCCTATTTACCCGTAGCATTGATGCTACAAAATAAAATTCAGTATGCAGTAGCAGGTGAAGTTGTAAAAGGACCATTCGAATCTGCTTCACGGCAAGTCGAAAAAAATGGCTTAAGTGACAAAATCACTGTTCGCTTAGCAGATGGGTTAGCTGCAATCCAACCTGAAGATCAGATCGATACGGTGGTTATTGCTGGTATGGGTGGCACGTTGATTCGAACAATTTTAGAAAATGGAAAATCTCAGCAGAAAATTACTGGGAAGGAGCGCCTTGTCTTGCAACCCAATGTGGGGGAGCGGACGTTGCGAGAATGGCTTCAAGAAAATAACTACATGATTTTACACGAAGAACTGATTGAAGAAAACCATAAAAACTACGAGATCATCGTAGCTGAAGAAGGCAGTAAAATCTATACACCACAAGAATTATTTTTTGGTCCGTGTTTATTGAAAGAAAAGAATCTCGTTTTTTATAAAAAATGGGCCCATGAATTGCAGCAGCGAGAAATCGTTTTGCAAGAACTAGAGAAAGCGGCAACTCCTCCTCAAGATAAAATAAGTGAGTTGAATGAACAGATTGATTGGATCAAGGAGGTGCTGGAATAATGTTGGCTAAAACGTTTATTGAACGTTTTGAAAGGTATTGCCCGCAATGGTTAGCAGAAGATGGCGATCCAGTGGGATTGCATATCGGAACGTTGGACAACGAGATCCAACGGGTAATGATGACACTAGATGTTCGCCCGGAAGTCGTTGCAGAAGCAATTGAGAAACAAGTAGACTTCATTGTTGCCAAACATCCACCGATTTTTCGTTCCATACGTCGTTTGAGAGCCGATGATCCGCAACAAAAAATGTATATGGATCTGATCAAACATAATATTTCGGTCTATGCTGCGCATACAAATATGGATATTATTCATGATGGGTTGAATGACTGGTTTTGTGAAATGCTTGGAATAGAAGAAACCACGTATCTCGTTCCCACCCATACAATCAAAATGAAAAAATTGGCTGTTTTTGTTCCAATTGAGCAGGGTGCATCAATGAGAAAAGCATTAGGGAAAGCTGGAGCTGGACAGCAAGGAAATTATCAAAATACCAGCTATTCACTGATTGGTACCGGCCGTTTTACTCCTCAAGAGGATGCCCATCCTGCGATTGGTGAAATTGGGAAAGAAGAGTCGGTACAAGAAGCAAAAATCGAAGTGATTTTCCCGGAAACCATCACCGAAAAGGTGTTGCAAGCGATGGTTGAGGCGCATCCCTATGAAGAACCCGCCTATGACCTTTATCCCTTGGATAACTTGTCTCAGCATTATGGGATCGGGCGAGTAGGTCAATTAAAAGCACCTGTTTTGCTGGAAGATTTCATCGACGAAATCAAATGTGTTTTTCAGTTAGAGGGGTTGCGTTTGATTGAACCAAAAGCAAAGCGGCAAAACGTTCAACGGATTGCTATATGCGGCGGCAGTGGCGAACAATTTTATCAAGAAGCCGTGAAGGCCAAAGCAGATGTATATATTACTGGAGATATCAGTTATCACACCGCTCATGATATACAAGCAAACGGCTTGACGGCAATCGATCCAGGTCATAACATTGAACGGGAATGTATCCCTCGTTTTATCAAAAAATTCAATGAATGGAAAGCGGAAGAAGGTTGGCAAGTAGACTTTATTCCTTCAGAGACCTCCACAAATCCATTCCAATATAAATAGGAGTGATCAATTATGTACGAAAATTTATTACCGCGTTTTTTAAGATATGTAAAGACGGAAACTCGTTCTGATGCAACAAGTCAAACAACACCCTCCACACAAACGCAAGTGGCGTTTGCCAAGACATTGCAAAAAGAAATGGAAGAATTAGGACTTCATGATGTCCATTATAATGAGGAAAATGGTTTTGTGATTGGTACGTTACCAAGTAATGTTTCCGAGCCAGTTCGTTCCATTGGATTTATCGCACATATGGATACGGCGGATTTTAACGCGGTGAATGTGGATCCCCAAATTATTGAAAACTATGACGGTGAGTCAACGATCAAATTGGATAAAGAGGGCAAATTTACACTGAATGTCAAAGACTTTCCTAATTTGAAAAATTATCGTGGAGAAACGTTGATTACGACAGATGGCAGCACACTTTTAGGAGCCGATGACAAAGCAGGTATCGCAGAGATTTTGACGGCTATGGAAATTTTGCTTAACCATCCTGAAATCAAACATGGAGAAATCAAAATCGCCTTTGGACCAGATGAAGAAATTGGGGTGGGGGCTGATAAATTTGATGTTGCTGATTTCAATGTTGATTTTGCTTATACCATGGATGGCGGTCCAGTGGGTGAGTTGCAATATGAAACTTTCAATGCTGCACAAGCTGAACTAACGATTCAAGGGAAAAATGTGCACCCAGGAACCGCAAAAGATACGATGATCAACGCTTTGCAATTGGCGATCGATTTTCATAATCAATTGCCAAAAGATCAAGTGCCAGAAAAAACAGATGGTGCTGAAGGATTTTTCCATCTGATGGCGTTGAATGGAACCGTCGAAGAAGCAAAAATGGCGTATATCATTCGTGATCATGATCGTGAAACGTTTGAAAATCGTAAAAAACAATTGCTTACTATCCAAGAAAAAATGAATGCCCAATTTGACGAAGCAAGAATCCAAATGGATTTATATGATCAATACTACAACATGAAAGAAATCATTGAAAAAGACATGAGTATTATTGAGTTAGCTAAGTCTGCAATGGAAGATCTGGGTATCGAGCCAGTTATCGAACCAGTTCGAGGCGGAACAGATGGGTCGAAGATCTCTTATTTAGGAATTCCGACACCAAATATTTTCGCCGGTGGTGAAAACATGCATGGACGCTATGAATTTGTTTCCTTGGAATCAATGAAAAAAGCAACTGATGTAATTGTGAAGATTGCCGAAAAAAACGCACAGTAGAACTTTATTTTTGTTTCGTCTTCAAGTGAAAAAATATCGCTTGATAATGAAAAATGAGTTGAATAATGGGCTGAGACTTGATGCAGAAGTCTGCACCATTCGCAGCCCTATTTTATTTAGGAAGTGAAAAATATGAAGATCATGGTTTTATATAATGATACGGCTGGCAAAAGCGATGCCAAGGATACTGCAGAGTCTTTTAAGAACTATCTAGAAGAACATGATCCTAAAAGTGAAGCAGTCTTGCAACCTTCCAATCCTGATATTGAGCCGGAAACAATCCAAAAAAATGCGAAAGAACATCAAATCGATACGATTGCAATCATTGGTGGAGACGGTACAATCCATCATGTGCTGCAAACATTTGTGGATCAGTTAGATAAGCTGACAGTGGCAATTATTCCTGGCGGAACGGTCAATAACTTTGCCCGTATGTTAGGGATTCCTCTCAAACCTGAAGAAGCATTTGAAACGATATTGAATGGGACTGATCGACAAATTGATTATGGATTGGTCAATGACTCCATGATGATCTCGACGATGACCATCGGATTGCTGGCCGATACGGCAGCAGCTACTTCGCAAGAAGAAAAACAACAGTTTGGACCATTCGCTTTTACCAAGCGGTTTTTCCATTATTTATTCAAAAAGAAACAATACAAATTGGAAATCATTGCAGACGGAAAACGCTGGCGTGGCAAGAGTCAATTGTTAACAGTGGTCATGTCCAATTCAGCTGGCGGATTTACCAATTTCGACGAGTTGGCACGACCTGATGACGGGCTGTTTCACATGATTTTATTGCCAAAACTCAATCTATTGGAATTCATTCTTTATTTGCCCCGGATCATACGTGGTCGTATTGCGAAAGTGCCAGATGTCGAGTACTTTACTGCAAATGAAATTGAGATTCGTGCTCAGGAAAAAACTGTTTATACACGAACTGATGGCGATCCGACAGATAATCTGCCTGTTAAAATGAAGGTGATGAAACAGGCCCTTCGTGTCCGTGTTCAAGAAGAAGACTTGGATGCTAAATAATTTCAACCAGGGGAGAAATGATGACAGAATTTATACAAAATCCATTGTGGTTTTATTTACTTATAGCGAATCTTTATCTTTTTGGCTTGATGGGGTATGATAAATACCAAGCCGTAAGAAAAAAATGGCGTGTTCCTGAATGGAATCTGTTGTTTATGGGATTGATTGGCGGCGGAATCGGTGGATTGATCGCGCAACGCGTTTTTCACCATAAAACACGCAAACGTAAATTTTATATTTTTTTTGCTTTCGGTGTGATTGTAGATCTTCTATTGTTTATTAAGTTTGCCTAAGGAGTTAAAAATGAAAGCAAAAGTGAAATTTGCCTTAAACCTGCTATTAATGGTAGTGATCTTAGGTGCGATGTACTATTTTATTCGCAGCTCTATGACTGATATTTTGGCGGAATTAAGACAAACCAGTCTGTCGATCGTTACAGCAGTGATGGCGTTAGGAACAATTTACTTATTTATTGAAGGCCGTTCCGTCAAAGAGATCGCTGTAGGATTTCAACCGGAGTTTACAACGAAAGACGGCTTATTTACCGTTTGTTACTCTGGATTCTATCGAATTATTACTTTTGGTGCTGGGACGTTGATATCAGAAGTCAATTTTTATCGTAAAAATGGTTTGAAATTGTCACAAGGTGTAGGTGTGACTACGTTGCATATGGTCATGTATAAATTGGCGGTCTTGACTTATGCTATCGCAGGGTTAGTGATTCAATTTTCTTTATTCTATGAGAAAGCCCCAAATATGATTTGGGTGATATTAGCTGGTATGGTCGTTACTTTTCTAATTATTGCCTTTTTGCTTGCACTTTCTGTAAGTGTCAACGTTCAAGTGGCTTTTGTGGTAATCAGCGACAAACTTTTCAAAAGTAAGAGCATGCGCAAAATCATCGATACTTGCAATACGCAGATTTACTCGTTACGGGAGACAGTCTATTCGATTCTCCATGATCGTACCGCTTTTTTGCGGATCTATTTCTGGAATGTTGTTAAATTGGCTGCTTGGTATGTGATTCCTTATGTAGTATTGGCGCCTAAACATCCAGAAATCGACTTCTTACTGACGCTTTCTTTTGTCAGCTTTGCAGTGATCCTATCGGGTGTTATTCCTACGCCGGCTGGAATCGGTTCGTTTGAATTTGTTTATATGTTACTTTTTGGACCAATGGTAGGGACTGTTGATGCAGCGTCATCGATGTTGCTTTATCGATTTGCTACTTTTATTTGGCCATTCGTGATCGGTTTCGTCTATGTCATTTTGGAAAAACGCAAAACGATGAGTGCTGAGTTGGAAGAGTTGAAGAACGAAAAAGCGTGAGCAAAGGAATGAAACTTTTTCTTTCTCCTATTAAATCTGAATCAAAAAAATCTCGAAGGCATGCCTCAAAAACTTCAGCTAGTTCGCTGAAATTTCGGCACTTCTTCGAGATTTTTTTAGTGTCGTACTTATTCACTTAATTCAATGATTCGATCTGCAAAGTCTTCGTAGAAATCGGCTTCGTGGGAAACCACTAAGACAGTTCCTTGAAAATCAGCCAGTGCTGCATTCAGATTATCTTTGGTGGCTTGGTCAATATGATTGGTGGGCTCATCCAATAGGAGGAAGTTGCTCTTGATCATCATCATTTCAGCGAGTTTGACTTTTGTTTGTTCGCCACCACTCAATGATTTCAACGCTTCTTGCGCCAACTGACTGGGTAATCCAGCGCGGGATAGTTGGCGTCGAAGTTCTTTGATAGTGGCTTTAGGGAATTTGTCGCTCAAATATTGCAAAGGGTTCTGTAACGGTTGTTCCCAGATCAAATCTTGCGAGAAATAATTGAATTCTGTGTGTTGGGGAAAAGAAACGGCCCCATTGATAACAGGTATCTGACCCAAGAGTGTCTTGATCAACGTCGATTTCCCAATCCCATTAAACCCACGAATAGCGATTTTTTCACCGTAGCGTACCGTCAAATCGATTGGCGGCAACAGCGGCTTTTCATAGCCAATTTCTAAGTGAGTTGTTTCCAGTGCTAATGTTGTAACGATAGGGGCATAAGGAAAAGCAATATGCGGTGTCGGCGCATCCGTTGGTGGCGTTAATCGTTCGATTTTCGCTAATTGTTTTTCTCGGCTTTTGGCCATCGTAGAACGAGAACCAGCTTTATATTTACGAATATAGGCTTCCGTTTTCTTGATATGTGCCTGTTGGGCTTCATATTGTTTCAAATAACTTTCATTTTGCAATGCTTTGAGTTTCAGGGATTTTTCGAGGTTGCCGGTATATTTCGTTAATTTTCCGAATTCAATATCAATGATATGGGTTGTGATCTGGTTGAGAAACTGTTGGTCATGAGAAACCACCAAATAGGTGCCATTGAAATCTTGCAGAAATTGAACCAACCATTTGATGTGCTCATCATCTAAGTGATTGGTGGGCTCATCCAAAATCAACATATCAGGCTTTTCCAGAAGCATTTTCGCTAAAATTAATTTTGAACGCTGACCACCACTTAAATTGACCAATGGGGTCTCCATACCAAGGATGGCAATTCCCAGCCCCTCCGCTAAATCTGCAATCAGCGTATCCATTTGATAGAAGGAACCTTGATCCAACTGATTTTGTAATTCACCAGCTTTTTCAAGTAACTGATCATCCAATGTTTCTGCATATTCCGTGTAAAGTGACGCGATTTTTGCTTCTTTTTCAAAATCAGCGGCAAAAGCTGATCGTAAGAAATCACGAATGGTCTGAGTTTCATCGACATTGACATATTGATCCAAATAGCCCATGTTCAGATTTTTGGGGAAATTGACTTGTCCTTCATCAGGAAGAATCTCCCCGGTAATGATTTTGATCAAGGTACTTTTTCCGGCTCCATTACGTCCAATCAATCCGACTTTCTCTCCACGATTGATTTGAACGTTGACTTCTTCATACAAGATTTTGTCACCGAACTGTTGTGATAAATTTGATATAGTTAACATGATTTTCCTCCATATAAAAAAGCCATAGACAGACATTGTCTACAGCTTACAATCTTTTTAGTATCCATCAAAAACTAAGGCATGAGAAAAAAACCTCATTCCGAGTTTTTGATGAAGCAGATGCGCTAGGCGC
Source organism: Enterococcus gallinarum NBRC 100675 (assembly GCF_001544275.1). Taxonomy (GTDB): domain Bacteria; phylum Bacillota; class Bacilli; order Lactobacillales; family Enterococcaceae; genus Enterococcus_D; species Enterococcus_D gallinarum. The sequence goes on along the minus strand of NZ_BCQE01000004.1, from coordinate 13,900 downwards.
TTGTAGGCTCTTAACAATGCTTCATCGTTTTCCTGTTAAGAGCAGATTTTCTGATAAACTTAAAATAGTAGCGTGACATCTGCTGATCCTCCATAGAAATTGTTCATTAAGCATAACATCTTGACTTTCCTTGTGTCAACTTTCGCTTTTTTTGCTAAGAAAGGTCAAAAAGTCATTGTATATCTTTTGACCATTACTGACCAAAGTGGTATACTAAAAAAGTAGGAGAAATCCTAGAAATGACGGGGAGGTAGAACAATGAACCCAGAAAAAATGACGACAACTTTGCAAAGTGCTATTGCTGAAGCGCAACAAGTGGCGGTAACTCGCCATCATCAGGAAATCGATATCGCTCATTTATGGAAAATTTTATTGCAAGCCAATCAATTTGGCCGCAATTTTTATACGGACGCTGGTATTGATGTTGATGCTTTCGAGAAAGAAGTCGACCGATTATTAGATGAATATCCATCCGTAGAGGGTGGCAATGTCCAATATGGACAAAGTATGAGTCAAAACTTATTTCGTTTGCTTTCTGAAGCGGACCAACTAAAAAACGAATTCAACGACGAGTATTTATCGACTGAGGTCGTTTTACTCGCATTAATGAAACTAAAAAACCATCCATTGACCAATTACTTAAAAGGTCAAGGAATCAATGAAAAAGAATTAAAAGCAACGATTGAATCTTTGAGAGGAGGAGAACGTGTGACATCTCAAAACCAAGAAGAACAATACAAAGCCTTAGAAAAATATGGCGTGGATCTTGTTCAGCAAGTACGCAGCGGAAAAATGGATCCGATCATTGGTCGTGACGAAGAGATCCGTGATGTGATCCGCATTCTTTCACGAAAAACGAAAAACAATCCAGTTTTGATCGGGGAGCCTGGTGTCGGAAAAACAGCGATCGTTGAAGGACTGGCGCAACGAATCGTTAGAAAAGATGTGCCGGAAAACTTAAAAGACAAAACGATTTTCTCTTTAGACATGGGCGCATTGATCGCTGGAGCAAAATTCCGTGGTGAATTTGAAGAACGGTTGAAGGCTGTCTTGAAAGAAGTCAAGAAATCTGACGGACGAATCATCTTATTTATTGATGAAATCCACAATATCGTGGGTGCCGGCAAAACGGAAGGTAGCATGGATGCTGGTAATTTACTAAAACCAATGCTGGCTCGTGGCGAACTTCATACGATCGGTGCAACAACATTGGACGAATACCGTCAATATATGGAAAAAGATAAAGCTTTGGAACGTCGTTTCCAAAAAGTTTTAGTCAAGGAACCAACGGTTGAAGATACCATCTCGATTTTGCGGGGACTAAAAGAACGCTTTGAGATCCATCACGGGGTCAACATTCATGACAACGCACTAGTTGCTGCAGCGACATTATCCGATCGTTATATCACAGATCGCTTTTTGCCGGATAAAGCAATCGATCTGATTGATGAAGCGAGTGCAACGATCCGCGTAGAAATGAATTCAATGCCAACTGAACTCGACCAAGTCACTCGACGTTTAATGCAGCTGGAAATTGAAGAAGCCGCATTGAAAAAAGAAACGGATGATGCTTCTAAAAAACGGTTGGCAAACCTGCAAGAAGAATTAGCTGATTTGCGGGAAGAAGCCAATACCATGAAGATGCAATGGGAAACTGAGAAAGATGAAGTCAATGCGGTTTCCAATAAACGGGCAGAAATCGACAAAGCCAAGCATGAATTAGAAGATGCCGAAAATAATTATGATTTAGAACGCGCTGCTGTTTTACGCCATGGAACGATTCCTCAATTAGAAAAAGAACTTGCTGCATTGGAAGCAAAAAACCAAGCGGAAGGCGTTCGAATGGTGCAAGAATCTGTGACCGAAAACGAAATTGCACTAGTTGTTGGCCGCCTAACAGGCATTCCAGTTGCGAAATTAGTAGAAGGGGAACGGGAAAAACTACTGAAATTGAATGGAACACTTCATCAACGCGTGATTGGCCAAGACGAGGCAGTCGATGCAGTAAGTGATGCGGTGATCCGGTCCCGTGCAGGTCTTCAAGATCCAAATCGACCATTAGGTTCTTTCCTATTCTTAGGGCCAACAGGAGTCGGTAAGACCGAGTTAGCCAAAGCTTTAGCCGTCAATCTGTTTGATTCAGAAGATCATATGGTGCGGATTGACATGAGTGAATACATGGAGAAACATTCTGTGTCACGTTTAGTCGGGGCACCTCCAGGTTATGTTGGTTTTGAAGAAGGCGGCCAACTGACAGAAGCTGTTCGCCGTAACCCTTATACGATCGTCTTATTGGATGAGATTGAAAAAGCCCATCCAGATGTTTTCAATATTTTATTGCAAGTATTGGATGACGGCCGATTGACGGATTCAAAAGGTCGAGTGGTAGATTTCAAAAACACGGTCTTGATCATGACGAGCAATATTGGCTCCCAATTACTATTAGATGGTGTGACTAGTGAGGGAACGATTCCAGAATCGGTTGCTGAAAATGTTCGTTCGCTATTACGCGGTCATTTTAAACCAGAGTTCTTGAACCGTATCGATGATACAATTTTGTTCACGCCACTGAGCCTAGCCAATGTTACAGGTATCGTGGATAAAATTATCGCTCAATTGTCTCAACGCTTGGAAAATCAAGACATTCAGTTATCCATTACAGAAGAAGCCAAAAAATGGATCGCAGAGCATTCGTACGAACCCGCTTATGGCGCAAGACCATTGCGACGTTTCATTACACGGGAGGTAGAAACACCTCTGGCTAAAGAAATCGTTGCCGGACGTGTTTTGCCGAAAACAAAAGTGACGATAGAAGTGTTGAATGACCAGCTTGTTTTTGAAAATACACCGATAAGTGAATAAGAGATTTCTTAGTCATCTAACTTAAACGAGAAAATAACCCTTGAATTACCTGAATGATAGACGGATTGATACTGTGGGAAAGACCTGAATGAAGTCTTCTGCCTATTCCGCTATTTTTCAGGTTTTTTCTTTTGAAAAAAATCAAGCATGTTATTATGCTACGTCAATGTGGTTTAAGAACTTCCTTTTTATTAAACAAAGATTGGTAAGTTTCTCGTAAAAAAAACCTTTCGTAAAAAGATTTTACTTGCCGAAAAGGCAAATTAAACGTAAGATTGAGAAGTAAACGCAAAACGCAGGTCTATTTTCTAATGAAGGATCTACTGAGAAAATAGTTGAAGGAGCAAATAAAATAAGATGCAGAAATTTTTAAAAGAGAATTGGTTTATTCTCGCTTTTATTGTTGTGATTGTTGTCGTTCGATTGTTTATTTTAACGCCTGTCAAAGTCAGCGGACATTCAATGGATCCGACTTTGGCTGATGGGCAACGCTTGATTGCTTCCAAGATTTCAAGTTATCAGCGGCAAGACGTGATTATTTGCGTAGAACCGGACGATACCAGTAAAATTGCGGTGAAACGCCTAATTGGTTTGCCTGGAGATAAAATCGAGATGAAAAATGACGTCCTGACAATCAATGGCAAAGAGTATCAAGAAGAGTACTTAGAAGATTTTAAGAAGCAATTTGCGGATGATCAGTTGCAAAAGGAATATAGCTACCGGGAATTATTCCAGCAAATCGCCGCCAGTGCGACCCAATTCACTGAAGATTTCTCTATTACCGTCCCTAAGGGAAAATATTTTGTTATGGGAGACAATCGTCTGATTTCAAGAGATAGCCGTTCTTTCGGTGTGGTGGATGCCGATCAAATGCAAGGAAAAGTTATCTTGCGTTACTGGCCATTAAGTGAAATTTCATTATTTTAAAGCACAGTAAAAAAGCATTCTTGCACAGGAGCGAGTCTTCACTCGAAACATGCAAGAATGCTTTTTTAAACGACCCAAGCTACTAGCGCAATCACGGAAAAGAACATTGTCCAAACGGCAATCGCCGCAGAAGCAATGAAAATGATTTTAATAGGCAGGGGTTGGACGAATTTTCGTGCATCTTTAGAAAAGGCATAGGTAATAGATGAAAAGATCATGCAGCACAAAAGAAAAAATACCGTCAAAATCATGGCGATCTCCTTACTGACTTCCAGGTCGACTTATTGTTAAATATTATAACAGACCTTTTGAGAATCGTGAAATCAAATACACTGTATTTCAGGCAATTCTTTTTGTAATTATTGGTATAAAGAGAACTCGTCCAATAACATAAATTATTAAATAACAGTTATTTCTTTAATGATAAAAGCGGATTCAATGAATTTGGGGAATTTTTTGCTAAAAAATGATCGTTGTCAAAATTAGTTTTTGCGAAATCATTAGGATAAAAAAACTGTCTGAACTAATTTTACTAGTTCAGACAGTTAATAAAAATCACTGTTCAATTTTTTTGATACGATAGCTTTCAAAATAATCAGGCTTGCCTCGCCCTTGGAAGTAAGCAATCAATCCCATCAATACAGCTCCGATCGTGTTGGTCAAAAGGTCACCCATCGTATCCATTAATGCCTCGCGGCCAATGAATGGGGTGCCTTCTAGCGTCGCATAGCGCTGCAGATTCATTCCGCCAAGCGAATCGCAGATAAACTCCCAGAACTCCCAAAAAACACCACACAGGCCTGCAAAAGCAAATCCCATCAGAAGAAAAAGCCATGGAGAAACTTTTCGTACTGGAACATCTTTTAGAAACATACAGATCAGCCCATAACCAACTGCTGTCAGAACCATCGGACTAACTGTGTGCAGTACTTTATCCCAGAAGGAAATAATTTCAATCAGATGCAAAATCGTTCCCATAAAGACCGAGATCAACAAAAAGAACCAATAAAAGTAAATAGTCGCATTGGGAAGTTGAATTCGGAACAGCTTTTTACTGAATTCAGGTACATAGATCAACAAAATACCTAGTAATGCTTGAACAAGAAAAATCAGTGCTTGCTGTTTAGGATAGACTCCTTGAAAGAATTCCCAAACAGAAAATGCGAAAACAAGGAAGCCAAATAGTGTAAATAGTTTTAATAAACGTTTATAATTATCACCCATTTATTGTTCCTCCCCGAGATAGGCAGCCAAACCTTCTAGTAAAGCAGTTTCTGAAGAATAGATCTCTCCATTCAGTTTGATCAAACCGACTGTATAGAGATTCAAATAATGGAATTGATTTTCGGCTACAGTTTTCAGTGCAGTAATCTTTTGCTGATTATCTGCTCCTTGTTGGCGACTGTCTGTATATAGCCCTAAGACAGGGATTTCTTTGGCAAAAGCCACGCCGATTTCTGAGGCTACGCCTGGATCGATCGTTAGACCATCTAATAATGCAATCATTAGGTCACTTTCCAATACTTTTTCTGTATCAGCTTGAGCTATCATTTTACTATCAGCATAAGCAGACTTATCATTAATGGATGCATTTTCTTGTGGCAAATAGATCTCTGCTTTTGGATAAGTGCTCCGAATTTGATTGACTAGATCGGCATTATAAAGCAAATCGCTTTTAGCAAAGAGGGGGGCTGCAAAGTAAATATTCATTTTCATTCTCCTTCATTTATCAACATGATTAAAAATAGTCGCCAAAATAAGCTTCCATATCAGGAATAATAGTCTCCAATAACTGTAACGTATCCGAATCGGTATGGAGACGCTCGATTCGAGCCAAATACGCAGGTCTCCGATAATTCATCAGTACGCAAGTTAACGTTTGGATATCTAATTGGACCGCTTTTCCGATCGGATCATTCGAAACGATGACTTCACCTTTAGCATAGTTCAACCCAAAAATCCCATTATTCCATTCAGCAACAGGATCGGAGACAACGAAATGAAAAGGCTGATCAAATGCTTTAAAGGGGAATTTTTTCAAAAACTCTGCTACGTCAACGATGCGTGCCATATAGTAAGGTTCGATCGTTTCTTTGATTTGGCTGTCTTCCAACAAGAAAGCCAATGGTTCATTTTTATAAATATCGCCTTTGACCCAGTAGACCATAGAGAAATGAGCAGAGATAAAGTTCCATAATCCATTGCGGGCTTCTTGATTCAAGTAAAACATTTCTTTTACGTGAAAGACTTCTTCGGCGACCCAATAAAAAAGTACACCAGTGGGGTGACCACTTTTATTGTAATAGACAGCTGCTGTTCGGCTTTCTTCGTTTTCGTACCGCCAGTATTCTTCCCAGTGGAAAGCGGTCCGCTGTAATGCACCATGATTTTCTCTTGAGAATTGATTATAGACAGTGAAAACGTCAGGATCATCTACCTCTTTTCGTTCAACGATCCCTGGAACTTCCACCGTTTTTGGTAACTGGGTATCACGTATTTTGAAGGTTAATTTATCTGACATCATCTCCCAGCCCTTACGACGATAATAAGGGACATTATAAGGATAGAGATAAGAGATCCATTGCTGATCTGCTCGCATCGTTTCAAGAGCGAGTTTGATCAAGTCTTTCATCAGTCCATGTCCCGCATATTCAGGGTAAGTTCCGACACCGGTCACGCCGCCCATTTTGTAAAGAGTTCCATGAATGTTCACTTCACAGGGATAGACAGCAATTTGCGAAACAAGCTGATCACCGTTGAACCACCCGAACACTTTAGATAATTCCAAGATTGGTCGTTTTGATTTGATCATTTCACGCTTGCTTTCATAACCGCTTTCCTCGATGTCCGACTCAGTGATTTGAAAAACATAGCTTAGAAGCTCATTGAACTGATCGACATCTTTTTCTTCTACTGGTCGAATATGCAAATCTTGATGAAAATTATTGTCCATTCTTTCAACTCCAATTTATTTACTAGCTATAGTATAGCAAAACCTGAACAAATTTGTTTAGATATCGGTCAAGAAAAATACTTTAATTATCAGCATTTCGTTGGTATAATAGAAAAGCTGACTAAAAGAAATGAGGAACGTATCCATGAATATAGAAGAAATGAAAAAACGACAGGAAAAGATTCGTAACTTTTCCATTATCGCTCATATTGACCACGGAAAGTCTACGCTAGCCGATCGGATTTTGGAACAAACTCATACGGTAACGTCTAGAGAAATGCAAAATCAATTATTAGACTCCATGGACTTAGAACGGGAACGGGGAATCACCATTAAATTGAATGCGGTTGAGTTGAATTATACCGCAAAAGATGGTGAAACCTATATTTTCCATTTGATCGACACTCCAGGGCACGTGGATTTCACTTATGAAGTATCGCGGAGTTTGGCTGCGTGTGAAGGTGCTGTATTGGTTGTGGATGCAGCTCAAGGGATTGAAGCTCAAACATTAGCCAATGTTTATTTGGCTCTGGACAACGACTTAGAAATCTTACCAGTCATCAATAAAATCGATCTGCCAGCGGCAGACCCAGAACGAGTACGTACAGAAATCGAAGACGTTATCGGTATCGATGCAAGTGAAGCTGTTTTGGCTAGTGCCAAAGCCGGAATTGGCATCGAAGATATCTTAGAACAAATTGTCGAATATGTACCGGCACCAGCTGGAGATATTGAAGCGCCATTGAAAGCATTGATCTTTGATTCTGTCTACGATTCTTATCGGGGGGTTGTTCTAAACGTCCGTATCATGGATGGGATGGTCAAACCTGGGGATAAAATTCAAATGATGAGTAATGGTAAAACCTTTGATGTCACCGAAGTTGGGGTGTTTTCACCTAAAGCGATCCAACGGGATGCATTGATGGTGGGAGATGTTGGTTATATCACAGCAGCTATCAAAACAGTGAAAGATACACAAGTAGGGGATACTGTGACACTAGCAAATAATCCAGCGCAAGAAGCTTTGGAAGGGTATCGTCAAATGAATCCAATGGTGTATTGTGGACTCTATCCAATCGATACTTCTCGTTACAATGATCTGCGGGAAGCATTAGAGAAGCTGCAATTGAATGATGCGGCACTCCAATTCGAGCCTGAAACTTCTCAAGCGCTTGGTTTTGGTTTCCGTTGCGGTTTCCTAGGTCTCTTGCATATGGATGTTGTTCAAGAGCGTTTAGAACGTGAGTTCAATTTGGAATTGATCACGACAGCGCCTTCTGTTATCTATCATGTCAACAAAACAGACGGAACAACCGTGACAGTCGATAATCCAGCAGATTTCCCTGAACCAGGTACTATTGAAAATGTCGAAGAACCTTTTGTCAAAGCACAAATCATGGTACCAAATGACTATGTAGGTGCAGTTATGGAACTCTCACAGCGTAAGCGGGGAGATTTTGTCACCATGGACTATCTAGATGATTATCGGGTCAATGTCGTCTATGAAATTCCATTATCTGAAATCGTCTTTGATTTCTTTGACAAACTGAAATCCAGCACAAAAGGTTACGCATCACTGGATTATGAAATGTCCGGTTACCGTACCAGCAAGTTAGTTAAAATGGATATCTTGTTGAACGCTGAAAAAGTTGATGCATTAAGCTTTATTGTTCACCGAGATTTTGCCTACGAACGCGGAAAAGCCATCGTAGAAAAATTGAAAAAACTCATTCCGCGTCAACAATTTGAAGTACCGATACAAGCAGCGATCGGCCAAAAAATTGTGGCTCGCTCCGATATCAAAGCTCTGCGCAAAAATGTTTTAGCGAAATGTTATGGTGGGGATGTTTCTCGTAAACGGAAACTCCTAGAGAAACAAAAAGAAGGTAAGAAACGCATGAAACAAATCGGTTCAGTAGAAGTTCCGCAGGAAGCCTTCATGGCCGTTCTGAAAATGGATGAGCAAGATAGTGTGAAATAACTTATAATCAATCGAAAAACCTATTAAATCAACCTTTTTGAGTAGATGCAACACTGAGGATTATCTGTATAAAAGATTTTAAACTGTCATTTGGTTATCACGGCGATACTAAAATTAACAAAATTGGAATATTTTTCTTGAAGATTTTTAGCTGTCAGTATATGATGAAAGCATCTCATAGGAGGTGCTTTTTTCATGGTTGATAATTCAAGTGGAAGGGTTCTTAAATCTCTAAGAAAAGAGAAAAAACTATCTCAAAAAAAGTTAGCTGATTTAGCAGGTATTTCACAAAGTACTTTAGTTAAATATGAAAAAGGGTCAAGAAAAATCCCTAAAGACGTAGATAATACTCTAAGCAAGATTCTGAATATAGAAACTCTAATAAAAGATGAGGAAGATAAGATTGAGATTCTCATCGGTCAACTAATTGCATACAGAGATATGAATAAGTTACTTAACAAAGAGTTAGCTGATAATATAGGGATTAGTGAAGCATTACTCAGTTATGTGTTAAATAGAAAGAGAAATCCATCAAAAGAAATGCAAAAAAAAATCGATATTTTTCTATTAAGTAATGAAAAAGAAATTTTGAAGGAGATTAATCGTGATAGTGAGATATTTAGTTTATCAAAAGACGATAAAATTGTTATGGGAAAAAGAATACGAGAAGTCCGAAAGAACCGGGAAGAGACGCTTGAAAAATTTGGTAAAAACTTTACCATCTATACAGGCAAAAATGTTATAAGTAGATGGGAAAAAGGTATTAATATTCCAGATATTGAAAAACTAATGAATATTGCCTATCTTGGTAAGGTCACTGTTCCTTACCTTATGTACGGAGAAGATTATAAGAATATACTTCCAAAAGATGAAAGAGTTAGCGATTTTAAAAAGATAAATTCTTTTAGTATGGGATTAAGGATGAGGAAAATTAGGAAAGATTATTATCTAGAAAGGGAGGAGTTTGGAAAGCTTTTTTCTCCTTCAATTTCAAAATGGTCCATAGATAGGTATGAGAATGGTAGAGATATACCCAATACCAATCGAATTATCCAATATGCTTATATAGGAAATCTTTCTTTAGAATTTTTGATTTACGGGATATAAAAATAGTTTACGTCGATACTTATTAAGTTATCGACGTTTTTTATTATAGAAAAAATTTATAAAAGGAGGTTTCTTGATATGATAAGAAACAAAAAAGGTTTGTTGAAAGTTGTTTTACTGGCAGCTTTTTTCTAAGTAACTTTTTGACAAGCTCAATGGCAACACAAGCGGAAGAAGTAATACAAGAAATAACTGTTATGAATAACAGCTAGATAAAATGGGCTAGGTATGTTATCCAACAATTTAGTAATCACTAGAAGCCTAGCGAAAGTTCGCTTGATAAGTTATAGATGAGTATTGAGTTGTAGTGTTTCCAAATCAAAAGGGTACAGAGCCACATGAAATATGTTGTCCTCTGCAGCGTCAGGATAGGAATCCATACCATGGAGATTCGGAGATCTGTGAGGGAATACTTACGTGGTTAATATGTCGGTTGTGTTGGACGTAGTAATGGTCATAGTGGGTAGATTGACTGAATTCTTATATGAGAAAATGAAACCAACAAGAAGATAGGGTTATTTATACAGAATTGGGGATCTTTTCTGGAAAAGTAATCGGACAATGCGAGATTCGTACGGTCTTTTTTAAATTTCTCTTAAAAAAAACGGCTTCGAATGGGTTGGGTGATTGATAAGCAATGAATCATAGACTGATATAGAATAAAAATGATTCTATTTATCTTTTTACATCTATCGTTTTTTCAAGTAACCGCAAATTGTATCAGCATTCAACAATTTTTGTATACAAGTTCTAGTAAAAGGATCTGAAGAAAAAGTTGGTTGTTGTGAAGATAAAAAAGAATCAGGTTTTACTGAGTTTTTCTTCAAAATTTGTGTTATTAGGTTAGGACAAAGATAAGAAGAAGTATGAAGATTTAAAAAAGGAATGAGGAAAAGATAGTAATTTCCGATTATTGGAGTTTTTTTATTTTATAAAGAAGAAGCGAACAAGTTGTGATTCCTAGATTTCGCGCGTGATTAATTAATGAACAAAAAATGCGGAAAGTTTTAGTGTTTAATACAAGAGGACAAAGTTTCTTAGGTATTGAAGGCACACGTGTAACGGTTGATGGGTGGTGTGATTGTTTCGAAGTTGGAAAATATGTTGAACTTATGGCATTTACTGAGCTAAAAGATAAGAACAACGTGGAAATTTTCGAGAGTGACATTGGTTGGGACGATCATGAAGAGGTTTATGGAAAATTTATTTTGCGGAAGGAAAATGCTTATACGAATGGGGAAGCATAAGTAGCGATTTGTTAGAGATCATTGATAGGATTGAAATTGTCGGGAATATTTATGAGAATCTAGAGTTATTTGAGGTAATAGAATGAGTGATGGTTTTGAACAAGTATCAATAATTAAAAATCAAGTTCGTGAGATTCTTAGAAAAAAAAGCTATTTGGTAGATAGTTATTTTGAAGGAGATTACGAAACATGGGTAGGTGTCTATGCTCGTCCAGAGAATAAACCTACCTATTTAGATCCTACGACGTCAGAAGATGGCTATTTACAAAATAGGTATCGAGTAGATGGTTTTAAGCAAGACTTTGCGGAGTGGTTTGAATGGGAAATTGAAAATGGAGAAGTAAAAGAAGAATAAGCGTACTTGTTGTATCAAAATAAGCCAGTAGAACAACCAAACCAGTAGCTAGTAATGACAATAATACTGGGGAATCGGATCATTATGGTGTGATTGATATTTCTCTTCCAAAAGATCTTAAGCCAGATCCTGCAACAATTGGCAACAGTGGCATGATTTTTGATTCGTTAGATGAAGCTATGTCATATAGTTGGAAAGAAATTAAGGATGAAGGTAGTAATTGGTATGGCATGAGATTTGGTGATGGTGAGTTGCCAATAAAGATGGTATTCCAATTGGGAAATGGACAGTTGATTTCCACGAAGCAGGTTCTTTTTTTGTTCTGTAATTATAGTGGGAGGGTAAAATCATTGATGAAATGTGTTCAGATTAGAGCGCCAGATAAAAATAGAAGAGACAGTTCACGTCGTTATCACTTTTGGTAACGGCGTTTTGTTTTATTATATAAAATTCTCAGGAAAAGGAGGAATTCTTGTGTATGCAAGAACGATAATGAATTGGTTGAAAGCACTCGCATTGGTGGCCTTTTCTCAATTCTGTTTCTTGGTGGGAACTGCTCAAGCACATGCAGAAGAAACGACGGCTACACAGCCTACGGTGGAAGCCATTGCCCAAGTCGCTTCTGAAGTGACAGAAGTCCAACTAGCAGAAGCCGGGGTCCCAGCTGGTGAAGCCACTGTTGAACAGGCCCCTGTGACAGAAGCACCAACGGTCAATTCCAAAACGACTCTCGATCAGACGATTGGGGAAACACAACACTCAGGGGATAGTCCTGTTACTTCACAACCAGTTGAAGAAACTGCCTCAATTACAACCCCTGCTTCAGAAACGTCCACTTCAGAAGGAGAAAAAGCTGCCGAAGCAACACCTTCTGTGAAGCAAGAGTCTTCTGAGAAACAAGCGGAAGAAAAGCAACGAATAGAAGAAACAGTGGAACAACCAGCGGCTACTGCTGACAAAGAAGGAAAAAATGAGGAAAACGTTGAAAAAACAATCTCTTCAACCGCAGCTAGTCAAAATCAACCAACGAAACCAAACAAAGAATCTACGGATAGTATTGAAGATCAAAAGAAAAAAGAGCAGGACATTCCAAAAACAGGTACACCTACACTGTTAGTAACAGTACCAACCAATCGTTCGGTTCGCGTTCGCCGTGCAATCAATACTGTTGTTTTAGGTGGACGAAGAATTGATTGGGGTGAAAATATTGCTGTTACTTCTACTCCCAATAATCCAAATTTTACCCTAGATTATATGGTTCGTTTTGAAATTGATGGTCATGTTGCTTTTTGTATTGAACCTGGTGTTGCAGCTGGTCAAGGAGAAACTTATACGGCTACTGCTTTAGAAAACTATTTGAAGAACGCGAATATCCGTAAAAAAACAAGTTTGATCTCTTATTTAGGATATGTCACAAATAAAGATCAGTCAGATGAACAATATATAGCGGCACAATTGATGATGTGGGAAATACTAGGAGCGAAAATCCCAATCAAAAATATTCGTATTGACTATGATCGTCGAAAAACAGAAATTAAACGTTTGCTTAATAATTTTGATGTAAGAGCGACGTTTCATAACCAAACACATACGGTAAAAATTGGCGAAACGTTAAAAATAAAAAGCGGTAATGACTTTTTAAACCGTGTAAAAGACATTCAAAAGCCAAAAGGCGTAAATGTTTCTGTTCATGGCAATGAAGTCTGGATTACGGTTACAAAAGATGCGTCTGAAAAGGCAAAGATTCATTTTAATCAGGTTGAAGCACTGGGGGCACCATTAGCATATCGTCGTCTAGGTGCTCAAACAATTGGTGTATTGAATCCTTTTGAACCTGGTGACTCTGTTATTAATTTGAATATCCTGAAACAAGGAAACATTCGCGTTTTTAAAGAAGATGCGGAAACCAGTGTGAAAGCACAAGGTGCCTCTTCTTTGAACAACGCCGTTTATGGTTTGTATCAAGCCGATGGGAAGAAAATCAAAGAAGTTACTTTGAAGAACGTCAATGGGAAAGTTCAAGCAGAAATTAAAGACCTTGATCCTGGCAAATATGTTTTAAAAGAAATCAAAGCGCCAAAAGGTTATGTGCTTTCTGATGAAGCAATTGAAATTGTTGTTGAACCTGGAAAAACTGTCAATGCGACCGCAAAAGATCAAGTGATTAAGGGCACCATTGATTTAGTGAAAGTTGCTAATAAAGACTTAATCGATTCAACGAATCCAGATAATAAACCAAAATTAGCTGGTATTGAAATCTCTTTGACGTCAAAAACAACTGGAAAAGTGGTAAAAACAGTTGTGACAGATAAAGATGGTTATGCTAGTTTTGGTAAAAATACTGTTGTCTTTGATACGTACATTCTTTCTGAAACCAAAGGAAAAGAAGGGTATAAACTATTTGAACCATTCGAAGTCACAATTTCTGAACAAGGTCAAACCTTCCATTATGTTTTAGAAGATAAAGT
>NZ_BCQE01000003.1 GCF_001544275.1 Enterococcus gallinarum NBRC 100675 | reverse complement strand
AGAAATTGGCGAATTTTTCGGACCAAGGCATTGTTTCTCTCGCTTCACCGAAGGCGGTCATGATTTGGTCATAGTCTTCGATCGCTTGATAGGAATAATCCTGGTATTTGTTGTAATGGATTACCGCCTCTTGAGGCAAGCGAGGCTTGAGAGCCATATCTACAATTGGTTTGCCAATACTTAATCCAGCCACAGGGTAAACGTATTCTGGCAGTTCGAGCAATTCGGCGATCGCTTTGCTGTCTTTGCGGACACTGCCGGAAATAACTGTTCCTAGACCAAGAGATTCCGCAGCAATGGCAGCTGACTGTAAAGCGATACTAGCATCGGTTGTTGCGATCAACAATGGTTGTAGACCTTCATCAACCAGATAAGGTGTTTGTTTTTTCTCAGCAACTTTCTTGGTGCGGTTTAAATCAGCCAAGAAAAGTAAAAAGATAGAACTTTCAGCGATATGAGGATTACCTGGATTCCAAGTAACCAGCTGTTGTCGAAGTGAACGATCATCGATCACGAGAATGGAATAAGCTTGCCCGTTCATCCAGCTAGGTGCTTGTCGTGCAGCAGATAAAATTGCTTCTAACTGCTCCTTTGATAATTGATAGTTGCTATCGAATTGGCGATAAGTGCGGTGGTTGGTTAATAGATCAATTGTCTCATTCATACAGATGCTCCTTTAATTGTGTTGTGATTTTTCTGAATTGCTGACAAAACAAGTCTAGTTGATTTTCCGAAAGTCGTGTATAGTTCAGACGAAATCCGTTTGTATCATTGCTGAAGAGAAAGGCTGGGGCAACTAGACAATCATTTTTTAAGAAAAGTGTCCAGTCTCTCCGTTTCAGTGGGGCGTGTTGCCATTGCAGCCAGAGGTATAGTCCCCCAGTGGTCTGTTGGAATGCCCAATCCTCAGAAAAAGCGTCCAGTCGCTGAATCAAGGCATGTTGCTTTTGAGCCATCTTTTTTAGCAAGTCCTGTTGTTGTTGAGGGTACTCCATGGAACGGAGAGCAAGATTAGCTAACAGTTGAGGAAAAATCGTTGTCTCGATAGACATCCTTTTTTTAGCTTGAGCAAATTGATCCGCCAATGCTTCAGGAGCTAATAACCAGCCGATTTTGATAGAAGACCCAAAGAGTTTTGATAAAGATCCGAGATAAATGACCGAATCTGGTGCTAGTGCCTTAAATTTTTCGGGTTGCGGCGTAAAGGCTAACTCACTAAAGATATCATCTTCTATGATCGGTACTTGATACCTCTGGCAAATAGCGATAATTTCTTTGCGGCGGCCAAGGCTCATGGTACGACCGGTGGGATTTTGGAATGTCGGATTTAAATAAACAAATTTGATTTTCTGCTCTTTCAATGCTTGTTCTAAGTCTTTCGGTCGCATCCCTTCTTCGTCCTGTTTGATTCCGAGAACGCGGACATTCATTGTTGTAAATAAGGGCAATGAAAACAAAAAGGAAGGATCTTCCGTAAGAATACTATCACCTGAAGTCAACAAAACTTGCATAAGCAGTGTGATACCTTGCGTGGAGCCAGAAGTGATCACGAGTTTTTGTCCAGATAAGGGGATTCCGAAATCTTCCGTCAAGTGCCGCATCAAGACTTCTTGCAATGGTGGATAGCCGGCTGGGGTGCTTTGCAGGCTTTCGTTGCGGATCATCTCCCAAGTAAAGGCAGGAAATTGGAAATCAGGAAGCAGTTCTTGTGGCAGATCACCTGTATAAAGGTCGAGAATTTGGTCTTTTGTGCGCAATCGCTGAATCTCTTCAACAAAGGGGTCTTGCTGTAAGTAGGGACTAGATAGAGACGAGCGGAGATAAGACAGAGGGGTCTGACGGTTGCCCCATCGACCTTCAGAGACTTGTGTGCCGCTGCCTCGTTTGCGCGTGATCCATCCTAAACTCCGAAGCTCATCCAGTGCCTTGACGATCGTTGAACGGTTGACCCCGAATTGAGTGGCTAGTTTTCGTTCGGCGGGCAACTGTTCACCAGGTGTGTAATCGCCATTTTGGATGGCCTCGATAAAGTAAGTGACGATTTGCTGATAGAGTGGTTGCTTCTTCTGTTTATCGATTTGCCAATCGGTCATTAGAGCCCTCCTTTTTTATTGGATGGTATAAAAATAAGCCAATTGGCTGTTTTCGTCAAGGGGACCATTGGTTATACTGAATAAAAGGAGTCGATAATAATGAAGAAAGTATTAACGATCGCCGGGTCCGATTCAACAGGCGGCGCAGGAATTGAAGCTGATTTAAAGACCTTTCAAGAGTATGGTGTTTTTGGTTTTGCTTCGATTGCCTCGATCGTCACCATGGATCCGTCAATGGGATGGACCCACGAAGTGACAGCTATGGACACTTCTTTGGTCGAAAAACAATTGATTTCGGCTTTCACGGGGGAACCAATGGATGCCGTTAAGACAGGGATGTTGGGGAATGAAGCCAATATTGCGCAGGCTGCCAAGATGATCCAGCAACAACAAGTGAAACAGGTGGTGATCGATCCTGTTATTGCTTGTAAAGGGACCGCACATATTTTGCAGCCAAAGAGTGTGGATGCATTGATCGAATACTTGCTGCCTTTGGCGGATGTGGTGACACCTAACTTGATTGAAGCTGGAATTTTATCGGGGATGGGGGACTTAAAAGACCTTGTTGCTATGAAAGAAGCTGCGAAAAGGATTTATCATTTAGGCGCGAAGTGTGTCGTCGTCAAAGGAGGTCATCGGTTGCCAGGAGCGCAGGCAATTGACTTAGTTTATGATGGACACTCTTTTACTACTCTAGAAAGCCGGAGGATCGATACTGATTTCAACCATGGTGCAGGCTGTACGTTTTCTGCAGCCATTACTGCTGGATTAGCAAAAGGGCTGCCGTTACTAGAAAGCATTCGCTTGGCCAAAGACTTCGTCGTTGCGGCGATTCGACAAGGGGTTCTGATCAATCCTTATGTCGGTCACGTCTGGCACGGTGCTTATAATCATGCGGAAGAAAGGATGATACCACATGAATGATCACAGAATTCGAAGTATTGTCTTTGTGGCATTGTTTACAGCGTTGACAGTCATTGGTACGATGATCAAGATCCCATTGCCCACCGGCGCCTTTGTGCACTTGGGGAATGCCGTTCTTTTATTAGCAGTTTTATTATTAGGTTATGTGAAAGGCTCCCTTGCTGGGGGACTAGGCTTTGCGATTTTTGATTTGCTGAATGGGTATGCGACAGAGGCCCCTTATTTTATTTTGGAAAGTTTTATTGTGGGGGCTTTTGCATATGGTGCGTTTCTCTTATTTAAAAAACGTCCGCAAGCAATATGGCAGTTAGTGGTTATTGGGTCTGTTACTGGCTTGGCGAAACTTGCTATGACGCAAATCAAAAATACTGTTATGCTTTGGTATCTTGGCAGCAGCTGGTCAGGAGCTTGGTCGGCAGCGGTCATCAAATTGCCGGCAACAGTCATCAATGTAGTGGCCACGATTTTGATTGTCGCTATTGCTTATTTTCCGTTAAAAGCAGCAATCCAACGTGTGACTAAAGGATTAATCAACTAGTAGTAAATCGAGATGATTAGTGGTTTGAAGCGCTTTTTCTGGAGAATTATTCCGGAAGGGGCGCTTTTGCGTTAGTAGCTATGGTTGTTGGAAAAGCTTTTGCTTAGAGCAAGTCATTAGGCAAGGTTTTTGTTGTTTTCAAGAGAAAAGAAAGTTTTCTGAAAAAAACGCAAAAGAATCGTTTCTTTTCATTAAAAAAAGCTTGCAATCAGCGTTTATCCATAATATAATCATAAAGGTGCTGTTTACGTATATGCGTAAGTCACACTGGCAGCAAAGAAAAAACTGCCGGCTACGAAACGAGAGGTTGCGACACGCCCGGACGCTTTGCCATGGACGAGCGTGACGGAAATTTTCGTGGAGCTATGTCTACTTTTCAAAATAGGCGAAGGAGGGAAAACAATGGCAAAACAAAAAATTCGTATCCGTTTAAAAGCGTATGAACATCGTATTTTAGATCAATCAGCGGATAAAATCGTAGAAACTGCAAAAAGAACTGGAGCTGGCGTATCTGGTCCAATTCCATTGCCAACTGAACGCAGCTTGTACACGATCATCCGTGCGACACACAAATACAAAGATTCACGCGAACAATTCGAAATGCGTACACACAAACGTCTAATCGACATTGTGAATCCAACACCAAAAACAGTTGATGCTTTAATGAAGCTAGACTTGCCAAGCGGTGTAAATATTGAAATCAAACTATAATAATTAAGATGGAGGTGTAATCATGACCAAAGGAATCTTAGGGAAAAAAGTGGGAATGACTCAAATCTTCACTGAATCTGGCGAATTGATTCCAGTAACTGTAGTAGAAGCTACTCCAAACGTAGTGCTACAAGTGAAAACAATCGAAAATGACGGCTACGAAGCAATTCAAGTCGGCTACCAAGATATGCGTGAAGTTTTGTCTAACAAACCTGCGAAAGGTCATGTTGCAAAAGCAAACACGGCTCCTAAGCGCTTCATTCGCGAATTCAAGAATGTAGAGCTAGAGGGCTTAGAAGTAGGTTCAGAAATTAAAGTTGATATTTTTGAAGCAGGAGACATCATTGATGTAACCGGCACTTCGAAAGGTAAAGGATTCCAAGGCGTTATCAAACGTCACGGACAAAGCCGCGGACCAATGGCTCACGGTTCTCGTTATCACCGTCGTCCTGGATCAATGGGTCCAGTTGCACCTAACCGTGTATTCAAAAACAAACGTCTTGCTGGACGTATGGGCGGTAACCGCATCACGATCCAAAACTTGGAAATCGTGCGTGTAGACGCAGAACGTAACGTTATCTTGATTAAAGGTAATGTACCTGGCGCGAAAAAATCATTGATTACAATCAAATCAGCTGTGAAAGCTAAATAAGTAGATAGGAAGAAAGGAGGAACTAAGGAATGCCGAATGTAGCATTATTCAAACAAGATGGAAGCCAAAATGGCGAAATTACATTGAACGAAGAAATCTTCGGAATTGAACCAAATGAAACAGTTGTCTACGATGCAATCATCATGCAACGTGCTTCATTAAGACAAGGAACACACGCTGTGAAAAATCGCAGTGCCGTTCGTGGCGGTGGCCGTAAACCATGGCGCCAAAAAGGAACTGGTCGTGCTCGTCAAGGTTCAATCCGTTCACCACAATGGCGTGGAGGTGGCGTAGTCTTCGGACCAACACCACGTTCATACAGCTACAAACTTCCTAAAAAAGTTCGTCGCTTAGCAATGAAATCTGTATTGTCAGAAAAAGTTGCTTCAAATAACTTGGTAGCAGTAGAAGGGTTAAGCTTTGATGCACCAAAAACAAAAGAATTCAAACAAGTTTTAGCTAACTTGACTATTGACTCAAAAGTATTGGTAGTTTTAGAAACAGAAAACGACTTTGCTGCATTATCTGCACGCAACTTGCCATCTGTTTCAGTAGTAACTGCTGATAACGTGAGCGTATTGGATGTTGTTTCAGCAGATAAAATGTTGGTAACACAAACTGCTCTTACTCAGATCGAGGAGGTGCTTGCATAATGAACTTACTAGACGTCATCAAACGCCCAGTGATCACTGAGAAATCTATGCTTGCCATGGATGACAAGAAATATACTTTCGAAGTAGACACAAAAGCGAACAAAACTTTAGTAAAACAAGCTGTAGAAGCTGCCTTTGACGGAGTGAAAGTGGCTAACGTGAATATCATCAACGTACGCCCTAAATTCAAACGCATGGGTAAATATGCAGGATACACAAAAAAACGTCGCAAAGCTGTTGTGACTTTAACTGAAGATTCAAAAGAAATCCAAATTTTTGACGCTGCTGAATAAGCAGACCATATTTAAATACTAAATGGGAGGGAAAAAGACGTGGCGATTAAAAAGTACAAACCTACCACAAACGGCCGTCGTAATATGACAAGTTCTGATTTCGCTGAAATCACAACTTCAACACCAGAAAAAACATTGTTAGCGCCATTGAAAAACAATGCTGGTCGTAACAACAACGGACGTATCACGGTTCGTCATCAAGGTGGCGGTCACAAACGTCAATACCGTTTGATCGATTTCAAACGTAACAAAGACAATGTCGTTGCTACTGTTAAAACGATTGAATATGATCCAAACCGTTCTGCTAACATTGCGTTAGTACATTACGAGGATGGAGTAAAAGCATATATCTTAGCACCTAAAGGATTAGAAGTTGGCATGACTGTCGTTTCTGGACCAGATGCAGATATTAAAGTAGGGAACGCATTACCACTAGAAAATATTCCAGTTGGTACTGTTATCCACAACATCGAAATGAAACCAGGAAAAGGCGGACAATTGATCCGTTCAGCTGGTACAAGTGCACAAGTACTTGGTAAAGAAGGAAAATATGTATTGATCCGCTTGAACTCAGGCGAAGTACGTATGATCTTGGCAACATGCCGTGCAACAATTGGCTCTGTTGGTAACGAACAACATGAATTGATCAACATCGGTAAAGCCGGACGTTCTCGTTGGATGCGCAAACGCCCAACTGTACGTGGTAGCGTAATGAACCCTAATGATCACCCACACGGTGGTGGTGAAGGTAAAGCTCCAATCGGACGTAAAGCTCCAGTTTCACCTTGGGGACAACCAGCACTTGGTTACAAAACACGTAACAAGAAAGCTAAATCAGACAAACTTATCGTTCGTCGTCGCAAGACTAAATAATTTACTTGACCATGTGTCGCACATTTTGAGAGGAGGTACACCATGGGTCGTAGTTTGAAAAAAGGACCTTTTGTCGATGACCATTTGATGAAGAAGGTCGAAGCACAACAAGGCGCTGAAAAGAAAAAAGTGATCAAAACTTGGTCACGTCGTTCCACAATCTTCCCAAGTTTTATCGGATTTACAATTGCTGTGTATGATGGACGGAAACATGTACCAGTTTACATCCAAGAAGACATGGTAGGACACAAACTAGGTGAATTTGCACCAACAAGAACTTATCGCGGACACGCTGCCGACGATAAGAAAACAAGACGCTAATTTTGAGGGGAGGATATCCAAAAATGGCAGAACAAATCACATCAGCGAAAGCAACTGCTAAAACAGTCCGCGTTTCTCCTCGTAAATCACGTCTAGTTATTGATTTGATCAGAGGGAAAAGCGTTGCTGAAGCAATCGCGATCTTGAAGTTCACACCAAACAAAGCGGCTGGAATCATCGAGAAAGTCTTGATGTCAGCTATCGCTAATGCAGAAAACAATTTTGACTTAGATGTTGAAAACTTGATTGTTTCTGAAGCATTCGTCAACGAAGGACCAACAATGAAACGTTTCCGTCCACGTGCGAAAGGTTCAGCTTCTCCAATCAACAAACGTACAAGTCATATTACTGTAGTCGTATCAGAAAAATAAGGAGGGACAATCAGTGGGTCAAAAAGTACATCCAATTGGAATGCGTGTAGGCATCATCCGTGACTGGGATGCAAAATGGTATGCTGAAAAAGAGTATGCTGAATTTCTACATGAAGATTTGAAAATCCGTAAATTTATCGCATCTAAACTTGCTGATGCCGCTGTGTCAACAATTGAAATCGAGCGCGCAGCAAACCGCGTAAATATTTCAATCCACACAGCTAAACCAGGTATGGTTATCGGTAAAGGCGGATCTGAAGTCGAAAACCTAAGAAAAGAATTAAACAAATTAACTGGCAAACGAGTTCACATCAACATCGTTGAAATCAAAAAACCAGATTTAGATGCTAAATTAGTAGGCGAAGGAATCGCACGTCAATTAGAAAACCGTGTTGCTTTCCGTCGTGCGCAAAAACAAGCGATCCAACGCACAATGCGTTCTGGCGCTAAAGGAATCAAAACACAAGTATCTGGTCGTCTAAACGGAGCAGATATCGCTCGTTCAGAAGGCTATTCAGAAGGAACAGTTCCACTTCATACATTACGTGCGGATATTGATTACGCATGGGAAGAAGCAGATACAACATACGGAAAACTAGGAGTTAAAGTGTGGATTTATCGTGGAGAAATTCTTCCAACTAAAAAGAACACTGAGAAAGGAGGGAAATAAACATGTTAGTACCTAAACGTGTAAAACACCGTCGTGAATTCCGCGGGAAAATGCGCGGTGAAGCGAAAGGCGGAAAAGAAGTAGTTTTCGGTGAATACGGCTTGCAAGCTGTTGAATCACACTGGATCACAAACCGCCAAATCGAAGCTGCCCGTATTGCAATGACTCGTTATATGAAACGTGGCGGGAAAGTATGGATCAAAATTTTCCCTCACAAATCTTATACGGCCAAAGCAATTGGGGTACGTATGGGTTCTGGTAAAGGGGCTCCTGAAGGATGGGTATCACCAGTAAAACGTGGTAAAATCATGTTTGAAATTGCCGGCGTTCCCGAAGAAGTTGCGCGTGAAGCGTTACGTCTTGCTTCTCACAAATTGCCAGTGAAAACAAAGATCGTAAAACGTGAGGAAATGGGTGGTGAATCGAATGAAGGTTAAAGAAATCAGAGAATTAACCACTGCCGAAATGCTAGATCAAGAAAAACAATTGAAAGAAGAATTGTTTAATCTTAGATTCCAATTAGCTACAGGACAATTAGAAAACACTGCACGTATCAAAGAAGTACGTAAATCGATTGCACGCATCAAAACAGTATTGCGTGAACAAGCAAAGTAATAGTGGAAGGAGGCCATTTAGCGTATGACTGAAGAAAGAAATCAACGCAAAGTTTACCAAGGTCGCGTGGTATCCGACAAGATGGATAAAACAATCACTGTTGTCGTTGAAACTAAGAAAAACCACCCTATCTACGGCAAACGTCTGAACTATTCTAAGAAATACAAAGCACACGATGAAAACAACGAAGCAAAAGTTGGCGATATCGTGAAAATTATGGAAACTCGTCCATTATCAGCTACGAAACGTTTCCGTCTAGTAGAGATTGTTGAAAAGGCAGTGATTATCTAATCACACGAGATTTTCCTATATAGATTGTGAATTGCAAAATCTGAAAGGAGGATACACATCGTGATCCAAGCAGAAAGCCGATTAAGAGTGGCGGACAACTCAGGTGCCCGTGAAATTCTAACGATCAAAGTCCTTGGCGGATCTGGTCGTAAAACTGCGAATATTGGTGACGTGATCGTTGCTACGGTCAAACAAGCAACGCCAGGTGGGGTTGTCAAAAAAGGTGACGTCGTTAAAGCCGTTATCGTTCGTACAAAATCAGGAGCACGTCGTACAGACGGTTCTTACATTAAATTTGATGAAAATGCTGCGGTTATTATCCGTGACGATAAGAGCCCACGTGGAACTCGTATCTTTGGACCAGTTGCTCGCGAATTGCGTGAAGGCAACTTTATGAAGATCGTTTCCCTAGCACCAGAAGTATTGTAATAGTGATTCTTATCTAAAGGAGGTGCGAAACAAACATGTTTGTTAAAAAAGGCGATAAAGTTAAAGTTATCACTGGTAAAGACAAAAACAAAGAAGGCGTTGTACTTGCAGCGTTTCCTAAGAAAGACAAAGTCGTTGTTGAAGGTGTGAACGTCGTTAAAAAACACCAAAAACCTTCTCAAACAGCTCCTCAAGGCGGAATCGTCGAGATGGAAGCACCAATTCATGTTTCTAACGTGATGGTGGTTGATCCTTCGAACGGTGAAGCAACACGTGTAGGCTATAAAGAAGTTGACGGCAAAAAAGTCCGCGTTTCTAAAAAAACCGGAGAAGTTCTTGATAAATAATCAAATAAAGGAAGGAGGGGCTAACAGATGAACCGCCTTAAAGAAAAATATTCAAAAGAAGTTGTCCCATCATTAATGGACAAATTTAACTACAGCTCAGTTATGCAAGCACCAAAAGTTGATAAAATCGTTATCAACATGGGTGTTGGTGATGCTGTATCGAATGCAAAAAACTTAGATAAAGCTGTTGAAGAATTACAATTGATCTCAGGTCAAAAACCATTGATCACAAAAGCGAAAAAATCTATTGCTGGATTCCGTTTACGTGAAGGAATGCCAATCGGTGCGAAAGTTACTCTACGCGGCGAAAGAATGTATGAATTCTTAGACAAGTTAGTAACAGTTTCATTGCCACGTGTCCGTGACTTCCACGGTGTCAGCAAAAAAGCGTTTGACGGACGCGGAAACTACACATTAGGAATCAAAGAACAATTGATCTTCCCTGAAGTAGATTATGATTTGATCGATAAAGTACGTGGTATGGATATCGTTATTGTAACAACAGCCAACACAGATGAAGAATCTCGTGAATTGTTGTCACAATTAGGCATGCCATTCCAAAAATAAAAAAAGGAGGCGAACTACGTGGCTAAAAAATCAATGATTGCTAAAAACAAACGCCCTGCTAAATTCTCAACACAAGAGTATACTCGTTGCGAACGTTGCGGACGTCCACATTCAGTTTATCGTAAATTTCATCTTTGCCGTATTTGCTTCCGCGAACTTGCCTATAAAGGACAAATTCCCGGCGTGAAGAAAGCTAGCTGGTAAACTATACTCGCATAAAGGAGGTAAATTATCCCATGGTCATGACAGATCCAATCGCAGATTTTCTAACGCGTGTACGTAATGCCAATATGGTAAAACACGAAAGCTTAGAAGTACCTGCTTCAAAAATCAAACGTGATATCGCTGAAATCTTGAAACGTGAAGGTTTCGTTCGCGATGTTGAATATATCGAAGATGACAAACAAGGCGTGATCCGCGTATTCTTGAAATACGGCAAAAACGGTGAACGTGTTATCACAAACTTGAAACGTATCTCTAAACCAGGTTTGCGTGCTTATGTCAAAGCTGACGAAGTGCCAAAAGTATTGAACGGTTTAGGAATCGCGATCATCTCAACTTCTGAAGGTGTTATCACTGACAAAGAAGCAAGAGCAAAAAATGTTGGCGGCGAAGTAGTCGCTTATGTATGGTAATTTAAAATAATCCACAAGGAGGTGCCTCTAAGTGAGTCGTATCGGTAATAAGATCGTCGTTCTTCCTGCAGGTGTTGAAATCAAACAAGATGGAAACGACATTACAGTTAAAGGACCTAAAGGTGAATTGAAACGTACTTTTTCTTCTGATATCAAAATGAATATCGAAGGAAACGAAGTAACATTCACTCGTCCAAACGATAGTAAAGAAATGAAAACTATCCACGGAACTACCCGTGCAAACTTCAACAACATGGTTGTTGGTGTTTCTGAAGGTTTCCAAAAAGCGTTAGAATTGATCGGGGTTGGGTACCGTGCTCAATTGCAAGGTAAAAAACTTGTATTGAACGTTGGTTACTCTCATCCGGTTGAAATCGAAGCGCCAGCTGGAATCGAAATTGAAGTTCCTTCAAACACTTCTGTGATCATCAAAGGATCAGATAAAGAAGTTGTTGGCGAATTAGCTGCCAATATTCGTGGCGTTCGTCCTCCAGAACCTTATAAAGGCAAAGGAATTCGTTATGTTGGCGAATTTGTGCGTCGTAAAGAAGGTAAAACTGGTAAATAGTCGTAAGCATTTACGAATAGCGGCTTAGGCTAGCAAATAAAAAGAGGTGACAATTGTGATTACAAAACCAGATAAAAATAAAACACGTCAGAAAAGACATCGTCGTGTACGTAACAAAATCTCTGGTACTGCTGAGTGCCCACGCTTAAACGTGTTCCGTTCGAACAAAAACATCTACGCTCAAATCATTGATGACGTAGCGGGTGTGACGCTAGCAAGTGCCTCTGCCTTAGATAAAGAAATTTCAGGTGGAAACAAAACTGAACAAGCACAAGCTGTCGGCAAATTAGTTGCAGAACGTGCAGCAGCAAAAGGTATTAAAGTAGTAGTCTTTGACCGTGGTGGATACCTTTACCATGGCCGTGTAGCAGCTTTAGCTGAAGCAGCTCGCGAAAATGGACTGGAATTTTAAGAGAAGGAGGAACACCATTCATGGTTTATATTGATCCAAAACATTTGGAATTAGAAGACCGCGTTGTTGCGATTAACCGTGTAACTAAAGTTGTTAAAGGTGGACGTCGTCTACGTTTTGCTGCATTAGTTGTTGTCGGTGATAAAAACGGACACGTAGGTTTCGGTACTGGTAAAGCACAAGAAGTACCAGAAGCAATCCGTAAAGCAATCGAAGACGCGAAGAAAAACTTGGTAGAAGTACCAATGGTTGGTTCTACAATCCCTCACGAAGTTATCGGTGTATTCGGCGGCGGACGCATCCTTATGAAACCTGCTGTAGAAGGTTCTGGGGTAGCTGCTGGTGGACCCGTTCGTGCCGTATTGGAATTAGCTGGGGTAGCGGATATCACATCTAAATCTTTAGGTTCTAACACACCAATCAACGTTGTTCGCGCAACAGTTGAAGGGTTGAAACAATTGAAACGCGCTGAAGAAGTGGCAGCACTTCGCGGCAAATCAGTAGAAGAATTAATCGGTTAAGGAGGACACTATAATGGCTGAATTGAAAATCACTTTAAAACGCAGTATTATTGGACGTCCCCAAAACCAACGCGATACTGTAAAAGCGTTAGGTCTTACAAAGTTGAATTCAACAGTAGTAAAACCTGCTAATGATGCAATCAAAGGCATGGTCAACACTGTTTCTCACTTAGTGGACGTTGAAGAAGTCTAAGGATCAGCAGATCTAGTTTGATTAAGGAGGTGCCAAACCTATGAAACTTCATGAATTAAAACCATCAGAAGGATCACGCCAAGTACGTAACCGTGTTGGTCGCGGAACTTCATCTGGTAACGGTAAAACAGCTGGACGCGGACAAAAAGGTCAAAAAGCTCGTTCAGGTGGCGGAGTACGTTTAGGCTTTGAAGGGGGACAAACACCATTGTTCCGTCGTTTGCCAAAACGCGGATTTACAAATGTCAACCGCAAAGAATATGCAGTTATCAATCTTGATGTATTAAACCGCTTTGAAGACGGTGCAGAAGTAACACCTGTTGCTTTGCATGAAGCTGGAATCGTCAAAGATGAAAAAGCTGGAATCAAAGTATTAGCAAATGGAGAACTAACGAAGAAATTGACTGTGAAAGCAGCAAAATTCTCAAAAGCAGCTGAAGAAGCAATCGTTGCTGCTGGTGGATCAATCGAGGTGATCTAATGTTCAAACTACTAAAGGACGCCTTTAAAGTAAAAGATATTAGATCGAGAATTTTCTTCACCGTACTTATCTTGTTTGTCTTTCGTCTGGGTACACATATTACTGTGCCAGGCGTAGACGCAAGCCGTTTGCGGGAAATTGCTGATCTACCGTTTCTGAACATGTTGAACTTGGTCAGCGGTGGCGCGATGCAGCAATTCTCGATTTTCTCAATGGGTGTGTCACCATATATTACTGCGTCAATCGTTATTCAGTTGTTGCAGATGGATATTGTGCCAAGATTTGTTGAGTGGTCGAAGCAAGGGGAAGTTGGTCGTAAGAAATTGAATCAAGCAACTCGTTACCTAACATTGGTTTTGGCCTTTGTTCAGTCGATGACGTTAACTGCAGGGTTCAACTATTATACACAACTTGGCTTTGTCAACAATCCAAATATCTCGACGTTTGTGGTGATTGGTTTGATCTTAACAGCAGGTACGATGCTCGTTACTTGGTTAGGAGAACAAATCACAGAACGCGGAATTGGAAATGGTGTGTCAATGATTATCTTTGCAGGGATCATTTCACGCTTACCCGCTAGTATCAAGGAATTGGTAGAAGATTATTTCATCAACGTGGATCCATCAGATATTTGGATGAATGCATTGTTTATGGTCTTGCTTGTCGTTGCTGTTTTGGTCATCATCACATTTGTGACGTATGTACAACAAGCAGAACGAAAGATTCCAATCCAATATACGAAGCGAGTAGCTGGTGCGCCAACAAGTAGTTATCTTCCATTGAAGGTCAACGCTGCCGGTGTAATCCCAGTTATCTTTGCTAGTTCGTTTATTACAACACCAAATGCGATCATTCAAGCATTAGGTAGTTCGTACAAAGGCGAAACTTGGTATGAAGTAGTACAAACGATTTTTAGTTATAACACCGTACCTGGTGCGATCATCTATACTGTTTTGATCGTGGCGTTTACGTTCTTCTATGCATTTGTACAAGTTAACCCTGAGAAATTAGCGGAAAACCTACAAAAACAAGGAAGCTACATTCCAAGTGTGCGCCCTGGTAAAGGAACAGAAGAATACGTCTCACGTCTGCTTATGCGATTAAGTACAGTAGGATCGGTCTTCTTGGGACTAGTTGCGCTGTTGCCGATCATCGCTCAGATGGTTTGGAACTTGCCGCAATCAATCGGTTTAGGTGGAACAAGTTTATTGATCGTTATCGGGGTAGCTCTGGATACTGCGAAGCAGCTAGAAGGACTTATGCTGAAACGGAAATATACTGGTTTTATCAATTAAAGTTATTGAAGTGTTGAGGTCTTCCTCAACACTATTCAAAAACTTACAGGAGGAATTAGAATGAACCTCATTTTAATGGGACTACCTGGTGCCGGTAAAGGTACTCAGGCAGAACGTATCGTTGCTGAATACGGTCTTCCTCATATTTCAACAGGCGATATGTTTCGGGCTGCAATGGCGAACGAAACAGAATTAGGCCTGAAAGCAAAATCTTACATGGATCAAGGCGCTTTGGTTCCAGATGAGGTCACCAACGGTATCGTCAAAGAGCGTTTAGCTGAACCAGACACAGAGAAAGGCTTCTTATTGGATGGCTTTCCGCGGACTTTGGAACAAGCTGAAGCATTGGACGAAATGTTGAAAGACCTAAACAAAAAACTAGATGCTGTCATTGATATTCATGTTCCTGAAGAAGTTCTCGTAGAACGTTTAGCCGGCCGCTTCATGTGCCGCAATTGTGGGGCAACTTATCATAAATTGTTCAATCCGCCAAAAGTGGAAGGAACATGTGATCGTTGTGGAAGTCATGACTTCTACCAACGTGAAGATGATAAGCCTGAGACGGTCAAAAATCGTCTAGCTGTCAATATCAAAAGCAGTGAACCAATCTTAGCTTATTACAAAGAAAAAGGTTTATTGCAGTCGATTGATGGTGATCGCGACATCGATGCTGTATTTAAAGATGTTAAAAACATCATTGACTAATCATAGATTGCCCGTCACCGACTTGCAGCTACAAAACTTTCTCTTGAAACCTTTGACAGAGTATGATAAAATATGTCAGTCCGACTTCTACTGTTATTAAGTAGAAGCATAGTTTGAGAATATCAGGTGGGAACCCCGTTTCCGCCATTTTATCGTGTGAAAATCACAAGTACAAGGAGGTACTGTGCGTGGCAAAAGAAGATATGATTGAAGTCGAAGGTACAGTCGTCGAAACTTTGCCGAATGCAATGTTTAAAGTCGAATTGGAAAACGGACACCAAGTTCTAGCGACCGTTTCTGGTAAGATCCGGATGCACTACATTCGTATATTACCTGGAGACAAAGTGACGGTTGAATTATCACCGTATGACCTGAACCGTGGCCGCATTACTTATCGCTTTAAATAATTGTACTCCGTAAAACCACAGGAGGTATTATCATGAAAGTAAGACCATCAGTAAAACCAATGTGCGAACATTGTAAAGTAATTCGTCGTAAAGGACGCGTTATGGTGATTTGCCCAGCAAATCCAAAACATAAACAACGTCAAGGATAATCGGAGGTGTAACAAATATGGCTCGTATTGCAGGAGTAGATATTCCTCGTGATAAACGTGTGGTCGTTTCACTTACTTATATCTATGGTATTGGTAACACGACTGCAAAACAAATTTTAGCAAACGCTGGCGTTTCTGAAGAAGTTCGTGTTCGTGATCTAACGAATGAACAAACAGATGCTATCCGTGCTGAAGTTGATAAATTAAAAGTTGAAGGTGACCTTCGTCGTGAAGTGAACTTGAACATCAAACGTTTGATGGAAATCGGTTCATACCGTGGTATCCGTCATCGCCGTGGATTGCCAGTTCGTGGACAAAACACGAAAAACAATGCACGTACTCGTAAAGGCCCGTCTAAAACAGTCGCAGGCAAGAAAAAATAATTCCTAAGTGAAGGAGGTTAAAACTTCATGGCAGCAAAAAAAGTGAGTCGTAAACGCCGTGTGAAAAAGAATATTGAAGCGGGTATTGCACATATTCACTCAACATTCAATAATACAATCATTATGATCACTGATACTCATGGGAATGCATTAGCATGGTCATCAGCTGGTTCATTAGGTTTCAAAGGAAGCAAAAAATCTACTCCTTTTGCCGCTCAAATGGCAGCAGAAACAGCTACCAAAGCAGCAATGGAACACGGATTAAGAACTGTAGAAGTAACAGTTAAAGGACCTGGTTCTGGACGTGAAGCAGCAATTCGTTCATTACAAGCAGCAGGTTTGGAAGTGACTGCAATCCGTGACGTGACTCCAGTCCCTCATAATGGATGCCGCCCTCCAAAACGCCGTCGTGTTTAATGAGTGCTGCTCATTTTGAGTGTAACAATTACG
Source organism: Enterococcus gallinarum NBRC 100675 (assembly GCF_001544275.1). Taxonomy (GTDB): domain Bacteria; phylum Bacillota; class Bacilli; order Lactobacillales; family Enterococcaceae; genus Enterococcus_D; species Enterococcus_D gallinarum. The sequence goes on along the minus strand of NZ_BCQE01000003.1, from coordinate 147,643 downwards.
TCATTGAACAAGACACTTTTCGTTTTGAAAGGGGTAAAAGATAAGAATGATTGAATTCGAAAAACCAAGAATCGCAAAGATTGATGAAGAAAAAGATTATGGCAAGTTCATCGTTGAGCCTCTTGAAAGAGGATACGGAACTACTTTAGGAAATTCCTTACGTCGTATTTTATTATCTTCTTTACCTGGTGCAGCAATCACCAATATTCAAATCGATGGAGTTTTACACGAATTCTCAACTGTTAAGGGCGTTCGGGAAGACGTTGCTCAAATCATCTTGAATATCAAAGGTCTTGCATTAAAAATGTACGGGGATGAAGAAAAAACCCTGGAAATCGATATTACAGGACCTGCTACAGTAACTGCTGGCGATATCATCGTAGACAGTGATGTAGAAATCCTTAACAAAGATATGTATATCTGCAACGTTTCTGAAGGAGCTTCATTCCATGCTCGCTTAACTGTGAAACCTGGACGCGGCTACGTTCAAGCAGATGAAAATAAAAAAGAAGACATGCCAATCGGTGTTCTTCCAGTCGATTCAATCTATACACCAGTACGTCGTGTGAACTACCAAGTAGAAAATACTCGTGTTGGTCGTCGTGATGATTTTGACAAATTAACGATGGAAATATGGACTGATGGCTCAATTGAACCATTGGAAGCAATGAGTTTAGCTGCAAAAATCATGACCGAACATTTAGACATCTTTGTAAACCTAACGGACGAAGCGAAAAACGCTGAGATCATGGTGGAAAAAGAAGAAACACAAAAAGAAAAAATGTTGGAAATGACGATTGAAGAATTAGACTTGTCTGTTCGTTCATACAACTGTCTAAAACGTGCAGGAATCAATACTGTACAAGAATTGACTAATAAATCTGAACCAGAAATGATTAAAGTACGGAACTTAGGCCGTAAATCTCTTGAAGAGGTCAAAGTGAAATTACACGATCTTGGTTTAGGACTACGTAAAGACGATTAATACGTCTTCGATTACGTTAGTTTCGGCTCGTCTGATCGAGACGACATACGAAAGTGAAGGAGGGAAACCACGTGAGTTATCGTAAACTAGGACGCACATCTAGCCAACGTAAAGCGATGTTGCGTGATTTAACAACTGATTTATTCATTAACGAACGCATCGTTACGACTGAAGCTCGTGCGAAAGAAGTTCGTTCAACTGCAGAAAAAATGATCACTTTAGGTAAACGTGGTGATTTGCATGCACGTCGCCAAGCTGCCGCATTTGTTCGTAATGAAGTTGCTAGCGTTCGTGAAGAAAACGAAGAAGTAGTTATTGAATCAGCTTTGCAAAAACTATTCAATGACATCGCTCCTCGTTACACAGATCGCCAAGGTGGCTACACTCGCATCTTGAAAACAGAACCAAGACGCGGAGATGCTGCACCAATGGTTATCCTAGAACTTGTTTAAAATCACACTTATCATCACTTTATAGATGTTTATTAAGAGTGTTATGATGTTGGAAGAAACTTTCCGAGTCTAGCTCAGCGCCTACACCTCGATGTATTTCGAGGTGTACGCACTCATCATAAAGTGCTTTTTTTTTACTTTCGATGATCTGTCTTGATAGGTCATGGCAAGTGAAAACAAAGTTCTGTTTGGAAATCTCATCGGAATGATTGAAAATAACTTACTTTTTTGGTAGTGTAAGTAAGAATTAACTGGAATGAAGGAGTATATCATGAAGCCGCTCATTGAATTGAATGCTATCACCGTTCGTTATACCGAAGAAGATCGTCCGGCGTTGAAGAATGTCTCTTTGTCCATTGAGCAAGGAGAATGGGTTGCGCTTATCGGTCATAACGGTTCAGGAAAATCGACCTTGGCCAAAACGATCAACGGTTTGATTTTACCGCAAGAAGGAAGCGTTGCAGTGGGAGACATGCTGCTTAATGAAGAAAATATTTGGAATATCCGTAAAATGGTCGGAATGGTTTTTCAAAATCCCGACAATCAATTTGTCGGTTCAACTGTAGAAGATGATGTGGCATTTGGTCTAGAGAACCAAGGGCTTCCTCGTGACGAAATGGTGATCAGAGTCAAAAATGCTCTAGAACAAGTCCGGATGGAAGAATTTGCAACACGAGAACCAGCCAGACTTTCTGGGGGACAAAAACAGCGAGTAGCCATCGCTGGTGTTGTGGCATTACGTCCCGATATCATCATTTTAGATGAGGCAACTAGTATGCTTGATCCTGAAGGAAGAGAAGAAGTTATTTCAACGATCAAGAAAATCAAGGAAGAAAATAATTTAACTGTTCTGTCAATCACCCATGATATTGATGAGGCAGCCAATGCCAATCGGGTCATGGTCATGCGCCAAGGAGAACTTGTTCGTGAAGGGACGCCGGCAGAAATCTTTTCGGCTGGCCCAGAATTGATCGAATTGGGTCTAGATTTGCCTTTTCCAGAAAAATTGAAGGCAGCTTTGAAACAGCGCGGCATCTCTGTGCCTGCAGCATACTTGACAGAGGAAGGAATGGTGGATTGGCTATGGACATCCGTTTTGAAAAAGTAGCATTTACTTATCAACCGCATTCCCCATTTGAGCAACGCGTGTTATTCGATATTGATCTCGAAATCAAAGAAGGCTCGTATACAGCATTGGTGGGTCACACTGGTAGTGGCAAATCAACATTACTACAACACTTGAATGCATTATTAAAGCCAACAGCGGGCAAAGTGACGATTGGTGATCGCGTGATCACTCCTGAAACTGATAATAAGAATTTAAAACCATTGCGTAAAAAAGTAGGAATCGTCTTTCAATTTCCTGAATCGCAATTGTTTGAAGAAACTGTGGCTCGAGATATCGCTTTTGGTCCCCAAAATTTTGGTGTGAGTGAAGAAGCGGCAGCTGAACTAGCGAAAGAGTACATTAAACTCGTTGGTTTAGATGAAAGCTTTCTTGAACGTTCCCCATTTGATCTCTCAGGAGGACAGATGCGCCGAGTAGCCATTGCCGGGGTCTTAGCAATGGAACCGGAAGTATTGGTATTAGATGAGCCGACAGCGGGTTTAGATCCACAAGGACGCAAAGAAATGATGGAGATGTTCCATCGACTCCATCAAGAGAAAAATATGACCATCATCTTAGTGACCCATTTGATGGATGATGTGGCTAATTTTGCAGATTATGTCTATGTATTAGAAAAAGGACGAATCGTTAAAGAGGGTGCACCGAAGAATGTTTTTCAAGATATCGAATGGCTACAAGAAAAACAATTAGGCGTACCAACAGCAACTGCTTTTGCAGCGTTGTTGCAAGCGAAAGGGTTGCATTTCGAACGCTTGCCATTGACAGCAGAAGAACTTGCGGATCAACTCGTAGCAAAGGAGGCGACCGCAAATGATGAATAAACTAATCTTTGGCCGCTTTATTCCAGGAGATTCCTTTATCCATAAACTCGATCCACGGGTGAAATTACTTGCCAGTTTTTATTTTATTGGAATCATTTTTTTGGCAAACAATTGGCAGAGCTATCTTTTGGCAGCTGTTTTTACGCTATTTAGCATTTTTCTTTCCAAAATTGATTTGGGTTTTTTCGTTCGTGGTGTTCGCCCGTTGATCTGGCTGATTTTATTCACTGTAGCATTGCAGATTCTCTTTACGACGGGTGGAGAAGTCTATTGGTCCTGGTGGATCTTCAATATTACCGAATTTGGTTTGCAGAATGGTGCGTTCATTTTTTGCCGTTTTGTTTTGATTATTTTTATGTCGACATTGCTGACGTTGACGACACCACCTTTGGAGTTGTCAGATGCAATCGAATATATATTACGCCCATTAAAAGCCATCCGATTTCCCGTGCATGAAATTTCTTTGATGCTGTCGATCGCACTTCGCTTTGTGCCGACATTAATGGATGAGACTGAGAAAATTATGAATGCCCAGCGTGCCCGCGGAGTCGATTTCGGAGAAGGCGGGTTGTTGCAAAAGATGAAAGCTATCGTCCCATTGCTGATCCCTTTGTTTGTCAGCAGTTTTAACCGGGCAGAGGACCTAGCTACAGCCATGGAGGCTAGAGGCTATCAAGGCGGTGAAGGGCGGACCAAGTATCGGATTCTTCACTGGCACAACCGCGACACACTCGTAGTGTTGGTCTTTGTGCTCTTTACAGTAGGTTTAGTATTATTAAGAGGATAAAAGTAAATGTCTGGGGAGTGCAATCGGCTCCTCAGATTTTTTTGAGAAAATGAAAGCAGGTGAGAAGATGGTACGTTATAAAGCAACGATTGCTTACGATGGCACCAATTTCCAAGGATTTCAGCGCCAACCCAATGGACGCACAGTACAAGAAGAAATCGAAAAAACATTGACTCGCATGAACAATGGACAAGCAGTCCAAATCCACGGTTCAGGACGGACCGATGCGGGTGTCCATGCTTTAGGTCAAGTGATTCATTTTGACTTTGACGAACGTCCATTAGAAAAAATGCGCTTTGGACTTGATACACAAACACCGGAAGATATTGCTGTGAAACAGGTGGAAATCGTCGATGAACACTTTCACGCCCGCTATCTTGTGCGGGAGAAGACCTATCAATTTCGCGTAGATATCGGCAAACCACGAAGCCCTTTTCGTAGATATTACGCAAGCTATTACCCGTATCCGTTGGACCTAATGAAAATCCAGCAAGCTTTACCCGATTTATTAGGTACGCATGATTTTACCAGTTTTTGTGCCACTGGCAGCTCCGTAGAAGATAAAGTCCGGACGATTCACCAAGCTAGTATGGAAGTGAATGAGGCCGGAGACGAACTACTCTTTACCTTTCGAGGCGATGGCTTCTTATATAAAATGATCCGCATCATGGTCGGAACCCTGTTGAAGATCGGTAATGGACGCTTACCAGCAGATAGCATTCCCGCCATTATTGCCCAAAAAGACCGCAATGCCGCTGGACCTACTGCTCATCCGGAAGGGTTGTATTTGGTTCGCGTAGCCTATGAATAAAAGAGAACTAAAAGAAAGAAGCGCCTCCTAAGGTTCGATTCGTATCGATCCGTTGGGGGGCGCTTCTTTTCGCAGCTGACTGCTATTGTGGCAGATAAAGAAGGTATCGATTGCTCTCATCTGCCTGGCTTGTCTGTGGGTGTGTGTTCTATCTCAGCTGCTACTTTTCTTTGATAGAAATAGCGGAACAAAATAAAGAGCAGTAGGCAGCTAAAGAATAAAATGACTCCGATCACAAAACCTTGCGGTAAATAAGTCAGTTCAAGATGGTGGGTACCGCTTGGGATCTTCACACTGATAAACGCATCTTGGAAAGCGTCAATAGCGATAGGTTTGCCATCCAGTTTGGCAGACCAGCCCTTGTCATAAGGAATCGTAGTGATAAGCTGCTGTTCTTTCTCAGTAGTGATATCGGCTTCGGCATTTTGTTTGCCGACAGTCATCGCAACACCTCTCTCTTGAATGGCATCGATTGCCCGTTGAAAGGCGGTAGTGTCTAATGTCACCACCTGTGGGTTTTGGAAAGAAATTGACTGAGTGCCATAGAAACTTGCCGTAAACTGCACGGTCGTTGCCGTATCATAGTAGCCTAGATCATAATATTGACCATTGATTCCAATTTGACTTTCCCGCTGTTCCCCGTTCACAGTGATCGTAGCTGTAGAACTCTCTAATTCACCGAAGTTTGCCGGATACAGACTAAGATAGGCTTGGGAATGAGCAGGTACTTCTACTTGCCAAGTAATCTCTTTCGCCACATTGCTTTCTTGCTCTTGGAATGTCGTGTACATGCCATTTTCAGTGATATCGGTGTTTTTGCTGTGAATGACAGTGATCGGTTGAAAATCAAAATAGTTTTGTTCAATGTTTGCCAAACCGTTGATCAAATTCTTCTGGCTGGTTAGATTGTCGTTGGCAGGCTGTTGGATCTTATTGATCGAAGGCTCTGCTAACATGGCAAGGGGAAGAGCGTTGCTATTTTGATAAAGCTTGTAGTCTCCAGCTTCTCCTACGCGTTCAAAACCGTATTTTGTTAAGTTTTGTTTGCTAATATTGTATTTGATGCCGGTGAAAGCATCCATTAGCAATGTATTATTCGGATAACGGATATTAAGATTCGTTCCTCTTGAACGAAAACCTAATTTATCTAAGTAACTAGAGGAGTTGCGGTTGCGGATTGAAGAAAACATGCTGACACCGCTGTAACCATAGTTGATACTGTCATTGGAAGAAACGGGATCCAGATTTTCCAAACGGAAAAAGGTCTCATTGTCTTTATCGGCTTGATCCACCAATTGCTTGATTGAAGGATAAGGATCAGTGAACAGACTTCGAGAGGCGTAATTCCAATCATTTAAGATTCCGCGAACCATCCCACTCGTGTTGATCGCCATTTCACCGCAAACGAAAACCAACAAGAGAAGTGCCACTTTCTTTTTAGTTAGCATACCAAGTTGACCGAAACCGATACACAGCAAGTAAAGGGCAAAGAAAACAATCGTTAACGCAAAAGAGGCTGTGGTGACGAATTCATACGAGTTTCCTCCCAGTCCATAAGAAAGTGCAAAGAGAGCAATCGTAGATAGTCCGACAATCACAAACAGACCTCGGTCTTTTTGCTGCAGCTGTTCCCAACCATAACCAGCCAAAAGAATCACTAGAAAGGAGAACAAATAGGCATAGCGGAACAAGAACATGTTTGGGGCATGCATCCCATGCCAGAAGAGATTCAAGGGAACGATATAGAAACTGGCGATCAAAATGCTAAACAATCCAGCATATAGCAGTTTATCTTTTAAAGGAATTCTCTTAGAAACAAAGTATAAAATACAAAGTAGTAATGGCAGTAGGCCAATATAAATAAACGGGATCGAACCGTATTTAGTTGTATCATATACGCCAATCATATTTTTCATTACAAGATCGAAAACACCAGTAGCTTCTGTCTTGAACTTCGTGATAGTGGACAATTCTTCCCCATTTGAACGTAAATCAAGTACAGCAGGCAAAATGATGATCATGGAAGCCCCACCGGCTAATAAAGAAGTGATGCCGTAAGGGATGATTGCTTTCTTGTTTTGCTTCCAATCGCGACCTAATTGCACGAATAGATACAAGACGGAGAACACTCCGATCATGAATCCCATATAAAAACTTGAGATAAATAACAGTAGGTAACTGACAAACAGAAGAGTCGGTTTTTTTTGTTGCAAGAGCCGATCAATCCCTAGAATCACTAATGGCAGGTAAATAAGTGCATCTAGCCACATGATCAATTCGGAGTGAGCAGTGATAAAGGACATCAACGCATAGCAGACAGCAAGCGTAACATGATGCCACCGTTGGATTTTAAATGTTTGACTCGCGTAAAACCAAAATGCGAGTCCGGCGCTGCCGATTTTCAAAAGTGTCAGCACATAGAGCGTATCTGGCATCAATTGATTGGGAAACAATAAAACCAGCGGCGTAAAAAGACCACCTAAATAGTAAGAGATCAGTGCAAGATAGTTCAACCCTAAAGAGGCATTCCAAGTATAGAAGATACTCTGCTTGCCTAATAAGACATTACGAAAACTGGCATGGAAATTCGAAAATTGCGAAAAGGCATCGCTCGCTAAGACACTGCGGCTGCTGCCGGGATAGATTCCGATCGTTAAATAAATGACTGCCATAATCAGTAACGGCAGCAGAAAACTGGCGGTCATATAAGGCCAATGTTGTTTGATGAATGATTTGATAGTAGCCAAGAATAGTCACCTAATCCTTATGAATTTTTTATTAGTGTACCATAATTCAAAGGATTAAAAAAACAATGTCATTAGCTGTTTAAAGAAAAAACAAAGGACATAAGAAAGGAAAGGAGGAATGAAACGGAAGACAACAAAAAAGACCGCTCGCAAGAACGGCCGAAAATGTGTGGTTAAGATTATACGCGCTCAACTTTTCCAGATTTCAAAGCACGAGTTGACACCCAAACTTTTTTAGGTTTTCCGTCAATCATAACGCGAACTTTTTGCAAGTTAGGTTTCACAGTACGTTTTGTCGCATTCATTGCGTGTGAACGGTTGTTTCCACTTGTAGTTTTACGTCCAGTAAAGTAACAAACTTTAGCCATGTGGTTATTTCCTCCTTTGCCTTGATGTTGGAGCGCTATTTCAGCTCATACCATCTGAATTTATCATAGAAAGTTAGAAAATGCAAGGGTAATTTTCAAGAAAGATTGACTTTTAGCAGTAAACATTGTAAATTAAACAAGGTCAGAATACAAGAATATCTGATGCCAAGCCCCTTTTCATAAGTCACATCCTTTTATTTGACTAGCAGCTATGATAAAATGTGAGAGAAGAAAGATGGGAATATCCCGCTTAAGGAGGCTATATTATGGCTGTAAAAATCAAAACCTCATCAGGTATTATTGAAATCAGCAACGAGGTCATCGCCACAGTTGTCGGTGGCGCAGCAACAGATGTGTTTGGTATTGTGGGCATGGCCAGCAAGAAACAGATCAAGGACAACATCAATGAAATTTTACGCAAAGAAAACTATTCTCGCGGTGTCGTTGTTCGTCAAGAAGAAAACGGTATTGCAGTGGATGTCTACACGATCGTTAGCTATGGTACAAAAATTTCTGAAGTTTCCCGCAATGTGCAAGAAAAAGTGAAATATAATCTTGAAACAATGCTAGGCGTTTCAGCAAATTCAGTGAATGTTTTTGTCCAAGGTGTACGTGTACTGCCAGATTAGGCAAGTGATCCGCTTGCGGCGGATGATTTTAAGGAGGATTATCAGTGAAGGTAACGAATATCAGCGCAGGTCAGTTTCAAGAGATGGTGCAGGCAGGCGCGGCTCGTCTACAAGTAAATGCAGAGTTTGTCAATTCATTGAATGTATTTCCAGTACCTGATGGAGATACAGGAACGAATATGAATTTATCAATGACAAGCGGTGCTAAAGCAGTAGCAGATGCCACTTCAGAAAAAGTGGGCGATCTTGCCACAACTCTTTCAAAAGGACTACTAATGGGCGCACGAGGAAACTCAGGCGTCATTTTGTCTCAATTGTTCCGTGGATTTGCTAAAGCGATCCCCACGGTCGAAACATTAACTGCGCCAGAATTGGCACAAGCCTTTACACATGGGGTCGAAACCGCCTATAAAGCAGTCATGAAACCCGTAGAAGGAACGATTCTGACAGTAGCACGTATTGCTGCAGAATACGGTGAGAAAAAAGCACAAACTAGTGATGACTGTGTAGAAGTCATGAAAGCAGTCGTTCACGGAGCAAAACGTGCGCTAGCCAAAACACCAGATCTATTGCCAGTCTTGAAAGAAGTTGGTGTAGTCGATAGTGGTGGCCAAGGATTATTGTTCATTTATGAAGGGTTCTTAAATGCACTGACTGGAGAATATCAAGCCAATGAGGTCTATGAACCAACACCAGCAGCAATGGATGAAATGGTCAATGCCGAACATCATCGCAGCGTTCAAGGACAAATGGCTACAGAAGACATCAAATTCGGTTATTGTACAGAGATCATGGTCAAAATTGGTGAAGGACCAACAGTGGACAGTACGTTTGATTATGAAACATTCCGAAATTATCTAAACGAACTTGGAGATTCTCTTTTAGTCGTCAATGACGATGAGATTATCAAAGTCCATGTACACACAGAACATCCAGGTGAAGTCATGAACTATGGCCAAAAATTTGGTTCTTTGATCAAGATCAAGGTGGATAATATGCGTGTACAGCATGAAACAATTCTGGAGCACGATCAACCCTCTGCTGCAGTGAAACGTCCGCGTACACCTTATGCAATCATTGCTATCGCAGCCGGTGATGGATTAAATAAACTATTTACCAGCTTAGGTGCAAGCTATGTGATCAGCGGTGGTCAAACGATGAATCCAAGCACGGAAGACATCGTGACTGCTATCAATGAAGTGAACGCAGATCAGGTTATCGTCTTACCAAACAATAAGAATATCTTTATGGCTGCACAACAAGCAGCAGAAGTATCGGACATCCCAGTCGCTGTTGTTGAGACCCGTACGATTTCACAAGGGATGACAGCAATGTTGGCCTTCAATGAACAAGCAACGTTAGCGGAAAATCAACAAGCGATGACTGAAATCTTGTCAAGTGTTGTCAGTGGTTCGGTGACACACGCGATTCGTAATACAGCGATCGATGGAATTGAAATCACAGAAGGTGATTTCTTGGGAATGGTTGATGGGAAAATCGTGGTTTCTGTACCCGATTGTTTCTCTGCTTCCATGGATACATTGCAGAAGATGATTTCAGATGAAACAGAAATCGTTACGATTATTATCGGCGAAGAAGGAAAAGCAAAAGAAGCAGCAAAAATCGAAGCAGCATTGACAGAAATCTATCCGGAGATCGAAGTGGAGATCCATCAAGGAGATCAACCTGTTTATCCGTATCTTTTCTCGGCTGAATAAAACTTGAAAGCAGACGGGGCAAAAGTCGCAGGGCGATTTTTGTTTCCGTCTCTTTTTTGATTGATAGAGAAACAGCCTGTTTTTGCTCATCTTTTTTCATTCAAATTCTTCGTAATTTAAACAGAGAAGAGTAAAATAAAGAAAGCAATCTGCAAACAACTAGTTTTGAGGAGGGAAGAAATGCTTGATCAGCCAATCACTGTTTTGTCTGGTGTCGGAGAAAAGCGAGCAAAAGATCTCGCAGCGCTTGGAATCCAGACAATCGAAGATTTATTGCGATATTACCCCTTTCGCTACGAAGATATTCAAGAGCGTCAATTGAACGAGATACAAGATCAAGAAAAAGTCACGATCAAAGGAATCGTTGTTTCCCCGGCTGTTGTAAATCGTTTTGGTTACAAAAAGAGTCGGCTGCAGTTTCGAATGATGCAAGATCATGATGTATTCAATGTTTCCTTTTTTAATCAGCCCTATTTAAAAGATAAAGTTGTTTTGTCTGAAGAAATCGCGGTTTACGGGAAATGGGATGCGAAACGGAAATCACTAGCTGGGATGAAGATTCTTGGCAGCAAGAAGCCAGGTGATTTCGCTCCTATCTATCATGTAAACAAATCGGTACGGCAAAGCGTGCTGGTTGACTTGATCAGGCAGGCATTTGAATCATACGGAGACCAGATCGAGGAAATCTTACCTCTAACTTTAACGGAGAAATATCGGTTATTGGATCGCCAGACTGCTATGCGAGCTATGCACTTTCCAAAAGATCCGCAAGAAAGTCATCAAGCAAAGCGGCGAATCATCTTTGAAGAGTTCTTCCTATTTCAAATGCAGATCCAAGGATTGAAAATTTCCGAAAAGGCTGAAAAGAACGGCTTAGCCATTGACTATGATGTTCAGCGGTTAAAAGCTTTCACCCAGACACTGCCTTTCGAATTGACTGCTGCTCAAAAGCGAGTCACCAACGAGATCTGTCATGACCTCAAAAGTCCGCAACATATGCAGCGACTGCTGCAAGGAGATGTCGGTAGCGGCAAAACAGTTGTGGCTGCTATCGCACTGTACGCCACTATGACAGCTGGCTTTCAAGGGGCGTTAATGGTACCAACTGAGATTCTGGCACAACAACATTTGGAAAGCCTTAACCAGTTATTTGATCCGCTAGAAGTGACAACGGCACTGCTGACAGGGTCCACCAAGACAAAGGAACGGCGAGTGATCTTGGAGCAATTGGCTGCAGGTGAGATCGATATTGTCGTAGGGACGCATGCGTTGATCCAAGAAGGGGTCAATTTTGCCCGTCTAGGTTTAGTCATCACAGATGAGCAGCATCGCTTTGGTGTCAATCAGCGAAAAATATTGCGAGAAAAAGGATATTTGCCGGATGTTTTGTTCATGACGGCGACGCCGATACCACGAACCTTGGCCATCACGGCCTATGGTGAGATGGATGTTTCCATCATCGATGAGATGCCAGCTGGCCGGATTCCGGTCGAAACGCGTTGGGTACGACCACCTCAATTGGAATCTGTGCTGGACTGGGCTCGTCAGGAATTAGCGAAAGGACATCAAATGTATGTGATCTGTCCGCTGATTGAAGAATCAGAAATGTTAGATGTCAAGAATGCTACGGAGATTTACGAGCAGCTGCAGGCTTATTTTGCCCCTAACTACCAAGTGGGCATTCTCCACGGCAAAATGAAAAATATAGAAAAAGACGCGATCATGGAAGAGTTCAAGGACAACCAGTTACAGATCTTGGTATCAACGACAGTTATTGAAGTAGGGGTAAATGTACCCAATGCGACAGTCATGTTGATTATTGATGCAGATCGTTTTGGGTTAGCTCAGTTGCACCAGTTGCGGGGGCGTGTCGGCCGTGGTGCAGATGCTTCTTACTGTATTTTGGTGGCAAATCCCAAAAATGAAACCGGAATAGAGCGGATGAAAATCATGACTGAAACCACCAATGGCTTTGTCGTCAGTGAAAAAGATCTGCAATTGCGAGGTCCCGGGGAAGTCTTTGGTAATCGTCAATCAGGTTTACCTGAATTCGCCGCAGCCGATTTAGTAGCCGATGCCCATATTCTTGAAGTTGCACAAGTAGAAGCAACTCAAATCTGGCAGAAGCACCAATGGCAGATTTTACCGGAGTATCAAGCGCTAGCCGATTATTTAGCAGCAGAAAAACGAGACAATCAATTTTTTGATTAAAGAATATGGTATACTAACTTGGAAAAATGAAGGGAGTGGCGTATGTCATGAAAATTGCCGTAGATGCCATGGGTGGCGATAACGCACCAAAAGCGATCGTTGAAGGCGTCATGTTAGCAAAAAAAGAATATCCAGAAATCGAATTTCTATTATACGGAAAAGAAGATGAAATCAGAAAATATGTGACAGACGAAAGTCAGCTTACAATCATTCATACCGATGAAAAAATCAACAGTGATGATGAACCTGTTAAAGCGATCCGCCGCAAAAAGAACGCATCGATGGTCTTAGCAGCCCAAGCGGTCAAAGAAGGTCAAGCGGATGCCATTTTCTCTGCTGGAAATACCGGTGCTTTGTTAGCTGCAGGTTTGTTTATCGTAGGTCGTATCAAAGGAATCGAACGTCCTGGCTTAATGTCGACGATGCCTGTACTTGGGAAAGAAACTGGCTTTGATATGCTGGATCTAGGAGCGAATGCTGACAATAAAGCAGAACATCTCGTTCAATATGCTGTGTTAGGTTCTTTTTACGCTCAAAAAGTCCGAGGCATTCAACAACCGCGAGTAGGGTTGCTAAACAATGGGACGGAAGAGACCAAAGGCAGCGAGTTAACCAAAAAAGCGTTTGAATTGTTGACCAAAGAATCATCGATTCACTTTATCGGAAATGTTGAAGCTAGGGAACTTTTGAACGGTGCAGCGGATGTTGTGGTCACAGATGGATTCACTGGGAACGCCGTCTTGAAATCCATTGAAGGAACCGCATTGAATATGATGTCGTTATTGAAACAATCCATCATGAATTCCGGAACCAAAGGGAAATTAGGGGCTTTATTATTGAAAGATGCCTTGCGCAATTTAAAAAATGAGATGGATTATGCCAAACACGGAGGGGCTGTCTTGTTTGGTCTGAAAGCACCAGTGATCAAAACACATGGAGCGACTGGACCAGATGCCGTGGCAGCAACCATCAAACAAATCTATACCATGTTGCAGGCAGATGTGGTTCCTCAATTGGTGGCTCATTTTGAAGAAACACCTAAGCATGAAGAGCCAACGCAATGAGACTGCAATCATTGTAATGAAAATGCAAAAAAGGACTAGACAAATTTGCATGTAAGCAGTACAATGTTTGTTAGCCATTCTATGTTTTGTGCGAACGCGTGGAGGTGAAGGCAATTGACGCGAGAAGAAGTATTCAAGAAAGTTGCAGTAGTGATCGCAAACCATTTTGAGATCGATGCAGATAAAGTAACGGATACAATGAGTATTAAAGACGACTTAAATGCTGATTCAATCAGTGTGATGGAATTCGTCTTAGAATTAGAAGATGAATTTGGTACGGAGATTTCTGATGAAGATGCCGAACAGATTGAAACAGTCGGCGGAGCAGTTGATTATATTTCAAGCCATCTTGCTTAAGACAGATACAGGAGCTGAGTCATAGATGACCCAGCTCTTTCTTTATCAGAATTTGTTTAATAACCATTCGTTTCTCGAAAAAAAGTGCCTTTTCTTTGCACCATCCTGAAAAAATGTAAATGGAATGTAAGTATTCTGAAAATTCAGTATCTTAAAAATTTATAGACTTGCAATCTAGTGAGTGATTCTATATAATTATTAAGAAAATATTACACGATGTTAAGAAAGCATTTGGAATTTGACTTATAATTCCTACTTTTTTACATTAGAGGGCACTTCATCTTATAAAAAAGAGAGGGGTATTCGATTGTCAACTGATAATCAATTACTAGATGTTCAAAACCTACATACAGGTTTTCGTATTAAAGATGATTACTATGACGCTGTAGACGGTGTTTCTTTTACGTTGGAACGCAATGAGATTTTAGCGATCGTAGGCGAATCCGGATGTGGAAAAAGTACCTTAGCTACAACGATTATGGGATTGCATGATCCAAACAATACCAAAATCACCGGTGAAATCTTATACAAAGACTTGAATTTGTCAAACTTAAATGAAACACTTTACAACAAAATTCGCGGGAACGACATTGGGATGATTTTCCAAGATCCATTGTCCGCTTTGAACCCACTCATGCGTATTGAAGACCAAATCAAAGAAGGTTTATCTTATCATACAAATATGAATGCGGAACAGAGACAAGCCCGGGCCCTTGAATTACTAGATCAAGTAGGAATTCCAAATCCAGCACGGGTGGGTCGCCAGTATCCCCACGAATTATCCGGTGGGATGCGGCAACGGGTGATCATTGCCATTGCCATCGCATGCAAACCGCCAATTGTTATTGCTGATGAGCCAACCACTGCATTGGATGTAACCATCCAAGCACAGATCCTAGATTTGTTGAAAGATTTGCAGGCTGAAACACAAACGGGAATCATTTTGATCACCCATGACTTAGGTGTAGTGGCAGAAATGGCTGATCGTGTAGCCGTTATGTATGGCGGTCAGTTTGTTGAAGTTGCCACAGCGGAAGAGTTGTTTGCAAATCCAAAACACCCTTATACACGCTCTTTGCTGAACTCAATTCCACAAGAAGATTCTCAAGACAGTGAACTGCACGTGATTGAAGGCGTCGTTCCTTCATTGAAAAACATGCCAAGAACTGGTTGCCGTTTTGCTGCTCGTATCCCTTGGATCCCAGCTAGTGACCACGAAGAAAATCCTGTCCTGCATGAAGTTGCACCAGATCATTTAGTTCGCTGTACTTGCTATAAGCATTTTCATTTTAGAGACGAAGAAGGAGAAGTGTAGATGTCAGAATTAATCACAATCAAAGATCTGAAAGTCCACTATCCGATTCGCAGCGGTTTTTTCAACCGCGTAACGGACTATGTCTATGCTGTTGACGGTGTGGATTTCATCATCGAAAAGGGAAAAACTTACGGTCTGGTAGGAGAATCAGGCTCTGGAAAATCAACAACAGGGAAAGCAATCGTTGGCTTGGAAAAGATTACCAGCGGTGAAGTCATTTACGAAGGACAAGATGTCACAAAGCGCTCTGTCCGCAAAAAAATGAATTACAACAAGGATGTTCAAATGATTTTTCAAGATTCTATGTCAAGTCTGAATCCTAAAAAGCGGGTAGTGGATATTATTGCTGAACCGCTACGGAATTTTGAACGTTTGAGTGACCAAGAAGAAAAACAACGGGTGAAACGGCTTTTGGATATCGTTGGGATGCCAGAAGATGCTTTATACAAATACCCACATGAATTCTCTGGTGGACAGAGACAACGTTTGGGGGTTGCCCGCGCAGTGGCATCGAACCCTAAATTGATCGTTGCTGATGAACCTGTTTCTGCATTGGACCTGTCTGTACAGGCACAGGTGCTCAACTTTATGAAACGAATCCAACAAGAGTTTGGCTTAAGTTTCTTATTCATCTCTCATGACTTGGGTGTTGTGAAACACATGTGCGACAATATCGCCATCATGTATAAAGGTCGTTTTGTTGAAATCGGTACACGCCAAGATATTTATCAAGATCCGCGTCATATTTATACGAAGCGGTTATTGTCAGCTATTCCTCAAATTGATGTGAAAAATCGTGAGGCGCATAAAGAAAACCGCCGTCGGGTAGAGTTGGAATATGTCACTCACCAAAAAGATTACTATGATGAAACAGGTCGTGTTTATGACCTTAGAACCATCACAGGAACACATCAAGTCGCTTTGAAAAATGGGGGTGCTGAATAATGTGGAAAACAATTCTACGTCGTTTGATATTAATGATCCCGCAAGTCATTATTTTGAGTGTCTTAATTTTCTTGATTGCACAAGCAATGCCCGGGGATCCATTTACAGGATTGATTAATCCGAACCAAGATCCAGCAGTTATTGAACGGATGCGGGAAGCAGCCGGATTGAATGATCCTTGGTATACACAATATTTCCGTTGGATCGGAAATGCACTTAAAGGAGATTTTGGTCAAAGTTTTATCTATAAACTACCAGTAGCAACATTACTTTCAGGACGGATCAGCAACACATTGTGGCTATCTTTGTTAACAGTTATCTTAACGTATGTGATCGCGATTCCTTTAGGAATGTTGGCTGGACGTTACCAAAATTCGATTTTAGATAAAGTCGTTGTCGTGTATAACTTCTTTAGTTTTGCGGTACCATTGTTTATCTTTGCATTGATTGCACTGTTTATCTTTGGTTATCGTTTAGGTTGGTTCCCAACTGGGGGGTCTGTAGCACCAGGCGTAACGGGAATGGCTGAGTTTTGGAGCCGTCTGTATCATCTGATCTTACCGGCTATCACTTCTGCGCTATTAGGTACCGCTGTGACGATCCAGTATCTGCGGAGTGAAGTGATTGATTCCAAATCATTGGATTTCGTGCGAACTGCTCGTTCGAAAGGGGTGCCAACTAGTAAAGTCTTCTCACGTCACGTGTTCCGAAATGCATCCTTGCCGATCGCATCTCAAATGGGGTATGAGATCACTTCATTGATCGCTGGTTCAGTGGTCATTGAAAAAATCTTTGCTTACCCAGGTGTCGGAAAATTATTTATCGATAGTATTGTACAGCGGGATTATGCCGTGATCACTTCGTTGACTTTGATATTAGGTCTGGCGACATTGATCGGTACATTGCTATCAGACATCATTATGAGTATTGTTGATCCAAGAATCAGAATCCAGTAGGAGGGGATAAACGTGTCTGAAAAGAAAGAAAAAGTGTTAAAACAAGAAAGTATCCCACCTATGGGATTACAAATGATTTTTCGTGAATTTTTAAAAGACAAGATCGCTATTTTTTCGTTGGTCTTGTTGGTAGCAGTACTGCTTTTCGTATTCATCGGCTCGGCAGTCATTGATCAAAGCCAAGTCATGCATGTAAGTATTCTAGATAAATATGCTGCACCAGGAGCAGTCTCACCAAATGGCGGCACCTACCTATTAGGGGCGGATGAAGGTGGCCGTGATGTTTGGGGACAATTGATCATTGGAGCGCGTAATTCGATTTTGATTGGGTTTTCCATCACGATCATTACATCGATCGTCGGAGTTGGCTTGGGGATCATTTCAGGTTACTATGGCGGGTTGATTGATAATATCTTGATGCGTATCGTCGATTTTGTCATGATCTTACCGATCATGTTGATCATTATCGTTATTGTTTCGATCATACCTCGCTACAATGTTTGGACGTTTATCTGGGTCATGAGTGCCTTTTATTGGGTCGGAAAAGCGAGACTCTTCCGCAGTAAGACCCTTTCTGAAGGGCGCCGAGATTATGTGAGTGCGTCAAAAACATTAGGGACCAATGATTTTGTGATCATGTTTCGCGAAATCATGCCGAACTTAAGCTCATTGATCATCACCAACTTGACGATGAACTTTGCAGCAAATATCGGTATCGAAACAACTCTAACGTTCTTGGGCTTTGGTCTGCCAACGAATGTTCCAAGTTTGGGAACATTGATTGGGTACGCCAGCAGCGGTGATGTGCTGGTCAACAGACAATGGATATGGTTACCCGCGTCAATATTGATTTTAGTATTGATGTTGAGTATAAACTACGTTGGTCAGGCATTTAAGCGTTCAGCCGATGCACGTCAACGACTAGGTTAAAACAAGGAGGATACAGGATGAAGAAAAATATTTTTGGTATGGTCACACTTTTGTCAGTCTTAGCATTGGCAGCTTGTGGCGGCAATAGTGGCGGAACAGATTCATCAGGCGGCAGCAACTCAGCAACTGAAACAGAAGATATTAGCTCTATGCCGGTTGAAGTCAAAAATGACGCAGAAGCAATCAAAGGCGGTACATTGGACGTCGCAGTAGTTATGGATACACAATTCCAAGGTTTGTTCCAAACTGAATTTTATCAAGACAATTATGATTCTCAGTTCATGCAACCAAGTAATGAAAGTTTATTCTTAACAGATGCTGATTTTCGAATTGTTGATGGTGGGGCTGCAAATCTTAAATTAGATGAAGATAATAACACAGCAACGATTACATTACGCGACAATTTGAAATGGTCAGACGGCGAAGATGTAACAGCAGATGACGTGATTTTCTCCTATGAAGTGATCGGTAACAAAGATTACACAGGAATCCGTTATGACAACAACTTTACAAATATTGTTGGGATGGAAGATTACCACGATGGCAAATCTGACACAATCTCAGGAATCACAAAAGAAAGCGACAAAGTCGTTAAAATTCAATACAAAGAAGTTCACCCTGGTATGATGCAAGCAGGCGGCGGTATCTGGTCTTCTGCTTTACCAAAACATGCGTTTGAAGGTATTGCAGTCAAAGATATGGAATCAAGTGATCCTGTTCGTAAAACACCAATCGTTTTCGGACCTTACGTAATGTCAAACATCGTAGCCGGTGAATCTGTAGAATACGTACCAAATGAGTATTACTACGGTGGCAAACCTAAAATGGATAAATTGTCATTTAAAGCAGTTCCAGCAGCTTCAATCGTAGAAGGTTTAAAAGCGAAGCAATATGATTTAGCATTGTCAATGCCAACAGATACTTACCCAACTTACAAAGATGCAGATGGCTACCAAATCTTGGGCCGTCCTGAGCAAGCTTATACGTATATTGGATTTAAGTTAGGTACTTGGGATGATAAAGAAGGAAAAGTTAACTACAATCCTGAATCAAAAATGGCGGACAAATCATTGCGTCAAGCAATGGGTTACGCACTAGATAATGATGCTGTCGGTAGCCGTTTCTATAATGGCCTACGTTCAAATGCGACAACATTGATCCCACCGGTATTTGGAACATTGCACGATACAGAAGTTAAAGGTTACACACAAGATATCGACAAAGCAAACAAATTGTTAGACGATGCTGGTTACAAAGATGTTGACGGCGACGGCATGCGTGAAGACAAAAACGGTGAAAAATTAACCATCAATTTTGCTTCAATGTCAGGTGGCGAAACAGCTCAACCATTGGCTGATTACTACATCCAACAATGGAATGAAATCGGCTTAGATGTGAAATACACAACTGGTCGTTTGATTGATTTCCAAGCATTCTATGATAAATTGAAAAATGATGATCCTGAAATCGATGTGTATCAAGGTGCATGGGGAACAGGTTCAGATCCTTCACCAACCGGACTTTATGGACCAAACTCAGCATTTAACTACACTCGTTTTGAATCTGATGAAAATACGAAGCTATTAGAAGCAATCGACTCTAAAGATTCATTTGATGAAGCAAAACGTAAAGAAGCATTTGATGCATGGCAAGAATACGCTGCGGATGAAGCATTTGTTATTCCTTCGCTTTACCGTAACGAAGTATTACCAGTATCTAATCGCGTCAAAGATTTCACATGGGCATATGATGCAGATCACAATCCATGGGCAACAGTTTCTGTAACAGCAGAATCTCGCTAATTTAGGAAAAGACGTTCTTTCGGGAACGTCTTTTTTTATTTTGTTCGCGGCAAAATCAATAAAAAACAATGAATCAGTCATGGAAACAAAGAGCAGGAGAATAAACAGTTAAAATTTTTTTATGGAGGCTTCAAGTTTTTGGACGAAACATTTCATAATTAGCCAAAAACCAGTATAATAGGGAAGTGTCGATAAACTAATGAAGGAATGTGGCAAATGAATACACAGCTAATGAACGAATTAAAAGAGGATTACGGCATTGTCTTCCATGATGTAGATTTACTCGAACAAGCGTTTACGCATTCATCTTATGTGAATGAGCATCGCAATTTGCACCTATCCGATAATGAGCGCCTAGAATTTCTAGGAGATGCTGTTTTAGAATTGATCGTCTCACGGTATTTGTACCGTGAACTGCCGGACCTTCCTGAAGGGAAGTTGACAAAGCTGCGGGCAGCAATCGTTCGCGAAGATAGCTTATCAATGTTTGCCAAAGATTGCCGTTTTGATCAATATATTCGGTTAGGCAAAGGAGAGGAAAACTCTGGCGGACGTAAGCGTCCCTCATTGTTATGCGATCTTTTTGAAGCTTTTTTAGGTGCGTTGTACTTGGATCAAGGTTTGGAGAGCGTCGACGGTTTCTTGACGGCTGTTGTTTTTCCAAAAGTAAAAGCAGGTGCTTTTTCCCATGAGATGGATCACAAGACCCGATTGCAGGAAGTCTTGCAGCGATCTGGCGATGTGTCCATCAACTATCGTTTAACGAAAGAAGAAGGTCCTGCCCACGAACGAATCTTTTGGACAGAAGTCTATTGTGACGATGTGCTGATTGGCGAGGGGCAAGGAAAATCAAAGAAATTATCAGAGCAAGCAGCGGCAGAAAATGCCTTAGCAAGTCTTGATCAATAAGAAAGGAATGGCGGAGTGTATTTAAAACGAATAGAGATTGCCGGTTTCAAATCCTTTGCAGACCGCACGATCATTGATTTTGAAAATAGTGTGACTGCGGTCGTAGGACCAAATGGCAGCGGCAAGAGCAATATTACTGAAGCGATTCGTTGGGTTTTAGGAGAACAGTCTGCCAAAAGCCTGCGTGGTGGCAAGATGCCTGATATCATTTTTGCAGGATCTGACACTCGCAAGCCATTAAATGTAGCGGAAGTAACGATTATTTTAGATAATACCGATCACTATTTACCAATGGATTACAGTGAGATCAGTGTGACTCGCCGGTTAAGGAGAACCGGTGAAAGCGACTTTTATTTGAACAAACAAAGTTGCCGCCTGCGAGATGTCCAGGAACTCTTTATGGATTCCGGGCTAGGAAAAGAATCATTTTCGATTATTTCTCAAGGGAAAGTCGAAGCGATTTTCAGCAGCAAACCAGAAGATCGTCGCGGTATTTTTGAAGAAGCTGCCGGTGTTTTGAAATACAAACAGCGTAAGAAAAAAGCAGAACAGAAATTGTTTGAAACAGAAGACAACCTTAACCGTCTACAAGATATTATTTATGAGTTAGAGGATCAATTGATTCCGTTAGCTGCTCAAAGTGAAGCGGCCAAACAATTTTTGTCATTGAAGGAAAAATTAACGGAAGTAGACGTGGCTTTTTCTGTCATGGAGATCCAGACAGCCAAACGGGCGTGGGAAACAGCTACAGAACAGCTGGAACTATTAAATCATCAGTTGGCTGAAATCACGCAGCAAATCAATACCGATGAACGCAGTGTGCAGCAATTGCGGCAGCGTCGAGCAGCCTTCGATGAATCATTGGAGCAGCTCAATCAGCAGCTGTTGCAAGTAACGGAAGGGCTGAAGCAAGCCGAAGGCCAAAAAGAAGTACTGTTGGAGCGCTCCAAGCATACGCAAAAAAGCACAGCAGAATATCAAGAGACCTTGGATGCCGTCAGTGAACGCCTCCAACAGTTGAATGACGAAAAAGCTGAATTGATTCATGAACTGTCGCAAAAGAATCGCAGTGTCCAAGAGGCAGAAGTAGCGATTGCTGATTGTCGAGCGGAACAAGAAAAGTATCAGAAATCGGCCAAAGAGATCATCGAAGAACTACGCAGTCAATATGTTGAAGCAATGCAGGAGCAAGCAACGGTCGGCAATGAGCTCAAATATCTTGAGCGCCAATACCAGCAAGAATCGGCAAAAAATCAGACAGCCGTTACGAAGCAGACAGAACTGTCGACAGCGATCAAAGAAAAAGCGACAGCCGCAGAAATCGTTAATGAACGCTTGCAAGCCGTGCAGCAACAGTTGGACGAACAGCGGAAGCAATATATCCATTTACAAGAGAAAGCCAAAGATAACAAAGAAAAATTTGATGATGCACAGAAAAAAATGTATCAGTTAATGAACCAAGTCCAACAAGTGCGGGCAAAACAACGGAGTTTACAGGATATCCAAGAAAACTATGCTGGCTTTTATCAAGGCGTCAGACTAGTTCTAAAAAATAAGCAGCAGCTAACCGGTGTCGTGGGTGCTGTTGCAGAATTGATCGAAGTACCAGAAGAATATACAGTTGCTATCGAAACAGCACTGGGCGCTTCTGCCCAGCACGTAGTAGTAGAAACCGAACGTGATGCCAGAGCAGCGATTACCTATTTGAAACAAAATCGTGGTGGTCGGGCCACATTCTTTCCGTTGACGACAATCAAGTCTCGCCAATTACCTAGTTATGCTGTTTCTCAAGCACAACAAGTACCAGGATTTATCGGCGTTGCTAGTGAGCTGGTGCGTTTCAATGAAAATGTAAAAAACATTGCCGAAAATCTATTGGGAAGTATCGTCATCGCAGAAGATCTGACAAGTGCTAATGCATTAGCTAAAGCGCTGAACTATAGCTATCGTGTCGTTTCACTGGAAGGCGACGTGATGAATGCCGGGGGTTCGATGACCGGTGGAGCGACGAAGAAAAATGCCGGCAGCCTATTTAGTCAAAGCAATGAGTTGCAGCAATTAACGGCTCAAGCCGCTCAATTGGATGAACGCCTGCAAAAAACAGAGAAACAAGTGCAGCACTTCGAAACGGTGACAAAAGATGCTCAAGCAGCCTTGGAAGAGCTGCGAACCACCGGTGAAACGGCTCGAATGACGGAACACGAACTAAAAAATCAACTGCAAAACCTCACCAACGAGTTGGAACGGTTGAGAAAAGAGCAGCAAGTCTTTGACTTTGAAAATCGCGAGATTCAGGCCTTTTTTGAAGAGTATAACGAGAAGAAGACTCGGTTGGAATCGGAACAGCAAACCATTGCGCAGCAGCTGAAAAAAATCGATCACGACATTCAAAGCATGAATGCAGAAGAAGATTTAATCGAAGCAAAAAGAAGCCAGTTAGCAGCGACAGCCGCCCAATTACAAGCTGATTTTGCTGTTCAAAAAGAACAAGTGGAACATTTAAGACAAAAAATTGCTGCGAATGCGGAAGCGTTAGCGGAGAATGAAGCACGCCAACAGTCGCTAGAACGGCAGTTAGCAGCAATCAATTCGAATGTGAGTGACCATGAAATTTCGGAAGAAAGCCTGGATCAGCAAATCAGTGATTTTACTCAACGAAAAATAACACTGACACAAGAATTGGCGGACATTCGGCAACAAAGACAAATCGTCCAACAGGAAATTGGACAGTTGGATGAAGCTCTCAGTTTGGCAAACTTGCAACAAAAAGAAAAACTATCCGAAAAGACCAATGTAGAAATTGAGAAAAACCGCGCGGATTTGGTGATGGATAATCGGTTGGCTTACTTGCAGGAAGAATATGCATTGAGCTTTGAAAAAGCGGCCAATGACTATCCAGCAATCGATGACCCGGAAGCTGCAAAACGAGAAATCCAAGATCTAAAAGGAAAAATCGATGCGATTGGACCAGTCAATTTGAATGCTATCGAGCAATATGATCAAGTGGAACAGCGTCACAGCTTCTTGACCAGTCAAAGAGATGATCTGCTTTCTGCAAAAGCACAATTATTCGATACAATGTCCGAGATGGATGAAGAAGTCAAAACACGTTTCGGTGAGATTTTTGATGCGATTCGTCTGCAGTTCAAGCAAGTTTTCCCCAATATGTTCGGCGGGGGACATGCGGAATTGATTTTGACAGATCCAAAGGACTTACTAAATACTGGTATTGAGATCGAAGCCCAACCACCAGGTAAAAAGCTGCAAAACTTGAGTCTACTTTCTGGAGGCGAACGAGCGCTGACAGCCATCGCACTGCTGTTTTCGATCATTCAAGTCCGTCCCGTCCCGTTTTGTGTGCTGGATGAAGTTGAAGCTGCTTTAGACGAAGCCAATGTATCACGCTTTGGCCATTATTTAAGCGACTTCCAAAATGATACACAGTTCATCGTTGTCACACATCGCAAAGGGACCATGGAAGCGGCAGATGTGTTGTATGGCGTGACGATGCAGGAATCCGGTGTATCTAAGACCGTTTCTGTGCGTTTGGAAGATGTCAAAGAAGGCGGAAATTTTGTCGCAGATCAAGAAGGAGTAGCAAAATGATCAAATTAGTCGCAATTGATTTAGACGGTACCTTGCTGGATGGAAAGAAACAAGTATCGCAAAAAAATAAAGAAGTTCTTGCCCAAGCAAAAGCACAAGGAGTAAAAATCGTCCTTTGCACAGGTCGTCCTTTACGGGCAATTCGTCCTTATTTAGAAGAGTTGTCATTGAATGAATCAGGGGACTATAGCATTACTTTTAATGGTGGTCTGGTGCAAAAAAACGATACGGGAGAAATCATGGAAAAAGCCGCTTTGCAATTGGCTGATATTCATGAATTGGTTGCTGTCGCAGCAGAACTGGATTTGCCGCTGGATGTCGTATCCGAAGAAATCGTTTTGTGCTTGCCGACTTCAGCAACGAATCAGTCGATCTATGGTTCGCTGAATCCATTGCTGGATTGCCGCCCGTATGCGATAGAAGCTCTGGATGAGTCGAAACTCTATAATAAAGCTGTGATTGCTTATCATCAAGAAGTACTGGATCCGAAGATTTTGGCAATTCCTTCAGCAATCAGAGAGAAATATGAAGTAATCAAAACTCGGAATAATTTGCTGGAATTTATGCCTAAAGGAATTACGAAAGCCTATGGGATTGAATTGCTGGCTCGGGATTTAGGTATCACTATCGATGAAGTCATGGCGATCGGAGATGAAGAAAATGATCTGCCGATGATTCGCTATGCAGGACTCGGTGTAGCGATGGCTAATGCCGTGCCTTTAATCAAGGAAGCCGCAGATGTGGTAACAGATTCGAATGAAGCAGACGGTGTAGCAACTGTCATCGAAAAATATGTTTTGAAAGGAGGCGTTTGAAATGGGATTTTTTGACAAAATTAAAAAAGCTTTGATTGGTGAATCAAAAGAGCAAGACAAAGTGCAAGGTGAAGTAGAGGAACCAGTTGAATCTCCAGAGTCATCTGTCGATGAGTCATCCGTCGCAGATGACCATTCCGCACAAGAACAAACAGTAGAATCGACGGAACCAACACTGGATTCTCGTCCAGAAACTACTACCGATTCCGCGTTGCAGCCAACAGAAACAGAGGAGTCCGCGGCTGATACTTCATCATCAGAAGGAGCACAAGATCTGAAATCAGCTGAACCATTCGACGTCGTGACACCTAGTGAAACGGTAAAAAAACCTGAAGTACAACCTCAGCCAACAGCGGTTCACAAAGAGGATGTACAAGATAAGTACACGAAGGGACTATCGAAATCTCGCAAAACTTTCGGGCAACGACTCAATGAGCTGTTCGCGAATTTTCGCTCTGTAGACGAAGATTTTTTTGAAGAAGTCGAAGAGACATTGATTGGAGCCGATGTAGGCTTTGATGCAGCGATCAAGATCACGGATGCACTGCGTCAAGAGGTCAAGTTGCGAAATGTCAAGAAGCCGGCAGAGGTTCAAAATGTTATTATTGAAAAACTAGTCGATCTTTACGGTGAAGCGGGTGTCGACGAAGTCAACGAACTAAATATGCAACCTGGATTGACCGTCATTTTATTTGTCGGTGTGAATGGCGTCGGTAAAACCACCAGCATTGGAAAACTGGCGCATCAATTCAAATCAGAAGGCAAGAAAGTGTTGTTGGCAGCTGCGGATACCTTTCGAGCTGGAGCAATCGATCAGCTCGTCGTTTGGGGGGATCGAGCAGGTGTGGAAGTCGTTCGAGGGAAAGCTGGTGGTGATCCGGCAGCCGTCGTATTTGATGCGATGGAACGAGCGAAAGCAGAGCAAGCAGATGTTCTATTAGTTGATACCGCTGGTCGTTTGCAAAATAAAGTCAATTTGATGAATGAGTTAGAGAAAATCAAACGGATCATTCAACGAGTAGAGCCGAATGCGCCTCATGAAGTGTTGCTCGTGTTAGATGCGACGACTGGTCAGAATGCGATGAACCAAGCCAAACAATTCAAAGAAACCACGGATGTTACAGGATTGGTCTTGACGAAATTAGATGGAACTGCCAAAGGTGGGATCGTTTTAGCGATTCGCAATGAATTGCGTTTACCGGTTAAATTGGTCGGATTAGGGGAAGGAATCAACGACCTTGAGCCGTTTGATCCAAATGAGTTTGTTGTTGGGCTATTTAAAGGTCTCATCAACGAAGGTTGATGCTGTTCATCGCTTGAAATAAGACAAAAATATCCGAACTATGTTTGATTATTCCTCTTCATCATCTCGCGATGGCGTTAACGGTAGGAGTAATCAGTAGTAGTTCGGATATTTTTTGTTAAGGAACTTGCATAAAGCTCCTCGGTTATGGAAATAAACTTTATAGGCATACGTTTGTTTGACAGCTGCGATGTACATGAAGTACCACAGCAGAATACGTAACAGATGACGTGTGACTTCTGGTTCACAAAACCTCCCCATCAGCAGCTAAAAGGATGTAGCTGCTGTTCCTGAAATTGAAATCATTCCAAGAAAGATTCCTTGTCTTGTCAGAAATGTTCAGCGTGGACATTTCTCTGTGAACAAGAACAACTTGTTTCAGAAATCAGTTTTTTAGCTGTGCTTGCCGCTCTTTGATGATTTTTTCCAAATCATTCAATGTCTCGGCATCCTCACTGTTTTCAATGAAATTCGAGACTAGATTCAGCAACGATTGTTCAGAGAGTTCGGCAGCTAGAAAATCTTCTTGAGAAACATTTGGAGAATACAAGCGGGTCAAGACAGTACCGCTGTAGCCGATGTCAGCTACTTTCAATAAATCATGGTTCTTTAATTTTCGGACAACGGCTTGGATCGTGTTTTTACTTAAGTCCTGTTGTTGAACCGCAATGTCATTTGCAGACAAAGGTTTTTCAGCATTCCAGAAGATATTCATGATCTGACGTTCGCGTTTGGTAAGATTGAGTGGTTTCATTCACTATTCTTCCTTTCAAAAAAGTTGTAATATTGACATAATAATTTACTATTATATAGTAAGTATACTTTATTTAGAGGTCAAATATCAAATTTATTCAAGTAATTTGTAAAAACTTGGTAATTTTTAAAAAACTAGCAAAGAGAATCGCACAATTTCATTTTTTTCTGCTGGATTATTGACTATAATAAGGAAGAATCTAAGACAAAGAGGGCAATGATATGACACTAAAATCACTTTTTATACAAGAAGAACTGCGTCCCTACTTATTTGATGGGCGTTATGGGATCGAACGTGAGGCGCAGCGTGCACGTTTAGACGGAAGTTTTGCTGGGACAGATCATCCTGAAGCATTAGGCAATCGTAGTTTTCATCCGTACATACAAACCGATTTTGCTGAAAATCAGTTGGAATTGATCACGCCAGTCGCGGAAAGCTCAGAGGAACTATTTCGTTATCTGGCTGCGATCCATGATGTTGCTTATCGTTCGATGGCACCTGAGGAGATGCTTTGGCCATTAAGTATGCCGCCTGCGTTGCCGGAAAAAGAAGAGGATATCGTGATCGCAAAGCTGGATCGTTTTGAAGATGTTCTTTATCGTCGGTTTTTGGCAAGGACGTATGGGCGTCGTAAGCAAATGGTCAGCGGCATCCACTTCAATTTTGAATTTGGGGATGATTTTTTAAGAAAGTTATTTACCAAGTCGTCAGAAACAGATTATCGTAGGTTTAAAACAGAACTTTACTTGAAAGTTACCCGAAATTACTTGCATTACCGCTGGTTTTTGACTTATTTCTTTGGAGCAACGCCGCAAACGGAAGCCAATTATTTTATGGCGGGTTCTGGACCGCAAGAACCTGTCCGCAGCATTCGTAACAGCCGCTATGGCTACACGAATCATACCGATGTCAACGTGTCTTATGCCTCTCTTGAGACCTATCTGGCGGATATCGCTGAGCTGGTAGAAACTGGCAAACTATCTGAGGAAAAAGAGTTTTATGCACCAGTTCGCCTGCGAGGGGGGCAAAAGGTTGCCAACTTAGCAACAGCGGGAATTCGTTACATTGAATTACGCAATATTGATATCAATCCCTTTGAAATGTACGGTATTTCGCAAGATCAAGTGAAATTTCTGCACCTTTTCTTGTTATACTTAGCAACGAAAGAGGAGGGCGCTGATGCCGATGCTTGGGTCGAAGAAGGAAATCGCAAAAACAATCAAGTGGCATTGGAACACCCATTGAATCAAACGATCTATCTTGAAGAAGCTAAAGCAGTTGCGGAAGAATTGATCGCTTTTGCAAAGGAAATCAGTCTGCCGACAATGCCTTTACTGGATCAACTGCTGCCAATGTTGGAAGATCCCGGCAAAACTTTTGCCGGTCGTTTATATCAAGCCAGCCAAAGGTCAAGTCAGGCTCAAGTGGCAACTGAACTAGGAGTATTTTATCATCAAGTTGCCTGGGAAAAACCTTATCAGTTAGCAGGCTTCACCAACATGGAACTGTCAACACAAATTTTGATGTTCGATGCGATTCAAAAGGGAATCAAGGTGGAAGTGTTGGATGAATCTGATCAGTTCTTGAAATTATCGATCGATGAACATGTTGAATATGTCAAAAACGCTAATATGACAAGTAAGGATCGTTATATCGTTCCTTTGATCATGGCCAATAAAACGGTCACAAAAAAGATTTTAGCTGAGAATGGCTTTCGGGTTCCTGCAGGAGCAGAATTCGCCACTGTAGAAAAGGCGCTTGCTGCTTACCCGCAATTTGCTGACAGAGGTTTTGTCGTCAAACCCAAAACAACCAACTATGGCGTGGGAATCTCGATCTTTAAGGATGGCGCTTCGTTGGAGGACTATCAAGCTGCTGTCCGTTTAGCTTTTGCTGAAGACCAGTCGATTTTAGTTGAAGCATTCCTTGCTGGAACAGAGTATCGTTTCTTTGTGATCGATGGTCAAGTTGAAGCAATTTTGCTACGAATACCGGCAAATGTAATAGGAGATGGTCGGCGCACGATCAAGGAATTAGTTGCAGAGAAAAATACCGATCCATTACGGGGGACCCACCATCGGACACCGTTGGAGAAGATCCAATTAGGTGAATTGGAACAATTGATGTTGAAAGAGCAAGGCTATCACATAGATTCTGTCCCAGAAAAAGGACAAATCGTTTACTTGCGGGAAAATTCCAATATCAGCACGGGCGGCGATTCGATCGATGTCACCGATCAATTTAATGATGACTACAAAAAAATCGCTGCAGATGCCGTGACCGCATTACAGGCACGAATCAGTGGGATTGATTTGATTATTCCTGACAAGGAAAAGCCCGCGGAGGATCCGGGAGCATACGGCATTATTGAAGCGAACTTCAATCCCGCTATGCATATGCATATTTACCCGTACCAAGGACAAAGCCGCCGCTTAACCATGTCTGTCCTCAAGCTGCTTTTTCCGGAACGATTTTAACAGCTGTTTAACAGTCAGAAGTTGAAAAAGGAACAGTGACAAGGCTTTTGTCACTGTTCCTTTTTTTAGAATAAATGGTTAGAAGTAGCTTCTTCGGAAATAAGCCGAAATATCTTAAAGCTGACCATTTCTAATACAACTTCTTTTGCTGTTCGTACTAGTTAAGGATCACTAGTAATTGATCCGTTGGTTTGTTTAGCGGAAGAATCGTTCCCAGAATGGTTTTTTTTCTTTGATGGGATCTTCTTCGGAAGATGATTTTGTCTTTTGAGGATACTTTTCTTCGATATCGATTACCTCTTCATTCACTGCCTCATTGGCAACGATCAGTAAACCGATACTGTCAGGATCAGCAGTCTGGGCGTCAGTCACCACTCGAAAATCGAGCTGTTGTTT
The DNA here is from genome assembly GCF_001544275.1 of Enterococcus gallinarum NBRC 100675. Taxonomy (GTDB): domain Bacteria; phylum Bacillota; class Bacilli; order Lactobacillales; family Enterococcaceae; genus Enterococcus_D; species Enterococcus_D gallinarum. The sequence goes on along the minus strand of NZ_BCQE01000003.1, from coordinate 117,356 downwards.
CGTAATCAATGAAATAAAGGTCGTCTGAAGCGTTTCGGGCAATTTTCCGTTGATCAAGATCAGTGCCCCTTGATAGTTAGGGAGAACCGACTGTAACGTTTCTTGGTTGTCCTTTTTCTTCATTTCTGCTACCGTCATACTTAGATAACAACGTTCACGAAACGTTCCCAAGTATTTTCTTTGTTCATCTGGATTAACACGAGGTGTCCCGTACATTCCTGTATCTAGGCGTTTCTCCAATTCATCGGACATTGAAAATCCTCCTAAGCGTTTTCTTGCTTTATATTATAGCACAAAAAAGGGAGCGTCGATTATTAGAAACATTTAGCTATTTCAGTGAGGTCATAAGAAAGACTAAAAAAGATCAGAAAGAAAGCTGGTGAAAACATGGAAATCCAAAAGAACCACTTATTGATTTTAGCAGAAAATCAACGAATCGAGACACCACGATTATGGTTGCGTCCTGTGACGATGGCAGATGCCAATGATTTATTCGAATACGCAAGTGATGAAGAAACGACGGAGTTTGTTTTTCCGAGGCATCAATCACTTGTGGATACAAAAATCGCCATTGCAACGTATTTTTTAGCGGCGCCATTAGGTAAATTTGCTATTGAAGAGAAAATGAGTGGCAAAATGATCGGAACGATTGACTTGCGGGTGGACCCGCTAAAGGAAGTGGCAGAACTAGGCTATACCTTGAATAAAGCTTTCTGGGGGCAAGGGATCGTACCGGAAGCTGCTCGGATGCTTTTGTCTTTGGGTTTTGAAAAATTAGCGCTTGTTCGTATTTATGCACTGCACGATCAGCGAAATCATCGATCTGGTCGCGTGATGGAAAAAATTGGCATGAAAGTGGAAGCACAGATTCCGGCTGCGCGAAGATTTCGTGGGCAAGTAGTGGACGAAGTGATGCGGGGAATTACCCGAGACGAGTGGCAAAAACGAATCATGTAAAGGAGAATCGATATGGAAATAACGATTGATATGGATGCAGCAGCAGTAGCAAAAATCTTAGAAGTCAAACAGGAGGGAGATCGAATTTATCTAGATTTTGAAGATGGTGTGGGACCTTTTCCGGCTACGGCGATCTCTTGCCGGTTAGATATTAGTTTTCGCTTGATCCTCGTACCAGCAGATTATCCAGAAGACGGATTGTCTATCTATGATACGAAGCTGGATACAGCAATTGGAACAGTTTGGTTAAAACAAGGCGCAGCAATGTATTTAGAAGAGCGGACACGCTTGGTGGTCGATCCTGACTATCAGCGCTTGCAGTTGACTAGTGACAGCGGTCTGCTGGCATCTAACGTTCAACTGTTGCGCATGGACAAAAAGGTGGCAGGAAACTGATATGGGGAAATTAGCCGTTATCAGCGATTTGCATGTCGATATCAATCATTTCAGTGCAACAGACTTGCAGCTGATAGCCGAATTGCTAGACGCCAATCAAGCGACGCACTTGCATCTAGCTGGAGATATTGCAAACAAAGAGACAGCAGCGATGACCGTCATTGATTTCTTTCAAAGACAGCTGCCTACTACCTTTCATTGGGGCAATCATGAAATGGCTGATTTATCAGAATCATTGATCGAAACCTATCCTGATCCAGCTTTCTTGAACTTTCAAACAGTCGCTTTATCGGAAAAAACACTCTTGTTAGGTGTCAATGGCTGGTATGACTACGGCTATTCTGACTTGCAAAGCACAGAAGAGATCCTTCGTCTCAAGCACCTCTTTTGGTATGATCGTATGATTCAGCGGACAGGAACCGATCCGGAAATCAGTCATCAGATCAATGAAAGACTGCGTCAAACATTGCGAGGGCTCCCTCAAGATAAAGAAGTTATCGTAACGACTCATTTTGTTCCGAAAGCAACCTTTATCGTCAAACAAACGGGGAAGTATGTTCGTTGGAATCATTTGAACGCGTTTCTAGGTTCACCAGAATTTGGGGCAGTTATTGATGAGGCGGACAATGTGCGTCAAGTAGTTTTTGGCCATACCCATCGTCGGTTTGAAGATCAAGTGATTGGACAGACGATTTATAGCTGTCGTCCTTTGGGCTATTATTATGAATGGCAATTGACCCGACGATTTGTTCTGGAAAATCAGTTGACAGAAAATTTTCAGCCAACAAAGCTACGGGGACTTTTGCGAACTAATCAAGCAGCGTTCAATCAATACAAAGCAGCCCATTTAAGAGCAGAGCTCCAGCAAGCAATCACATGGATCAACTATTGATTCGCTACGAGATAAAAGCGTGAGGGACTGTGTCATAAGTCTCCTACAAGTAACACTATCCGAACATTAATGATTATTGCTCCTGCGGTGCAGGGACTCCTCGTCGCAAAAGTCAGAGGAATCTATCCTAGCAACAGACTATTATTCGGTTTAACTTGTTGGATGATGACTTATGGCACAGTCCCTCTTTTTTTCAAATAAACGACTAACAGTAGCTTCTTCGGAAATAAGCAGAAATTTCAAAAAAATAAAGCAGCAATTTTCGGCAATTCCTTTTTATTGCTTGAAGCAGTCCACGTTTGCTACTTTCTCTTTTTTTACCGCTGCAATCTTTTCCGCAAGAAAATCCCTAAATAAGCCGCAGCAATGGCTTTGATCACATCGGGCAGAAGGAAGAGAACAAAACCGCCATTGATGGCAGCAGTCCAAGACATAGCGGTGCTCCATTTTAACCATAAGGTACCAAAAAACAATGTTGCTAATGCACCAGCGATATTCGCTAACATCCCTCTCACATATCCGGCACGGCCTATTTCCAAAAGTTTCCCCGTCAAGAGTCCATTAAAGATAAAACCAATCAGATAGCCGCCTGTAGGTCCGAATAAGACGCCGATGCCACTTGCTCCGCCGGCAAAAACCGGTAATCCGATCAACCCCAGCAATAAGTAAATAAGGATCGACATGGTCCCTGTGCGCATTCCTAGAAAGGTTACCGCCAAGCCGACAGCAAAGGTTTGGCCTGTCAGAGGAATCAATCCTAATGGGATGGTTAGTTGAGACAGCCCAGCAATAATGATGGCAAAAAAAGCAGCATAGATTTGTTCTCGCAATGGTAGTTTCATAGTATCCTTCTTTCGTTAACACATAATCCAATAGTTGGTTAACGAAATTATAAATCTTGGTTAACGAAAAGTAAAGAGTAAATCAACGTTTTTTTCGCAACGCTTGCAACAAAGTTTCTGTAGCCAAAAAAGGGGTAAACAGTTCAAAAACCTCAGAGGATACAGGAAAGTATCCGACAAGCGTTACTAACGTAGATTCATCGAGAAAAGGTAGCAGGTCTTCAAGCTCTGACAACCGTTGCTCCGGATTCTCTGACGCTGCCAGGATCTTTTGAAGAATGCGTCCTAGATCTTGCTTTTCGAGAAAAGGGGCAATATCTTCCAACTCGTACAAAGACAGCGAGTTTGAGACAGCCTGCTCAACTTTTTGGGCTAAGAAAGTGGCAGATAAGTAGGGCGCTGCTTCTTCCAGAAAAGCGAAAGTATAGTCCTCTTTCATCAATTGTTCCAAATGATCTGTCTCTAAAAAAGGTAAAAATTCTTCTAGTGCTTCTTCGGTCAGCGGTTCTGTTATAGGTTTCAATAAAGCAAATAATTCTTCACTGCTCAAAAAAGGTGCCAATTGCTCCACTAACTCAAGTTCAAAAGGCTGGGCTTGAGTCGCAGCTGCCAATTCTTTAGGTTTTATGATCGGCGCCAACGTGGTGATTTCCTGAGAATCGGCGACTCCCTCGTGGTAATGCATTACTGCAACTCCGCTATTTCCTAATAGTTCGTCAATGGATAACTGCAAAATTGTTGCTAGCTGGGGCAATTTTTCGATGTCAGGCAATGTATTGCCTCGCTCCCAATTGCTGATAGCTTGATAACTGACCAATAATTGATCTGCTAAGTTGCTTTGAGTCATATTTAGTTCTCGACGTTTGCTGGCAATCCGTTGGCCGATTTGCCGTATGTTGAATTCATTCATGTGAATTCCTCCTTTCGTGTCTCCAGTATAGGGGAACTAGCAACTGAAATACAATCAAGCCTTCGTTGAGTTGTCTCAAAAAAATTCAAGCCCTCGTTGAGTTGTTTAAAATGACAAGTCAACGAGGGCGGTGAATGATTATGGAGTGATCAATGTGACCAGATAGTCACCGAACGCTTTGGTAGACAAACAATGCGCGTCAGTCATAGCTGCCGCAAAGTCAGCTGTGACTTTCTTTTCCTTGATTGCTGTCTCGATGGCTGTGGTAATAAGAACTGCTGCTTCATCCCACTGGATATATTCCAAGAGCATACAAGCAGAGAGCAACAACGAGCAGGGATTGGCTTTTCCTGTGTCAACGATATCGGGGGCAGTACCGTGGGTTGCTTCAAAGATTGCGGCACCACTTACATAATTGATATTTGCACCTGGAGCGATCCCAATTCCGCCGACTTGAGCGGCTAATGCGTCGGAAAGATAGTCGCCATTGAGGTTGCAAGTTGCGATCACTGAAAATTTTTCTGGGTACAAAAGAATCTGTTGCAGGAAATTATCTGCGATCACATCATTGATAATGACTTTTCCGGCTTGTTGTGCAGCAGCAAGTGCTGCTTGAGCCGCTTCAATATTCTGCTCAGATTTAATTGTTGCCCATTGGTTCATCGTGAAGCACTGATCGGCATAATTCGTTTCCGCTAATTGATAGCCCCAATTTTTGAAGCCGCCTTCGGTGAATTTCATGATGTTCCCTTTATGAACAAGGGTGACAGACGGCAAGTGGTGTGCGATAGCATACTCGATCGCTCCGCTGATCAACCGCTGACTGCCCTCTTTTGAGATCGGTTTGATCCCGATGGCGCTGCTTTCTGGAAAGCGAATGTTTTTGACACTGAACTGTGTTTGCAGCACCTCAATTAATTGTTTCGTGAGGGGATCATTTTTTGCAAATTCGATTCCTGCGTAAACATCTTCTGTATTTTCACGGAAAATCACCATATTCGTCTTTTCCGGATGCTTCAAAGGAGAAGGTACCCCGGCAAAGTATCGAACGGGCCGAACACAAGCATAGAGGTCTAATGTTTGGCGCAATGTGACATTGAGGGATCGGAATCCTTTGCCAACTGGTGTGGTCAATGGTCCCTTCAATGCGATTTTAGCCTCTTGGATAGTGGTAAGAGTCGACTGCGGCAACCATTCGCCGGTTTGTCTAAATGCTTTTTCACCAGCTAAAACTTCTTGCCAGTGGATCCTTCTTTTGGGACCATACGCTTGTTTTACGGCCGCATCAATCACAGGTTGCGCTGCTTGCCAAATTTCTGGACCAATGCCGTCACCACTGATATAAGGAATTGTGAGAACAGTGTTAGATAAGGGCGCTTCAGAATGCATTGCTAGTTCCTCCTGCTTCTATTTTTTTGCGAATGACCATTGGTAAGATTCCTTGATGTTTCCAGTAACGGATATCTGCTGGTGCATCGAAACGCAGCCGAGTCGGAAAGGTGATCATTGTTTCATCTGTACGTTTGGCTGTCACATCAATCTGCTGATTGACCTGCGGTTCTTCGGGCAGTTGGATAAAGAAGGATTCAGAGCCATCCAATCCCAAGGAAGCGGCAGTTTGCCCAGCAAGATATTCTAGAGGAATCACACCCATCATGACCAAATTGCTGCGATGAATCCGTTCGAAACTTTCTGCCAAGACTACTTTGACGCCTAAAAGTTGGGTCCCTTTAGCTGCCCAATCTCGGGAAGAACCCATCCCATAATCTTTACCAGCTAAAATAATGCAAGACTGTTCGTTTTTCTGATAATTCATGGCAGCGTCATAGATTGACATCGTTTCCCCTGTAGGAAAATAATGGGTGATCCCGCCAGTACTTCCAGGAACCAGCTGATTCTGTAAACGAATGTTGCCGAAAGTTCCCCGCATCATGATGTGATGATTGCCTCGCCGTGAACCAAAAGAGTTGAACTCACGGTAAGGAACAGCTTTGGTTTGCAAAAACCTGCCGGCGGGAGAATCTAATCCAATGCTACCAGCGGGAGAAATATGGTCTGTCGTAACAGAATCCCCCAATTTGGCTAACACTTTCAAATCAGACAAACTCGTTTGGATAGGTAATTCTTTGGTCAAGGAATCAAAATAGGGTGGGTGGGCAATATATGTTGATGTGTCCTCCCAAGCATAACAATCACTGGCAGTTGTATCGATGCGGTTCCAACGCTCATTGGCGTCGAATAGATGCGCATAAGCTGCACGAAACGCTTCTGGTCCAACAAAAGCTTGAATATATTCATTGACTTCTTCGTTACTTGGCCAGATATCCGCCAGATAAATTTCTTGTCCTGCTACGACGCCTAGAGGCTCCTTCGTCAAATCTTTCCGGATGGTTCCAGCAATGGCATAGGCGACGACTAACGGAGGAGAAGCTAAATAATTGGCTTTGATCTGTGGATGGATCCGACCTTCAAAGTTGCGGTTTCCAGATAAAACAGAAGCGACCAGTAAATTTTCGTTTTCGATTGCTTCTGCTACGGGTGCTTCTAATGGGCCGGAGTTGCCGATACAAGTCGTACAGCCGTATCCAACTAAATAAAAGCCTAATTGTTCAAGATAAGGCAATAATCCACTGGCAGTCAAATAGGTGGTTACGATCTGGGAACCAGGGGCCAAGGAAGTCTTGACCGATTTTGGCACGGTCAATCCTTTTTCTACCGCCTTTTTTGCTAACAATCCCGCAGAGAGCATGACGAAGGGATTGCTCGTATTCGTACAGCTGGTGATAGCTGCAAGTACGATATCTCCTGTCTGCAATGTTTCGGAAGGCTCGTTTGGCCAGTTAACTTGGCTGCTTTTTTGCCATTCCTTCTCCGAAAGACCGAAGCCTTTTGGTCCGATGTCAGCCGTTAGGGAACGATCGAAATCAGTGCCAACTTCCGGTAATAAGATACGGTCCTGTGGTCGTTTTGGTCCTGCCAATGCGGGCTGGATCTTGGCTAGATCGATGGTGACCGTTTTGGTGTAGTCTGGTATCTCCGTCGCATCATAAAAGAGATGATTGGCTTTTGTGTAGGCAGCAACCTTATGGATCAATTCGGGTGTTCGTCCCGTAGTAGCTAAATAGTTGAGGGTCTCTTCATCAATTGGACAAAAACCGCAAGTGGCGCCATATTCTGGTGCCATATTGGCAAGGGTCGCACGGTCAGCTAAACTTAACCGTTGGTAACCGGTTCCGAAATATTCAACAAATTTTCCTACCACTTGCTCCTTTCGCAAGACTTCAGTAACAGTCAACGCCAAATCAGTTGCGGTTGTACCGGCAGGCATTTCGTTCACAAAACAGACACCGATAACTTCTGGAGTCGGGAAAAATGACGGCTCGCCCAAAATCGCTGCTTCTGCCTCGATACCGCCAACGCCCCAGCCCAATACACCGAGACCATTGATCATCGTTGTATGGGAATCTGTTCCTTGCAATGTATCCGGAAAAAGAAACGGCTCGCCAGCGATTTTTTTTTCCAAAATCACATCAGAAAGTGATTCAATATTTACTTGATGGATGATACCGGTCTCTGGAGGGACGACTTCAAAATTGTCAAATGAATCCTGAGCCCACTTCAAGAATTGGTAGCGCTCTTGGTTTCGTTCAAATTCACGCGCCGTATTGAAAGCCACTGCTTCCGGAGTCCCTGCACAATCGACTTGGACGGAATGATCGACAACCAAAGTCACGGGGATCTCAGGATTGATCGTATCTGCATTCCCGCCTAAGGCAACGATGGCATCTCGCATCGCAGCAAGGTCTACGACTGCTGGAACACCAGTGAAGTCTTGCAAAACGACACGTTCGGGTTTGAAAGGTACGACGCCTGTGGGCTGTTCAGCGTTCCAATTGACCAAATAATCCAAGTAAACAGCAGTGATCTCTTCATCTTGGTGACGGGCGACACTTTCTAGTAACACGCGAATCGAGTAAGGCAATCTTTTTAATTCAGCGTTAAAGTCAGCCGCGACCTTTGCTAAATCAATAAACGTATAGCGCTGATCATTCACGATCAGGTTTGTGTGCCAATTCATAAGCATCCTCCTTAAATATCAATCTATTAGGAATAATTATACGTTTATAAAAAGAAAAATCAATTAAAATTATGAAAAATATTTCATTTTATAAACATCGTGCTATAATGTTTAAAAGTTTTTATTTTTTGAATCAAATGAAGTTAGTAGCATGGTTACGTAAGGATGTTAGGAGGTAACATGGCTGTGGAAAAATTAGAAAAAGAAAAGAATATCGCATATCTTTCAACATTGTGTCAGAAACACAATCAAATCGATATGAATCTTTATTCAGAGTATGACGTAAAACGTGGACTGAGAGATTTAGATGGAAAAGGCGTCTTAGCCGGCTTAACAACCATTTCTACCATTTATCCAGAAAAAATCGTGGCGGGGAAGCCCCTCGAGGCTTGTGGGGAATTACGTTATTGCGGAATCGATATCAATGAACTGGTTGCAGGATTCGTTGAAGAAAATCGGTTTGGTTTTGAAGAGATTGCATATTTATTACTTTTTGGCGAGCTGCCAAAGTTATCTGAATTGCAGGGATTTCGTCAGTTATTGGCGGATAAACGTACGCTTCCAACCAATTTTGTTCGTGACGTGATCATGAAAGCACCTTCTGCGGATATCATGAATAGTTTATCTCGCAGTATTTTGACATTAGCCAGTTATGATCCGCAAGCCGATGATGTCAGTATTGAGAATGTATTAGAGCAAAGTTTGATGCTGATCAGTGTCTTTCCACTGCTGGCGATCTACGCTTACCACGCCTATAATCACTACAATCAAGAGGGAAGTATGTATATTCATCGCCCTTCGGAGGAATTAAGCACGGCAGAAACGATTTTGACCATGCTGCGTCCTAATAAAGCCTATAGTTTTCAAGAAGCTCAAACCTTGGATATGGCGCTGGTGCTTCATATGGAACATGGGGGCGGAAACAACTCGACCTTTACTACTCGGGTAGTTACTTCTAGCGGTACCGATACTTATTCGACGATCGCAGCCGCATTAGGGTCGCTAAAAGGGCCTAAACACGGTGGAGCCAATATCAAAGTGACGGAGATGATGAGTGATCTGAAACGCCAGATTGCTGATACAACAGATGAAGCTGCAGTTCGTCGTTATTTAGAAGCAGTTTTGGATAAAGAAGCTTTTGATCGCAAGGGCTTGATCTATGGTATGGGACATGCTGTCTACAGTGACAATGATCCTCGAGCGGCAATTTTTAAAAATTATGTAGCCAAACTCGCACAAGAGAAAGGCGTCGGCGCTTGGCAAGAATATCAACTTTACACAACTGTTGAACGAATCGCTCCAGAAGTGATTGCTCAAAAACGAAAAATGTATAAAGGCGTCAGTGCGAACATTGATTTTTTCAGCGGCTTTGTTTATAAAATGTTAGACTTGCCAGAAGAACTTTACACACCGATGTTTGCGATTGCGCGAATCGTCGGCTGGTCTGCTCATCGAATCGAAGAATTAGTCAATGCCCAAAAAATCATGCGACCAGCTTATAAGGAAGTGTCTTCTGACCGGAGCTATACAAGGTTGAATGAGCGGTAGGATTGAGGAAGAATCTTTTTAGATAAATCAGATAAAATATAAGAAGCGATCGAGGAAAATATTTTCTGGAATCGCTTTTTTATATTAAAAAAACGTACCTTATTTCGGTAATTTGCAAAAAAAGTATCCGGTAACAAGTGTTTTTCTTTGTAAAAAAAACAAAAAACTTCTATGCTAATAGAGGAGGGTATTTTTACCCATGGTGGCAGATAACCGCAAAAGGTTGTTGGTTTTGGTGGATCTGTTACTAAAAAAAACGTTCTTTTTTCAGAAATGCAAACAAGGAGTGTGAAAAATGGAAAATGAACAAGCGGCAAGTGTAGAGACTGCTTCGCTTACCTTTGAGGAGAAAGTCTTGCAGACGATCGTAGGTGTAGCCTTGGCGTCAATTGATGGCTTAATCAGTGCAGATGGAAAATTTTTTTCAAGTATGACGGAAGATTTGGCCGACCAGAGCAATGTGACATCGGGGATCGAAGTGGAAGTTGGCAAAGAACAAGTAGCAATTGATTTGGAAGTTATTGTTGCCTACGGGAAGGATATTCCCCGGTTGTTTGCTCAGATCCAAGAAATTGTTTTGCAAGAAGTTAGTCGGTTGACTGCTTTAGAAGTCAAAGAAATCAACATTCGCATCGTGGATGTCGTCAAACAAGAAACGATCGAAAAAATCACAGATAATCAATAAGAATCCGCAGAAAAATCAGAAAGGAAGAATGATCAATGATTTCACTATACACAACGCCTAGCTGTACATCATGTCGCAAAGCGCGGGCTTGGTTGACCGAAAATGAACTACCCTTCAAAGAAAGAAACATTTTTAGCGATCCATTAAATAGTGATGAACTACTGGAAATTCTTTCTTTGACAAAAAACGGGACAGAAGATATTATCTCAACACGTTCAAAAGTGTATCAAAAATTAGCCATTGATTTGGATGACTTGAAATTAGAAGAATTATTAGCGTTGATTGAGCAATACCCGAATTTATTGAAACGTCCCATCATTGTTGATGGCGACAAACTGCAAGTAGGATATAATGAAGATGATATCCGCAAATTTGTGCCACGCAATATTCGGAAAGTAATCTTTAAAAAGCGTCAGAAAGATTTGCTGTTGTTCAACTATCATCAAAAAAAATCATCCGGAGAGTCCGTCGTCAATATTATTTGAAGCCGACCTGCCGATTAATCGCAAACTGTGTGGTATTTCCTTCGGGAAACCAGCACAGTTTTTTTGATTTCTCAAAAAAGAGGTCATGTCAGAAGTAGTCTGCTTCAAGAGAGAGGAAAAGGAGAGTTCGAAAATTGCTTGTCGGATTTCTGTGAAATTTTGACTTCTTTCCGAAGAAGTTATTTCTAACAATTTATAAAAAAAGAAGCTGTGACAAGATTTCTGTCGCAGCTTCTGGTGAAAATTCTTATAGTTTTTGGTTGTAGAATTCAACGACTAGTGCTTCGTCAACTTCTGCAGTCAATTCATCGCGTTCTGGTAAACGAGTCAATGAACCTTCTAATTTTTCATCATCAAAGCTTACAAATGCTGTACGACCAGTAGTTGCTTCGATTGCTTCTTTGATTGTTGAGATGTTTTGTGATTTTTCACGAACGCTGATCACTTGACCAACTTCAACATGGTAAGAAGGGATATCTACACGTTTGCCATCTACTAAAATGTGGCCATGGTTTACTAATTGACGTGCTTGACGACGAGTAGTTGCAAGACCTAAACGGTAAACGACGTTATCCAAACGTTGTTCTAACAAGATCATGAAGTTAACACCGTGTTTACCTTCTTTGATTTTGCTTGCTTTGATAAACAATGTACGGAATTGACGTTCGTTCATGCCATACATATGACGAAGTTTTTGTTTTTCAGTCAATTGCATACCGTATTCTGATTTTTTGCCACGGCTGTTTGGTCCGTGTTGTCCTGGAGCGTAAGGGCGACGTGCCAATTCTTTACCAGTTTCTGAAAGAGAAATTCCTAAACGACGAGAAATTTTCCATGATGGTCCTGTATAACGAGACATAATTTAGTTCCTCCAATAAATATAGTTTGGAGTAAAATAATCCGTTGAAAAATTCACATCCGTGCAGTTCGTTCTTCAATCTTCACCTTTGCAGCCGCGGTTACGCAATTGAACCTTTTAGGCAACGAACTGGTGACGAGCTGTTATTTCCCTGCTGCATTATTTTACACAAGGAACAGTATACGATAAAATAAGAGGAAAAGTCAAGGTATGATTGAATTCAATTGCAATGAAAATGTGATGAAAATTTCATATAAAAAGTAACGTTTTTCAGAAAACACTTTACAAATAGGCGTTTGGTTATTAAAATGTGAAGGTATTGTGTACTTTATAACGAACTCAATTATCATACCCATAAAAAGGAGCAGAAAAATGAATCCAGTATCCCCATTATTTGAAAAAATTGATTCTTCCATTGAAAAGAAGGTCGATTTGATCAAAAGCAGTTATTTACGCTATGCTGTACGGGCCATGATGGCATGTCTTTTCTTGACGCTAGGAACAGCGATTGCCTTTGCGATTGCTATGAAAGGTGAGGACATTGCACATGGACTAGGAAAAATGTTGTATGCATTTATGTTTAGTTGGTCCCTTGTCATGATCTTATATATGAACGCAGAATTAGGCACATCAAATATGTTGTATATGACCGTCGGTGTTTATCGCAAACGATTGAGTGTTCCTTTGGCATTGAAGATTTTGTTCACTTGTGTGTTCTTCAATTTAGTCGGTGGTTTGATTTTTGGATCAATTATTTCTTTGACTGGACCTTTTCAAGGGTTGCTTGCGGATAATTTCTTATTGACTTCCATTACCGCAAAACTTGATAAGCCGACACTCCAAATCGTCGTCGAAGCAATGTTCGCAAACATTGTCGTTAATACAGCTGTTTTAGTAAGTATGCGGATGAAAGATGATGCAGGGAAAGTAGCTGCGATTATTTTCATTATCTTTATCTTTGCCTTCTTAGGCTATGAACACGTCATCGCTAACTTCCCAGCGTTTACGTTAGCTTTCTGGGCATCTGGCGGCCACTTAGCTGGTATGACTGTCGACAGCGTGATTCACAATCTTGTCTTTGCCTTTATCGGGAACTATATCGGTGGCGGCTTGATCATGGGTCTGGGCTATGCATGGCTCAATCAATCAAAATCAACTTATGTGGATTAAACGAAGAAAGAAGCAGCAATGCTTCTTTTTTTTAAAATCAATATTGACACACTAAAATCATTCTGCTATCCTTGTTAAAAATCAATAAGTAAACACGTAGAAAAAGAAAGTAAGATTCTGTGGAATTTCTAACAGAGAGCCCCGACAGCTGAAAAAGGGTGAAAGAAAACGAATCTGAAAATGGCTTTTGAGTGGGTGTTTCGAGAACGCAAGTTTTAGAAGCGCACGGATGTCCCCGTTACTGAGACCCCAATATCACGCAACAGCGTCGCATTGGAGTAGAGGCATTCTTCGTAAGTCGGATGCAAACTAAGGTGGTACCATGTAAATTTATTACATCCTTAAGAGATAACTCTTAAGGATTTTTTTTTACCCAAAAAAGGAGGAGAAACTATGTGCCAAGTGATCAATCATTATGAAATTGTAGGAAGTTTTTTGCGTCCGGAGAAGTTGAAGCAAGCAAGGGAAGCGTTCGCTGAAGGAAAAATCACTCGATCCGAGTTAAAAGAAGTTGAGGATCAGGCGATCAGTGAGTTAGTCGCAAAACAAAAAGAAGTTGGCTTGAAATATGTCAGCGATGGCGAATTTCGCCGTAGTTATTGGCACTTGGATTTTTTCTGGGGATTTCAAGGAATAGAGCATATTTTAATGGATCAAGGCTACTTGTTCCATGGGGAAGAAACCCGTGCTGATTCTGCACGATTAGCTGGGAAAGTCGCATTCAATCCAGAACATCCCGTGTTTGAGGAATATCGCTTTGTCGCGGCTCAAGCAGATGGGGTGCCTGTTCGCCAGAGTATCCCAGCGCCTGCTCAATTGTTTGTCGAACTTGTTCGAGGCAGCAACGAAGAAAAAGTGAACGCTATCTATCCGGATCGGGAAGTATTGCTTGCTGATATTGCGCAAGCCTATCGTGAAACCATTTTAGCCTTGTATGATCTTGGCTGTCGTCATCTAAAATTGGATGACTGTACGTGGGGGATGCTGGTGGACAAAAATTACTGGCAGTCAAGGACCAACGATGAGTATGATACACAAAAATTACAAGAATTGTATCTGCGGTTGAATAACAGTGCATTGGTGGATCTGCCTAACGACCTGCACGTGACTACCCATGTTTGCCGTGGCAATTACCATTCGACATGGGCGGCATCGGGAGGCTATGAGCCAGTTGCGGATTCGCTGTTGGGACATGAAGCGGTCGAAGCCTTTTTCTTGGAGTTTGATGATGATCGCTCTGGGGACTTCCAGCCATTGCGGTTTGTCCCGGAAACAAAGAAAGTCGTTCTCGGTCTAGTCACAAGTAAAAATGGGGCTCTGGAAGAGAAAGAAAGCTTGATTGCCCGGATCAAAGAAGCCAGCCAATACGTGCCCTTAGAGCGTTTGAGCTTGAGTCCGCAGTGTGGCTTTGCTTCAACAGAGGAGGGCAACATTCTGTCAGAAGAAGATCAATGGAAGAAATTGCAGCTGATCATTGAAGTGGCAGATGAAGTCTGGGGCACTCAACCAGTCACTGCCAAATAGACAAAGACGATTGAGGCAAACACTTCATGTGGTTGAAAATATTTCAGTTTCCCAAAAAAATGAGCCCACCTTCATTGGTGAGCAAGAGTCATTCACCAAGATCCGCCACTTATTGAAATAGACAGCTTTTTATGTTAAGAATAGGGTATGCTTTTTGGAGAGAACATGATCCAAAAGTAAAAATTCTTGTTATTTCTTACAGAAAGAGAGTCTTAGTTTTTTATGGATATGAATCGGAAATTCTTTGCTTTTGATATTGATGGCACGTTACTGGATTCGAACAAGCAACCGTTGGAAAGTACGATTGAAGCATTGGAGTTGCTGCGAAATGCAGGGCATTTCGTGACAGTTGCTACAGGCCGCAGTCGTTTCCATGCGAAAGACATCATCCGCTCCCTTGCTTTTGATAATTATATTTTATGCAATGGCGCTGCTGCATTTTTGGCACACCAACAAGTGTACAAAAATTTATTAGATGAAGAACAGCTAAAAGCATTTGTTGCTGAAGCAAACGAGTTAGGGATCGATACCGCATTTGTGGGAATGGATACGGCTAAACGAGCTTCTTCTTTAAATATTGGCATCATGGATGAAGCAATGCGCTCTTTTGGCGCACAATTGCCTGAATTAGACATGCACTTTCCGGAAGAAAAAGAAGTCTATCAAGCGTTGGCTTTTTATGGGAAAGAGTATGAAGACTATTTTGACGATCGCTACAGTAAATTACGTTTTGTTCGCTGGCATGAAAACAGTGTCGATGTCGTGCCAAAAGATGGTTCAAAAGCAGCCACGATTCTTTCGGTGGCACACCAACTAGGAATCTCACAAAAAGATGTGATTTGTTTTGGCGATGGCCAAAATGATCGCGAAATGCTGCAAGCTGCCGGCGTCGGCGTGGCCATGGGTAACGCGGCTCCCGAGATTCAAGCGATCGCTGATAAAGTCACCGCCAGCAATGATGAGGATGGCATCTGGCAAGCATTGAAAGAACTAGACTTGATTTAAACAAACTGTGTCCTAAGAAACAGACAAACCTGAAATTTTTTGCAACAGCCAAATCAGAGAAATCAGCCCCGCAAATTGCCAGAAGGATTTCCTTCGGTGCCCCTTCTTAAGGTGGCAGCCTACCTATTTTACTAAGGGATTCGGTTGATTCTATGATGGAAGCTCTGTGAAAGATTAGGCAATGTCTGATTCTTGGGAGCACAGTTTCTTTTTTTCAGCAAGTATTGGTACAATGGAAAAAAAGAGGAGGAGTGAAGATGAAAATAGCATTGATAGCCCATGACCGCAAAAAAGAATTGATGGTGAAGATGGTCACCGCTTATCGCGAAATCTTGGCACAGCATCAATTATATGCCACAGGAACAACAGGGAAACGAATCCAAGAAGCTACGGGACTATCCGTTCATCGCTATAAGTCTGGTCCTTTAGGAGGCGATCAACAAATTGGGGCGATGATTTCGGAGGATGCGTTGGATATGGTGATTTTTTTGCGCGATCCTTTGGCAGCGCAACCACATGAGCCGGATGTGACCGCATTGATTCGTCTGTCAGATGTTTATGAAATCCCGTTGGCTACGAATATCGGTACAGCAGAAATGCTGCTCCGAGGATTAGATGCAGGATTTGCAGATTTCCGACAGATCATCCATGAAACGGACCATCGACCATTATCTTTTTGAAGGAAGTGACGAAAGTGAAGGACAAACCAATGATCGCCGATTTTTTGCGTTATGCCAAAATCAATACCCGTTCCGATGCAAGCAGCCAAACAATTCCTACTACCCCTGGACAAGTTGAGCTGGCACTTTTACTACGGGATCAATTGCAGTCTATGGGGCTTAACGATGTGTTGTACCATGAAAAGAATAGCTTTGTGATCGGACGTCTTGCAGGAAATCCGGACAAAACGGCTGTCGGATTTATCGCACATGTAGACACCGCTGATTTTGCAGCCGAAAACATCCAACCCCAGATCCATGAAAATTATGATGGCAAAGACGTTTGCCTCAATGAGCCGTTGGGGATCATGATGACAGTCGCTGAGTTTCCTAACCTCAAAGACTACATAGGTGAGACGTTGATCACTACAGATGGAACGACGCTCCTAGGTGCAGACGATAAAGCCGGGATTGCTGAGATCATCGATGCATTGCGGATTTTACAAACGATTGATCCACAAGAACGGGGAGATGTCTGGATCGCTTTTGGTCCGGATGAAGAAATTGGGAAAGGGGCGGATCTATTTGACCCAGCCGATTTCCCAGTGGCTTTTGCTTATACAATGGACAGTGGTCGTGTGGGACATATGGAGTATGAAACCTTTAATGCTGCGCGGATCGATATCCAAATCAACGGAACAAGCGTCCATCCTGGGACGGCTTATGGTCGTCTCGTCAATGCATTAAAGATCGCCAACCAGATCGATGCAGCACTGCCGCAAGCAGAAGTCCCGGAAAAAACAAAAGACTATCAAGGCTTTTACTTACTTCACAATCTTTCTGGACATATCGGGCAAGCAGAACTCTCCTACATCATTCGTGATCACGATCAAACGCTTTTCCAAAAGCGCAAGGAGAAGATGGTGCAGATCATTGAAAAGTTGAATGAGTACTATGGTGAGCGGATCATCTATCAGCTGTATGATCAATACTACAATATGGGCGACCGAATCAAAGAAAATCCTCAAAGTGTTATCATCGCTCGTCAAGCAATGAAAGACTTAGGGATCACACCGATCGAAGCCCCTTTTCGCGGCGGCACAGATGGATCCAAAATCACTTACAAAGGGATCCCAACCCCTAATCTATTTACCGGCGGCGAGAATTTCCACGGTCAATATGAATTTATCACTGTTGAAGCGATGGCAAAGGCGCGGGACTTAATCGTTGCGATCGTGAAACGTGTTGCTGAATAATGATGACTCTCCAAACGACCAACGTTGTTTGGAGAGTGTTTTATTTTCTAAAGGGTCCTAGAAGAGCAACAAGAGCAGTCGGTAGGAAGGAATTCCTGTAGTTTAAGGTTGTTTGCTGTTATGGAATAGCTCTTTTTTTTCTCAAGGAAAACACTTATAATAAAGAAAGATGTTAAAAGAGAAGAGGAAAAAGTGTGCGGGTATTATTTATTGGAGATGTGGTTGGATCGTTAGGGAGAAATACCTTGACAGAGTATTTACCAAAATTGAAGAAAGCCTATCGGCCACAAGTGACGATCGCAAATGGCGAGAATGCAGCTGCGGGTCGGGGGATCACGGGGAAAATTTATAAGAAATTTCTTCAAGATGGCGTCGATGTGATCACACTAGGAAATCATACATGGGATAATCGAGATATTTTTGAATTTATTGGTGATGCAAAAAAAATGATTCGTCCGGCAAATTTTCCAGAAGGGACTCCTGGTACAGGAATGGTCTTTGTGAAAGTCAATGCGATCGAATTAGCAGTTATCAATATGCAAGCACGCTCTTTCATGGTCGACATTGATGACCCTTTTCGTAAAATGGATGAGTTGGTGACTATCGCCCGCAAGCGTACACCATTTATCTTTGTTGATTTTCATGGTGAGACAACGAGTGAGAAACAAGCCATGGGCTGGTATCTAGACGGACGAGTTTCTGCAGTCGTCGGCACACACACCCACGTACAAACCAATGATGCCCGAATTTTGCCACAAGGAACGGCTTATTTGTCAGATGTAGGAATGACTGGTCCTTATGATGGGATTTTAGGGATGAAACGAGAACCTATCATCGAAAAATTCTTGACGGCATTGCCGCAACGCTTTGAAGTGATCGAGAACGGACGCAGTATTTTGTCCGCTTGTCTGATCGAGATCGATGATCAAACTGGAAAAGCCAAATCGATTCGTCCAATCCAAATCAGCGAAGACCGGCCTTTTACAGAATAGGAGAATCATGGACCCACTAGAAAAAGAAACAGCAGTAGCACAAGAATTGGCTGCATTGCGGCAATTATTGGCACAACACCCGGTAGTACAAGAGTTTCAAAGGATTCAACAACGGGCGCAAAAGAATCAAAAGCTGCTGGAGTTAGAAGAAGCAATCAAGCAAACCCAAAAAGAAATCGTTCAGTATGAACATTATGATAAACCGGAAGCAAAAAAGGATGCTTTGCGACGAGTGGCTGAGTTGACCCAACAATATGACCAGCATCCACTCGTGATCGCCTATCGTGCGGCACTTCAGGAAGCAGATGAATTGCTGCACTACGTCACAACAGAAATCCAAAAGCAAGTGAATAAAGCCATCGAGGAGGAAGATGCTCATGCCTCAAAAAACTAAAAACACTCCTATGATGGAACAATATTTAAGCATCAAGGCACAATACCAAGATGCTTTTTTGTTCTATCGTCTGGGAGATTTCTATGAACTGTTCAATGAAGATGCGATCAAAGCTGCACAAATCTTGGAGCTGACATTGACAAGCCGCAACAAAAATGCGGAAGAACCGATCCCAATGTGCGGAGTCCCTTATCATGCCGCCAGTAATTACATTGATACGTTGATCGAACAAGGCTATAAAGTCGCCATCTGTGAACAAGTCGAAGATCCCAAAACCACCAAAGGAATGGTCAAACGGGAAGTCGTTCAATTGATCACTCCAGGGACAGTGATGGATAGCAAAGGGCTGTCCGCCAAAGATAATAACTTCTTGACGGCTGTGATGAAAACGACGCAAGGTTACAGTTTTGCTTATGCAGACTTGAGTACCGGTGAGTTAAAGACCGCGCTTTTAGAAGACGAGGATGCGGTATTGAATGAGGCCGCTGCCTTACAAACCAAGGAAGTCGTTTTGTGCAGCGAAGTTCCTGACTCCCTTAAAGAACTGTTGACCACTCGCTTGAGTGTTGTTTTTTCAAAACAAGAGACATATGAAGAAAACGCTGAATTCCGTTTTTTGACTAGCGGATTGCCTGAAGATGAAAAGACGGTCACTGGCAAATTATTGAGTTATCTCGCAATCACCCAAAAACGCAGCTTGGCTCACATCCAGCAAGCAGTAGAATATCAACCAGATCATTCTTTGAAAATGGACTATTACTCAAAGTTCAATCTCGAATTGAGTCGATCCATTCGAACTGGCAAAAAGCATGGAACACTCTTATGGTTATTAGATGAAACCAAAACAGCAATGGGTGCCCGTTTATTGAAGCAGTGGTTGGATCGTCCTTTGATCCAACCAAAGAAGATCTTTGCACGTCAAGAAATGGTTCAATCATTGTTGGACAGCTTTTTTGAACGAGCAGACTTACAAGACGCACTGACAAAAGTATATGACATGGAGCGCTTAGTTGGGCGAGTTGCCTTTGGCAATGTCAATGGACGGGATCTTCTGCAGCTGAAATCTTCTTTGCAGCAAGTTCCTCTGATCGCCCAGTTGATCAAAGGCATCAATCGTGGAGAGTGGAATGACCTGTTGATCGAATTGGAGCCACTGGATGAGTTAGTGGCATTGATCGATAGCGCCATCGATGAAGACGCACCGCTGCAGATCACTGAAGGAAATGTCATCAAAGATGGTTTTCACGAACAACTAGACAAGTATCGGGAAGCGATGCGCAACGGCAAGCAGTGGCTAGCTGAGTTAGAAGCCAAAGAACGCCAAGAAACAGGTATCAAGAATTTAAAAGTGGGTTTCAACCGTGTTTTTGGTTATTACATCGAAATCACCAAAGCCAATCTGGCTGGTCTCGAAGAAGGTCGTTATGAACGAAAACAGACCCTTGCTAATGCGGAGCGTTTTATTTCACCTGAATTAAAGAAGCTGGAAACAGTGATTTTAGAAGCGGAAGAAAAATCGGTGGATCTGGAATACCAATTGTTCTTGGAAGTACGAGAAGAAGTGAAAAAAAGTATCCTTCGCTTGCAGAAATTAGCCAAAGCCATTAGTGCAGTCGATGTGTTACAAAGTTTTGCGACAATTGCTGAACGCTATCAATATGTACGGCCAGTTTTGAAAAAAGAGCGCTCCTTGAATATCATCGATGGGCGTCATCCCGTTGTGGAAAAAGTGCTGGGGCACCAAGAATATATTCCTAATAGCATCGTGATGCATGAAGACACCGATATTTTACTGATCACCGGACCGAATATGTCTGGTAAGAGTACGTATATGCGGCAATTGGCACTGTTAGTGATTATGGCTCAAATCGGTTGTTTTGTTCCTGCGCAATCAGCAGAAATGCCGATTTTTGACCGCATCTTTACCCGAATCGGTGCCAGCGATGACTTGATTGCTGGACAAAGTACATTCATGGTCGAGATGATGGAAGCCAATCAGGCGTTGCGTCATGCCACACCAAACAGTTTGATCCTATTCGATGAATTAGGGCGTGGAACAGCCACCTATGATGGGATGGCACTTGCTCAAGCCATCATTGAATATATCCATAAAGAAGTCAAAGCGAAGACCCTTTTTTCGACCCATTATCACGAACTGACCATATTGGACGAAGAATTACTGCGTTTGCGGAACATTCATGTAGGAGCGGTAGAAAAAGACGGTGAAGTTGTCTTCCTGCATAAAATGATGGAAGGTCCGGCAGACAAGAGCTACGGAATCCATGTGGCAAAAATTGCAGGACTGCCTAGCGGATTACTACAACGGGCGGCAACGATCTTGAAAGCTCTGGAAGAACATGAACCAACGATCGAAAAGCCTGTGATAGAAGAAACACAACAGCTTTCATTGTTTAGCGAGGTGTCCACAGAAGAAGTTGGCGTCATCGATCAGTTGAAAAAACTGAATCTCTTAGAAATGACCCCAATGGATGCGTTAAATAAGCTTTATGAATTGCAAAAACGAATCTAGAAAGAAGGAAAACAGATGGGCAAGATCCAAGAATTATCTGAACGTCTAGCGAATCAAATCGCTGCCGGTGAAGTCGTGGAACGGCCAGCCTCTGTTGTCAAAGAACTTGTGGAAAATGCAGTGGATGCCGGCAGCACACAGATCGATATCTTCATTGAAGAAGCCGGTCTACGCAAAATCCAGGTGATCGATAATGGCGAGGGGATTGCCGAAGAAGATGTCGTTACGGCCTTCAAGCGCCATGCCACCAGTAAGATCCATAACCGCGATGACTTGTTTCGGATACGGACACTTGGCTTTCGCGGTGAGGCATTGCCAAGTATTGCCTCAGTCTCGATTTTAACAATCGAAACAGCTGTCAAAGATGCTTCCCAAGGCTCATTCCTTCGGTTGAAGGGAGGCACTGTGGAAGAACATATACCAGCGAACTTGCGGCAAGGAACGAAGATCACTGTAGAAAACCTTTTTTATAATACGCCAGCGCGCTTGAAATATGTCAAAACATTGCAGACAGAATTGGCCAATATCGGCGATATCGTGAACCGTATTGCATTGAGTCACCCGGAAGTTGCTTTTCGCTTGGTCCATGAAGGCAATAAAATGCTGACTACTACTGGTAGCGGGGATTTGAAACAAACCATCGCCGGGATCTATGGTGTTGAGACTGCTAAAAAAATGTTAGCTATCAACAGTGAAGATCTTGATTTTAAGCTGACTGGTTATGTCTCGTTGCCTGAAGTGACCCGGGCTAGCCGTAATTATCTATCCACGATCATCAATGGACGATACATTCGGAATTTTGCCTTGAATAAAGCAATCGTTGCTGGATATGGCTCAAAATTGATGGTGGGACGATTCCCGATTGCGGTCCTGGAGATCACGATGGATCCATTATTAGTCGATGTCAATGTTCACCCCACTA
The DNA here is from genome assembly GCF_001544275.1 of Enterococcus gallinarum NBRC 100675. Lineage (GTDB taxonomy): Bacteria > Bacillota > Bacilli > Lactobacillales > Enterococcaceae > Enterococcus_D > Enterococcus_D gallinarum. Next base: position 95,252 of record NZ_BCQE01000003.1, on the reverse strand, counting down.
AACAAGAAGTACGTTTATCAAAAGAAGAAGAACTGACCAAATTGATCAGTAAATCGATCAATGACAGTTTGCGAGAAGAGAATTTGATTCCGAATGCCGCCGATAATCTTCGTTTTAAGAAAAAAGTGACCACTGAACCTGTGGAACAAACGAAACTGGATCTGGGAACGAGTCCTACGACTTCTTCGGGATTAACTTTCAACCGCGAGACAGGAAAGTTTCAAGTGGCGTCATCAGGTTATCAACAGACTGTGGATAACTTTGTGGAAAACCCTGTGGAGGAAGGTGGAAAACTTCCAGAAAGCGCGGAGCAAAGGGAAAAGGCTCCGGAGTCTTCGGCATATTCTGTGGAAAATCAAGCAGTTTTCGATAGTCTGGAAGAAACACTGCCCAATAAAACGTTGCGAGATCCTTTTGCTGCGACAGTACCTGTGACAGAGATTGTCCAAGAAGATGATCAACCAGCAGCGTCTGTTCTCGAGGATGCCAGTCAGCAGGACTTGTCGTTAATCGAAGAGCAGGCGCAAGAACGGCTGCATCCTGAACTGCATGCCGGACAGAAAAACTATACGAAATATGTGGATCGTTTGTTAGAAGAAACGCCTGCCAAGCAACGTTTCCCTCATTTAGAATATTTCGGACAGATGCATGGGACGTACCTGTTTGCTCAAAGCGACGAAGGACTTTATATCGTGGACCAGCATGCGGCCCAAGAACGGATCAAATATGAATATTTTCGGGAAAAAATCGGAGAAGTGAGCGACGATTTGCAAGAATTATTGGTACCGATCGTCTTAGATTATCCCAATAATGATGCGATCAAGTTGAAGGAACAAACTGAAAAATTACAAGAAGTTGGGATCCATTTGGAGGAGTTTGGGGCGAACAGCTTTATTGTAAGGGCGCATCCCACTTGGTACCCAGCAGGAGAAGAAGAAAGCATCATTCGAGAAATGATCGACATGCTTTTAGAGACAGGTTCAGTCAGCGTCAAGAAATTCAGGGAAGCAACAGCGATCATGATGAGCTGCAAACGTTCGATCAAAGCCAATCATTATCTAAATGAGGCGCAAGCACGAATCCTGTTGGCGGATCTTGCAAAGTGTGAGAATCCCTTCAATTGTCCTCATGGACGTCCGGTATTGATTCATTTTACCAATAGTGATATGGAGCGAATGTTTAAACGGATCCAAGATCCGCATCGTGCAAGGAGTGGAATGGAATGATTGTCTTAGCTTCTCAATCGCCACGGCGAAAAGAATTATTAGCGGAATTGGTCCCATCTTTTCAGATACAGCCGGCAGATATCGATGAGTCTGTGGTATTTGGAGAGACACCAGAGGAGTATGTGCAGCGAATGGCGCGGGAAAAGGCAGCAGCTGTCGCAGCCTGCTTTCCCACAGATCTTGTGATCGCCAGTGATACTACCGTAGTGGTTGGCCAGGAGATTTTCGGCAAACCTGTTGATGAAGCAGATGCCAGACGGATGTTGCAGAAGATGAGTGGAAAGACTCATTGGGTCCATACTGCGGTCGTTTTACAAAAACAAGAAAAACGACGAGAAAAATTGGTTTCTGCACAAGTCTCCTTTAGTCTGTTGACGGAGCAAATGATTACCGAGTATCTGAAAACTGGGGAATATCAAGACAAAGCCGGGGGCTATGGGATCCAAGGAGCAGCAAAAGTGTTTGTTGAAGCGATCCAAGGGGATTTTTATACGATCGTTGGCTTCCCTGTTAATACGGTTGCCAAGTTATTAAAAGAATTTCCGGAGGAGCTGAAAAAATGAATCTATCCGGCAGGTGTCTTTGTGGTCAAGTTACGATTGAGCTAACGGAGGTTCATCCCCAAGTGACTGCCTGTCATTGCTCAATGTGTCAGAAATTTCATGGTGGTCCTTTTTTAGCGCTGGCCGCTTGTTCCCGAGATCAAATCACATTTACTGGCGAATCCTTGATTCAACGGTATAACTCTTCTAATTGGGCGCAAAGGGGACTTTGCCGCCAGTGTGGCTCTAGCTTATTTTATTATGCACAGGAGACGGCAGAATTCTTCTTTGCCACTGGTTTGTTTCAAGAATTGACAGAAGCAGTTTTCACAGAAGAAATCTATACGAAAGACCAGCCGCTGTTTTATCATTTTGCTGAAAGAACCAGAAGGTGGCCAGAACTGCCCTCTTCTTAAGCAAAGAAGCAAGTTCGTTTACAAACGATTGGAAAAAAGGCAAGATAAGAGAAGAAAGCAGGTGAGAAAAATGTCAGAATCAAAAGAAGATTTGAAAGCGAAATTGTCACCGATCGAATATGCGGTCACACAAGAAAATGCGACCGAACGTCCTTTTACAGGGACTTATGATGATTTTTATGAAAAAGGGATCTATGTGGATATCGTCAGCGGCGAACCGCTATTCGCTTCGACAGATAAGTATGATGCTGGTTGTGGCTGGCCTTCTTTTTCGAAGCCCATCGACCGCAAAGAAATCAAAGAGAAAGCAGATTTCTCTCATGGCATGCACCGTGTCGAAGTCCGCAGTAAAGAAGCAGATTCCCATCTAGGACATGTTTTTTCAGACGGCCCGCAAGACAAAGGCGGGTTGCGCTACTGCATCAATTCCGCAGCCTTGCGATTCGTCCCATTGGAAGAAATGGTTGAGCAAGGATATGGAGAATATACTTCTCTTGTTGAGTAAAGGAGCAAGCTTCGCTTGCTTCTTTTTTTGTCTTTCAGTCTATGCTACAATAAAGGGAACATATGTACAGCTAGATGTATAGAAAGGAACGGTTATGTACGAATATATTATTGGAAAAGTCACGGATATATTTCCGGCGTATATCGTTGTTGAAACGCACGGTATCGGTTATCAAGTGGCATTCGGCAATCCGTATGCGTTCAGCGGCAAGCTGAATCAAGAAGTGAAGATTTATCTGCATCAAGTAATTAGAGAAGATGCCCATAGTTTATACGGGTTTTCTACATTAGAAGGAAAGCAATTATTTTTAAAACTGATCAGCGTCTCTGGGATCGGTCCTAAAAGTGCATTGGCAATTATGGCGAATGAAGACCATGCGGGATTGATCACAGCTGTCGAAAACGGAGATGTCACTTATTTAACCAAATTCCCAGGTGTTGGCAAAAAAACAGCACAGCAAATGATATTGGACTTAAAAGGAAAAGTCGCAGAATTAGTCGGTGAAGAGCCAACGGCACCAGTCACTGTGGCGAATACCGCGTTGGACGAAGCGATGGCAGCTTTGAAAGCATTAGGCTATAGTGAAAAAGAAATCAAGAAAGCCGAGAAATATTTAGCGCCTAATACGACTAAATCAACAGATGAATACTTACGAGAAGCATTAAAATTGATGATGAAAAAATAAGGAGCGAGTTAGGTGACGGATGAACGGATTGTTTCACCGGAAACGAATGAAACAGAAGAATTGATCGAAAAATCATTGCGTCCGCAGTTTCTCGCGCAATATATCGGTCAAAATAAAGTAAAAGAAGAGTTGTCGATCTACATTCAAGCAGCCAAAAATCGGGAAGAAGCATTGGATCATGTGCTGCTTTACGGACCACCTGGATTAGGAAAGACGACAATGGCGATGGTCATCGCCAATGAAATGGCGGTCAACATCAAGACGACTAGTGGACCTGCTATCGAAAAGCCGGGAGACTTGATTGCGATTTTGAATGAATTGCAGCCGGGGGATGTCTTGTTTATTGATGAGATCCATCGTTTGCCGCGAGTTGCCGAAGAAATGCTCTATTCTGCAATGGAAGATTTCTTCGTGGACATCATGGTTGGCCAAGGAACAACTGCGCATCCGGTCCATTTCCCGTTGCCGCCATTCACCCTAGTAGGAGCTACAACTAGGGCAGGGATGCTTTCTGCACCATTACGGGATCGATTTGGGATCATTTCTCATATGGAATATTATGAAGACCAAGACTTAAAAGAAATCGTCTTACGTTCAGCGGATATTTTTCAGACGGAGATCGTGGAAGAAGGGGCATTTGAGATTGCTCGACGATCTCGAGGAACGCCAAGGATCGCTAACCGCTTGCTGAAACGTGTTCGAGACTTCGCGCAAGTGCAAGCGAATGGAATCATTGACCGCCAAATCGCAGATAAAGCTTTGCTGCTTTTGCAAGTCGATCATGCTGGTTTAGATTATGTGGATCAGAAGCTGATTCGAACGATGATCGAGTTGTATGGTGGAGGGCCTGTGGGCCTCAGCACATTATCTGTAAACATCGGCGAAGAAACAGAGACCGTGGAAGATATGTATGAGCCTTACTTGATTCAGAGAGGGTTTTTGAAACGAACACCACGTGGACGGATCGCTACCACACTTGCTTATACCCATTTTGGCTATGAAAATCATTTTGAAGAGCTGTAAAGCTCTTTTTTTTATAGTTTAGTGAAACGTTTTTCTATCGTTCGTGTTCTAAAATTAGTTGCTTCGAGAAAAGAAACAACGCAAGAAACGGTTGCAAGAGCTGTAGAAAAACAAAAATAAGTGATTTAGTGTAGTAGATAACCTTGTTATTAAAGGGTTTTGTTTGTGAAAAATATCTTTAAAGGACATGTAAGTCATTAAAAATGAGATAATGAAAAATGATAAAACTTTAATGATGTAAAGGATTGCATTTCTTTCTAGGGCGATTTATAATCAACTCGTAGAAACGTTTCACTAAAAAGAAAAAGATAGGATGAGCGTTGAGACGATAACAGAAAGGGTTTTTGCGTATGAGTAAGCTGAAAGAGATATACCGGCAGCGGCAACTGCATTGGATGGTACTACCAGGCGTGGCATTCATGATCGTATTTAATTATATTCCAATTTATGGAATCATTATTGCTTTTAAGAATTATACGGTCATTGATACGATTTCCTCCGCACCATGGGTAGGGTTAGAGAATTTCCGAATTATTTTACACGACAGTTTTTTCTGGGAAGCAGTTGGGAATACGTTAGCAATCAGTATGATGAAGTTAGGCTTAGGCTTTGCGATTCCAATTATTCTCGCCATTATGATTTTTGAGATGCGGGACGGAAAATTGAAGAAATTTATTCAAACCGTTTCGTATATCCCTCACTTTTTTTCTTGGATTGTCCTAGGCGGTATGATGATTTCATGGCTGTCGACCAATGGGTTTATCAACCAGGTCCTGATGTCTTTAGGAATGATGGATAAAGGTGTCAATCATTTGTTGGATCCTGATAAATATTGGTGGATCGCTGTTTTATCTGACCTTTGGAAAGAAGTAGGATGGGGAACGATTTTATATCTTGCAGGAATGTCTCGTATCGATCCAACTTTTTATGAAGCGGCCAGAATCGATGGCGCCACCAAGTTGACGCAGATTCGGACAATCACATTACCACTTTTGACGCCGATCATTTCATTGAATCTGATCCTAAATGTGAGCGGTATCTTAGGATCTAATTTAGACCAGACATTGGTTTTGATGAATTCACAAAACCAAAACAAATCGGAAGTCATCAACTCATTCGTTTATAAAATGGGTCTGACACAAGGCGATTTCTCATATGCAACAGCGGTTGGCTTGGGAATAGCAATCATTTCTGTCATTCTTCTAGTCATCACCGATCGTGTGACACGCAAATTGAACAATGGCAATTCAGTTATCTTATAGGAGGGGTGACCAAGTGATAAAAAGAAGAACACAAGAGAACAAATGGTTTTATTTCTTTAACACAGTGATCCTCGTTCTGTTTTCGCTGCTGATCATTATTCCAATCTGGAATATCTTAGTCTCATCGGTATCTTCTAGTTCAGGGTTGGCTGAAAACGGTCTCGTTTTATGGCCGCGGGGATTTACTTGGGAGAATTACCGGAAAGTATTTTCCGATGACAGTATCCCACGGGCATTTTTGATCTCTGTACTGAAAACATTGATCGGGGCAGTGACACATACACTGTTTTGTGCCGTTGTGGCATACGGACTCAGTAAATCACGGCTGATCGGCCGGAATATCTACACCACGCTAGGAGTCATTACGATGTACTTCGGCGGTGGGATGATCCCAACCTATTTGCTGATCAAATCGTTAGGGTTACTAGATTCATTTTGGGTCTATATCATTCCAGCGTTATTCAGCTATTATGACGTCGTTATCTTGATGAACTTTTTCCGTGAGATTCCTCCTTCTTTGGAAGAATCGGCGAAAATCGATGGGGCCAGCGAATTTCAAATTTTTTACAAGATTTTCCTACCATTAACGAAACCAGCATTAGCTACCATCATATTGTTCAATGGTGTCGGACAATGGAACGACTTTATGACCACAAAATTGTACATCACCAAAGAATATCTCTATCCGCTGCAAATGAAGATCTATGAAATCATTGTGCAGTCCAACTTAAGCACGATGACCGAAAGCGGTAGTACCGACTTTGTCGTGCAGGCAACGACCCGTGGGGTGCAATTGGCTACTATCGTTATCACGACTGTACCAATTTTGATTATCTATCCATTACTTCAAAAACACTTCATCGGCGGTATGATGGCCGGTGCGGTAAAAGAATAGAAAGAGGGATCAGTATGAAAAAAGTATTAGGCAGTTTATTGGCAGCAGCAGCATTACTTAGCTTAGCAGCATGTGGCGGCAGCTCGGATGACGCTAGCAGCTCAGATTTTTCGATCAAAGATCGTTATGAGCTTGATGAGAAAACACCAGCATGGAAACTTGATACCAAAAAAGAACCAACTAAAATCACTTGGTACATCAACTCAGACTGGACGGCATTACCTTTTGGGGAAGATGTTACCACCGCACAGATCAAGAAAGATTTAAATATCGATATCGAATTTATTTCCGGAGACGACTCGAAGTTGAATGCACTTATTTCAAGTGGCGATATGCCAGACATCGTGACATTGATGGACAAAACCAGTCAAGCAGCCACTAAAGCAGATAGCTGGGCTTACTCATTGAATGATCTAGCGAAGAAATATGATCCTTACCTATTGGATGTCGTAACAGAAGATACCTTCAATTGGTTTGCATTAGACGATGGCAAAACATATGGCTATCCAAACTATTCGAATACAGCAGCCGATTATGAAAGCGGCAATATTCCGGTAAATGATAACTTCGTCATTCGTGAAGATGTCTATGAAGCACTTGGCAAACCAGACATTTCTAAACCAGAAAATTTTGTCAAAGTAATGGATCAAATCAAAGAGAAATATCCTGATCTAACACCAATGGGCTTCACAACTGTCGGTGACACAGCAGGTCCTTTCTTAGATAAATTACAAGACTTCTTAGGTGTTCCATTAGAAGATGAATCTGGTAATTACTATGACCGCAACTTAGATGAAGAATATATCAATTGGTTGAAAACATTCAACAAAGTATACCGTGAAGGCAACATCAGTGATGACAGCTTTACAGATGACGGTCCGACCTATGATGAAAAAGTGAAGCAAGGGAAATATGCAACGATGCTTGTTGCAGGAACTAGTGGTCAAGGCGGCAACTTTACTGAATTTATGAAGAATTCTGATACTCGCTATATTGCTATTGATGGACCAGCCAGCACATCAGGCCGGAAACCAACATTGAATCAAACCGGTATCTCAGGCTGGTTGATCAACTACATCACAAAAGATGCAGTCGATCCAGCAAAAGTCACTCAACTATTCACTTACTTGATCGATGAACCAGGACAAATCTTGACGAAATTCGGTGTTGAAGGCGTCACTTATGAATACAATGACGAAGGCAAAATCGATTACTTACCTGAAGTAAAAGAAATGGAGAAAACAGATAACGAAGGGTACAACAAGAAATATGGTATCAGTCGCTTCAACTACTTCAACAATGACCGTGTCAATGCATTGAAAGTAGAAACAGAGAGCGCATTAACCCAAATGCAAGAATGGGGCGAAGGAAAACTTTATCCGCACTTTGTTATTGAGAACACAGATCCAGATGCTGGGACTGCAGAAGCTCGTTCCAATAATTCGATCAAAACAAAACTAAATAGCACAGTCATCTCCTTGATTCGTTCAAAAGATGAAAAAACGTTTGATTCAACACTGTCTGATTTTGAAAGTTTCTTAGATTCCAACAATTGGGATGCAATCAAAGAAGTCAAATCTGAAAAAATGGCAGAAAACCGCGAAAAACTTAAATAATCAGTTATAGAAAGGATGAAAAGAGGAAAGCGAGACCCAACGACCTTTCCTCTTTTTGCTTTGAAACACTGCGATTGGCTTGCAAAGCAAGGCAGAGCAGATGTAGAAAAGTACCTACTCGGTGCTTTGAAACACTGCGATTGGCTTGCAAAGCAAGACATGCAAGTTCTTCTTGGCGCCAGCCTAGAAGCAACTGTAGGCGAAGCGCAGTGTAGACGAGCAGATGTAGAAAAGTACCTACTCGGTGCTTTGAAACACTGCGATTGGCTTGCAAAGCAAGGCATGCAAGTTCTTCTTGGCGCCAGCCTAGAAGCAACTGTAGGCGAAGCGCAGCGTAGACGAGCAGATGTAGAAAAGTACCAACAAAAGTATATGTAAAAGGATCTTTTTACTACTTTAGCAAAAGGATAATAAACAAGAGATGAGTAAGAAAACAACAAGAAATCAGTAGGATTGAAACTAGAAAGGGAGCAGGTGAGTGGAGATGAAACAAATTTTCTCTTATGAAGGATGGTACTATCGTGTCTTTTCCTTTGCCGCGGATATGATCCTATTAAGTTTTTTGTTCCTTGTTCCTGCGGTCACGATTGTACTGACAGGACCAGCCTTGATCGCCTTGTATCAAACCATCGATCAACTTTACCAAGAAAAAGATGTTCCAGTTTGGCAACGGTATAGTCGAGCTTTTCTAGCAAATATCAAACGTGGAATCGTACTTGAAGGGATCATCGTGGGGTATGTTGCTGTCACCGCGGCGATCATTTATGGATTGATGGGAATCACCACTTATCTTGGGGTGTTGGCAGTGATACTCAGCAGTTTAGCTGGTTTATTCTTGACGGTGTTTGTCCTACTGTTTTGTTTGTTTTCTTCCACAGTCAAACAAACCGCACACGAAACTGCCTATGCGGTGTTGAGCAGTACCGCCAATGCGATTATCTTGCTAGTGATTCCAGTATTCGTATTTCTATTGCTGAATAAGATCAATTTTTTCTTATTCGTATGTTTAGGTATTTCAGGATTCGCTTATCTGCAAGTACTGTTCTTTCATAAGGTGTGGGCAAAAGAGGGTGACGTCAATGAAATCAATTAGAAATGAACCATCTCAGGAGGAAATCGACCGTTTTTGGCGACAAGTCAAACAAGAAATCAAACAGATTCCATTAGCGTTTGAACGAAAGCAACAACCAGCATTGCTGACAGGAATCGATGTCTATCAGGTCAATTTCCAAAGTTTATACAATGAAACGATTTACGGCTATCTTTTAGTTCCGAAAAATAAGAGCCAACTTCCAATCGTCATCGATTATTTAGGTTATATGAATCATCTACAGGAACCCTTTCAGTTTGCCCACTGGGCATTGATTGATTGTGCCTGCTTGGTGATCGATAATCGCGGGCAAGGCGGCCGTACGAAAGATACACATCCTTATGAAACGACGCAACATGAGGCACCGTTTGGTCGAGGAATTTTAAAAAAAGAAGATTTTTATATGAAACGCATGATTGCAGATAGTCTTCGCCTGCTAGAGGTCGCAGCAGAGCTGCCGGAGATTGATTCTGAACGAGTGATTTTAAGAGGCGGATCACAAGGCGGCGGGATTGCATTAATTGTCAATGCGCTGGCTGAAACGTCAATCTTTGCGACTTTTGCAGATGTTCCTAGTCACTCGAATATTTCTCACCGCATCGAAAGCAGAACTGGGAGCTATCATGTGATGCAAGAATATATCGATACCTTTCCAGATAGCAAGGAGACCATCTATTACCAAATGGCCTACTATGATTTGAAAAATCTGGCAGCAAAAATCACTGGCCCTGTCTTTGCTTCAGTAGGGAGCCAAGATCCTATCTGCCCAATGACCGATTTTTTTGTCAGTTATCATCGAATCTCAACCCCCAAACAATTAACTGTGTATTTAAACAAAGGGCATGGCGGCGGTGAAGCCAAACAGATTCGAAAAGAAATGCAACAGATCCAAAAATTGTTAAAAAGGATATGAAGAAATGAAAGTGGCAACTTACAATTTACGTGTGGATACGGATTACGATAAAGAGTGGCAATGGTCTTATCGTGCGGACAAAGTATTGGCATTGATCGATTATCATGATTGGGATATTTTGTGCGTACAAGAAGTCCGGCCGACGCAAGTCGCTGATTTAACAAGATTGACTGATTACGAGTCGGTAACAGCTGAACGAGACGGCGATGGAACAGGAGAAGGTATCGGGATCTATTACAAGAAGACGATGTTTTCTAAAGTAGATTCTGGCTCATTTTGGTTATCTCTGACACCTGATGTGCCAAGTATTCATCCAGAAGCGGAATACTTGCGTCTGTGTTTGTGGACGGTACTAAGAGATAGAAAAGGACATGACTTTTTAGTCATCGATACGCATCTGGACAATATTTCAGAAATCGCCCGTTTTGAAGGGATGAAAGTCATCTTGGAACGGTTAGCGGATAAAATCGCCACTTTACCCGTTTTACTAATGGGGGATCTCAATGCAGAAGCAGTTGAACGCGTCCATGAATCCCTGCAAACGATTTTTGTTAACGCAAAAGAACAAAATGAAAAAGGACATTACGGTCCCAGAGGTTCCTATCAAAATTTTGACTATCAACTCCCATGGAACCAGTTAGAAGAAATTGATTATATTTATACTAAAGGATTTCGAATCATTAAAACCGGGTGTTTGACGGATTCTTGTGACGGACGGTTTCCTTCCGATCATTTCCCGTTGGAAGCAGATCTCCGATTCGATGAACGATAAAGGTGGAACAAAAATGGAAAAGACAAAATTGACGCACTTACTTGAACAAATGACTATCGATGAAAAAATCGATCAATTATTGCAACTGGCTGCTGCGTTTTATTCAGACAAAGCGGAAGAAAAAACCGGACCGATGAGTGATCTGGGACTGACCCAAGAAACCATCAACAACGCTGGAACAACGCTAGGTGTTTCCGGTGCCAAAGAAGCGATCCGAGTACAACAAGAATACATCAAAAACAATCGCCTGCAGATCCCGACGATTCTAATGGCAGATATTATCCATGGGTTTCGAACAATCTTCCCGATTCCATTGGCTCTAGGTAGTTCGTGGGATCTGAATGCTGCGGAACAAATGGCCGAAATTTCAGCTAGAGAAGCCGCTGTGTCTGGGCTCCATGTGACGTTCTCGCCAATGGTGGACTTAGTCCGAGACCCTCGTTGGGGACGAGTGATGGAATCTACCGGAGAAGATCCCTACTTGAACAGTCGACTTGCGGAGGCTTTCGTGAAAGGCTACCAAGGAGAAGATTTGACCAATGATTTTGAACGGGTCGCCGCTTGTGTGAAGCATTTTGCGGCGTATGGCGCAGCAATTGGCGGTCGTGATTACAACACAGTCAATATGTCTGAGCGTCAATTGCGGGAAAGTTACTTACCAGGCTACCAAGCCGCACTAGCAGCTGGGGCAAAATTGGTGATGACTTCCTTTAATACGGTAGATGGGATTCCGGCTACAGCGAATCGCTGGTTGTTCCGTGATGTGTTGCGAAAAGAATTTGGTTTTGATGGCGTAGTGATCTCTGACTGGGGTGCGGTCAAAGAAATCATTGCCCATGGCGCAGCAGAGGATGAGAAACAGGCGGCAGAATTAGCGATCAAAGCAGGCGTCGATATTGAAATGATGACGACTTGCTACAACGATTATTTGAAAGAATTGATCGAAGAAGGCGCTGTTGCGGAAGAGTTATTGGATGAAGCGGTATTGCGGATCTTGACCCTTAAAAATGATCTTGGTCTTTTTGAAAATCCTCATCGTGGGGCAGATGAAGCTGCTGAAGCTAGGGTCGTACTTTCGCAAGAACATCGAACAGCCGCGAGAGAAATCGCTCAAAAATCAATGGTTTTATTGAAGAATGAGAACATCTTACCATTTAAATCAACGGAGACGGTCGCGATCATTGGACCAGCGGCTCACTCTAAAGATATTTTAGGTGCATGGTCATGGCAAGGGAAACAAGAAGAAGCCGTTTCATTGATCGAAGGGAGCAAAGCAGTTTCAGAGAACATTCTTTATGGAAAAGAACCATTCGATTATTTTGCGCCAACAGAAGCAGCGATCAATGAAGCTGTTACATTAGCTAAACAAGCAGATAAAGTGGTTCTCGCACTAGGTGAACAAGACTGGATGAGCGGAGAAGCAGCGAGCCGCAGCGATATTCGCTTGCCTGAAGCGCAGTTAGCATTATTCAAACAATTGCAGGCAGTCAATGAGCAACTCGTTGTGACCTTGTATAATGGTCGTCCATTAGATCTTCAAGGCATTGATGAAGCAAAAGCCATCGTTGAAGCATGGTTCCCTGGAACAGAAGGTGGTCACGCATTAGCAAATCTTTTATGGGGACAATACAATCCAAGCGGCCGTTTGAGTATGTCTTTCCCAGAAACAGTCGGTCAAGTACCTGTTTATTACAATACTGAAACTACCGGTCGTCCTTATGAAAGTGCACCTGATGAAAAATATGTCTCGAAATATTTGGATGTCTCCAACTATGCAAAATATCCTTTTGGTTTCGGTTTGAGCTATCACGAGGCTCAGTATAGTGAGTTAAGTTTAGATAAATCACAACTGTCTGCTGAAGAGAAACTGACAGTATCCCTTCAGATCAAGAATAATAGCGACTTTGCTGGTGAAGAAACCGTCCAGTTATATCTGCGAGACCTCGTTGGTGAAGTTGTCCGACCAATCAAAGAATTAAAAGGATTCCAAAAAGTATGGTTAGAACCAGGGGAAACCAAAGAAGTAACTTTTTCAATTACGGAAGATATGTTGCGTTACGTCCACAGCAATCAGGAAACATCCAGTGATGCTGGCACATTCCAAGCCATGGTCGGCAGCAACAGTCGCGATCTGCAGATGGCTACATTCAAATTCGTAAGATAAGGATAGGAAGGTTTATATGACACAATATATTACTCTTGAAAAGAATCAGACACGCCTGAGGTTTTTGAAAACCGGGGATCTGTATGAAATAGATAGCAATGGCATGATGATCAATCAACTAAATGGCAATCCGTTAGACGGCAGTTTGAATCAATTGTATCTGCGAGTCTATACATCAGAAGGGATTCGTTGGACACCGATGGTCGGTTCTAATTCAGCCAGTAAGTTTGGGTATTCCCAACAGCAGTTGTCTTGGTCAGGAGAGTTTTTGGACGTTCATTATCAAGTGGACTTGCAACTGGCAGAAGATTGCTGGTTTTGGCGAATCCAGTTAACGGGTTCTGGAAAAGCAGATATCATTTATGGTCAAGATATAGGCAATGCACTAAAAGGAGCAGTTCAGTCCAATGAAGCGTATGTTTCTCAATATCTGGATCACCACGTGACTCAGGATAACGGAACGATCGTCGTCTCTTCTCGTCAAAATCAACCGCAATCCGGCAAATTTCCATTAGTCGAACAAGGAAGTTTCCAACCCTTGCGGAGTTATTCAACAGATGGGTATCAATTTTTTGGCAGAACATACAAGGTGACTAATTTGCCGCAAGCCTTAGCGCAAGAAACATTAGCGAATGAAGTGTATCAATATGAATTTGCCTACATTGCTTTGCAGTCCGAGTCTTATCAGCTATCTGACGAAACAACAGAAGTCATTTTTTATAGTGCTGTCAAGGCAGATCAGCCACAAGCAGTATCCGGTCCGCAATTCGACCGCCCTTCTCTGAAGGAACAGTTTCAAAAATTGACTTTTGAGTCATTGACGACACAGCTACTTCCGGCAAAACAACTAGGAGCAACATTGACTGGTGAGACCTTGTCAGAAGCAGATATTTCCGCGCTATTTCCAAAACAGGAAGCAATGGAACGAATCGATGGCCAAATGTATTCATTTTTTACCGAAAACTATCGTCACGTTGTGTTGAAGGAAAAAGAAAGTGCCATGGAACGGGCTCATGGGCATATATTGCTGAGTGGCAGTGATCTAGTGGTAGATCAGCCGTTGCTTAGTACGACGGTTTATATGTATGGTATTTTCAATTCGCAGATCGTTCTAGGGAATACGTCAATGAATAAATTATTGAGTAACAGCCGTAATGCGTTGAATGTCATGAAACGATCAGGACAGCGGATCTACTTGAAAGAACAGGATACGTGGCGCTTATTGACGATGCCATCTGCGTTCGAGATGGGGCTGAACTCTGCAACGTGGTATTACAAAACAGCAGATGATTTGATCACGGTCACGACGTATACACTGCTTGACAGCCGTGAGATCCGAACGACGATCCATAGCAAAAAGGCTTATTCATGGGCCATCAGCAACCAGTTTTTGATGGGACCAGATGAAGAAGCACCGACAGCGGTTGTGAAAAAAGAGCAGCAAGTAGTGATCACAAGCGGGACTACGTCACCAGTAAAAGAAGCGTATCCAGAATTAACTTATTATCTGCAGGCGGATCAGCCTTTTGATGTGACAGATGATTCCTTGTTCTTACAAGAAAACAGTGATGGCGCACTAACTGTTCTGACATTTGCGGATCAGTCAGAAGTTACCCTTAAGATTCAAGGAACGTTGACCGGAGATCCTTACCGAGAACAAGCGTCTTCTAAGCAGCAAGAAGAAGCAAAATATGTGACGTTCATTGATTCACTGCTGAATCAATTTGAATTGACCCATGACCAAGCAGAAGTCCAAACTCTTAATTTGCTCTCTCGGTGGTACACGCACAACATGCTGGTCCATTATTTGTCTCCTCATGGTTTGGAACAGTATGGCGGTGCTGCTTGGGGGACCAGAGATGTCTCACAAGGACCAACAGAATTTTTCTTAGCAGTCAATCGTCCAGAGATCGTTGCGTCGATCATCAAACACCTCTTTGCCAATCAATTTGCCGACGATGGCAATTGGCCGCAATGGTTTATGTTTGACCGCTACGAAAAACAAAAAGCCGACGAAAGTCATGGAGATGTGATTGTGTGGCCAATGAAAGTCGTCAGCGATTACTTGGAAAAAACGAAGGACTTCGCGATTTTAGAAACGCAAATACCTTATACAGATCGCGAAACGTTCTTAAAGACAAGTCAAACTGCTTCTCTTTATGATCATTTACAAAAAGAGATTGCATATATCGAAGCGAATTTCTTGGAAGGTACGTATCTTTCATGTTATGGGGATGGGGACTGGGATGATACCCTGCAACCAAACAATAGCAAATTGAAAAAGCAGATGGCCAGCAGTTGGACAGTTGCATTAACTTATGAAGTGATGAAGAAACTAGCGGCACAGCTGAAAGACTATGATCCAAATTATGCTGATCATTTACAAACCATCGTCAGCGGCATTCGTACAGATTTTGATAAATACATTTTGTCCTCAGGAACCATCCCAGGATTTGTTTATATGGAAGACCCTGAACATGTGGAATTGATGATCCATCCAGAAGACAAAAAGACAGGGATTCAGTACCGATTGTTGCCGATGCAGCAAAGCATGATCGGTGAATTACTTTCTCCGGACGAAGCCGAGCACCATTTAGGCATCATCAAAGAACACTTGCAACATCCAGATGGCGTTCGCTTGATGAATCGTCCAGCGGCTTATCATGGTGGGGTCAGTACGAATTTCAAACGTGCAGAGCAAGCAGCGAACTTTGGTCGGGAAATCGGGTTGCAATATGTTCATGCCCACATCCGTTTTACTGAAGCAATGGCCAAATTGGGACAAAAAGAAGAAACTTGGCATGCTTTAGGGGTCATCAATCCTATTCAGTTGCAAGAACGCGTGCCAAATGCAGAACTGCGACAAGCCAATGTCTATTTCAGCAGCTCTGACGGCGATTTCAAAACAAGGCTTGAAGCCCAAGAGAATTTTGGTAAACTTAGAGATGGAAGCGTCGGTGTAAAAGGCGGTTGGCGCGTGTACTCAAGCGGACCAGGTATCTATTTGAATCAATTGATCAGCAATGTCTTGGGCATTCGCGAAATGGCAGATGATTTGTTCCTTGATCCTGTCTTGCCAACTGAGTTATCTGACTTAACGATGACCTACCGGGTCTTTGATCAACCGGTTAAGATCCATTTTCACGAAGCGTCAAAAGAACAGGTATTGATCAATGGCCAACCGGTAGACTATACACTAGCAGAAAACAGCTATCGAAAAGGGGCCTTTTGTTTAGACAAATCAGCAGTACTGCCGTTGTTCAATAAGGAAATAAATCATATCGATATTTATCGATAGAAAGGAGGAGCCATGGTAGGGATCAAAGATATTGCTAAAAAAGCCGGTGTGTCTATTTCCACTGTATCCTATGCTTTGAACGGCAGCCCTAAAGTGACGGAGGAGACGCGCGCCCGTATCCAAGCGATTGCTCGTGACTTGAATTATGTTCCGAACATGGCTGCTCGTACACTGAAGCGCAGACAAACGAACATCATTGGCGTGTACCTCGCAGACTACGCGGGGAGTTTCTATGGAGAGTTGCTAGACGGGATTAAAAAAAGTCTCGAGACTTTTGGTTACGAAATGATTGTTTGCAGCGGCAAAAAATCCCATTTGTTTATACCAGAGCGTATGATCGATGGAGCCATCATTTTAGATTGGACTTTTCCTTCAGAGGAAATTGAGCGGTATGCTCAGCAGGGACATCAAATCGTTGTACTAGATCGGATCCTCGATCATGAAAATATCCATCAAGTCCTTTTGGATAATAAAGGCGGTGCGGCACTGGCTATTGATAAATTGATTTCAGGTGGCAGCCAACATGTCTTTTTACTTGCTGGTCCTGAAAAAAGTTATGATAGTCAAGAACGGTTAGAAGCCAGTATCAAAGAGCTTACCCGATTTGGCATTTCCTATGATGTAATAGCTGGTGATTTTACTGAACCCTCAGGGTATCGGGGAGCAGAAGAAATTTTAGCAAAAAATCCGCTAAGACCAATCGATATCTTTGCCTTAAACGATGAAATGGCCATCGGGGTTTATAAGTATGTACGTAAAACAGACTTAAAAATCGGAGAAGATATCCGCATCATTGGTTTTGACAATACAGAATTAGGGGCGTTTATACAGCCGCGGTTGTCGACAATTTCTTACTCGAAGCATCGTTGGGGAATGATTGCTTCAGAGAAAATCGTCAAATCGATTCAAGGAGAGCAAGTAGAGGACGAGCATATCTATACAACATTTATTGATGGACGTTCTTTTCCAAATAATTGAAAATGAAGCACCAAACAGAGGACTGTTTGGTGCTTTTTTTGCGCACGGAAATAAAAATACATGCTGTTAAATTAGATTAATAGATATTTTATTTTTTATGATTGTATTATTTTTCTAATGTTGTTTAGAAAAAATTATAAATTTTTTTCGGTTATTATACTTTGAGTTATTTTATTTTAGAAAATACAGTGAATTATTATTCGTTATAACATTATTAATTCTATGAAATATAAATGATGTTAGCGATTTCTATATAGGGGCATCAAGTACAAATAATTCGGATAATAGATTAATTTTTCAGTGGTAAAGATTGCTTTATTATGTGATTTTTATAATCTTATTCTAATTATATCTCTTGAACTCTTACGTTTTTTTAGTATGCTAGGTGAAATTAACTCTAAATTTATCCTTTCCAAGCATTTCAAGTAAATGTCAAACAAACTGCCTGACAAGGCCAAAAATGAGAAGAAACAAGCGGTTAGGATGTCAATTTATAATCATAATTTTGGAATGGATGAAAAAAAATTATAATCCTTTTTTTATTTGGATATAGACTATGGATAGCATAATGCGTGTATTGCGCAATATTTTACTCATTTTCACTCAGTCAGGAGGGATAAAGTGAATCGTTTTTTAACCAATTTTCTTGTTTTTCTATTAGTATCTTCTCCTTGTTTTTCATACACAGAGGTAGTTGCACATGCAGAAAGTATCGCGCAAAAAAGTGAAACAACGGATGCTTTAAACGAGTTAGAAAAGCTTAGCGATATAGATAATAAGGAAAGTATCACGAGTAACAGAGAAAGTAGCAGTGAAAGCAGTGAAGGTACCGCAAGTCAGGATAACGAAACAAACGAAACATCTGAAGCGACTGAAACAGCAGAATCGGATGAATCGCCAGCACATTCAGCATCTGAATCTCATTCCCAAGAATCTGTTACTAGTTCTTCACAAGAGTCAGAAGAACTGACGATAACCTTCAAAAGTGCTGAAGGGCGTTTGTTGGAAACAGGAGAAACAAGCCTTCAAATCAGCAAGAAAAAAGGGGAACGTCTTACAGCAACGGACATTCCTTCCTTTAAAAATCCGGCATCCTTTGAAGGCTGGCAGCTAGAAGGAAAAATTTATAGTAATGAAGCATTGCAAAACGTGGACCTAGATCATGATCAGACCTTGCAAGCAGTTTTTAAACAGGGCGTGAGTGTCCGGTCTAGCGGTTCCTTAGTAGACCTGTCCATCAAAGATATTATTGCAAGTGCAGATCCTTCACGACTTGTTGCCGTTCCAAGTCCTGCAGGCGATGGGGAAACTTACGCAGAGTATGCAAATAGTGTCGATGGCTTTCGGCAAGCCTTGTTTGATATGTATCAAAATGGCAATGGCGGTGAGTTTGCTTTGTATGTCGGATCAGGGGGTACCTTGACTTTACCGGCTGATCTGACAGCCAAAACAATACCAAGCACAGTAGACAGTAGCAATATCACGTTTTATGCATTACAAGGGAAAGTTAGTCGCTTGATATTAACTGGTCATGCTAACGATCCCATCACAGATGCGACAACATTGGCTTCAGGCAGTCGACGGGTTGATTTCTCAACGAATAATTATTTTGGCTCGGATATCGTGTTTCGCAATATCGACTATAGGGGATCGACGATTTACATGAACGGGCACAGTCTTTTCCTCAATGGGGGTGCCGTTGGAAATGGCTTTACGATATATGGTGGCACAAACAGTGGGGATCTGGAAGGCAATCCGACGATCCATGTGAATAACACGGGTTCAGGTACTTGGAATATTTATGGGGGCAACCAAAGCGGCGGAACGTTGAAGGGGAATGTAACGATCAACGTAAACAATACCGTCTCTGGGATAAGTACCATTGCAGGGGGAGCCAATGTTGGAACGATCGATGGCAATACAAAAGTAGCGATCAAGCAATTGAATGGCACATTGACAAACTATTATGGCGGTGGTGTTGGATCAAGTGCTACAAATGCAGCCAATGTGACTGGGAATGTTGAAACGACGATTGCTACGGAAAATGCCAATTTTCGGTTGGGAACGTTTGTCGGAGGGGTTCAGTATGGAACGATCGACGGTAGAATCAACAGCACTGTTTCCGGTAGTGGAGGCTGGACTGGGACAGCCAATCGTTTTATCGGCGGTTCCTATTATGGAAATATTGGCTCGGAACCTGCTAAAGAGGCCATCGTAACGAATCTTGATTCGAGTCTCTATTCTACAGGCCGGGCAACTTTTGAAGGTGGTAATCGATACTCTGGCACAATCAATGGAAACATCGTAAATACGGTCAAAGCGGGTCCTAGCGCTAGTGTCGGTGGGATCGGTGATTTCAATGGCGGCGGCGGGAACAATGTCAGCACGCTCTCACAAAGTTCGATGGGAGCTTCGAATACAACGACTTACGACAATTATACTCCCGCACAACGGGCTCAATTAGCAGAAGCGGGAGCAAGTTTCAAAGTATACGGCAATATTACCTCCCATCTGGTCAGCGGTTCTTTTTCAAATGGTGCAACATATACTACAGCTGCAGGTCGCGGCGGTTATATTGATGGGAATACCACGATTGAAGTGGGGTCGATTACAGCAGATGGCAGTCCAGGTGGAGACGGTATTGCTTATAAAGGATCAAAACCGACCAACCTTGCTTATTCCACAACAACCAAAAATCGAGGGGAACTATCTGGCTGGGATATTGTCGGGGGTGGCGGCTATCCAGGAACTGCCTGGGACATCTATATCAAAGGGAATACTAAAACAATTCTAAATAATACGGTTGCTCGCTGGACCTATGGCGGCTCTTTCTCTGGAGTTATTGAAGGAAATGCATCGAATACATTGAACTCAGGGATCGTAGACACCCTTGAAGGTACTGGCTATACCGGTAGAAGAGTCTATGGTAATGGTGAAACGACGGTCAATAACGGACAAGTGGATTGGTTCTTGTCTGGCGGCGGTTGGGACGATCTTCTGATCGGTGGCGATGTAGCAGTAACGGTTTACGATGGAGTGATCAACGCCTCAATGGGAGCATCCTATGGTGTTGCCAGTTCTCATACGATCAACGGAAATTCGAATAATCGGATTTTCGGCGGGAACTTTTCTGGTACCCCACGAACTGGCTCTAATGGTTTTTCTGGTGGTGTGACTAACAATGGCAGACTGTTGGGAAATGCAAGTTTAACATTGGATTTAAGAAATTATGACGGTGAGTTTAAGCTGCCTAGCGGGACCAATATTTCAGGTGGAAATCCATTCAACAGTACAAATATTGTCGGAGCAGATACATCCAATACGATTACGCTGAACATCTATACAAAACCAGGATCGGATGTCTTGAACGGTGCCACGATTTATGGGGATGGCGGCCGAACTGCTAGCAATACGAGAAGCGGCAAGATCATGATGAACATTCAAGCGGAAGATTCCAGTATTGGTAATTTATATACCACCTATTACTCGAATATTTCCTCTAATCAGATTTTGCGCGATGTAGAGATGCGTATTCAAGGGGCGAAAAGTATCAATGGGATCTCTGGCGGAAATGCAACGGACAATTTCACCAATGCAATCGTTGCTAACAGCACCAATCAAGTCAAAATGAATTTTGGCGAGAATGTAGATGGAACCAATGCTTACCAAGATGAGCCCATATCTATGACAGGATTAGGTCTCGTGAATTTTACCGAATTAACTGTGAGTAACGGATTGACATTGATGGCTACCGGTGGGGATATCAAAAATGGGCGCTCAGCTACAGCGGCCAACCATAGTACGACTTATCACCAGTTTGGGACGATCCAGCTGTCGAAAAATGCCGGTATTGGAATTTCTTCAGCAAACAACATGATTTCAGGCAGTAAGTTAACCATCGAAGATGAGGCAACCATTGAATCTCCTCCGGGTACTGGTCGGATCAACCTTTCCGATTTTGAAGTGCCAGATTCAAAAAAAGATCATTTGACTTGGATCAAAAATACGGAGAATGATGCTGCAGCACAAGTAAAAAGTCAGGGCACTTGGTTTGGAGAAGTCACAAGCTACCAAGTATTGACTATCAATCCAGTTGCAAACAATGCGACGCCGATCACGCCAATCACTTTTAGCGGCATCGAAAAAGCGACTGGTAAAACATTCATTGGGGACAATGATGTGACGGGGGTCAATGGCTACGGAATTGCGATTCCTGGTTCAGTGATCGACTATGAAGTCGAAATGCCCGGTATCGCTGATGGGCAAGGTTCAATTACTCATGACGTGACAGGCGTTAAAGAAAATAATGCGCCACTTGTGATTCAAGCATGGGGAACAGATATTGCTGGCATCCAGGTTCAAAAAGGGCGGCTGCTTATTCCATATACTGGGTCAAATTTACCGACACTGACCTTTACACCAGAAACCCAGAATACAGGTTCTTGGTTTTATGCTGGACAGATCCAGTCAAGCAAAGTTGCTAGTGCGACAGAAACAATCCCAGAACAATCGTCTTCAGATCCAGTCGATTGGCAGATTCCCGATGGTGAATACAGCTATCAAGTGAAGGTTTCTTACTCGAATCAAGCTGAACTTCGTGCTCAGAACGCAATCATTACAGAACAAGAAGCTGAGAACCTCACTAAAGAAGATGCACTGGACTATTTGCAGGCACAAGGACGCCCATTCTTTACAGATAGTCTGACGGAAGAAGCAATAGCAGAGATTCAAAAACCATTGGGGTCAGCAACTTCTCGCAAGCATCTTGTTTCATTCAAAGCAGGAGCAGCAAATCAATCATCTGTAGAACAAGCAGTCAATCTGGTAGTCGTGAAAAATGAGAGTGCCTTGGCAAGCAATCGGCAATTCGCTGTCTTTGCCAAAGATAGCCGCTTGACTTTAGGGGAAGCAACGGCTATCACGAATCAAGCTGATTTAGCAGCATATACGGAAGCCGCAACGATTTTTGCTGATGGTCGAGACGAGCAGTTGCCGCAAGTTGCACCAGAAGCACTCGAATCGATCCAGCAAACAAGCGAAGAAGAGCTGCTAAAAAATGTCACAACTACGTATCATTTCACCGAAAATGGGCAAACAGCTGAAAAAACAGTGAATGTGGCGATCGCTGGTGAGTTGACCTTGAGCAGTGTACCGACAACTATCGATTTTAGGGCACAAAAAATCACTACCACCACTCAAACGTATTGGCCTGACATTCAAGGAGATTTGATTGTCAAAGATACACGAGGATCTGAACGAAGTCCTTGGCGGCTCACTGTGAAAGAACAGCAGAGCTTGAGTAATGGGACAGATCATTTAGAAAATACGTTGTTCTTTGTAAAAAATGGGGAAGAGCAATTACTAACAAATGGGGAAATTATCGTTGAAGAGACGGAATTGACAGAAAACGGCGACTATCATGTGAATCAAGATTGGGGAGAAACAGCGAATAAAGGTCTTAAATTAGTTGTTCCGGTAGAAAAGCAAAAAATAGGCGAATATAGCGGAACATTATCTTGGCAACTAGTATCTGCCCCTGGAAATCCATAAATGGCAGGAGAGGAAAGATGAAAAAAATCATTATTGGAAGTATGCTCGGCTGGTTATTCTTGTTTTCTGCAACTACCTTAGCTGCTGAGATAGGCGCATATGACAGCAATGGAGTAACGTCATTTTATGGCGTTTATGAGTATCCGGCAGAAAATCCAGAACCACCGGTAAAAGTACCGGGAAATCAACAATTCGACCATCGAGGGAATCAAATCTTGCCAGCAACAGGTTCTGATTATTACAGTACCATTCAACTCACAGGGGGAGCTTGTTTGTTGGCAGCACTAGTTATTTTATCAAAAAGGAGCATACGAAATGAAAAAGATTTTATTAACAGCGGGTATCGTCCTCATTAGTTCAGCATTCTTGCAGACTACTGCAGTTGCAGCAGAGTATACATCAAATGGAGCAATCACTTTTGAAGCGGATAATGATCCTACTAAACCAGTGGATCCTACCGATCCTGAAAAACCGGTTGACCCGGTCGATCCAACAGACCCAGATGGGCCAAATCTAGGGACAGCCGGTCCATTGTCAATTGATTTTGCCTCCAGTTTCCAATTTGGTAATCAAAAGATCACATCAGAAACAATGGATTACTACGCAAAGCTACAAGAATTCACTTCAGGTTCAGCAGGACCGAATTATGTGCAAGTCACAGATAAACGGGGGACTCAAGAAGGCTGGTCTCTTAGCGTCATACAGAACGGTCAATTTAAGACAGCACAGAATGAAGTGCTAGAAGGTGCTTCATTGTCAATTTCTTACGGAACAGCGATTTCCGTGACAGATATGCACTACGCACCAACTGTGGTGGAGAACCATACATTTGTCCCTGATAGTGAAATGAACTTGGTGAATGCTCCAGTAGGCAAGGGGATGGGGACTTGGATCTATCGGTTTGGTGCTGATGCATCAGAAGGAGCGAAAGCTGTAAAATTAAACGTTCCTGGTCGTTCCGTGAAGTTAGCCAAAGAATATCGAACAACGTTGACTTGGAACCTCAAAAATGTACCAGGGACTGAATAAGAAGGAGTAGAAAAATGAAAAAAAGAGCATTCGTAGGAGTGGGAATTGCTTTAGGCATTACTGTGGGGGCAGTGAATGTGTCCGCAGCAGAAACAGTGGCTTATCGGTCAAATGGGGCGGTTGATTTTATCCCCAATACAGATCCTACAAATCCCGTCAATCCGGAAAATCCTGATCCAGAAAAGCCAGTGAATCCTGTCGACCCAACGGATCCAGATGGGCCGAATCCAGGAACAAACGGGCCATTATCGATCGATTATGCGTCAAGTTTGGATTTTGGGGTCAATAAAATCTCGAATAAAAATGAAACTTATTACGCTCGAGCACAAACATACTTGAACGATGATGGGACGGCAGCAATGTTGAAAACAGCAAATTATGTACAAGTCACAGATAATCGGGGAAATAATGCTGGCTGGCGTCTGACTGTAAAACAAAATGGTCAATTCAAAAATGAGAACACATTAAATCAAGAATTAACAGGTTCAGTCATTAAATTAACGGAACCTGCTGTAAAATCCAATGCGCTAGGGGTGACTGCACCGGTTCCAACGGAGACGATCACATTAGATGCGAGCGGTTCTGAAGCAATCGTGATGACAGCCGCTGCTCAATCTGGTGCGGGAACTTGGGTCAACGCTTGGGGAGCTGTCGAAACAGTGAGAGAAAATGACAGCAATGGTCAAGAAGTTGAATCAGCGATCACTAAAGCGATCTCATTAACCGTACCTGGCAACACGCCAAAAGACGCGGTCAGCTATGAAACAACGTTGACTTGGACATTATCAGATACACCAGGAAATGAAGTATAAGAAGGAGAAAAAAATGAAAAAATTAGTAACCGCAGTAGCATTCGTAGGATTGGGATTGACAATACCGATCACTGCTCAAGCAGCAGAAGTGGCAGCTTATCATTCAAATGGACAAATCGTCTTTGAACCAAATACAGAGCCAACGGATCCAATTAGTCCAACAGACCCAGATCCAGAAAATCCAATCAAACCAGTCGATCCAACAACACCAGATGGCAAACCTGAACCAGGAACCAATGGGCCGTTATCGATCGATTTTGCCTCCAGTTTGTATTTTGGCACGCAAAAAATCACTTCAAAAACGGAGATCTACCATGCTGCATTGCAAAAATATGTGGATGCAGCAGGTGCGGAGCAAGAAGGACCGAATTTTGTGCAAGTCACAGACAACCGAGGAACGGAAAGTGGCTGGACATTGCATGTCAAACAAAATGGTCAGTTTAAAACGGCAGAAGACCAAGAATTAAAAGCAGCTCAAATTCGCTTGAATAACGGTACGATTGTTACCCCATCGGAATCACCAAAACCTTCTAATTTTAAAAGCGCGATTACATTGAATCCCAATGGTGCTGAATCATTAGTTATGAGTGCCCAAGAAGGGGAAGGGGCCGGTACTTATCTCATGAGCTGGGGCGACAGTTTATCTGCAGCCGTAGATAGTATTGAATTAGAAGTACCAGGCTCAACAACGAAATATGCCGCGAAATACAGTACCACATTTACCTGGTTGCTAACAGATACACCAACAAATCCATAGCAGTCAGCGCCCTTAGGTTTATGATTTTGACATTTAAGGGCGATACATAGATAGAGAGGAAAAAATTCATCATGAAAAAAAGTAAACAGCTCGTTACGCTGATTTTGGCAAGTCTTTTCTTGTTTATTTCGGTAAAGGGCATGGCCTCTGAATTCAATTTTGCAGTAAATCCAGTCATACCAGAGAACCAAATAGACAAATCTAAAACTTATTTTGATTTGAAGATGTCGCCAGGCTCTGTTCAAACGGTGGAGGTTCAATTAAGAAATGATACGGATAAAGACGTGATAATCGAACCTAAGATCGCTTCCGCAACGACCAATCTAAACGGTGTTGTTGAATACGGTCAGAATGATATCGAACCTGATGAAACCTTAAAGCACAATTTGAAAGATTTGGTAGACGTTGCAGAGACCATCACCATTCCTAAACAGTCTCAAGTGACAGTGCCTTTAAAAATAAGCATGCCTTCAGAATCTTTTACAGGCATGATTTCCGGGGGCTTGACATTAAAAGAAAAGCAGGAAGAATCCTCTGATCAGTCCGAGGAGCAAGGATTAGCTATCAAAAATGAATATGCTTATGTCGTCGCGATTTTGCTGCGTCAAACAACGGATGAAGTCGTTCCAGATTTGAATTTGTTAGCCGTCGAACCAAGTCAAGTGAATGCCCGCAATGTAATCAATGTGACTTTACAAAATCCGACAGCTACCTATTTGAATTCATTTCGCTTGATCAACGAAGTCACTAAAAAAGGTCAAAGCGACAGCCTCTATTCTTCTGATACTTCTGGTATGCAGATGGCACCGAATTCCCATTTCTCCTACCCCATCTCATTGGAAGGCCAAAAGCTTGAAGCAGGTACGTACGTATTGAAATCTGTTGCCTACAGCGGAAAAAATGATGAAGGACAGTATAAAGTCAAGAATGGCGATGAAGAAGAAACATATTTATACAAATGGGAATTTGAAAAAGAGTTTACAGTAGCTGGTGATGTTGCGCGGGCTCTCAATCGAAAAGATGTCACCATTGAAGAAGATAACACATGGCTGTATCTTTTGATTGGTTTGCTCTTATTGATCATTGCATTTCTGATTATTTGGTATCGCCGAAAGAAAAAGAATGAAGCAGAGTAACTGGTTTTGGAAAGTGATGATCGATGGACTGATTCTTTGCGGGTTCATTTTTCTCTCTCTCCCTTTTCTCAAAGAAAATCTTATCGGGATCCAGTTAGGACAAAAGCAATTGATCGTATCAGATCAATTACCTGATGAATTTATGGAAGAAGAGCAGATTCAGATTCCAACGATGGAAGATGTCCTTACGCCTCAACCAGCGGAATTGACTGCCTATGGATTCGTATCGATTGAAGCGCTCCAATTTCAGCAACCTCTTTTGGTAGAACTGACGAATCAACAGCTGCTGCAAGGCGGTGTTGTGATGTTTCCAAAGCGAACGCTGACCCAAGATAACTTTGTGATCTTAGGCCATCATTTAGGCAGACAAAGTTTATTGTTCGGTTTGTTGAAGCAAGCTGAAACCGGCATGGAAGTGAGTGTCACTTATTTAGACCAAACGCAAACCTATACGATTGACGAAGTCAAGCAAGTCAATGAAACAGATTTAACAGTGATTGAAAATCAGCAGCCCCTTTTAACATTGATCACTTGTCCTACACCTTCTAGGACAGATGAGCGATTGGTAATTTCGGCAAAGCCGACCTTCACGCTTTCAAAAAATGCGGAGCAATCAGAGAAAACCGTTGAAAAGAGTCAGCAGTGGAAGAGCAGGCAGTATCAAAAACAGATTTGGCAGCGGCAAGTAAGAAAAAGCTGGTTCTTTCTTCTCCTGTTTCTCCTAATTATGTGCGGGTGTCTCTGGTATGCCCATCGATTGATGGCGCGTGGGGACAGATACAAGTGATTGATTCCAGATACAACTATTTTAAGGCGGTGAAATGATCAATGAAACGCAAATTTGGCTTTGTTTTAGGAGCCTGTATTATTATCGGAATGATCGATCTGGTCACAGAACAGGTCGTATTCGCTACCATTTACAATCCGTTAAATCCTTCAGAAGAAATCGTTCCGAAAGATCCTCCGGAAATAAACGAGGCGCCTGTCGATAAGAAGGCACCAAAAACAGAAGAGCCAGCATCGCCTAAGGAAGAACCCGAATCAAAAG
Organism: Enterococcus gallinarum NBRC 100675; assembly: GCF_001544275.1. GTDB lineage: Bacteria > Bacillota > Bacilli > Lactobacillales > Enterococcaceae > Enterococcus_D > Enterococcus_D gallinarum. Next base: position 67,535 of record NZ_BCQE01000003.1, on the reverse strand, counting down.
AGAACAATCAAAAGGTACAGCCATTGTCGAATATAGCAAAACCGTTTTTGGCTGATGGCAAGCAGCTGGCAAAACGCGTGACGGTCGAAGATATCTTCCTTGCAAATAGTCTGTCGGTCGACCTAGCGATGCCAGATGATGATTCAGATGGTGATGGCAACGACAAGCCGTCTTATCTCACGAGCTTGTGCTATTTATTTACCGGAAGTGTCCTTTATGGGCAAAAGAATGATGGAGGCCTGAAAACGCATGTTTTTGACATTTTTGAATAAAGCGGATAAGCGAAAATTGGTGCTGCTTCAATATTTGGAAAATGCGGTTTCTTTATCCGAGACAAAAGAGACATTGATGGATAATCTGACAATGTCCGAATTTCTGATCAACAAAACCGTTCAAGAATTAAATACAGACTTCTATGAATTTGGCTTGGATGACGAATTTGGCATTGTGACTGATGGGACAGTGATCAAATTAAATGCTTCGGGTCTGGCAACCTCTGATACAGTTTTGACCTACTATTTAGACCAGTCCTTGAAATTTTCCATGCTGAAAGAGTGTTTTTTTGAACAGCTTTCTTCACTTTATGAATTCGCTACGAACCATTTTTTGAGCCATACGCCTGTCTATAAGGAATTTAAACAATTCAAGCAGATCCTTAACGACTATGACATTGAGGTGACAAAGGAATTTCGATTGACCGGTGAAGAAAATGAAATAAGAGAATTCATCTTATTGTTTTTTATGAAAGAATACTATTTGAATCAATCGGTTTTTCCTAAAGAAATCGAGACGAAAAGAAAGACATTCGATATGCTTAATAGTCAAGGCTGGTTGAATCCACAGCAATCTGCTCGAATGAAGATCCGCAAAGAACAATACTTAGGAATCATTATTACCCGAATGTGCAATGGTCATTTCCTGCAAAATACCGTCGAAGACGGATTGATTAATGCAGAACACTTACGGATCATTGAAGAGCTGAAGACGTGGTTGTCTAAGATCGTTCCTATGGCGAGTCTTGCTACGTTAGAGCGGGAAGCGCGGGAAATATTGCGTTTCTTGATCGTTGAAGGCTGGTTAATAGAAAATGACCGTTACATTGATCAAAATCATTACATCACGCAATTAAATGAACATTTCTATACAGAACTTAGTGGACGTTTCACTCTTTCACAAGAACTTCTGGCATTACTTACAACTGAATTGACGAGCATTCATTACCAACTGCTTTCTTTTTCTTTCAGTTCGCGATGTGAGTATCAGCATTTGGACGTCACCTACTTTTTGGAAACATACCCTGAATATGTGGCTTTTTGTCGGAACTACCTTGAAGCCAACCGGAATCGACCAATTTTGTGGAACAATAAGGAATTCTTATTCTTTCGCTATCTGATTTTATTGATCTCAACGATACCATTAAAAGAAATATCTGTTCCTCTCTATGTATGTGTCGATTTTTCCTATGGTCGTTCGTATAATCAAATGATTCGCAACAATATTGAAAAGATTCTCGATTTGAATATTCAGTTTCAAAGTTTTCCAGATGAAAAGACTCATCTGACTCTTTCAAACATGCCTTTTTATGGGGCAATGGGGATCAATCATATTTTGTGGCTGGCGCCGCCGCGTCCAGTGGATTGGGTCAACTTTACCGAGAAAGTCGTGGGCATCCGCAGAGAATTTTTGAAAAAAAAATTTGAGAAATAAGTTCACCCAACCGATTGGGACGTGAAGGATTGCATCATTAAAAAAAGAGCTGAAATTGTTTTCAGCTCTTTTTTTGATCCCAGCTAGTGAAATAGCTGGGATTTTTTCTGCAAGAATACTTTTTTAGTTGGAAATTTGGTATGATAAGGAGAGAATTTGAAAAAGAGGTGTACCATGGCAGAAGGGAATCAAACCAAAGCAGTCATTGGTCAAACATTCGTTGAACTTTGTGAGACAAAAGAATTAAACAAAATCAGCATTCAAGAGCTGGCTGAGAAGGCGCAGATCAATCGACAAACCTTTTATTATCATTTCCCGGATAAAAAAGCATTGATTCGTTGGATCTACAAAACAGATGCGCTGATTTATCTAACATCTGAAAACATTTCGCTAGATAATTGGGAAGAAGCAGCTTTGAAAATGTTGAAGGCGATGCGGCAAAACGGAACCTTCTATCGGAAATCTGTTACTTATGACCGAGATATTCTGATGAGTGAGTTTTATCAAATTACGGAGCCGTTATTTCAGCGCTTGTTTGATGAAGTCGATGAAGAGCAACAATTGTCGCAACAAGACATTGCTTTTTACAGCCGTTTCTTTTCTTATGGCTGTAGTGGAATCTTAGAAACTTGGATTCGTGATGATTTTCCGGAAATGCCATTAGAAATCGCGACCCAACTCTTTCGCTTGGCAAAAGATGTGGAATTTTTTTCTTATCAAATTTATCAAAAAGAGGAGCAATAATCATGACGAAAGTTTTATTTGTCTGTTTAGGAAATATTTGTCGTTCACCGATGGCAGAAGGGCTTTTCAAGCAAGCAATAGCAGAACGTCAATTGCCTTGGCAGATCGATTCAGCAGCCACTAGTTCATGGGAAGCGGGTAATCCGCCTCATCAAGGAACTCGTCAACTATTAGCAGATGCGGGGATTTCTTGGCAGAACATGGTTTCCCGCAAGATCACTTCTGAGGATTTTGAAACCTATGACTGGATCATTGGCATGGATCGTAACAATTATGAGGACCTGTCAGCAATGGCTCCAGCAGGTACGCAGCATAAGCTTTACACGTACTTAAGTGTCGTTCCTGGAGAGGGAGAAGATATTCCAGATCCTTATTACACAGGAGATTTCAACCAAACATACCGCTTGATTCAAGCAGGACTGCCCCTTTGGATAGAAAAAATAAAAAATGCTGCCCAATAAAGGGAATGTTCGCTTGTTTTTTCCTCAAAATTTGTTAAAATAAAAGCAATAAACGAGAACGTATGTGCGGTTTTAGAGAAACCCGCTGCTGTTAGCAGAAAGGAAAGACCAATGGAAAAGAAATCATCTCCCATCAGACAGCTGGGCAAGTTGATTGTCATGACTTCGACAACCTTGTTGGATACTTTCTTCAGTGACAATGCCGATAAAAAAAATCAAACTGAAAAGATCAATGAGATTCGGCAAATTTTGCAAAAAGCGGCCAGTGACAAACATCTGGTCGTCTTACAAGTGAAAACCGAGAAGGTTGGCAGTTTTGAAACCGTTACCGGTTGGATCGTTGGAAAAACGGTTGCGAAAGAACAAGTTGTTTTGAAACTGCAAAGTGATCGGCAACAAATTCGTATGATCCCTTTAGCCAGCGTTTTAAAGGTCAGCACATTAAAGGTCAAAGCAACGCGGCCCGAAAAGTAAAAAAAGTCTGTGACGTAAGTAAAACAAGAGACCAAGACAGCAGATAACAGCCATGTAGGCGGAAGAAGCAATCAAGCTGATCTTAGGACGTTGTTTTATTACACTCACAGACTTTTTTGTTACACTTTTTTAGTTAATCGGTAGTTGTTTTCGCTAAAACTTCTTGCAAACGCCAAGCGGTTATTCGAGCAATCAACTCATAAGGAATAGGTTCTGTAAACGAAAAACGGACTGTTCCTTTACTGGTCTTATAAGGCTGCAATTCTTTTTCAAAAGCAAGAATGGCAGAGGGTGTTGGATAAAATCCTATGTGCTCTTTTGCACAGGCAAAGTGGACGATATTCTCTGTTTGGAAATAGGTTGGCATCTGATAACGAATCCGCTCTTCGGCATCCGGCAGGACTGTTTTGATTACATGTCGGACCTCCTGCAATACAGTGGAATGATCCGGAAAGCCAGCAATATACTGATCAACTGTTTCAATGGTGTTTGTCATAAAGCCCCCCCTTTTTGTATTGATTGTACTACAGAAAGGAATTTTACAAAAAAAGGAGCCTGTCAGTGGGTGGCTGACAGGCTAGGAGTTAAAAATGAAAAGTGTTAGTTAGGGTTGTTTGTTGGTATGCTTATACTATAGTCGGCAAATGTGAATTTTTTGTGGAGAAAAGCTTGGAAAGTTTTAAAGATTGCTTTCTAGAGAAAAAGAGGCAAAAAATTACCCGCCGGTGGGTGGCCGGCGGGAAGGAGTTAAAAATGAAAAAGTGTTAGGGTTGTTTGTTGGTATGCTTATACTATACTAACTAAATATGAATATTCTGTGACAAAAGTTTTCGGAAGTTCTTAAGAAAAGATAACGATTCGGTTACACGTGCTGATTTTTTTCATTGAAGTATTTTTTCAACGTACGATAAAGATCGATGTATTGAGCATCAGCAGCTGCATAATCCCATAGATAAGTTGCCATCGTTGGGTTCATTTTTTTCATCAATTGATTGGAACTAATCACTAAATCATAGGTTTCCTTCAATTGCGGATCATAAGGATCCGCTTGCACAAAGGTCAGGTCTTGCAGAAATTGATTCAAGGATTGGACAAGTAAAAAGTTGTCTTCCAAAACGACACCGACATGCAGCCGATTGGCGTAGCGGATCTTATCATAGAATGGTAACAAGACGTGAGTAAACATCGCTGCTAACTGTTCTTGATTGGTGTCATTGATATAGTCTACATTATTGGAAGAGCGATAGTCGGTAAAGAATTGATCGATATGCTGATGCAATTGTTCCTGTGGCAGACCATGTCCCATGGAAAGGGTGAGCAGCCGGTAAATATTAGGAAACGGTTGTCGAAAGACGTAGTTGCCAAAGGTCGCATTGATTAGATTACCAATCAAGATAGGATCATCTAAAAGTTCCTGCTGTCCAGCAAAATAGGTCTGTTTCATTTGGGCAAGGAAATCAGAAACTAACGGATAGATCGGATTCTGTTTAGTCGTATAGAATGTCAATGTTTGTTGCAAGGAAGGATCTTCCTCAGACAAGTAGAAGGGTAGCATTTGGGAGAGCAAATAGATAAAACTTGATTCTCCTTTAAGCTGTTTTTCTGTTAATTCAGTATCGGCAGTCAACGTGGTACGCAAGCGATTGAAATCATAATAGCGATTGTTTTTCATCAAAAAATTATAACGGCGGTCGTATTTTGCAAAATTCGCTTTTCTAATGCGTAAAAGGACCAACGCAGCAAAATATTTTAACTCTAGCTTCCCTAGATAAGAACGAGAGATAGGAAAATAGCTAGCAAACTCATCGACGAAAGCTTCTGCATCAGACTCAGAAACGGCAAAAGGCCATTTGATCCCCCGGACGCCTAACCAAATGATATTGAATAAGGAAAGACGCACTAAGCGCTCGTCGCCAACGAGATTCGATTCTGTATAAGTAAAACGCAATTGAAACTGCTTCAAATGGTTTTTTAGATGTTCGAATTTTCGGGATACTGTTGAACGGCTGACATCATATTTCTTGCAAAAATCCGTAATGGTAGGATTTTCTTCATTCAGCATATAAAGAACATATAAGAATGGTACGCTCTTGTTCAAAAGATAAAACCGGTACTCATCAATCGTTGCCGCAATATTTTGGGGCTGCAGCTTGCCACCACGTCCAAGTATTGACAAGTGATCCGGGGTCAACTCGTGTAAATCTTGATCGATCTCAGTCAACTCAATGAATGTTTGCTGATAGCTCAAGTCCATTTCTTTGGCTAATTGCGCGATTGGATGATTTGGATTTTGTAAAGTAAGCATGCGCCGGAATAATTTAAATTTGATCAACGTTTGCGGATCCATCATAAGTTCTTCGTAAAACATAAATATCCTCCTTTAATGGGTCTATTGTACCTGTTTTTGTTTCAACTGTCAGTCTTTTATCAAAAAAAATGGCCTACCTTTCAAAAATGGTAGGTCATTTTTAATGAATTAATGATTTTTGACGGATTTCGGTTCTTTTTTGCACCAAGCCCAAACGAGACCTATGATGAAACCGATGATTGCAGGTGCCAGCCAACCCATGCCGATTTTGAAGAACGGCAAGTATTGCTCTGCAAATTTCAATAACTGCTGAACGACAGCAGTGTCTCTAATCAATGCCGGGCAAGCATTTAATCCGTCAATAACGGCTGCCACCAGAGTGAAATAAGTGGTCATACGGTACACACTGGCACGATGCTGGAACAATGGACTAATGATCGCCAACAAAATCAATGTAATGGCCAGCGGATAGACAAACATCAGAACAGGAGTTGAAAACTCAATGATTTTCGTCAGACCAATATTTGCAAAGATCGCCGGTAGAATGCTGGCAACAGCACTGAAAAACAAGTAGCTTCTTGCAGGAAACAATTCTGCAAAGGTTTCGGCAAATGCGGTGATCAATCCGATCGCAGTTTTCAAACAAGCTAAAATGACGATCAATGCTAAGAGCAGACTTCCAGAGCGGCCTAAGTAATGGTTGGCTACTTGTGCTAAAGCGATCCCACCATTGGCACTGATCGCAAATTTTCCTAGGCTCATCGCTCCCATGTAGGAAAGCAATGTGTAGATGATCCCCATCAGAAAGATACTGATAGAGCCAGAAAGAATCGTATCTTTCGCGATTTCGGAAGGTTTCGTGATACCCATGTTACGGATCGCAGTCACAATAATGATGCCAAAGGCTAATGAGGCTAGTGCATCCAACGTATTGTACCCATTTGTGAAGCCGGTGAAGAAGGCGTGTTCTTGGTAAAGCGGAGAAACAGGTGCCTCTTGGATTGTACCCATTGGCTGCGTAAAAGCAAAGACTAAAAGTAAGCCAAGCAATACCAAAAAGAGGGGATTCAAGAATTTTCCTACATAATCCAATATCTTACTAGGCTTGCGTGAGAACCACCATGCAGCCCCAAAGAATAATAGTGAAAATACGGCCAACAAGGGTGCTTGAAGATCTTGGGAAACAAAGGGTACAAGTCCAATCTCAAAGGAAGTTGTGGCTAACCGAGGGAGTGCAAAAAAAGGACCAATCACTAAATAAAGCAACACAGTGAAAATAATGGCATAACGGCGGTTGATCCGTGAAGCTAATTCGAAGACACCCGTACTTTGGGAAAGACCAAATGCGATAACGCCTAAGAATGGTAACCCAATTCCGGTCACTAAGAAACCTAAATTGGCAAGGGCTACATTACTACCAGCTTCTTGTCCCATATGCACTGGGAAAATCAAATTTCCCGCACCAAAAAATAGACCAAACAACATAGAACCAACATACAAATAGTCTTGAATACGTAACTTTTTCTTCATATCAACTTACTCCTATAGTTCTCTAGTTTTAAAAAAAATAACAAAAAAATGATCAAATAGCAACTCTTAGTTGATCCAGGTCAAAAAAAGAAACCAGGGAACAAGCGACAAGAAGATGATTCGGTAAGGACGAGCAATGCCCTCTTGTAAGACAGGAAGGCACTGACTGTTCGTCTAAATCATTTTGTCTGCAACTTGTACCCTAGTTCAGCACAGGATCAATTAAGTACCCGCGATAGAAATTCTTTCGTCCGCTGTTCTTTTGGATGGATAAAGATTTCTTCTGGTGTGCCTTCTTCAGCGATCACACCTTTGTCCATGAAGATCACTCGGTCAGAGACTTCTTTAGCAAAGCCCATCTCATGGGTCACGATGACCATAGTCAGCCCAGTATGAGCTAACGCATTCATCGTTTTCAAAACTTCTCCGACCATCTCTGGATCAAGAGCTGAAGTTGGTTCATCGAATAACATCACATCAGGATCCATTGACAATGCCCGGGCAATGGCTACCCGTTGCTTTTGTCCACCAGATAATTGAGCCGGTTTTGCTTTGACGTAGCGGCTCATGCCGACTTTTTCCAAATTCTCCCGAGCAATTTTTTCTGCTTCGGCGCGATTTCTTTTTAGAACAGTGACTTGGCCCGTGACACAATTTTCCAGAACATCCATGTTATTAAAAAGGTTGAAGGACTGGAACACCATCCCTAAATGAGTCCGATAGTTTGGTAAGCTGTATCCTTTTTCTAGGACATTTTCGCCCATATAAATGATTTTTCCACTGGTTGGCTTTTCTAAAAGATTGATACACCGAAGCAGTGTGGATTTCCCTGAACCGGAGGAGCCGATAATCGTTACGACTTCACCTTTATTGACCGAAAGACTAATGTCTTTCAAAACGACATTGTCGCCAAAACTTTTCTTTAAATGATCGATTTCGATAATTGCTGACATCTGTCTTCCTCCTTATTCTGGGTTGATATCTTCTAGTTTGACATAAGAACTAGGACCATCCATTTTGTGTTCAACAAAACGTAAAATTTGAGTCGCAGAGATTGTCAAAACGAGATAGATTGCACCGATGATCGCAAATGTTTGGAAGTATTGATAATTTGTTCCGGCAGCCGATGTTCCTTGGAAGAAAAGATCGGCGACACTGATTACGCTCAATACGGCAGTATCTTTGATATTGATGATGATTTCGTTACCTGTTGCTGGTAAGATATTTCGCATAACTTGTGGCAAGACAACTTTGAACATCGTTTGCCAGTGAGTCATTCCAATTGCTTGTGCTGCTTCAAATTGGCCATCATCCACTGCAAAGATCCCGCCACGGACGATTTCAGACATATAGGCTCCTGTATTGATAGAAACGATCAATAATGCCGCAATCGTACGATTCATGGAAACACCAAATGCTAGAGCAGTCCCATAAAAAATGACCATAGCTTGTACCATCATTGGTGTGCCACGGAAAACTTCAATATAGATCGTCAATAATGCATTGATCAATTTTTGGAAAAAGCGACTTACAGGATTTTCAGCAGCTGGCAGCGTCCGAAAGACACCGACTAATAGACCAATCAATAATCCGACGACAGTAGAAACGATCGCAATGAAAAGCGTCAATCCTGCCCCTCGTAAAAATAGAGAACCATAGTCATCGATGATTTTTTTGAAATCGGCCAGCAGACCTTGATTCGCTGAATCTCCGCTGGTGTCCGCAGGCTGCTCTTCGATAGCCGCATCCATGAGTTTCGTGCGTTCACTTTGAGGGATCGTCGCTAGAATCTCGTTGACCTTTTGGACATCGGGGTCACCTTTGCGCATACCAACGGCAACTTGGACATCCTCTGGGTTGGTTTCAAAACCTTGACCTTCGGCAAATTCGATCATCTTCAGATCAGGATTTGCCCCTGTAGCAGTGACGCCTTCAGGACGTTCGCTGACGTACCCGTCAATGATGCCTGAAGCCAACGCGACGCGCATGGAAGAAAAATCTTTCATGGCTTGTTCTTTTTGTACTTCTGGAATTTGATCGATCACTGTGTAATGGAATGTATTTAATTGGGCGGTGATTTTTGCACCTGTCAAATCAGCTAAACTTTTCGCATTTGCGAATTTACCATCTTTTTGAACGACAACGACTAAGTTCGATTCGTAGTAAGGATCGGTAAAATCGATTTGTTCCCGTCGTTCGGCTGTAGGGGACATCCCAGCGATTACCGCATCAATGGTCCCTGATTGTAATGCAGGTGCCAGGCCATCCCATTGTGTTTTGACGATCACTAATTCTTTGCCAAGACCATCAGCGATTTTCTTCGCGATTTGAACGTCATAACCGCCAGCATAGGCAGACCCTTTCTCGCCAGAAATAGGTACCGCTCCATGGGCATCGGTGGTTTGGGTCCAGTTGAAAGGGGCATAACCCGCTTCCATCCCCACTCGAAACTGATCAGCTGGAGTTTGATCATCTGCATGAGCAGTCATCGATACATTGACAAGTGTGAAACAGAGGGCGAAAAATGCCCAAAACCAATTCATTTTCTTCATTTTCTCTTTCCTTTCACGAGTGGCACTACAGACAGGCAAAGGTAACAAAAAAACAGCCGTACTCCATGATTGGAAAACGGCTGTTGACAATTTCGTCGACAAACCTTTCACAAAACATAGCGCAACTTAGCCAAGCTAAGACAGTACGCAAGTTGTTCACTTGCGTCCCAACAAAATAATTCAAGCAAGAATCATTTTGTTTCGGCGATGTTCCCTAGCTCTGCTTTTGACGTGTTGCTTCACTCAGCAGGATTAATGAACCTCGCGACCTCTACCTAAATGTTAAAGGATACTCGTATTTGATTATGATACTTAATCGAGTGTAGAAGAAAAAGGTGGATTTGTCAATTCTTTTCAACAAAAAAAGCAGTCTCTTTTCTTTGGAAAAGGGAACTGCTTTTCTTTACTTTCGGATACTTTAAGCAACTTTGGCTTTTGGTTCGCGGCCTAAGACAGCTTGAATAACTGTCAGACCTAGTAATAAGCCTAGAGCTAAATAAATGAGACTTGAGTATTGTGTAACGCCCCAGTCTTGACCTAATGTACGATAAACCAATAGAACGAGTGCTTGAATGATTGCTGTGATGACATTTAAGAAAGCAAACGCCCATAGATTTCCATTTTCTTTACGAGATAAATAGAAAATAGAGAAGTATAAGCTAACTGCCAACCAGCCGAAACTGATGATGATCATTGCCCAATAAATAATAGATGCTACCAATGTATTTCACCTCACTTTGATTCGTGAATAGTTTACCACGTTTTTTGTAGAATGTCATGAAAGAATCAATGAAATGAGCTGAAAATTCCAAGTGAAGATTTCCTTCCTGTTGAGGCTTTTTCAAGGGAAGGTTTGTGAAAAATCGCGGATGATGGTTATAAAAAATGGGGAAATTAGGTATACTATTAAAAAGTAGAACAATCACGGAAGGAGTTCAGCAAAATGTTAGTATCGATTGAAACAGCTGTCGAAAAGATTCAAGCTGCCGAGTCTATCACTTTTTTGACAGGAGCGGGCGTTTCAACCCCTTCCGGTATTCCGGATTACCGCTCTTTGAAAGGGATTTATCATGGCATTGAAGCGCCAGAATATCTGTTGAGTCATACTTGTATGGTCAGAGAGCCGGATAAATTTTATCAATTTGTCAAACATCTCTACCATCCTGAAGCAAAGCCCAATGTGATCCATCAGACGATGGCAGAGTTCGCTCAAGAACGGAACGTTTGGGTAGTCTCGCAAAACATTGATGGCCTCCATCAACAGGCGGGGAGTCAGCAGCGTATTGATTTCCACGGGACCCTTTACCGCTGTTACTGCCGTCAATGCGGTGCAGAAGTTCCTTGGCAAACCTATTTGACAGACTGGCATCATGCCGATTGCGGTGGACAGATTCGTCCAGCGATCGTCTTGTATGAAGAAGGTTTCAGCGAAGAAACAATTACTGCAGCTATCAACGCTGTTGCCAATGCACAGCTAGTGGTCGTGGTAGGCACCTCATTACAAGTCTATCCTTTTGCTGGTTTGTTGCAGTATCAAAATAGCCAGAATTGCTTGATCATCAACCAAACAATGCTTGAACAAAATACGACTCCTCAAGTTTTAGCAAGTGGGGAAACAGTTTTTGCAAAACTCTCACACTAAAATTGAAAAGGAGTATGGAGGCACATTATGACAGAACGTACAGAAAAAGAAAAAATGATTGCTGGTGAATTGTATTTTTCACCAGATCCAGAATTAGTTGCCGATCGCAAATTTGCCAGAGAACAAATGCACTTGATCAATCGGGAATCCGAACCGATGATCAAAGAACAACTGCTAAAAGAGACATTTGGTCAAGTGGCTGGCCGTATCTATATCGAACCGAATGTCCGCTTTGATTACGGCTATAATATTTCAGTTGGAAAAAATTTCTATGCCAATTATGATTGTATCTTTTTAGATGTTTGTCCCATTACCTTTGGTGATAACTGTATGCTAGCACCAAATGTTCGTCTCTTTACAGCTTCTCATCCATTGCATCCAGTCAAGCGTAATAGTGGCCTTGAGTATGGCGCACCAATTACAGTTGGCGACAATGCTTGGATCGGTGGTGGTGCAGTTATCCTTCCAGGTGTTCGTTTAGGCGATAACGTGGTCGTTGGTGCGGGAAGTGTCGTGACTAAATCCTTCCCTGATAACGTGGTGATCGCTGGAAATCCAGCTCGGATCATCAAAACCATTGAATCTGGTGAAACCATCGAAGAGATCGCAAAAGATGTCGCTCCCGCCACTAAAAGCACGACAGAAGTCGTTGCTGCTATCGATCATCAACGGGAGACGATCGATGCGATTGATCGAGAACTGACAGAATTATTAGAAAAACGCATGACAGCAGTCAGTGAAATCGTCCAATGGAAAAAACAGGAACAGACAGCAGTTCTGGATGAATCTCGGGAAGAAGCTGTTTTGAACAATGTTCGCCAGTCCGTTTCCAATAAAGCCTTCGAAGAAACGATTGTCGCAACCTTTGAGTCGATCATGGAACATTCTCGCACTTATCAAAAGAATCAATTGGAGGGATAATGATGGATGGAGCAACACGACGGGAAGCAATCATCAAGCAGTTGCAGGCCGCCGAGAAACCGATCAGTGCTAGTAAATTAGCGGGAGAGTTAGGTGTCAGCCGCCAAATCATCGTTGGGGACATTGCCTTGTTGCGAGCAGCAGGAGAGGCTATCGTGGCTACCGCTCGCGGTTACCGCTTAGAAGCTGCAAGTGAGACAGGTCATGTCAGCAAACTTGCTGTGCAACACCGTCCGGAACAAACAGAAGAAGAATTGTTGACATTTGTCTCTTGCGGAATCGAAGTGATTGATGTGATCGTTGAACATGAGATTTATGGGGAATTAACAGGGAATCTGCGGATCAAAACGGAACAAGATGTCGCAGACTTTATGCGGAAATACCAGCATTCACAAGCCCGCCTGCTTTCTGATTTGACCAATGGGATCCATCTCCATACGTTACGCTACCAAGAAGCAGCAGAGTTAGAGCAAGCAAAGCAATTGTTGGCTGATAAAGGAATCTTATACCAAAACTAAAGGAGAAGTGGATGCAAGATATTCTGATCATCGTTGATTTACAAAAAGGTGTGTGTTCAAACAATGGCACCAAACTGGATCATCTCGATTCGCTGCTGTTGTTTGCCAACCAGCGGATCCAAACTTACCGTCATGCACAACGCCCCGTTTTATTTGTGCAGCATGAGGAAGAAGAACTCGGCTACCAAACAGATGAATGGCTCTTACATCCAGATTTGGCTGTGCAAGCAACCGACTTGTTTTTGCGCAAGACTCATGCGAATAGCTTTTTCAATACCTCCTTACAGTCCTTGTTGACAAAGCACCATGTTCGCAGCATCGAATGGATCGGTGCGCAGACTGAATTTTGTATGGATGGCACGATCAAATTTGCCCATGGATTAGGGTATCAGAATGTGTTGTATCAGCAAGCAACGACTACTTATGCATCCGAAGGCTGGTCAGCTGCTGAAATCATTCATTGGTATGAGCGGATCTGGCAAGATCGCTATGCCCAGATTCTAGCATTGCCAAAAAATTCTGAAAAAAATAGTTTTCTGATTGACAAGGTATCCTTTTTCCGGTAAAGTATATTTCAACAAGAATAACTATCCGTTGATAAGGAAAGTAATCGTAGATACTTTAAAGAGAGACTCTGGTTGGTGGAAAGAGTTAAGTCTGAAACGTTGAAAAATGGCCTTGGAGGATTGATTGTCGATAAGTAGGCAATCACGGAATCTGCTCTACCGTTAAAAGGAGCACCAATCTCTTGATGGAATTTTCTTGATAGACGTTGGGTTGAGGGAAGGGAAACCTTCTGAACAAAAGGTGGTAACACGAGTGATCGTCCTTTTATCAGCAGATGCTGGTAAAAGGACTTTTTTTGTTTTCATCGATCTTTGAAAACAAAAAGCGGCATAAAAAAATAGAGTCAACACGATGAATTGGTAAGTACAAAAGGAATGTTCCTAAACAGAGAGCTTCGGTAGCTGAAAAGAAGCAGGAAACGAATTTTGGAAAATGGCCAAGGAGTGATTCGTCCCGAGCAATGATGCAAGGCGGCGACGGCAGCATCCGTTATCTTGCTAGAGTATGATCGTACTCGAAGAGGAGCTATATGTGAATATAGCTTAAACTGAGGTGGTAACACGCAAAAAGGCGTCCTCAAGCAAGCCATAACTGGCTTGCTTGAGGACGCCTTTTTGCTGTGAATCACTGCGATTGGTCAAAGACCCGAGCAGATGATGAACAGTACTAGGCGACCGGAGGGAGCGTAGTTGATCACCCCAAAAATCAACTAGTTAATCAATCGGCGATAATAAGGAGGAAAAAAATGATTTCATTAAAGGATGTATCGGTGACATTCACACAACCAAACAAGGAAACGGTCCAAGCGGTCAAAAATGTGTCACTAGAAGTAGATAAAGGCGATGTTTATGGGATCGTCGGCTACTCCGGCGCGGGTAAAAGTACCCTGGTACGCGTAATCAATTTATTGCAGCGTCCAACGTCAGGGAGTGTCGTAGTCAATCAGACTGAATTGACCGCATTACCGGCTAAAGCATTAAGAGAAAAAAGGAAAACGATCGGAATGATCTTTCAGCATTTCAATTTGATGGATAGCCGGAATGTCTTTGACAACGTGGATTTTTCCTTGAAATATGCAGGAATCTCCAAACAGGAACGTCGTCAAAAAGTGACAGAATTGCTGTCCTTGGTTGGACTGGAAGAAAAGGCAAGGTCGTTTCCTAGTCAACTTTCAGGGGGACAAAAGCAGCGAGTCGCCATCGCACGAGCATTAGCCAACGACCCAGAGATCTTGCTCTGCGATGAGGCGACTAGCGCACTTGATCCTAAGACAACATTACAGATACTTGCATTATTGAAAAAACTCAATCGTAAATTAGGGTTGACGATCGTCATTATCACTCATGAGATGCAAGTGGTGAAAGAAATCTGTAATAAAGTCGCTGTAATGGAAAATGGCGAGATCATTGAACAAGGAAAGAGTGTTCAAATTTTTAGCCAGCCGGCAAAACCGCTGACAAAAGACTTTATTCGGACTGCTACTCATATTGATCAAGCGCTGGAAACGATTCTCGGCAGTGCGAAATTCTCCTCATTGGCTGCCAACGAATGGCTGGTGGAACTGTCTTATGTTGGGGATCAGACCAATGAACCATTGATCGCACAATTGTTTAGTCGTTATCAAGTAACGACGAATATCCTCTACGGAAACGTAGAGATTCTGCAAGATGTTCCCATCGGTAGTTTGATCGTTAGTTTATCAGGGGAATATGGGCAGCGTAAACGAGCATTAGATTTTCTCGCGGATCAAGGTGTTTACACGAATATCATTAAGCAAAATCACGCGGAACCATTGAATAACGTGATTGAAGGAGGATTTTAGATGAGCACTTTTTTTGAACGGTATTTTCCCAATGTCGTTGCTATCTCTGATGAATTTGTAGAAGCAACGATCCAAACATTATACATGACCTTTTGGACAGCACTGATTGCAGGGATTTTAGGAATCATTTTGGGCATTGTTCTTGTCGTGACCCGACCAGGAGGTATTTTGGAAAGCCGCGGATTATTTGAACTTTTGGATAAAATCATCAACATCGTACGTTCCATTCCTTTTATTATCCTATTGGCTTTGTTAGGAACGACGACTCGTTTGATCGTAGGAACAACGATTGGGGAAACAGCTGCTTTGGTTCCATTGATTGCAGGGATCATTCCTTTCTTTGCTCGTCAAATCGAAATTGCCCTATTAGAAGTTGATCCTGGGGTTATTGAAGCGGCAGAAGCAATGGGAACCAGTCCATTGGGAATTATTGTGCGGGTCTATTTACCCGAAGGGTTGGCTGGGATCATTCGCGTCTCTGCTTTAACGATCATCAATGTGATTGGACTGACCGCAATGGCTGGTGCAGTTGGTGCTGGCGGTTTAGGGAACTTGGCGATCACCCGCGGCTATAATCGTTTCCAAAACGACGTCACCATCATGGCGACACTGATCATTTTAATTTTGGTCTTTTTTAGTCAATTTGTCAGCAATCTGTTGGTTAAAAAAGTCAGCCACTAAAAAGGGCAAAAAAAAACAAATAAAATTAAGTAGAAACTATTGGAGGAAGAAAATGAAAAAATTACTTAAAGCAATCGTGGTAGGTGCGGCATTATTATTTATTACTGGGTGCAGCAATAGCAATGCTGGAACAAAAGAGAAAGAAGTAACCGTCAAACTTGGAGTGATCGGTGCCGACACGGATGTTTGGGATGATGTCAAAGATCGTTTGAAAGATGAAGGTATCAACTTAGAATATGTTCAATTTTCTGATTATAATCAACCGAATGCGGCGTTGGCAGATGGTTCTATCGATATAAATTCTTTTCAACACCAGTTCTTTTTAGACAATTACAATAAAGAGTTTGGAACGGATCTTGTTTCTATCGGCAATACAGTCAATGCGCCGCTAGGGATTTATTCAGACAAGGTGAAAGATATCAAGGAATTGAAAGAAGGCGCGACAGTAGCAATTCCAAATGACGTCACCAATGGCGGCCGTGCGTTGTTGTTACTACAAAGCGCTGGCTTGATCAAAGTTGATGAAGCAGCAGGCCAGACGCCGACCGTTTCGGATATCACTGAAAACAATCAAAAGTTGAAAATCTCTGAGTTAGATGCTGCCCAAACTGCCCGCGCATTATCAGATGTTGATATTTCAGTAATCAATAGCGGAATGGCTGTGGATGCTGGCTTTGTTCCGACAGAAGATGCGATCTTCTTAGAGCCTGTAGATGAAACGGCTCGCCCATACGTGAACATCATTGCTGCGCGTAAAGAAGATCAAGAAAACGAAGTGTATCAAAAAGTTGTTGCTGCTTATCAAACGGACGAAACAAAGAAAGTTATCGAAGAAACATCGAAAGGTTCTAGCGTTCCAGCCTGGGAGACATTTGGCGCGAAGTAAAGAAGAGTATAGCAAGAATGCCTACCTTTCTGAGGCAGGAGCTGTGAGACCACTGACTATTCATACTTATTTATCCATATTAAAGGGAGAGAAAATCATATGACAACAACTGTAAAAACTTCTATTAAAGAATTTATCGTACAACGCTTACCGGAATACCAAGAACTAGCTTTGGATATTCATGATCATCCAGAAGTCAGCAACTATGAATTTTATTCTGCAGATGCGCTGATTGCCCAATTAGAAAAAGAAGGATTCACCGTGGAAAAAGAAGTGGCTGGTCATCGTACAGGGTTCGATGCCCGTTATCAAAGCGGCAAACCTGGACCAACATTAGCTTTTTTGGCAGAATATGATGCGCTGCCCGGCATCGGTCATGCCTGTGGGCACAATCTCTTTGGAACTTATTCTGTATTGGCTGCTAGTGCGTTGCAACCTTATGTAGATGAACTAGGAGGAGAAATCCGCGTTTATGGTACTCCTGGTGAAGAGGGGGGCGAAAATGGCTCAGCAAAGGGCAGTTTTGTGCGTGAAGGATTTTTTGAGGATGTCGATGCTGCATTGTGCGTGCATCCAGCTTATCGCTATGGCAAAACCACCGCATCTTTGGCTAATGATCCTGTCGATATCAAATTTTATGGTCGGGCATCCCATGCGGCAGCGGCACCAGAGAAAGGCATTAATGCGTTAGAGGCATTGATCCAAGTTTTTAATGGGATCAATGGGTTGCGTCTTCATTTGCCGAAAGATGTCAACATTCATGGCGTGATCACTGATGGTGGTGTGGCAGCGAATGTTGTTCCAGAATATGCAGCTGGACGTTTTTATTTACGAGCAGCCAATCGGGCGACACTAGATGAAGTCTATGAGAAAGTGGAGAATATCGTTAAAGGAGCAGCTTTAGCAACAGGAACGACTTATGAATTTGGACTCTTCCAGAATTCAGTCGACGATGTGATCGTAACACCAAGTTTTGATGAACTATTCTTTGCCCATACTCAGGAAGTTGGCGTTCCCCAAGCAGAGATCGATGTGGAAACAAAAGCAAGTTTAGGCTCTTCAGATGTAGGAAACGTCAGCCAAGTGATCCCCACGATCCAGCCAACTGTCTCAATTTCGGATGAATACATTGCTGGTCACTCCGAGGAATTTAAAGCGGCTGCTCGTAGTACCAAAGGACTGAACTCGATTGCGATCGCAGCGGAATTACTCGCATTGACTGCATTAGATCTTTATCAAAAGCCAGAATTGTTGTCTCAAATCAAAGCGGACCATCAAGCCAGCTTGGCAAAGGGAAATTAATCCTAATGAATGACAACTAAAGTAAACAAGAGCGCATTCCCACTTGGGAGTGCGCTCTTGTTTGCTAATCGTTAATCGATCACTAAAATTCCTTCTTTTAATGAGAAAGGATTTTTTTCATTGATGTGATCATAGAACATGACACCATTCAAATGGTCGATTTCATGTTGCACGACGATAGCTGCATAGTTCTTCAAACGAACTTTTTGCTTCTTGCCTTGCATGTCATAATAGCTGATCGTGATTCGGGCGTGACGTACGACATAGCCTGGTACTTCCCGGTCTACAGACAGACAGCCTTCGCCTTCACCTAAACATGCCTCTTGTACGGAGTGGCTTAAGATTTTAGGATTGTACAACACATCTTTAAATTCAGGTTCTGGATTTTCAGGATCGCTACTAGGAACTAAAACAGCAGTGATTCTTTTAGAAATATCTAGTTGAGGTGCTGCTAAACCGACTCCGCCTCGTAAATTCAATTCTTCGGCTTTCACTGGGTCTTGGCTATTTTCTAGAAACTCCATCATGTCTTTCCCTAATTGAATGTCCGCTTCACTTAATGGAAAGGGGACTTCTTTTGCTACTTCCCGCAAAGTTGGGTTGCCTTCGCGAATAATATCATCCATTGTAATCATTGATGATGTGATTCCTCCTACTATGTAAAAATTACGCGCTCGTTGACTCCTTATAAAGTGTACCACAACTAATGGCCGAACCGCATTAGAAAGTTTAAGGGACAACTTTTTCTTAAAAAATACACCGTTATGAAATTATATTTCTTTTTATAATTATATATTATGAAATATAGTTGCAAAAACAAACAGGCCGTTGTATAATCATTTTGTAGAAAACGGTACCAGCAAGGAGGAATCAACAATGTTTGGGTTTTCAGTATTTATGAATGCCGATTTGACTACCACAGACATCGATGCCATCGAAGAAATGGCGCTTCAAGGTTTTTCTGGGATTTTTACATCCATGCATATACCAGAAGATGATGCCGCCAGTTATCGCCAACGATTGACAACACTTGGTGAAATAGCAAAAAAGAATCGGTTGTCATTAATGGTAGATATTTCAGGAGAGGCATTGGCTAAAGCAGGATTTTCCTATAAAGAGTTAAATGAACTGACGGATCGGGGAGTCACTGGGCTGCGAATGGATTACGCGATCGACAATCAGACCATTGCTCAATTATCTCGTAAAATAACTATTAGTTTAAATGCGAGTACATTGACTGAAAAAGATATTAACGAGTTGAACACCTATCAGGCAGATTTTTCTAATCTAGAGGCGTGGCACAATTACTATCCGCGTCCGGAGACGGGATTAGACAAAGAATGGTTTCAGGCCAAAAATCAGTGGTTGAAACAACAAGGTTTTCTTGTACAGGCCTTTGTTGCTGGGGATGCGAATAAAAGAGGTCCTCTTTACCAAGGATTGCCGACACTGGAAGCGCATCGCAGCATGAGCCCCTTCGCAGCAGCACTGGAGTTGTTGAGGGATTGTGCCGTTGATGCTGTCTACATTGGTGATGGTATCGTGACCCCTGCTTCTTTGAAGCAATTCAGTTCTTATCTAGCCGATCAGACCGTCCTTCTTCGCACAAAGGATATTGGTTCTGCCTATTATCAACATATTTTAGGAGAGCATGAGAACCGGCAAGATGAGGCAAGAGATGTGATTCGCAGTGCAAATGCCCGATTTGCTGAAGTCCCATTGATTTCCCCAGAAACTGCTCAAAAACGGGTTGTCGGAGCTGTGACTATCGATAATCAAGATTACTTGCGCTATATGGGGGAAATCCAAATTTGTAAGCGAATCCTGCCCGCAGATGACAAAGTCAATGTCGCTGCGCAAGTGATTGAAGAAGATCTACCCTTGCTCCAACAAATCAAAGCAGGAATGCGATTCAAAATAGAAAGAGATGAGAGAAATGACAATGATTAATTTAGAAAACTTAACAACTGAAAGACGAAATCAAGCAACATTTGGTTTGGATGAAATGACTGTGGCAGAGGCTTGTCAGAAAATGAATGCCGAAGACCAGAAAGTTGCTCAATCCGTTGAAAAGGAATTGCCAAGCATTGAAAAAGTAATTCAGCAAACGATTCAATCTTTCAAAAAAGGGGGACGATTGATCTATCTCGGTGCTGGTACCAGCGGACGACTAGGAGTTTTAGATGCCGCTGAATGTGTCCCTACTTTTGGGGTCTCACCGGATATGGTGATCGGTTTGATTGCTGGCGGTGAAGAAGCAATGACTGTAGCGGTTGAGGGGGCAGAAGATTCTGTTGAATTAGGGCGTCAAGACTTGATTGACCTGAAGCTGACGGAAAATGATATGGTCATTGGGATCGCAGCCAGCGGCCGCACACCTTATGTCATTGGAGCACTAGACTATGCAAATGAAATCGGGGCTACCACAGGAACGATCGCCTGCAACAAACAAGCAGAAATTTCAAAACATGCCAGCTTCCCGATCGAAGTGGATTGCGGACCAGAATTTCTGACAGGTTCTACCCGATTGAAATCAGGGACTGCTCAAAAATTGATTTTGAACATGATTTCCACGATTTCGATGGTAGGCATCGGAAAAGTGTACAATAATTTAATGGTCGATGTTAAACCAACGAACGACAAACTCGTTGAACGGGCCAAGAGAATCATCATGCAAGCTACCGAAGCAGATTATGAAACGGCGGCAGACTACTTTGAAAAAGCCGATCAAAATGTGAAGTTAGCGATCGTTATGCTGCTTACCAATAGTGAAAAAGAAGAAGCTGCTGCAAAGCTGGTACAATCAGAAGGGTTCGTTAAAGGAACGTTAGAAGGATAGGAGGAAAAAATCAATGGCAAAAGAAGAACTGACAGTTACACAACTAGCAGAAAAAATATTTCAAGAATCAGGCGGTATCGAGAATGTTGCCTCTGTCACTCATTGTATGACTCGAGTACGGATGACGGTCCGTGATCACAACAAGGTCAGCAAGCAAGGGTTACAAAACATTCCCGGAGTCTTAGGAGTAGTGGACGATGAACAACTGCAAGTGATCATCGGTCCTGGAAAAGTCAATAAAGTAGCAAATGCCATGGCGGCACAAGCGGGTGTTGATCTAGGGCAAGAAATTCCTGTGGCAGCCACCAGTGGAAAAGAGGCTGTGAATGCGAAAGCAGCAGAAATGAAAGCTGCTCAAAAAGCGAAACAAAAACAATCACCAATCAAGTCATTATTGAAAGATATTTCGAATATTTTTGTCCCAATGATCCCAGCGTTTGTCGGTGCTGGTCTAGTTGCTGGTATTGCTTCTGTTATGACGAACTTGATCACTGCAGGAAAAATCGATGGCGACACGTGGAATTATTATGTCATGATTTTAAATATCTTAAAAAACGGGATGTTTTCTTATTTAGTGATCTTCACAGGTGTCAATGCAGCTCAAGTATTTAAAGCGAACCCAACGCTAGGTGGTGTCATTGGGTCGGTCGTCTTATTGACTGGAATGAATCCAGAAGCCCCAATCACCAACCTCTTTACAGGAGATCCTCTGGCAGCTGGACAAGGAGGGATCATCGGTGTAATCTTTGCAGTCTGGTTGCTGGCTAAACTGGAAACTGTTTTGCACCGAGTGATTCCTGAAGCCATTGATATCATCGTTACCCCAACTTTGTGTTTGTTAGCGATCGGTTTGGCAGAGATCTTTTTGATCATGCCATTAGCTGGGTTTATTTCAGACAGTTTGGTTGGCTCAATCAATTGGGTATTAAATGTCGGCGGCGCATTCTCAGGTTTTGTTCTCGGAGCAACCTTCTTGCCAATGGTCATGTTTGGTCTACATCAAATCTTGACACCGATCCACATTCAAATGATCGAAGCAACTGGCAGCACACAGTTATTGCCAATCTTAGCAATGGCTGGCGCTGGTCAAGTAGGGGCGGCATTAGCCCTATGGATTCGTCTGCGAAAAGATAAAGAACTTTCTGAAATGATCAAAGGCGCTTTGCCAGTAGGGATTTTAGGTATTGGAGAACCATTGATCTACGGTGTAACACTGCCATTAGGCCGACCATTTATTACGGCATGTATCGGAGGCGGAATCGGTGGGGCGGTTATCGGCGCATTGTCGAATATCGGCGCTACCGCCATTGGACCTTCTGGAGTAGCTTTGATTCCGTTGATTGCAAACGGTCATTGGTTAGGCTATGTCTTTGGTTTATTAGCAGGATATGCAGGTGGCTTTGTGGCTACTTACTTCTTTGGGATTCCTAAAGACCGTTTAGCTGCTGTCAATGCTGTTGATGAAGAAGTACCGGCGGCTACTTCAACGGTGGCTACAACACCAGCAACGTCTGCAGCACCTGAAACCATTGAACTATATGCAGTTGCTGAAGGAACCGTTCATGCGATTACAGAGTCAAAGGATCCTGTTTTTTCTCAAAAAATGATGGGTGACGGATATTATGTAGCTCCTGCAAATGGAAAAATCTATGCACCAGCTGCAGGAACTGTAACAACGATCTTCCCAACCAAACATGCCATTGGAATCACGACACCAAATGGACTTGAGATTCTGTTGCATATGGGTGTCGATACCGTTGAGCTACAAGGCAAGCCTTTCAATATCCTCGTCCAAGAAGGGCAACAAGTGACTGCCGCGACACAAGTTGCTGAAGTTGATCTGGCAGAATTGGCAGCTAGCAATAAAGCAACTGATATGCTTGTGGTACTCACCAATATGGAACAAGTTATCTCAGAAACCATGACTGCTAAAGGAACAGTCACAAGTGCTAGTCCTGTGATGACTGTACAAGTCAAATAATTAAAAAACAGCTAGATTCGAATGGTACAATTTTTTCTACCCATGTGTCATTCGGTGATTAAGAACGCTTCGTCCCGTACTGCTGAATGATGATCTCGTTAATGCTTCTGTTAATGTGAATCATCTGAAGTGGTTCGGGATTTTTTGTTAGGGAAGAAGCGGAGTGCATCGGAAGACATTGAATATCTTTTAAATTTCTTAAGGAAGTGCCTTTTTACATTGCGGATAATTTACTATTGTGTTACATTCGTGTTACAAAGAAAGCCTGAGAATCCTGAGGAGGTAGAGGAATGAAAAAGAGTATCTGGTTCATGAGCTGTCTATTATTTTTACCAATTACTGCCATTGCAGAGGAAACAACGGAATCATCAGAAACGATTCAATCTACGCAATCAACTGAAGAAATCATTTCGACAGAAGCGACGGTTTCGAATACTGAAATGGAATCAACCGCTGACACTGCACAAAGTAGTGAATCCGTGACGACACAGCCCGAGGATGTGGTAGAAGCCATTGTCGCTCAAACAGGCGTTCAAGCAAGTCCTGAGTCAGAAACCATTACAGAACAAAGTGATTTGCGCTCTGCTTTTACTAGAGGCATCACTGATGGAAGTGTGACAGCTTTCACGCAAGATGAGTTGGATCAATTGACCGATCAGCAATTAAAAGATGCAGAGACATTAGCATTACGATATAGCCAAGATGTGATGGGAATGGATATCGGCTATTTTGCTCGGATCGTTCGTGCTCTTTTTATCGATCATCTCTTATCTTGGGAGAAGATTGAACCGCAGCTAGCCTTTGATCCAAGCAGCTATTCTTCTTTTGCAGCGTTGATTCCAGAACTGGATCGCTTAAAAACATATCTGCAAGTTGTTTACCCAACAAATGGTGTTTATATTTCTCCGGAACAGCCAATTTCAGATGAATGGTTGACATCGATTTTGTCACACTTAGACGAAGAAGTAGCTGCCAGTGGTTCAGAAACATTGTTTCCAGGTCGGATTGGGTGGATCATTTATGCTGTGAACCAAGGTCATTATCTCCCAGCAGCTTCTGAAGTAACGGGGAATGCCGAATCTTCTGATACGTCTGCTGCCAACACTTCGTCGGAACAAACAACAACTAGCAAAACAGAAGTAGCTAGTGCTACTTCGGACAGTCGAGCATTGCCAAAAACGGGAGAGACCGGCAATTGGTTTTTACCAGTCGTTGGAGTCGTTTTGTTAGTCGGAGTAGGCTGTGTCCTGTGGGTTAGAAAGAAAAAATAGACGTTATTTAAAATCGAAAAACGGCTGTTGTGCAGTGGCTTCCTTTCTTAAGGAATAGCCGCTGCTTTTTTTGTTTTCAGAAAAAGACAATGAATCTATTTTCAATGAAATGAAATCACTAAGCGAATTTCCTTTTTATAAAGAAAATGACTTTCATAAAATATTCAAACTTTTTTACTTGCATTCTCTCATGAGGGGTGTATAATGACACAGTGTCATATGACAACCTGTCATAATAATTGTTGTCATTTATCATTTGAACTGAAAGGAGAGATGACGATGCCAACGGATACGTTTTTCCATTTGCCATTAGATAAGCAAAAACGCATTTTAAGCGCTGCTAAGAAAGAATTTTCTCGGGTCCCATTGAAGGATGCTTCGATTGCCAATATCATCAAAGACGCAGAAATCCCTCGGGGAAGTTTTTATCAGTATTTTGAAAATAAGGAAGACTTATACTACTACTATTTTCATACGTTGAAAAAAAACAGTCAGCGGGATTTGATTCGTTCCATTCAACACGAAAAGGGCGATCTGTTTGCTGGCTTTGAATGGTATTTTTCTCGGATGATCGAAGAAGTGTTAGAAGGAAAAAATGCAAAATTTTATCGCAATCTCTTCATGAGTATGGATTATCGTTCTTTGCGAAAAGTGATGCCGGATATCCACAAAAAACCACTCTACGGCTCTCACAAAGAGCATCAGGAAGCGAGACAGAAGTGGGAGGAAGAATTTTTTGCTGAGATCGATAAAGACTTATTGCGGGTCAAGGATGATCATGAATTGAAAATGCTCGTCCAACTGTTGATGCACACCGTTTTTTCTACGATTGCTGAAGCATACCGAGAGTTAGCAGAAAGTCATGCCTATGATCCTTCGCTAGCAACGACTGATTTCAATAATAAAATCAGCTGGTTAAGAGATGGCGCACAAAAAGAAAGAGGGGAAAAGAATGACAAAGTTGATTAAACGAGTTTCACTCGTTTCGGCACTGATGGCCGTTGCCTTTATGGTTGTACAAGTAATAGCAGATCTCTATTTACCGACATTAACGTCGAATATCATTAATAATGGCGTTGCAACTGGAGACATTGATTATATCTGGCGTACCGGCTTTTTAATGATCGGGTTTTCACTGATCAGTATTCTGGCTGCATTAGGCAATACATTCTTTGCTACTAGAGAATCACAAAAATTGGGGCAAAAATTACGGACAGATATTTATGAAAAAGTAGAAAATTTCTCAGCACGTTCTTTTGATAAATTCGGAACTGCCTCTTTGATCACTCGTACGACTAATGACGTCAACCAAATTCAAATGGTGGCACAAATGTTCTTGCGGATGATGATCAATGCGCCGATCACTTTGATCGGAGCAAGCTTCTTGGCCTATCAAAAAGACGCTCAGTTAACCAAAATCTTTTTAGTCGTTATTCCAATTATGATCGTTTTGGTTGGTGGAATCATGTATTTTGCTGTGCCGCTTTTCAAAAGCATGCAGAAAAAAACTGACCGTCTGAATTTGGTCTTCCGTGAAGGATTGACTGGAGTGCGGGTCATTCGAGCTTTCGATAAGACCGGGTATGAAGCCAATCGCTTTGATGAAGCCAATAAAGACTATACCCACACGGCCATCAAAGTAAATACTATCGTGGCACTTATGATGCCTTTGATGACATTGATTATGAGTGGGACCAATATTGCTATCACTTGGTTTGGTGGACATTATATTGCTGAAATGACATTAGAAGTTGGGAATCTGATTGCATTCATGACGTATGCCATGCAAATCTTGATCAGTTTTATGATGCTGTCAATGATCTTTGTGATGGTCCCAAGAGCACAAGCCTCTGCAGATCGGATCAATGAAGTATTAGACGAAGAAGAAGAGATCGTTGATGATAAAGCACCTAAGATGATTCAACTAAAAGGTGATCAAGCCACACTTGCTTTTGATCACGTCAACTATCGTTACCATGGTGCAGAAAAATTAGCACTGCAAGACATTGATTTTCAAGCAAAATCGGGTGATTTTGTGGCAATCATTGGTGGTACGGGTTCTGGGAAGACGACATTGGTCAATTTGCTGCCTCGGCTCTATGATATCGAATCAGGAGCGATCCGCATCAATGGAGTGAATATCGCTGAAGTAACACAGCATAATTTGCGGGACTCAGTTGGTTTCGTCCCACAAAAAGCGGTTTTATTTACTGGTACGATTCGAGAAAACATGAAATACGGTAGACCAGATGCGACAGATGAAGAAATCTGGAAAGCACTGGAAATCGCACAAGCCAAAGAGTTTGTTTCAGAATTGAGCGAAGGCTTAGACAGTCATGTAGAACAAGGCGGCGGAAATTTCTCCGGTGGCCAACGTCAACGGTTAGCGATCGCTCGGGCATTAGTGAAACAAGCCGATGTGTATGTGTTTGATGATTCTTTCTCAGCGCTTGACTTTAAGACAGATGCACAGCTGCGAGCGGCATTGAAAAAAGACATGAAGAACAGCATTATGGTTGTAGTCGCACAACGGGTAAGTACAGTAATGGATGCAGACACGATCCTTGTCCTTGACGAAGGTCAATTGGTGGGTAAAGGAACCCATGAAGAATTGATGGCCTCAAACCAAACGTATCAAGAAATCGTATCATCTCAATTGAGAGAGGAGGATGTGGCATGAGTGAACGGAAAAACCAAGCACCTCGCGGCGGTGGACCGATGGGTGGCGGTCCAGGGCGCAACATTGGAGCGAAAGGACCAAAAGCAAAAAATTTCTGGGGAACGGTAAAACGACTTTTCGGTTATATGTCGAAACGTTCTATCGCAATCATTTCGGTATTTGTTTTAGCGATTGCCGCCGTAATCTTCCAGATTCAAACACCAAAGATCTTAGGGGAAGCAACAACCGAAATCTTTAAAGGTGTTATGATTGGTGCAGAGCAAATGAAAGCTGGAAAAACTGTCACCGAATTTCCGATCGATTTTGATAAAGTAGGACAAATCATTATGATCGCTATCGGTATGTATGTTATTTCTGCTATTTTCAATTTCTTGCAACAATTCATCATGACCCGTGTATCACAACGGACCGTCTATGAACTGCGTCGTGATTTAGAAGAAAAAATGAATCGCTTGCCGATTTCTTACTATGATACCCATTCAAACGGAGATATCATGTCACGGGCAATCAATGATATGGATAATATCGCCAGCACACTCCAACAAAACTTGACCCAATTTATTACCAGTATTGTTACTTTAGTCGGAGTGTTATGGATGATGCTAACGATTAGCTGGCAGTTGACATTGGTTGCATTAGCAACGGTGCCGCTAAGCTTGATCGTCGTAATGATCGTCGCACCAAAATCACAAAAATTCTTTGCTGCGCAACAAAAGAGCTTGGGATTACTGAATAATCAGGTTGAAGAAACCTATGGCGGCCATACCGTTGTCAAAACCTTTAACCATGAAGCGGCTGATCAAAAAGTATTTGAAGAAGAAAACGATCGTCTGTATAGTGCTGGTTGGAAAGCACAATTCATTTCCGCAATCATTATGCCATTGATGAACTTCATCAAGAACTTGGGCTATGTCTTTGTCGCAGTTCTGGGTGGGATCAAAGTAGCGAATGGGAACATGACTTTGGGGGATGTGCAAGCATTCTTGCAATACACGAACCAATTCTCACAACCGATCACTCAAATTGCTAGTTTATTGAATACGATCCAATCAACTGTTGCATCAGCAGAACGGGTCTTTGAGGTCTTGGATGAAGAAGAAATGTCAGATGAACCTTCTGGATTACCCGTGGAAGAAAGCGACTATAAAGTTCGTTTTGACCATGTTCAATTCGGTTATACACCAGACAACTTATTGATGACCGATTTTAATCTAGACGTCAAAGCTGGGGAAATGGTAGCTATCGTTGGACCTACCGGTGCCGGTAAAACGACATTGATTAATCTGTTGGAACGATTCTATGATGTTTCCGGCGGTAGTATTCGCTACGACGGTCGGGACACAAGAGATCTGACCCGTGATGAGCTTCGTAGCAACATATCAATGGTTCTACAAGATACATGGCTATTTACAGGATCAATCTATGACAATATCCATTACGGCAATGACAAAGCGACGAAAGAACAAGTAATCGAAGCCGCTAAAGCTGCTCACGTGGATGACTTTGTTCGCAAGCTGCCGGACGGATATGATACGGTCCTCAATGAAGAAGCTAGCAATATCTCTCAAGGACAACGACAATTGATTACGATCGCGCGCGCCTTCTTAGCTGATCCAGATGTGTTGATCTTGGATGAAGCAACATCTAGTGTGGATACTCGGACCGAGATTCTCATCCAAAAAGCCATGAACAAATTGTTGGAAAATCGGACAAGTTTTGTCGTTGCTCACCGCTTATCTACCATTCGGGATGCCGACAATATTATTGTGATGAATCATGGTTCGATTGTCGAAACCGGAAACCATGACACATTGATGGCTAAGAATGGTTTTTATGCGGACTTGTATAACAGCCAATTTTCAGAAGATGCGGCCTGATACAAGAAGACAACGAAAAGGATTCAACGATTTTATTCAATCGATTTTTGTGAATATAAACAAGAATGAAGGGAAGCATTAAGCTTCTCTTTTTTTGTGTTGGAATGAATATTTTTGTTATAAAATAAATAAATATTGCAATTTATTTGCTAAAAATGTATATTAATACATAAATATTCATAGGAGGTCGTTGATGGATGAGTCAGTTGTTTCCCAATTATACACGTTTGCCATTAGAGATTGCTGCAGGAAAGGGCAGCTATGTAACAGATACTCAAGGTCGGAGATATTTAGATTTTACAAGCGGTATTGGGGTCGTCAACCTTGGCTATGGGCAGCCTGAAATCCAGCAGGCAATGCTGCAGCAAGCGGACAAATTATGGCATGCGCCCAACCTCTACACCAATTCGTTACAAGAGACAGTCGCGCAAAAACTAGCAAAAGGTCCATATCTTGCCTATTTTTGCAATAGTGGGGCTGAAGCAAATGAAGCAGCCTTAAAACTAGCTCGAAAAGCAACTGGTCGGACAAAGATTTTAACTTTCGAGGGCTCGTTTCACGGACGAACATTTGGTGCCATGACAGCAACGGCTCAAGAAAGCATCCATCAGGATTTTGGTCCGCTCGTACCAGATTTTGAGTATTTGCCCTTCAATGAATTTTCCCCGCTGCAAGCAGCGTTGGATGAGGAAACAGCTGCGGTGATGATGGAACTGGTCCAAGGAGAAGGCGGCGTGATCCCAGCTGAAAAAGAATGGGTCCAAAAGGTGGCCGCGTTATGTCAAGAAGCAGGTGCACTGCTGATCATAGACGAAATTCAAACAGGAATGGGACGCACGGGGAGTTTTTATGCTTTTGAGCAATATGGGATCGAACCTGATATTTTTACATTAGCAAAAGGGTTGGGCAATGGGCTGCCGGTTGGTGCCATGCTAGGAAAAACTGACTTACAGCAGAGGTTTGGCCCTGGAAGTCACGGTTCAACTTTTGGTGGTAATTTGTTAGCGATGGCTGCAGCAAATGCCGTATGTACGGTCCTAACCGATTCCCCTGTGTTAGTAAATGTTACTGCCAGACATCAGCAGCTTATGGCAGGCTTAACGGATCTGGCACAGATCGTGGCTATTCGAGGGCAGGGCCTAATGATTGGCTTAGAGTTGAAGGATAGCGCTGCTCTCCAACAGGCGATGACAGAATTGCGTCAAGCAGGGTTACTGGTGTTGAAAGCTGGAACGAACGTCCTGCGTCTGCTGCCAGCATTGACTATAACGGAAGCAGAAATGGCTGAAGGACTCGCTGTTCTACGCCATGTTTTAGGAACGAAAGAAGAAACCACTGAAAGGCGAGAATGAAGAAAGAAGAGCTGCTTTGGTTGTTGAAAGGTTGTTGAAAAAGAATTTGAGAACAAGTGAAAAAGGGGTGTAGTAAGTGAAAGCAGCAATCGTCGGGTTTACCGGCTATACAGGATTGGAATTGGTTCGTTTGATCCAATTGCATCCTGTCTTGGAGATAGGAACGTTACATAGTCATTCAGTCCAAGAAAATTCAGTCAATGTTTATCCCCATCTGCAGCAACTGGTCAACCAAAGGATTTACCCGTTTGATCCGCTGCAGATTATGCAAGAAAATGAATTGGTCTTTTTTGCGACACCGGCTGGTATTAGCAAAGATTTGGTCTCGCCATTTGTCGAACAAGACTTTCCTGTGATGGATTTATCCGGAGATCTGCGTTTGAAAGAAGCAGGTGTTTATCAGCAATGGTACCAGCAGACGCCAGCTGCGGATCGTTTATTGCATGCTGCAACATATGCATTGCCAGAGTTTCAGACGTCCCACGGAAATTTAATGGCCAATCCAGGCTGCTATGCCACTGCCGCAATTTTAGCCGCTGCGCCTTTAGTCAGAAGAAAATGGTTGGCAGGCATTCCCATTTTTGACGGCAAATCTGGGCTTTCTGGTGCGGGGAAAAAACTGTCAGATACCAGTCATTTTGTGACGATTTCAGAAAATATGCGGACATATAAATTGAATCAGCATCAGCATATCCCAGAAATTGTCCAGCAGTTTCAACAATGGGATCCAGAATTGACGGCCATCCAATTTTCCACTAGTTTGATTCCGGTTAACAGAGGGATCATGATGACCCTTTATGTGCCTGTAGCGCCAGAAAGAACAGCGGAAGATATTTATCAGAGGTATCAAGAAGACTATCAAGAACAACCATTTATTCGCTTGCAGCCGTTAGGAAAGCTGCCAGAACTGCGTCAGGTGACAGGAACCAACTTTTGTGACATTGGGTTGGTCTTAAATCCGATGACCCACATCGTGACAGTCATTGCGGTGATCGATAATTTAGTAAAAGGGGCTGCCGGACAAGCAATCCAGAACGTCAATAAATGGGCTGGGCTGGAGGAAACAGCTGGATTACGACAGATCCCTTGGTATCCTTAACGATACTTGGGAATTCGATTAGTTCAGAATAAGGAGCGTGTAACATGAAAGAAATCATAGGGACAATTGCTTCACCAAAAGGTTTTTATGCAGAT
This sequence comes from Enterococcus gallinarum NBRC 100675, assembly GCF_001544275.1. Lineage (GTDB taxonomy): Bacteria > Bacillota > Bacilli > Lactobacillales > Enterococcaceae > Enterococcus_D > Enterococcus_D gallinarum. The sequence continues at coordinate 36,226 of NZ_BCQE01000003.1, read as the reverse complement.
GGCATCCATTGTGGGGTGAAAAAAAGAAAAGCCGATCTTGGCTGGTTGTTCTCTGAAGTTCCGGCAAGTGCCGCCGCAGTTTTCACAACCAATCAAGTACAAGCGGCCCCCGTCCTAGTAACAAGAGAACAGTTGAAAACAGGAAAGCTTCGGGGAGTGATCGTGAATTCCGGGAATGCGAATGCTTGTACTGGAGAACAAGGAATAGCAGATGCCAGAGAAATGATCGCTTTGGCTGCAGCACAAGCCGGAGTGGCCTCAGAAGAGGTGGCGGTGGCATCTACGGGAATCATTGGTCGACCACTACCAATGGCAACGATTGCTGCTGGGATTCGTCAATTAAGTCATTCTGGCAGTCCTACCGGATTTCAGAAGGCCATTTTAACGACAGACCTTGTTGAAAAAAATCAAGTGATTCAGACGGAGATTGCGGGCCACACTGTCACCATGGCAGGTTGCGCCAAAGGCTCAGGGATGATTCATCCAAACATGGCGACAATGTTGGCATTCGTCACTACCGATGTCGCTATTGCACCGTCCCTTCTGCAGTCATTGCTGCGAAAACTCACGGAAGTCACTTTTAATCAAATCACAGTAGATGGCGATACCTCCACCAATGACATGGTATTGGTGCTGGCAAATGGGCAAGCGGGCAATCCGCCGATTGAAGAAAATACATTTGCTTATAAGCAATTTCAAAAAATGCTACAGACAGTCTTAACGACATTGGCCAAAGCCATCGCTAAAGACGGTGAAGGAGCGACAAAACTGATTGAAGCTGAAACAAAAGGGGCTCCCACCGACTTAGCTGCCCGCATGATCAGTAAAACGATCGTAGGTTCACCACTCGTGAAAACAGCAATCTATGGAAAAGACCCCAATTGGGGCCGGATCCTTTGTGCAATTGGGTATAGCGGACAAAGAATCGATCCTGCCAATGTGGCGATCGAATTAGCGGCGATCCCGGTTTTTGCAGGAGGATCCCCCCTTGACTACGATGAAACACTGATGGAAGAACGCTTGACAGCCTCAGAAGTAAAAATCAATGTCATTTTACAAGAAGGGGCCGGTCGCGGGAAAGCTTGGGGCTGTGATCTTACGTATGATTATGTCAAAATCAATGCACTCTATCATACGTAATGCCTATCTCATGGAGGTATCAAACGAATAGAATCGGAATCATTGGCTGTAAGAATCAAAAAATCGCCACAAGATCCAACAGGAGGAAGAACATATGGAAATCATTGTCATCAAGATGGGTGGTCTTGCTTCAGATAATCTGACCCCCGTTTTTTTTGAACAAGTCGCACAATGGCAAGCTCTAGGAAAGAAAATCGTGATTGTTCATGGTGGCGGCCATTATATCTCGGAAATGCTGCAGAAATTGTCACTGCCGATTCAGATCAAAGAAGGCTTGAGGGTAACGGATGCGCAAACTCTTGAGATCACTCGCATGGTTTTGCTGGGACAAGTCCAGCCAATGATCACGACTTGTTTTCAGCAAGCTGGATTTCAGGCAATCGGCTTAAATGCTGGCTGTGATCAGTTGATCCAAGGGGAAATGATCAATCACGCCACACTTGGCTATGTTGGGAAGGCTAAGACTATTAATCAGCAGTTGCTTCAGCTGCTGATCAAAGGCAATCATATACCGATCCTTGCCCCACTTGGGATCACAGCCGAAGGCCAGTGGCTGAATATCAATGCGGACGAAGTCGCTTGTAAAGTTGCCAGCAGTCTGAGAGCAGAACGATTGATTCTGCTGACAGATGTACCGGGAATCAAGAAAGACTCCCAGTGGCTGCAGCAAGTCTCATTGACTGACATAAAAACATTGATCAATGAGAAGGTGATCACTGGCGGGATGTTGCCAAAGTTAGTCAGTGCTAAAAAAGCGCTTATGAGCGGAGTAGCAACTGTCAGTATCACCGACCGATTAGAAAAAAACGGTACTCAGATCAGAAGAATGAAAGAAACAGCCTTCCTTCAATGAATAAAGGTAGATTTAACCACAAAAAAAAGAAGTTCAGTGACCTTTTTTGTCGTTAAATCTATTTTTTTGTCAAAAAAAATGCTTGATAATGGTAGAATGATAAAGGATTTCATTTGCTAGTATAACGGTTTATCAGTACAATAAGGACAAATGCATAGATAAACGCATACATATATAGGGGGAGAAATAATGACAGATTTTGTATTGGGGAAGAGCACAAAGTTGCGGACAATCGCGATTCGAGTAAAAGATCGGGATAAAGCGATTGCTTTTTATCGTGATGTTCTAGGTTTTGATTTGAAACGGGAAGAAAACGAATTAGCCATTTTTGGTTTCAAAGGTGCAGAAGGTGAAGTCATCTGGCTAGAAGAAAGTCCACGGGCCAATGATCATTTTGGGGAAATCAAAAAAATGCAACGGATCCGCTTGACCGTCGCTTCCTTAGAAGAACTGGCAGCAATTTGTAAAAAAGCGAAAGAACAGTCTGCGACTTTTGAAGAATCTATTTTTGAAGAAAGTCAAATCGCAGTTGTTTTGGCTGATCCTGAAGAAAACCGAATCGAAGTTTTTTACGAAGGCACTCAAGAAACAGATTTGCCAAAAACGCTTGAAGCATTGATCGAAGCTGCACCAAGTGAGATAGTCCTGTTATCAAGCAAAGCTCGCTTCAACCAAATTCATCTGAATGTCAGTGATGTAGCGAAAGAACGCGACTTTTTGGAAGAGCTGTTAGGTTTGACGACCAAAGAAGCAGATGGTTTCTTACATTTGAATGAAGATGATTTTCAAGTTGGTTTGATCGAAGGCCAAGGCGGAACCATCGATTTACCGACACATGAGGTATTGGGATTGGACTTTTTGAAGATCGCTATTGATAAAGAAGACTTATTGACTTTGGAAGCTCATTTGACTGACAGCAAGCAAGAACTCTTTATTGATAAAAAGAAAAACTTACTGACTACCTACGATACCATCGGGATCGAATGGTGGTTCGTTGCAAATAAATAATGCGATTCACCACTAAGATGCAGAAGAATTTCTCTGGAAATCTCTTCTGTATTTTTTTGTGCAATTAGGGCCTGACTGGTATAATCAAAACAGTTTAGAGGCGCACGAAAGGAGGAACTGGTATGTATCCAGAAACGATTCGGCTAATCGCTGAAAAGCAACAGGAGGGCGTCTTTCCGGGAGTTGTTTATCGATTCATCCATGGAGAGCAAATGGAGACTCATTGTTTAGGCTACGCGGCTCGGCAGCCCCAAATAGAATCACTTACGACGGAACACCTATTTGATGTGGCTTCTTTGACGAAAGTGGTTTGTACGACGACGGTGATTCTCAAACTATGGGAACAGGGAGTCCTAGCAATCGATGACCCTCTGGTCCGCTATTTGCCTGCTTTTACTGATCAGAAAGTAACGTTACGACATCTTTTAACCCACACCTCCGATATCCAGACTTGGATTCCTCGCCGCGATCAATTGTCTGCTGAAGAGCTGCGTCACGCGTATCTTCGAGTCCAAAGCGGACCACAGCTTGGCAAGCAAGTCCAGTACACGGATACGGGCACGATTCTTCTAGGCTTCATGTTGGAGGAACTTTTTGGCTGTTCTGTCACCGAGATCTTCCAGCAGGAGGTTCTGCAACCGCTAGAAATGACCAACAGTGGGTTTACTCCTTTGCCGGCAGCAAGCAAGGTAGCAGCCACTCAGCGCCAAGAAGATGGGACTGTTCTGAAAGGAATCACCCATGATCCCAAAGCACGAGTTTTGGGCAAACATGCCGGAAACGCAGGGCTGTTTTCAACCATTGATGATTTGACTCAATTTGTACAAATGATGTTGAAGAAAGGTCAGACAGCGACGCAATCTTTTCTTTCAGCAGATATACTGGAAAGACTATATCTAGACCATACGCCCTCTGAAACAGGACATCGCTCAATCGGCTGGGACTTGAAAGGTACGCCTGTACACCTCTATCATACAGGGTATACAGGGACCTTCCTTTTGATTGGTTCTGATGGCAAAGCATTTATTTTTCTTTCGAATCGCGTACATCCAGAGGATCACAGAGATAGCTATCTGAAACATCGGGATCAAATTGTACAAAGTTATTTAAAAGAATCCGTTCGTTGAAGTTTTTCGTGCTATAATATTAGCGAATCAATAGAGAGGGGATCAACTATGGAACCATTATTTATGAAACCTGTTTTTCAAGAAAAAATTTGGGGCGGTAGCCGTTTACATTCTGTTTTCGGTTTTGATCTGCCAAATGATAAGATCGGTGAAGACTGGGCGATCAGTGCACATCCTCATGGTGTCAGCGTGATTGAAAACGGCCCATTTAAAGGGAAGACATTAGCAGACTTATGGCGGGATCACCAAGAATTGTTTGGTCATTCGGAGGCGCCGGTATTTCCTTTGCTGATCAAAATCTTGGATGCAGAAGACGATCTATCTGTGCAAGTGCATCCAGACGATGCGTACGGCATGGAACATGAAGGTGAACTAGGCAAGACAGAATGCTGGTACATCATTGATGCAGAACCTGGGGCAGAGATCATTTATGGCCACCACGCACAAACCAAAGAAGAATTAAAAGCAATGATCGAAGACGGCCGTTGGGATGATCTATTAACGAAAGTTCCTGTTAAAAAAGGCGACTTTTTCTATGTGCCAAGCGGAACGATCCATGCAATCGGTAAAGGCATCATGATTTTGGAAACACAACAAAGTTCAGATACCACTTATCGGGTTTATGACTATGATCGGACAGACGATCAAGGCAAGACCAGAGAACTGCATATCCAACAATCTGTTGATGTGACGACTGTGCCCGCTAAAGCACCAGAACTGTCGATTCGTGAAATCAAGCAAGGATCTTCGGCAATCGTGACGTATCTGGAAACCGAATTTTTCAATGTTTATGAATGGGAAGTTCGTGGCAAATTGAATCTGGAACAACAAGCAGACTATACTCTGATGACCGTGATTGACGGATATGGTCAACTTGTGATCGATGGTCATTCCTATGAATTGAAGATGGGAACAAGCTGTATTCTGCCTAATCCAATCAAAAAATGGACATTACAGGGAGAACTGACGGTGATCGCCTCTGAACCTGGCGAGAACGCATAAGTGATTGCTTCTTCTAAAAAAATACATTGAAGAACCAAATCATTCGCAGCAAGCAGAAGAAAACCTGCTTGCTGTTTTTTGCTATTCTTTTAAACTACCGGAAAATCAATCGTTAGGGATAGACGGTTGGTTTAGATTTGTTATAATGGCTTTAATAAAGGATAGGTGAAACAAATGGTTTATTTAGATCATGCAGCAACGACGCCGATGCACCCGGCTGTCATTCGAGCCATGAATGACACAATGACGACATTTTTTGGCAATCCTTCCAGTATCCATAGGTACGGTCGGGATGCCCATACCAAGCTAGAAGAAGCGCGACAAGTAATCGCCGATCAGTTAGGTGTCAAAGCCCACGAGATCATTTTTAATAGTGGCGGAACGGAAAGCGACAACACAGCGATCCTCGGCACCGCGTATGCAAAACAAGCAGTAGGAAAACACATCATTACTACGACGATCGAACATCCAGCAGTCATCGAAAGCATGAAGTTTTTGGAGAAGCAAGGGTTCGAGATCACTTACTTACCTGTCGATAAAAAAGGACAGCTCTTAGCAGAACAAGTAGCATCGGCACTACGTCCAGATACGATCCTCGTTTCAATTATGTTCGCCAATAATGAAACGGGCAATATTTTGCCGATCCAAGAAATTGGCGAACTGCTAAAAGAACACGCCGCTGTTTTTCATACGGACGCCGTACAAGCTTACGGCAAGCTGCCCATTGATCCCGCTGCGTATGGCATCGATTTGTTGAGTATTTCAGCACATAAGATCAATGGACCTAAAGGCGTTGGTTTCTTGTACAAACGAGACGGCTTGTCACCACCCACTCTCTTACACGGTGGTGAGCAAGAAGAAAAGCGCCGTGCCGGTACAGAAAATTTGGCAGGGATCGTAGGTATGGCAAAAGCTGTTTCCTTGCTGACTCCAGAAGTACAGCGTGCGCACAGTGAGACGTATCAGCAATTTGCTAAGCAAGTTTTTTCTGTTTTGGAAGAGCAAAGGGTTGACTACCGTTTAAATGGAGATCCTGATAGCAAGCTGCCTCACATCATCAATCTGCAATTTCCTGGTGTTACTAGTGAGCTGCTGTTGATGAAATTGGATCTAAAAGGCATTGCGATCTCGACGGGTTCAGCTTGTACCGCAGGGAACGTGGAACCTTCTCATGTTTTAGAAGCAATGTATGGCAAAGAGCATCCCGCTGTGGGAGAATCTGTGCGGATCAGTTTTGGTCTTGGTAACACAGAAGAAGAGGTCCATAGTTTTGCAGAGTTACTTGCTCGAACCGTTTTAGGAACGAAGAAGTAGTACCCATAGTTTCGTGATTTTAGAGGAATCGAAGGGGCTGCTCCTAGATAAGCGAAAAGAGTGCAGAAAGCAAAAAAAACTGGCACTCATGCAACCATTCATGATAATCTGAAGAAAGAAATACCGGATAGCAAAGAGACTTTCTATAGAAAAAAGCACTTGTATTTTTTCTAGAGAAGCTTTTTCGGAAATCAAAACGTCGAACGAGGTGGAAAGCAAATGGCATTTGAAACAACAACAACTGTCTTAGGTGCAGAGACCCGCTACCAATTAGCACCAGAAGCAAAAAAGTATACACTGCGGGACAATGGATTTACTGAAACAAACAGTGGCAATTTCCAACTGATCCGCGGGTTGGAAGCAACTCCGCAAAGTAAAGAAGGCTTTAAATTAAAAATCACCGTCGCAAAGGACATCAAAACGTTTAAGATGTCGATTACGACAGCCAATGGATTGAAAGCAGTCAACATCTTTAAAGACCCGCAACACAAAATGCTGCAAGAAAAATTTTATTTCTTGATGGATGGGTTTATTAGTCGCGGATTATTCATCAAAGCGTAAACCATCGCGAACAAAATGATCCGTTATTTAGGAAAAGCAACCAAAAGATTTTCGTTTCAAAAGTGTATCTGGAAGACAATCATGAACAAATTATTCCGTGGACAATGTTGGATCGTCCACAGTAGCGAGTGTGGAGGCTAGCGCTAATCCACTACGCTAGCGGTTCCACACTATCAATGTGGATGTTGTTGTGACTTGTCCCTTGCTCTTTGGCAGAAATGAAATCGTTCGGTTGTTTTTTTGTTACAGTTGAAGGAAAGATCGTGACTTCAATCATGGCTTTTGTTTGCTGTTTTCTTTTTAGGCTAAGCGTATACTGACAGATATGTAAAACATTTACCCTGAGAAAGGAAGAGAAGATGCGCTATTTTACATCAGATACTCATTATTTTCATGAAAAATTATTAGGTTCGAATGATTTTGCCCCACGTCCGTTTGCGTCTGTCTCAGAGATGCATGAAGTCATGGTCGCTAATTGGAATCAGGTGGTTCAAGCACAAGATACGGTCTACCATCTAGGAGATATTGCACTCCATCCCGAACATGAAGCGGGGTTTGCAGAGCTTTTAGCGCTATTAGTACGGCTGCAAGGAAAGATCGCTTTTATCAAAGGCAACCATGATACGCGCGCACTCTTTCGTTATCTAGCAAAGCACGATCCCGGAATTTCCGGAGAGCCGAAGTTTTCTTTTGCGGATGTCGGTCTGTTGTTAAAATTTGATCATCACCAGTATTATTTGAGTCATTATCCGATGCTATTGGGAATGACAAAGAATAGCCGTAACCTTCATGGGCATATCCATCATCATAGTTTGCCTATCGCTGAGAATATCAATGTCGGTGTCGATGCGCCGGAATTAGCATTCCTTCCTCAACCTTGGCCGTTTGGACGACCAATTTCCGAAAACCAATTAGAAAGGATCTTTCAAGCCAAACAAGCAGAAATACACCAAACGTTTCATTGAGAAATAACAAGGAAAACAGTCGGTTAAAGAATTATAGTCATATATCTTTTTAACAATAGTTATAATAGCAAGACAAAATTTCTGCTTCTAGTAAGCTGATCATTGGTCATAGAATGAAAAAATAATCGGTTTCAAGGTTTATCATTTGAAGGATATTTAAGAAATGTGTATGCTTTAAATAGAAAGTAGTAAAGGAGGTTGCCTATGCGTAAGATTTCTAAAGTGATCATGATCATTGGGTTACTGTTATTGTTGCTCGTCTTTTTCTTTGGCATGATCGAGAATCAGCAAGCGGTAGATTTACCATTCTACTTGATTCCACTGCGTGAGTATCCGTGGGTCGGAGCTTCCATGAGCATGTTTTTGTTTTGGACATGTGTCGGCTTTGCACTGCTGACGATCATTGGTATTTTCGTTGTCTTGTTCTTTCCAAAGCGTTCGGATCGTTTGGTTATCCAGCAAAAATCCGGGGAATTGGTGATTCAAAAGAAAGCCTTGGAACATTTTGTTTTAAAGAATGTCCAACAAGCTGATTTTATCCATTCGCCATCAGTGAAGGTCAAGATTATCAAGAATAAAGTCCGAGTCATGATCGATGGAGAAATGAAACAGACCGCAGCCATCCCGCAACAACAAGAAGCATTGGTTGGTGAGATCAGCAGTAAGCTTCAAACGCTATTCGGTGTCACTCATGATATACAAACAGAAGTTGTCTTGAAAGACGCTGAAGAAACAAGAGAACATCACACACAACCCCGTGTCGTTTAGGAGGAGAAATGATGAACAAATGGTTCGAACAAAATAAGATCCCGGTTATCTTTGCTGCATTAGGACTGATACTAGCAATTCTCTTTCTGACAGTCGGCTTTTTGAAAACATTGCTACTACTGATTTTTACAGCACTAGGAGGTTACCTTGGCTTCTACCTCAAAGAGATCGGTTTCTTTGATCAATTTCAAAAGCCGCGGCGTTAGTGATCGGTAACATTTATTATTATAATTTTTATGAAGATATAGGAGGAATGTACAATGGAAAATCAAGTAAAACCAACAACTACTGCAGGTGTTAAAGGAGAATTGACTTACGAAGATAAAGTAATTCAAAAGATTGTCGGGATTGCGCTAGAATCCGTAGATGGACTATTAACGGTTGATGGTGGGTTCTTCTCAAATATCGCAGGAAAATTAGTGAATACGGATGATGTTACTTCCGGTATCAACGTTGAAGTTGGTAAAAAACAAGTAGCCGTAGATTTAGATATCGTAGCAGAATACGGTAGCGACATGACTGCCATTTACGACCAAATCAAAGAAGTCGTTTCAACACAAGTCAACAAAATGACAAACTTGGAAGTTATCGAAGTGAACGTTAATGTAGCAGATGTTAAAACTCGTGAACAATTCGAAAAAGATTCAGAAACTGTTCAAGACAAAGTTAGCAGTGCTGCAGAAACAACTGGAGAATTTGCTTCAAAACAAACACGTAAAGCCAAAGGCGCATTCAACAAAACTGCCAGCCGTATCCAAGAAAACAACGAACCACGAGTTCAATAATTACGGCAAATATAAAAACAGGCTAGCTAATCGGCTAGTCTGTTTTTTTTGGATGGTTCTCAGTCAATAGTGCAAGTCTGTAAGTTGCTTTTGAAAATCAAAGCCAAAAGCACCAATAATTCAATCCTTCAGCAGCAAGCAGTTCATTAGAGAAAGTTTTTTTGTAGTGGTTTTTATCTGGTGAATCATTTGGATCAAGCACTTGAATCCCCCCTTCTCTATTCAAAGCCAATACCATCAAATGGCCTGTGGTAGTAAATGTTCCCGGCTGTACGGAGACAATGACGGGAAAGCCTTGCTGGATCATCTTGTAAGCTTCCTCGAAAGAATTTCCCAGATCTAAGAATTGATAGCCAAAATGTTCGGCAAACTGAGGAAAGATTTGCCAGCTAGTTCCTTGATCAGCAAGATAAAATTGGTTGCCTGCCCAGTTGAGAATATTGTCTGGTTCTGATGCCTGATTTCGCCAAAAAGAATCAATCATTGCTAAAGATGCGATGGCACAACCATTATCGGCAAAGGTATTTTGCTGTTCCCCAGAGCCGTAACGTTTCATCCCCCAACGTTCGTCTCTTTGCAAAATCAAAGGGACTTGTTGGGACTTCGGCAGCACTTCTTGCAGCACTTGATTGGCTTGCTCTGAGAATTTCTTTGGCAATAATACGATATCTTGTGAGTCGGAATGCTTTACTCTTTCAAAGACTAATTGTCGTAAAAGGAAAGAACCGGCGACAATGATCAGTAAGACAAGAATACTTTTTTTGACGGAATTTTTTGGCTTTTTTCTATTTCTGCGGTCAGTCGTTGCGTGATTGTTCATGTTCTGTTACCCCTTTTGTCATTATCTAAGAGGAGTATAGCTGATCCTTGCAACAGACATTTCTGTATTTTATGAAGAAATTCATACGATTTTATGATAGTTTCTTTTTGCTTGAAAGCAGGCTAGCATTAGGCTTAAGCAGCAGCTGTCGGAGGAACTATTTATGTGGGAAAGGTTTTTTTGAATTTAAAGAAGTATCTAATTTTTTTACAGGAAAAGCTAAACCGATGAAACTCTCCGTGAATTTTTTGCCAATCTGTTGTATAATGCAAATTACTGAAAAGTTGCGACCTTCAAATCGTAGATGATTTCAGAATCTATAATTGAAATGATGGTGAAAAATCATGTCTAACGAAAACACCCGTGTGGTGGTTGGAATGAGTGGCGGGGTGGACTCGTCGGTAACAGCACTTTTGCTGAAAGAACAAGGGTATGATGTTGTCGGGATCTTTATGAAAAATTGGGACGATACCGATGAAAATGGTGTATGTACTGCAACGGAAGATTACAAAGATGTGGCTAAAGTAGCAGCTCAAATCGGCATTCCCTATTATTCAGTCAATTTCGAAAAAGAATATTGGGACCGCGTTTTCGAATATTTCTTAGCTGAATATCGAGCTGGACGTACACCAAACCCAGATGTTATGTGTAACAAAGAAATCAAATTCAAGGCCTTTTTAGATTATGCCATGGATCTTGGTGCTGATTATGTGGCAACTGGACACTATGCTCAAGTCGAAACGGATGAAAATGGGGTCACCCATATGCTGCGCGGAGTGGATAGCAACAAAGACCAAACGTATTTCTTGAGCCAACTGTCGCAAGCACAATTGAGTAAAACCATGTTCCCTTTAGGCGGCATGGAAAAATCTGAAGTACGGGCCATTGCTGAACGAGCTGGTTTAGCAACAGCTAAGAAAAAAGATTCTACAGGTGTTTGCTTTATCGGTGAAAAGAATTTCAAACAATTTCTAAGCAATTACTTGCCAGCAAAAAAAGGCAACATGGTCACATTAGATGGTGAAGTCAAAGGACAACATGATGGTCTGATGTACTATACCATCGGCCAACGTCAAGGATTAGGAATCGGTGGCGGCGGCACTTCACAAGAACCGTGGTTTGTTGTCGGCAAAGATTTAGCAACAAACACATTGTATGTGGGACAAGGATTCCACCATCCAGCATTGTATGCAGATCGCTTGGAAGCAAGTCAAATCCACTTTACGACAGACATAGATCGTCCAAGAGAATTCAAGTGCACAGCCAAGTTCCGTTACCGTCAACAAGATGTCGGCGTCTCTGTCCGCTTGCTAGATAATGACCGTGCCGAAGTGATCTTCGATGAACCCGTTCGGGCAATCACCCCAGGACAAGCAGTGGTCTTTTATGATGGCATGGAATGTCTTGGCGGTGGCTTGATCGATGCCGCTTACCAAGAAGCAAAAGAATTGCAATATGTCTAAACGATTCGAACGATTGCAGCAGTGATAATTGAAACGATCCGAATGATCAGTGATGCCTGTGTGGATTTGCAGGCATGATCTTTCGGATCGTTTTCTGTTTGATTCTAGGAGATTCTTATTGATCGGTACGTCTTTTTTCATCTTCAAAAGCTTCTTGATGCATTTGGAAAAAGCGGTAGTAGGTCTGAACATTTTCCAACTGTGTCCAGCGACGCACATCCACCGGCTTTTGATCCAAATCGTAGATCTTTGCTTCTTTGATGGAGAGGACAAAAGGGCTGTGGGTAGCGATGACAAATTGACAATGTTCGTAGCGGGTCATGTCTTCGATAAATGCGACTAACTCAATTTGTCGTTGGGCCGACAGTGAATTTTCTGGTTCGTCTAAAAGATACAGTCCATTAGGCACGATTTTTTCTTGGAAAAAGCTTGCCGCGTTTTCTCCGTTTGAGAATTCACGGACATTATCCATCAGATTTTTACGTGTGAATTTCGATTGTGTATTGGAACGTGCGAGGTTGATTTTTTTTAATCTCTCATAGTCTTCAAAGCCTTTAAAACGAAAATTTGCATATTTGGCTTCAAAATATTCGTCGAAGACTTCTTCTCGGCGGCGATCAATGCCTTGATTCAAATTGCGAATGTCGAGCATATAGTCGAATACGTCATCGCTGGTCAAAATTTGCTTGATTTTAGGTTCGTTGGTAACTATGCAATGGCATTGATCAAGGTAATCTTCAAAGAAGTTGGAACGATTATAAGCGGCGGACCGTTGCGCGCCGATCTTCTCAGCAAGGACGTTCAGTGCGGTGGTTTTTCCTGAACCGTTGCCTCCGTAAAGGATAGTGATTGGTTCAAAATCGATTTGAGAAAAGGCGTTCTTTGACAAGACTTGATAGGGGTAATAGGAATCATAGACAGTTCGCATAATCCCCGCAAAAAATGACCCTTCGGATTCATGATCAGGAAAAGTAATTTGATTAAGGTACATCAACGCGCCAACTCCTAACAGATTTTTTGTTTAGTGTAACATAATTGTTCTTGCCATAAAAAAAATTTTCCAAGTAAAATAATTTCACCTATGTAGAGTTGTTATCTTTTCTTGTTATATTCACATTCCCTGTGTTCTATGCTAGACTAAGGGTAACATCATTTTGATGTCATCTTAAGAGACAGTATAAAAACATAAAAAAACGATGATTTTTTGAATTTTTTAAAGGGTGCTTAATTGTTGAGACTTATTCCTTGCAACTTTTGGTAAAAGTGACTAATATGGGAAAGGAATCTTGAGAGGAGCGATGGGATGTATCAAGTAATAGTCATGTATGGTGATAACGAGCCATGGTGGTTTTTTGAAGGATGGCAGGCAGATATTCAAGAGGCGTTCACATTTGCATCTTTTGCGGAAGCACAGTCATTTTACGAAGAAAAATGGCACGAGATTCGGAAAGAGTATTCGTACATAAATGCAAAAACCAACTTTATGACGGCTTTTTGGAATGAAGACGAAGAACGCTGGTGTGAAGAATGCGACGATTATCTCCAACAATATATTGGGTTGGCACTACTTAAAGAATACCAACAAGTCGTCGATGAAAGCAGGAAAGATTTTTATGAAACAACTAATTCTAGCGGAAAAGCCAAGCGTTGCCAAAGACCTCAGCAAAGTATTGGGTTGTAATCAAAAAAATAAAAATTATTACGAAGGACCCAAGGTAATCGTTACTTGGGCCCTTGGTCATTTATTAGGTCTAAAAATGCCCGAAGATTTAAACAAAGAATGGGCCTCGTGGCAGATGGAAACATTACCGATGGTTCCCAAAACGATCGGGATCAAACCATTGCCTAAGACGGGGCATCAGTTGAAAGCAATCAAACAACTGGCACATCGCAAAGATGTGTCGGAAGTCGTGATCGCTACCGATGCAGGACGAGAAGGCGAGTTGGTGGCCCGATGGATCTTAGAGTGGGTCCGCTGTGACAAACCTGTCAAGCGGCTATGGATTTCCTCTCAGACCCCTAAGGCTATCAAAGAAGGGTTCTCAAAGTTGCAGCCGGCGAAGCAGTATGATAACTTGTATCATTCTGCCATTGCTCGGGCAAAAGCAGACTGGCTAGTCGGCTTGAATGTGACCCGTGCCTTAACAGTGAAATATCAGGATAATTTAAGCGCTGGCCGAGTTCAAACACCAACGCTTGCTTTGGTTCGCGCACAAGAGAAACAGATTGAAGGCTTCCGCCCCCAAACCTATTATGTCATCAACTTAGAAGTGGGCGACAGTAAAGCAAAGCGGCAACAAAGCAATCCTTATCAATTGAAAGACCGTAGCGAAGCCGAAGCACTGGTTCAAAAGATGAGTCAGCAAAATGGCCGTGTTGCGTCTATTGAAGAGAAGATCAAAACCGAAGCGGCTCCTTTACCCTATGATTTGACGGAGATTCAGCGAGAAGCCAATCAACGCTATGACTTTTCTGCCAAAAAAACGTTGTCATTGGTCCAAAGTTTGTATGAAACCCATAAAATCGTCACGTATCCGCGGACTGATTCAAAATACTTAACCAGTGACATGAAAGCAACGATGAAAGAACGGTTGCAAGCAGTGGCCGATTTTGCTCCTGAAGTCAAAAGCTATTTGAAAAATGGCGGTCAAGTTCAGCAGCAAGCTGTGTTCAATGATAAGAAAGTTACGGATCACCATGCCTTGTTGCCTACAGAGCAACGGGCACGTTATGAAAAATTGAGTAATGACGAACAGCGAATCTATCAAATGATCGTTGAACGTTTTTTGATGCTTTTTGCCAAACCGCATAAGAAGCAGCAGCAAAAAGTTACAGTCAAATTTGGTAATGAAGTGTTTGTCTTTACCCACAACACTGTGATCGAGGCAGGCTGGAAAAAGTCAAAAGAAGAAGCAACCACTGTTTCTTGGCAGGAACAAATGAGTGTCAAACCAGCATTCAGTATCCAAAAGGAACTAACGACGCCGCCGAAACCATTGAATGAAGGTACGCTCTTAGGCAAAATGGAAAAACATAGCTTAGGAACGCCTGCGACGAGAGCTGAGATCATTGAGAAGTTGATCAAGTCAGAGTTGATGGAGCGAACACCTAGCGGTTTACAAGTTTCGCCAAAAGGCAAGCAGCTGTTGGTGCTAGTCAACCCATCTTTAGTCACTCCAGAATTGACGGAGAAATGGGAAAAGGAATTAGAACTGATCGCTAAAGGAAAATACTCGGAACAAAAATTCCTGGCTCAAATTGAAAAAGATACCAAGCAATTGGTCAAAGAAATCAAGCAAAGCGAAAGTAAATACCAAGACTTTTCCTTAACGCAAAAACGATGTCCTGAATGCGGGGAACCATTAAGGGAAAAAAGTACCCGAGATGGCAAGATCTATGTTTGTTCAAGTCAAACCTGTAAGTATCGTCGCCGTAAAGATCCTAAAGTGTCTAACCATCGCTGTCCACAATGTCATCGAAAGATGGAGATCATTGAAGGAAAGAATGGTGCTTTCTTCCGTTGCAAGTTCGATGGGATCACCGAGAAAATGGCGGATAAGAAAGAGCGTAATAAAAAATTGACCAAACAGGAAGAACGCCGGTTGATGCAAAAGATCAATCAGGAAGAACCGCAAGAAAGTCCATTGGCTGCAGCATTAAAAGCGGCGATGGAGGGAAAAGAATGACGAACGGCTGAAGGCAAGACGCCAGTATTGGTTTTGTTCGTTCAACGATTTTGCTTCTTGCATTATTTGCTAGTCTAAAAAACCAGCCCAACCTTATTTATAAGGTTGGGCTGGTTTTTTTGAACTTCTGTCAATGGTGGATCTGACGATACTCTTTGGGTGAAATCTGTTCTTTTTTCTTGAATAGGAAAGAGAAGTAATTGGGATCATTGTAGCCAATATCAAAGGCGATCTCGGAAAGGCGCAAATTTGTTGTGATCAGTAATTTTTTTGCCAAAGAAAGCCGCTGTTCTGTGAGGTATTCAATGAATGTGGCATCGGTTGCTTGCGAAAAAATCGTACTGAAATGGGCGGGGCTCAAGTTGACTTTTTCTGCAACGACATTCAACGAAATATTTGGATCAGAAAAATTTTTGTCAATAAACTGTTTTGCCTGACTGATCACACTTTGATACTTTGCCATTGCCGGATTGATTTGCTGCTTGACTAAGTATGTAAGCAGTGCAGTCACTTTGTCTTGGTAGTTGTGTGGCTCACTGGTCAGTTGGGATAAATAGTCTAAATCCGCAGTTTGAGCTAGCAAGTCCTTTTGCTCTTTGCCTTCACGCTTTTTTACCAGTGCAATCAATTCCACCAGAACAAAAAAACGATACATTTGGGTTCTTTCTGCAGTTCCTTGAGCGGACATGATCTCATTGACTAAGTCATTGATCGCCTCTGGCTCAGTCTGGGAGATCCGTTCGGCAAGGTCGATTTTGAAAGGATTCGTAGGAGATAATTCTCCTTCTTTCATATCATCCTCATAGCTAATGATCTTTTCCTTGCGGATGCCGCCATAAGTTTTCAACATCCCGTTGGCTTTGTGATAGGAAGTTGGAATGTCCGAAAACCGCTCAACTACAGGTCCGATGGCAACTGCCACTTCCTCACTCGAGTCATGGGTTAGCGCTTGCGCCATTTGGTAGGCTTTTTCGAGTACAGCATCTTTGTTGAAATCAAAAAGCAGAAATTTGATGAAGCGACTGGAAATGCTGGAGAATAAGACTGTTTCATCGGAACCATAAGTAGAAGTCAACTGCTTACTGAAGCGGGTATAATCCGAAAAATTCTGATTGTATGGTGTCTTGGCCAACAAGACACAAAATTGTTTACCAGAAAAGGAACGCTTTAGCTCGGTCGCTTGCTGGAAAGCTTCTGAAATTGTGATTTTACTTGCGAAAAGAGTATTCAGAAAGAGATTCTTTCTAACCTCCATTCGCAGGAGTTCATCATCTTGTGAGAGATAGTGTTGTTCTTGGGACTGTTGGTCCAATGCAGCAATGACTTTAATCAATGTCTGTTCAAGGTCCTCATTTTTGATCGGTTTCAACAAATAGTCATCAGCTTGCAATTGTAGAGCTGTTTTTGCGTAATCAAAATCATCGAAGCCGCTAATAAAAATAATTCGAACACGCGGCAATAATTTTTTGGCCTCTTTGGCAAAGGTCAGTCCATCCATAAAAGGCATTTTGATGTCCGTCAAAATGATATCTGGACGAATGTCAAGAATCGATGCAAGTGCCAACTCGCCATCTGCCGCTTCATTACTATAAATAATGGGGTATTTTTCAGCTAGGGAAATAATCTGATGCCGCAAGTTATCACGGATCAGGTGTTCATCTTCAACAATGAAGACTTTGTACATTAGTGGGCTCCTCCTTTTTTAGGAACGATGATCGAAATCGTAGTTCCTTGTGATTCAATACTCGCGATCTCAAATTGTACGTCACTACCGTAATTTAGTAATAGACGACGATAAACATTATAAAGACCATACCCATTTTCTGGATCGGGATCTGTATTTTCTTTCAGATTGTGTTGGATGGCCATTAATCGTTCGTGGGAAATGCCAATACCGTTATCACGGACAGACATCTGGATTGTCTGTTCATATTCCTGAATCGTGATGGTGATTTTTCCTACTCGGCGTACAAACTTGGTGCCATGATAGACGGCATTTTCAACTAAAGGCTGTAGGATCATCTTTAAAACTAGTAGGTCTTGGGAAGTGGTCTGCTGGTTGATTTCATAGGTCAGCATCTCCCCATAACGAATCTTCAGGATCGTTAAATAGTCAGCAACATGGCGCAACTCTTTTGAAAGAGGGATCCAATCGTGCCCTTTGCTTAGTGAAATCCGAAAAAAATCGGAGAGGGCGTACGTCATTTCAGTTGCTTGTTCATATCGTTCTACTTCGATCAAAGAGACGATCGCATCCAAACTATTGTAAATAAAGTGAGGCGTGATCTGAGCTTGCAACACACGAACTTCACTTTGAGCCAAATGGTATTGTTTCAGAGCATTCTCTTCTAATAAACGGGTTAAATCATCCGCCATTTTATTCAAACTGCTCGTCAATGTGCGCAATTCCGGTGTATCAGGCAGGACTGCTCGAAAGCCGAGATGCCCTTGGGCAAGTTCATCAGATAATTCGACTAGACGATCCAATGGATTTTGGAGATTTTCGCGAACAAAGCGGCGATTTTTAGAAATAAAGTAAATGATCAAAAGAATCAAAAGCAATTGAAAAGCGATCAATAACAAGACAGATTGAATCAAATCTTGATTGGTTTGACTTGCCAAACTAATCTCTACACGAACAAATTCCTGCAGGATTTCTGATAATAATTCAATCACAGAATCCACTTGGACCATCACATATTGATTTTTTTCTAGTGGTTCATCGTTAGCAATATTTTCGATGAGCTTGTTTTGGTAGGTTTCTAATGAATCCAGTGTACGTAAGGCAACAGCCAACGTGTTTTTTTCTTTGGCTGTATTCGTATTTGTTTGGATATGGTCAAGATCTGCGCGCAATTCTTCAATGACGTTGTTGTCTTGAACATCCGCCACGCTCTTTTGGCCAAAGACAAGATCCCACATTTCTTCTAAAACAATTGCATCCACTTTACCCGAGAGCTGATTGGCTTCTTCAATATTGTTGATCGTATTTTGATAAATAAAAATTTGGCGGGAATAAAAGATACTACTAATTAATAAAGGGAGAAAAGCGACTAAGATCATCAATTTATTGGTTTGTTGGAAGATGCCCTTTATACTTGTCTTTTTCATGAATGGCTCCTTAATAATTTCGGGGAGGAATCTGGTCAAAATCCATATCACTTGAAAAAACTGTCTCGTGAACATAGATTTCTTTTGGAACTGCACTTCTGCCCCGACTTAAATAACGGGAAATAGCATTTTTAACGAAGATACCAGCATCGGGATTACATTCAACAACGCAATTAACGATGCCGTTTTTCAAATTGTCGATCATTTCTTTTTGAGCATCAATCGTAACGATAACAATGTCTTTTCCAGGGACGATATCTGTTTGTTTCAAGGCTTCTAATGCCCCGATAGTCATTTCATCGTTATGACTGAATAAAACATCGATGTCATCCATTTTTCCTTCTGCAATATATTGTTCGATCACTTCTTTGCCTTTTCTACGAATGAAGTCGCCATTCAAGGCATCAGTTACTTGAATAGTTACATTGTTTTTCGCATAATCTCGTTTGATGGTTTCTCGAAAGCCATCTGAACGTAGTTGCGTAGGGGATGTATCGCTGAGTCCGGTCAATTCCAGCACGTTGATCGTTTCATTTTCATGATGCTTGAAATAATTGCTGACATAAAGGCCAGCTCGATTGCCTTCCGCTTTGAAACTAGGACCGATATGTGTCAAAAATAAGGAAGGATCTGCCAGATCTACATGACGATCAACGATAAAAACAGGGATGCCTGCTTTGGCCGCCTCTTCGAGTATTGGTTCCCAACCATCTTCTTGTAATGGGGTAAAGACGATTGCATCTACTTGGTAAACGATAAAACTGCGGATATCTTGGATCTGTCTTTCTTGATTCATATAGCCATTTCGATAAAGTACTTCATACCCTTCTTTCTCTAACTCTGTCCGAATCGATTCAGTATGACGTTTGCGCCAACTGCTTTCTGTACCAGATTGCGAAAAGCCAATTACAATGCTCTCTTTAGCAGATTCATTGGTCCCCTCAGCTGGTCGTTGGCAGGCGCTAAGACTGGTCATAAGCAGGATCGAAAGGAAGATGTGTAACCATTTTTTATCCATAATTTCACCCCCGACCTCTATTTTACCAAAAAAAGGTAAGCGCTTTTCTTAATTTCAAGATTCCGAAAAAAAACAAGGTAATCGAAAGAAAATCAAGGTTTGAATTCCAATGTCCCAAGAAATCAAAGAAACTACCAAAAATAGTTAATGTAAGCGATTGCTGTTTTTTCTATACTTAGCCTGTAAGTAAAAGTATGGAGGGATCAATAAATGAAAAGCACAATGAAAAAAATCGTAGGTATCGCTTCAACCGTTCTCTTGGGAGGGATGTTGGCAGCTTGCGGAAACGGCTCAGATAGTGGTGGAGCCAGCAGCGGGGACAAAGGGTTTGTGGGAATCGCTATGCCTACAAAATCAGCAGAACGTTGGATTGCCGACGGAAACAATATGGTAGATGAACTGGAAAAGTTGGGCTACAAAACAGACTTGCAATATGGCGAAGATAAGGTTGAGAATCAGGTCGCCCAAATTGAAAATATGATCACTAAAGGCGTCGATACATTAGTGATTGCTTCTATTGATGGCTCCGCGCTTACCGATGTTCTCGAAAAGGCTCATAACGAGGACATCAAAGTGATTGCTTATGATCGGTTATTGATGAATTCGGAATACGTCGATTACTATGCAACCTTTGACAATTTCGGTGTGGGTGTTTTACAAGCTTCTTATATTGAAGACAAGCTAGGCCTGAAAGATGGAAAAGGACCCTTCAATATCGAATTGTTTGGTGGTTCACCGGATGATAACAATGCGTTGATCAATTACAATGGCGTGATGTCTGTTTTTCAACAGTATATTGATAGTGATCAATTAGTGGTTCCTTCGGGTCAGACGAATTTCAACCAAATTGCAACACTGCGCTGGGATGGTTCTACTGCACAGGCACGGATGGACAACTTATTGAGTGCCAATTATACCGATAAAACATTAGATGCCGTTCTTTCTCCTTATGATCCAATCAGTCTAGGAATCATCTCATCCCTAAAAGGTGTGGGGTATGGTTCTTCTGACAAACCATTACCTGTAATTACAGGACAAGATGCAACCATTGCTGGAGTTAAATCGATCATTGCTGGAGAACAAACGCAAACGATTTTCAAAGATACCCGAGTTCTAGCCAAAAACACGATCGAAATGATCGAAGCAATCGCCAATGATGAAGAGGTCCCAGTCAATGATACCGAAACTTATGACAATGGGGTCAAAGTGGTACCGACCTATCTATCTAATCCAGTATCTGTAGATAGCAGCAATTATAAAGAAGAGCTTGTGGACAGTGACTATTACACAGAAAAAGATCTGGGCTAGTTGTTGACAGAGGGGCTGTCAAAAGCGCAAAAAAGGTAAAAGAGCAGCTGAAAGGATAATGATCGGGGCAGATCAGCGGATACTCCAATGTTTTGCCCTGTTCTTACTTGTTTGTCAAAGAGCCGTTCCTCTTTTGAATGGATCATTTTATTTCTTCTGCAGAATCTCTGACTACATAAAAAGAAAAGGGTGAAAGGACATGGCAGATTATATTCTCGAAATGAAGAATATCGTCAAAGAATTTTCAGGTGTACGAGCATTAAGCAATGTAAATCTTTCGATCGAACGAGGTGAGATCCATGCGCTATGTGGTGAAAACGGCGCAGGAAAATCTACATTGATGAATGTGCTAAGCGGTTTGTATCCACATGGCACGTATGAAGGTGAAATATATTACGAAGGAGAGCTCTGTAAATTTAAAGATTTACGAGATAGCGAAGAAAAAGGGATCGTAATCATTCATCAAGAGCTGGCATTAAGTCCTTATTTATCCATCAAAGAGAATATTTTTTTAGGAAATGAACAAGCCAAAAATGGCATCATCGATTGGGATATCACAGAAAAGAAGACCGATAATTTATTAAAAACAGTTGGCTTGCGTCTTGATCCTAATACATTGGTTTCACAAATCGGCGTAGGGCAGCAGCAACTAGTAGAGATCGCCAAAGCATTTTCTAAATCAGTCCGATTATTGATTTTAGATGAACCAACAGCCGCTCTGAATGAAGAAGAAAGTGCCAATTTACTAGAATTGATCAAAGAATTTCGTAATCAAGGGATTACTTCAATCATTATTTCTCATAAGCTGAATGAAATAGTCAATGTCGCCGATCGCATCACGATTTTGCGCGATGGACAAACCATTGAAACGATGGCTGGCAATCAGATTTCTGAAGAGCGAATCATTCGGGGGATGGTTGGTCGTGACTTGACGAATCGCTATCCGGAACGACATCCCCAGATTGGTGATCCTTTTTTTGAAGTGAAGAATTGGACCGTTCATCATCCTATCGATACAAATCGAATCGTGAACGAAGACCTCAATTTGATGATCCGCAAAGGAGAAATCATCGGCATTGCTGGACTTATGGGCGCAGGACGAACAGAATTTGCGATGAGTGTCTTTGGGCATTCCTATGGCAGCAATATCACGGGCGAGGTCTATAAAGAAGGGCAACAAATCTCCGTAAAAGATGTTCCAGCTGCCGTTAGAAATGGGCTTGCGTATGTCTCAGAGGACCGTAAAGCATTAGGACTTAATCTATTGATGGACATTCGGGAGAACACAACGATTGCTAGTCTGAATAAAATCAGTCGCAACGGTGTTTTGGACAAAGAGAAAGAAGTAATTTTGGCAGAAGAATACCGCAAAAAAATGCGGACGAAAACCAATTCAATCTATCAAAATGTTGGCAGCCTTAGCGGCGGAAACCAGCAAAAAGTTGTTTTGGCTAAGTGGTTGATGACGGAACCGGATATTTTATTTTTAGATGAGCCAACACGAGGAATCGATGTTGGAGCAAAGTATGAAATTTATACGATCATTGAAGAAATGGCATCTGCGGGTAAAGCGATCTGTATCATTTCCTCCGAGCTGCCGGAACTTTTGGGCATGTGTGACCGGATCTATACGATGAATGAAGGGCGTTTTACAGGAGAAGTATTGCGGCAAGATGCGGATCAAGAACTGCTGATGAACTTGATGACATTAGAAGAGAGTGGGGTTTAGGATGGAAACAACGAATAAATTAAAAAAAGTGCAAAAACATTCTATCAAAGATAAAGCGTTAGAGATTTTTAGCAAATACAGCATGATCATTATCCTGGTCGTCTTATTGATTGCCTTTCAAGCAATGACAGATGGTATTTTCTGGCGACCATTGAACATCACCAATCTTGTTTTGCAAAATAGTCATATATTGGTTTTAGCTGCGGGGATGTTACTAGTTGTCTTGTTAGGACATGTCGATTTGTCTGTCGGATCTGTCATGGCGTTTGTTGGCGCAATCGCCGGCGTCTTGATGGTCAATAATGGTATGAGTCCCTGGGCGGCTGTGCCATTATGTGTACTCATTGGTGCGTTGATTGGCGCTTGGCAAGGTTTCTGGGTAGCTTATGTGGGGATTCCTGCTTTTATTGTTACGTTGTCTGGACTGTTGATGTTCCGTGGATTGACTCAAGTCGTTTTGGGAGGCCAATCTTTAGCACCATTTCCTACCTCGTTTCAAAAAATTTCAACAGGCTATTTACCTGATATTGTCAGCGGCGATCATATTCATCTCCTTTCAATGATTATCGGTGTCGGTATCACGGCACTATTGATTTTTGGCCAATGGCGAACCCGGGAACGCCGCAAGAAAAATTTGTTTGAAGTAGAGTCCACCAGTACCTTTTTGTTCAAAGCTCTTTTCATCGGCGTCGTTTTCATTGGAGCAACTTATGTGTTCGCTTCTTATCAGGGTTACCCGATCATCTTGATTTTATTAGGAGTCATCGTCGCAGCATATGGATTCTTAACAAATAAAACAGTTGCCGGACGTCAAATCTATGCAACTGGTGGAAATAGGAAAGCCGCTGAACTGTCAGGAATCAAAACGAAAAAAATCACTTTCTGGGTCTTTGTCAATATGGGCGCGATGGCGGCATTGGCAGGTTTGGTTCTGGCTGCCCGATTGAACGCTGCGACACCACAAGCGGGAACCTCTATGGAACTGGATGCCATGGCTGCCGTTTATTTTGGCGGTGCCTCAACTTCTGGCGGGATCGGAACGATCATGGGTGCGATCGTAGGCGGATTAGTGATGGGGGTACTGAATAATGGGATGTCGATTCTAGGTGTAGGGGTCGACTGGCAACAGGCAATCAAAGGATTGATCTTGCTGTTAGCAGTTGTCTTAGATATCTATAATAAGAAAAAGAAAATATCTTAGGAGGCTGTAAGTATGGGGACAGAAGCACAAAAGACGATCTTATTGATCTGTACAGCAGGCATCACAACAGGTCTATTAGTGAAAAACATGCAGCGAGCAGCGGATGAACAAGGAATAGCTGTCCATATTTATTCAGCACCAGCAATCATTGCTGAACAAATCATTCAAAATCAGACTGTTGATGCATTACTGATTGGACCACAATCGAAATATGAAATCAATCGCTTAAAAGATTTTTTGAACTATAAAGCAGTTCCGTATAAACTGATCACACCAGAAGATTACGAGCTTCTTGATGGTGAAGCGGTCTTAGCAGATAGTTTAACATTATTGCAGTTGAATTAGCTCTCGGCTATTCTGGTGTTGCAATCCTGAACGCAACCTCTGGGAACAAACTATGTGAAACAAACTAAACTATGTAATTTAGAGTAGTGGCTTGTCAATTCATTTGGCATCTACTACTCTATTTGCTGTAAAGACCAAAAGCAAAACAACTGCGGTTAGTGAGCCATCACCAATAAGAACACTTATCTGAATGGGTTCCAGTTTGTTGACAGTCAGTTGGAGAAAGGGGAAGTGCGATGAAAGTTGAAGAATTGACGGCGATACGTCCGAGTCATCGTCAACTACTATGGCAAGCACGGGAATTTTATGGCTTTATTCATTTTGGCTTAAATACCATGACGAATCGGGAATGGGGAAATGGGAGAGAATCCTTAGCACTATTTGACCCGCAAGCACTGGACTGTAAAGAGTGGGTCACGCTTTGCAAATGCAGCGGGATGAAAGGGATGATCTTAACCTGTAAGCATCATGACGGCTTCTGTTTATGGCCCAGCAACTATTCGCAGCAGACAGTCGCTTATACACCTTGGAAAAATGGCAAAGGAGATTTAGTCAAAGAATTGTCGGAGGCTTGTCAAGAAGCAGAGATGGCGTTTGGCATCTATCTTTCTCCGTGGGATCAGCACGCCGCAAGCTACGGCACCGGACAGGCCTATAACGAGGTGTATGTGGGTCAATTGACAGAATTATTGACGCAGTATGGTGAAATAGCAGAAGTGTGGCTTGATGGAGCCAATGGAGAAGGACCTAACGGAAAGCGGCAGTTTTATGACTGGCAAAGGTATTATCAACAGATTCGGCAATTACAGCCGGATGCTGTGATTGCCGTTTGCGGTCCAGATGTTCGCTGGATCGGAAATGAAGCCGGACACACAAGGCAGAATGAGTGGAGTGTCGTTCCTCGGGAGCTATTGGATGCCGAAAAGACGGCCGAAAAATCACAGCAAACAGACACAGCAGAATTCCGGACGACAATCTCAAGTATGGCAGAAGATTTAGGTAGCCGATCTGTATTGAAAAACTACGATTCCAGCAGAGATTTAGTCTGGTATCCAGCAGAGGTCAATCTATCAATCAGACCCGGCTGGTTTTATCATCCGGAAGAGGATACAGTGGTGAAAAGTGCCGAAACATTATTTTCTTTGTATCGGAAAGCGGTAGGAGGAAATGCGGTATTTTTATTAAATGTTCCGCCAATGCCCAATGGGGCGATCCACCTGAAAGATCAGCAGTCACTGATGCAATTAGGGCAATATCTACGGCCATTACAAACGGATCAGCCGTTGTACCAAGGACAAATCACAGCTTCTTCCCAAAAATCACCCTGGGATCAAGAAAGCCTACAAAAGGTTACCGCATCAAAGAAGACGTATTGGCAACCTGCGAACAACGATCATGAGCCGTGGATAACAGTGACTTTTGCACAACCAACACAAATCAATACAGTGATTTTACAAGAAGAAATCCGCGAGAGTCAGAGAATTGAAAAAGCAGTACTTTATTATGAAAAAGATGGCAAGGATTGCTTTTTAGCAGAATGCGGAACCGTCGGGTATAAGAAAATCATTGATGTCGACCCAATTACTACTAAAAGAATCAAAGTTGTTTTCTTGGCGTATCGCCAATACCCAACGATTAAAACTTTTTATGTACGCTTTCTTGAGAAGAGAGCTTCAAAATAGGCCCTTCACCTAAAGAGAATCCACCCAAAAACAGACAGCCGCAGGGCTGTCTGTTTTCAGGGGATACAAATAAGGAATAAAAGTGGATATTAGTTAATTGCGACTGTCTAGGGGGCAAACCAAGGACAGTGCAAGAAAACTACAAATTAAGGTAACGTGATCACATTCTCAGATGTTTTATCAAAGAAGTGGGCTTTGTTGATGTTGAAAGCAAGATCAATCACTTCACCTGGGCGATGGAAGTCACGAGCATCTACTTTAGAGATAAACTCAGTGGAACCAATCTTTGTATAAAGCATTGTTTCAGCACCAAGCAGTTCAGAAACGACTACTTCTGCACGGACAGTTGCTTCTGGTGAAGCTTCCAATGCGATTTGTTCGCTGTGGATATCTTCTGGACGGATACCAAAGACTAATTCCTTGCCTTCGTACCCTTTTTCGACAAGGACTTTGTTCTTGCCTTCAGGAATACGTAAGTTTAATCCATGACCATCTGAGATCATGCCGTTTTTCAAAGTAACTGTAAAGAAGTTCATAGCAGGTGAACCGATAAAGCCGGCAACAAACATATTTTTAGGTGAGTTGTACACTTCTTTCGGTGAACCGATTTGTTGAATAAATCCGTCTTTCATAATAACGATTCGGTCTGCCATTGTCATCGCTTCTGTTTGGTCATGGGTTACATAAATCGTAGTTGTTTCAAGACGTTGATGAAGTTTCGCAATCTCCGCACGCATTGCTACCCGCAATTTCGCATCTAAGTTTGACAAAGGTTCATCCATTAAGAAGACTTTGGCATCACGTACGATGGCACGACCCAAAGCTACCCGTTGACGTTGTCCACCAGATAGTGCGGCTGGTTTACGGTCTAGATATTCTGTCAATCCTAAGATCTCGGCAGCATTTTCTACCCGTTTTTTGATTTCTTCTTTATCGTATTTACGTAATTTCAATCCGAAAGCCATGTTGTTGAAAACTGTCATATGTGGATACAACGCATAGTTCTGGAATACCATGGCAATATCACGATCTTTTGGTGCGACATCGTTCATTACTTTGCCGCCGATGGATAATTCTCCTTCAGAAATATCTTCTAATCCAGCGATCATCCGCAGCGTTGTTGACTTTCCGCAACCGGAAGGTCCAACAAAAACAATAAACTCGCGATCAGAAATATCTAAATTAAAATCTGTTACAGAATAATTATCATTGTTGTCGTATTTTTTATGCACGTGTTTCAGAGCCATTTCTACCATTAGGATTACCTCTTTCCATTTAGTTTACACTTGTATCATAAATGAAAACGCTTTGATTCAGCAACGGAAATATGCACAAGAAAAAAAACGTTTTCTTGTGCAAGTTGTTCAATCGGCTGGATGAGCGAAATTTTTGATAAGAAAATAGCACAGCAACAGATCATCCATTTCCTTTAAGTTCAGATTAGTCATACTTTGGAATTTATCGATCTTATAAAGTAGTGTATTGCGATGCATGAAGAGTGACTTGGCTGTAGAACTGGCATTTCCTTGATTTTTCCACAGCGACTCGATCAAATGGATAAGATCGCTTTCCTGAAACCAATCTTGATAAAGTGTCCGAAATAATAGTTGATAGTTGGAACCGGCAGTACTCAATAAATGGATAAGAGATGTGGCCAGATCCAAACTTTTTAAATTGGTTTGTCGGGTCAATTGTTGCTGAAAAAGAGCCATTTCTTCTGTCAGCAGGAGTGTGAAATCATGGCTGGAGTGGTGAAACGGACCCACAAATAAATGCGAGTAACAGTCAAAATCCATATCTAAAGCAACAAACAGACCATCCAATTCATCTAAACGCAAGTTCTCACCAGCCCGTTGTTCAACGATCAACGCACTGTCTTCGGTGACAAAAAAGAGGTCGACGACATGGGGAAGCATTTGCTGGATCTCTTGCAGCCACTCAGTCTGCAATAAATCGATCCCACTCGTAAATTTCACTTGCAACAAGCGATAGTCACCGGTCTCATTTATCGGCTGATGTTCAAATAAAATCGGGTACCATGGTCGAAAACGGTTGTCGATTACCGGAAACAGTGCACCGCTGCCTAATTGCAGCATGATTCTTTCTTTTGCCGATAGATCAGCAGTAGGCAGCCAGATGAATTTCTGACCAAATGGAATCGATTCGATTCCTGGATCTGTTGATTTTGCTGGATGCAAAGCAGCGTTTGGGTAATTTTCTTTAATATCTTTAAAAGAGAAAATAGGAAGAACCTCCTTTGCTGTCGTTGTCATTTATTGTATAGCAATTCATCTTTTCTGAACAGTTGCAATTGATAGAATAGTGTAATTAGCAGAGGCTGCCACTGACTATTATATTTCTGCTTCAGGTAAAAAATTGATTTTTACAAAATTACATTGACAAGAAAGCGCATTCTAAATATACTATATGTACGGACAACTTTCGGAAGATGGGATTAATATGACGACAAAGTACGAACAACTTGCGGATGAATTACGGGAAAACATTCGTTTAGGAACCTATAAAGAAGGAATGACGATTCCTTCAGAGGCTGCATTACAAGAAGAATATCATTTGAGCCGACATACCGTGCGACAAGCGATTGCTTTGCTGGTAAACGAAGGCTATTTACGTAAGGAAAGAGGATCTGGTACGTACGTTTCAAAACCTGAGAATCTTCCGCAACGCAGCCATAAAACAATCGGCATCATCATGACTTATCTGTCGGATTATATCTTTCCTTCAATTATGCGCGGAGTCGAACAAACATTGCGGGAACAAGGCTATTCTTTGCTGTTGGGATCAACAAATAATGACCATGAACAAGAACGAGCTTGCCTTCAACAAATGATGAACCAAGGAGTAGATGGCTTGATCGTTGAACCGACGAAGAGCAGTCAATACAATCCCAATTTGGCCTACTACATGGCATTGAAAGAAGCAGGGATTCCGCTAGTGATGATCAATGCCTACTATGAAGAACTGGATCTGCCTCATATTTGTGTCAATGACACTCGCTCAGGCTATCTAGCCACGAATTATTTATTGGAACAGCAGCATCAACACTTGATGCTGATCACTAAAATTGATGATTTACAAGGGAAATATCGGATGAAAGGTTTTGTCAAAGCTTTGGAACAAGCAAAGAAAACATTTGCTGCTGAAGATGTCGTGACTTATACCACAGAAACCAAAGAGGCTGTCATTGCACAAGCGATTGACCGGTTGAACCAATCAAATGAGATCACTGGAATCGTCTGTTATAACGATGAAATTGCACATGGGTTGATCCAGCAATTAGAAGCCAATGGAAAGCGTGTACCAGAAGATTATTCAATTGTAGGAAATGATGATTCACCTTTAAGTACATTGACTTCACCAGGAATAACCACTCTGGCTCACCCAAAGGAAGAGATGGGGATTTTAGCGGCACAATGGGTCACATCAGGAACTACGTTGGAAGAAACGTTTTATTATGAGCCAGAATTGATTATTCGCGGCTCCGTCATGAGCCATTCGTGATTCATGTATATCTAAATTCAAAAGGAGAGAAGAGAAATGGAGCAGCAAATAAGTGCAGCGATTCAAGAAGGGCGCACAGCACTTGGAATCGAGTTAGGATCCACAAGAATCAAAGCTGTCTTGATCGATGAGCAATTTCAAACCATCGCAACCGGTAGTTATGAGTGGGAGAATCAGTTATTAGATGGTGTCTGGACCTATTCTTTGGCATCTGTCTGGCAAGGAATCCAAGAAAGCTATCAAGCATTAGCAGCTTCTGTTCAATCCCGATACGGGGAACCTTTGACGAGAATTGGTTCGATTGGTTTTTCCGCTATGATGCATGGGTATCTCGCTTTTGATGAGAATGATCAGTTATTGGTGCCTTTCCGCACCTGGCGCAATGCCAGCACAGAAGCAGCCGAAAAGGCTCTGACTGAATTGTTCCAATACAATATTCCGCAACGCTGGAGTATCGCTCATCTGTACCAAGCCATTTTGAATCAAGAAGCGCATATACCGGAAGTCGACTTTTTGACGACATTAGCGGGCTATGTTCACTGGCAGCTGACAGGAGAAAAAGTAATCGGTATTGGAGATGCCTCGGGAATGTTCCCAATCGACAGCCTACAAAAAGACTATGATCTACAGACGATGGCCCAGTTTGATGATCTGATCCTTCCAGAAAATTTACCTTGGCAGTTAGCAGATATTTTGCCCAAAGTCTTAGTGGCTGGTGAAGCAGCCGGCACTTTGTCGGCAGCAGGTGCTTTGCGGTTAGATCCAACAGGAACATTGTTGCCGGGCATTCCATTCTGTCCACCCGAAGGAGATGCGGGAACCGGAATGGTTGCGACGAATAGTGTTGCGCAAAGAAGTGGGAATGTCTCTGCCGGAACATCAGCTTTTGCCATGATCGTTCTTGAAAGCGGTCTCTCTAAAGTCTATCCAGAAATTGATCTGGTAACAACGCCAGCAGGAGATTTAGTCGGCATGGTCCATACGAATAATTGTACTTCGGAGATCAATGCATGGGTCAAAGTTTTTCGGGAATTTGTAGAAGCAGCAGGGTTCGAAATGAGCACAGAAGCTCTGTTTACGACATTGTTCAACCAAGCACTGAAAGGGGATCCTGACTGTGGTGGGTTGTTGTCTTATGGGTATTACTCAGGAGAGAATATTACAAAAATAGCAGCTGGTAGACCGCTGTTTGTTCGCTCCCCAGAAAGCCGTTTTACTTTAGCAAACTTTATGCGGCTCCATTTGTTTAGTGCGTTTGGTGCGATGAAGATCGGGATGGATATCCTAACTAAAGAACATGTTAAGATCGACCGAATCGTGGGACACGGCGGGATTTTCAAGACTCCGACTGTTGCGCAGCGGGTGTTGGCTGCTGCGATGGAAGCACCAGTGACGGTGATGGAAACGGCAGGAGAAGGTGGCGCTTGGGGCATCGCTTTACTGGCAGCTTTTATGAAAAAAAAATCGGTAGAAGAAACACTTACAGTCTTTTTATCCAGAGTTTTCCAAGGGAAAGAAGGGACAACTTTAGCGCCATTACCTGAGGATATAGTTGGTTTTACTGAGTTTGTTAAGCGCTACCAACATGGCCTGCCAATTGAGCAAGCAGCGATCGATGGATTGATTTAAAACAAAAATAGAGGTGAGTCATTTGTTAGAACAATTGAAAGAAGCCGTCTTCCAAGCCAATTTAGCTCTGCCAAAACAGGGCTTGATCAAATACACTTGGGGCAATGTGTCTGCCGTTGACCGCAGCCAGCAGCTATTTGTGATCAAACCTAGTGGGGTTGATTATGAAACGATGCAAGCTAGTGATATGGTAGTCTGCGATTTTGAGGGGAACGTTGTTGAAGGAAAGATGAATCCTTCTTCTGATACCCCTACTCACGCTGTATTGTATCGAGCGTTTCCAGAAATTGGCGGCATCGTCCATACCCACTCCACTTGGGCAACAAGTTGGGCACAGGCAGGAGTTGATTTGCCGGCAATGGGCACGACCCACGCTGACACCTTTTATGGCAGTGTCCCTTGTGCGCGCTTTTTGACACAGAAAGAAATTGACCGTGGTTATGAAGCAGAGACTGGAAACGTGATTGTTGAAACTTTCCAGGAACGCGGTATCCAACCTTTAGAGATTCCCGGCGTCTTGCTGCAGGGGCATGGTCCATTCACTTGGGGCAAAGATGCTCAAAGTGCAGTCATGAACGCAGTCGTTTTAGAAGAAGTAGCAAAGATGAACGTTGTGACGCGTCAGATCAATAGTTATGCACCGGAACTGCCGCAGCGCATCCTTGACAAGCATTATCTACGAAAACATGGCAAAGATGCCTACTATGGGCAAAAATAATCAAGAAGGAGCAGACAATATGTTAGCAATCAGTAAAAAAGAATTTTGGTTCGTTGTAGGATCTCAGCACTTATATGGGGAAGAAGCCTTGCAAGAAGTCCGCGATCATGCATCTGAAATGGTCGAACGTTTGAATGACAGTGGAAATCTGCCGTATCCAGTCGTTTTACAAGAATTGGCAGTCACTGCGGACACGATTACAAAGATCATGAAGGAAGTCAATTATCGGGATGAAGTAGCTGGTGTCATTACTTGGATGCATACCTTCTCCCCAGCAAAAATGTGGATTCGGGGAACGAAACTGCTGCAAAAACCATTGCTTCATTTGGCAACCCAATACAATGAGCGCATTCCTTGGGAAACCATCGATATGGACTTTATGAATTTGAATCAGGCAGCCCATGGGGATCGCGAATATGGTTTTATCAATGCGCGTTTGCAGAAACAAAACAAAATCGTTGTCGGTTATTGGAAAAAAGAGACGGTCCAAAAAGAAATCGCAGCTTGGATGGATGTGGCGGTTGCTTACAATGAAAGTTTTGCTATCAAAGTCGCTCGTTTCGGCGACAATATGCGTAATGTTGGGGTGACAGAAGGGGACAAAGTCGAAGCACAAATCCAATTTGGTTGGACCGTGGATTACTTTGGCATTGGTGATCTTGTTCAAGTAATCGATGCTGTGACCGATGAAGAGATCAATGACTTGTTTGAAGAATACCGTAATTTGTATGAGTTTGATCAGGGAGATTACGATGCCGCAATCTGGGAAGCGCATGTGAAAGTACAGGCCAAACAAGAAATCGGCATCCGCCGTTTCTTAGAAGCAGGAGGCTATAGTGCGTTTACGACCAACTTTGAAGATCTTTATGGCATGCAACAGCTACCAGGATTAGCTGTACAGCGACTCATGGCGGAAGGATACGGATTTGCTGGTGAAGGCGACTGGAAGACAGCAGCCATCGATCGTCTTATGAAGATCATGGCACATAATAAAGCAACCGGCTTTATGGAAGACTACACCTATGAGTTGACCGAAGGCAAAGAAGCCATCTTGCAGTCGCATATGATGGAAGTGGATCCAGTATTGGCTGTCAATAAACCAAAAATCGTCGTTTCGCCGCTATCGATGGGGGATCGAGAAGACCCAGCACGATTAGTCTTTGACGGACAAGGCGGCGCAGGAGTAGTTGTATCTATGGCCGACTTTGGGACTCACTATAAATTATTGATCAATGAAGTCGATGCTTTTGAGCCAACAGAAGCCGCACCTAAATTGCCGGTGGCTCGCGTGATGTGGACGCCCCGTCCCGACTTTCATCAAGGGGTCAAACAATGGATCGAAACAGGTGGCGGACATCATACGGTTGTTTCATTAGCTTTGACGTCAGATCAAATCGAAACGTGGGCAAAACTCGTTGGTTTGGACTATGTGACGATCAAGTAGCTATTAATAAAATAGACAAAACAACAGAAAAGAGCCAGCACTGACAAGACCAAACCCTCTCAAACTTACCATGTTGGGAGAAACTATGGTCTTGTTTTTTCTTGTGCTGAGGCAGACAAACCATAAGAGAGATACAAGACGTACAATCAGCAAAATTGACTTTTAAAATCGAGACGCATAGACTTTTAATTAAGAGAAAGCAAGGAGGAGTAGTATGGAGACAACATTTGATACCCAAGAGTATTTTGACAAAATGAATGCTTGGTGGCGGGCAGCGAACTATCTTTCTGTCGGACAAATCTATTTGAAAGACAATCCACTGTTACGACGGCCCATTGAAGAAAAAGATCTGAAAGTCAATCCGATTGGACATTGGGGCACCATTGCTGGTCAGAATTTTATCTACACCCACTTGAATCGTGTCATCAATAAATATGATTTAAATATGTTCTACATTGAAGGACCTGGTCATGGGGGGCAAGTGATGGTTTCGAATGCCTATCTAGATGGCAGTTATACGGAAATCTATCCAGAAGTAACCCAAGATGAAGCCGGGATGCAGCATCTTTTCAAAATTTTTTCCTTCCCAGGAGGAATTGCTTCCCATGCGGCACCAGAAACACCAGGATCGATCCATGAAGGGGGCGAACTAGGTTATTCCATCACGCATGGAACAGGGGCTGTCCTTGATAATCCTGATGTGATCGCTGCTGTGGTGGTTGGAGATGGCGAAGCTGAAACCGGTCCGTTAGCGGGCAGCTGGTTTTCTAATACATTTATCAATCCGGTAAATGATGGGGCTGTTCTGCCGATCTTACATCTGAACGGTGCTAAAATCTCTAATCCAACGATTCTGGCTCGCAAATCTGATGAAGACCTAACCAAGTATTTTGAAGGAATGGGTTGGACCCCTTATTTTGTTGAGGGAGATGATCCCGCTACTGTTCATCCGCAAATGGCAAAAACATTGGACCGCGCCGTTGAGCAGATCAAAGCGATTCAAACCAAAGCCCGTCAAGGAAAAGCGGATGAAGCAGTCATGCCCCGCTGGCCTGTTCTGATCGTGCGCACACCTAAAGGCTGGACAGGACCAAAAGTTTGGGAGGGAGAGCCGATTGAAGGTGGTTTTCGCGCCCATCAAGTACCTATCCCAGTCAATGCGCATCAGATGGAGCACGTGGATGCACTAACCGATTGGCTGAAATCGTATAAGCCAGAAGAACTCTTTGATGAATCTGGCCGCATCAAGGCGGAGATTCAAGAACTCGCGCCGAAAGGACAGCAACGGATGGCAATGAATCCCATCACTAACGGGGGAATCGATCCTCAACCGTTGAAAATCACCGACTGGCGGCAGCATGCGATCGATATTGGTGTTCCTGGCTCAACCACTGCTCAAGACATGATGGAGTTCGGAAAGTTTGCTCGGGATTTGATTGTTGAAAACCCGACTAATTTTAGAATCTTTGGTCCGGATGAAGCCAAATCCAATCGTTTGAACCATGTTTTTGAAGTGACAAATCGCCAATGGTTAGAACCAAAACAGCCAAACTATGATGAATGGCTAAGTGCTACCGGACGGGTGATTGATTCCCAATTATCGGAGCATCAAGCAGAAGGCTTCCTAGAAGGCTACATCTTAACTGGGCGTCATGGCTTTTTTGCTAGCTATGAATCTTTCTTGCGCGTGGTTGATTCCATGATCACTCAGCACTTTAAGTGGACGCGTAAATCGAAAGAACTGCCTTGGCGCCATGCCTATCCGTCATTGAATTTGATTGCTTCTTCAACCGTATTCCAGCAAGACCATAATGGGTATACCCATCAAGACCCAGGGATCATGACACATATCGCTGAGAAAAAAGCGGAATTCGTACGGGTCTATCTACCAGCAGATGCCAATAGCTTGATGGCTGTAATGGCAGAAACGTTCCAAACTGAAGAACAGATCAATCTGATTGTTTCTTCGAAGCATCCTCGCCCGCAGTTTTATACGGCAGAAGAAGCGGAGATATTGGTAAAAGACGGCTTGAAGATCATTGATTGGGCTTCAACAGACCAAGGAGAACCTGATTTGGTGATCGCTGCAGCAGGGACAGAGCCAAACTTAGAAGCTCTCGCTGCTGTAAGCCTACTGAATGAGGCATTTCCAGAGTTGAAAATTCGCTTTATCAATGTTGTTGATTTATTGAAACTACGTCATCCGGATGTCGATCCTCGTGGATTGACAGATGAAGCATTTGAGGCTTACTTTACTAAGGACAAGCCAATCATTTTTGCTTTCCATGGCTATGAAGGACTGATTAGGGACATTTTCTTCGGCCGCAAGAATCAGCGTCTGCATATTCATGGCTATCGTGAAAATGGCGATATCACCACACCATTTGACATGCGGATCTTGTCTGAACTTGATCGCTTCCATTTAGCGAAAGACGGCGCTGAATGGGTCTATGGCGAACAAGCTGCCGACTTTGCGCAACGAATGACAGAGACGGTTACCTATCACCATGACTTTATCCGTGAGAATGGCTACGACATTGCTGAAGTCCAAGATTGGCAATGGAAACCATTGAAATAGAAGACGAATCAAACAAAAAACTGTCCAGCAACGATCAAGAGATCTGTTGTTGGACAGTTTTTTTAAACAGAAGTCAAAATGCGATAAATTCCAATGAAGAAAGCTTTGATGCCTCGAAAGAAGCGGTTCTTATCGGTCAATTCATGATAGACTTCGGCGATTGTGCGACGGGTCAATAAATAGAAGAAAAACCCAATCAAAAATGTAAAAAGGAAAAAGAAAAACAACAGTCGCATAAATCATCACCTAAATTCTTACTCATTATTTCTTTATCTTAACAAAAAAAGCAACGATAGACGAAATAATATGATTTGGATAGTGAGATGGATTAAGTAAGACCACAAAGCAAATCACTTATTTCTCCATTTAGCGAAAATACTGATTTAACCATTGTTTTGATACATAGTAAGATACTCAGAGAGTACTTATTCATTTTGAAGTCTCAAAAA
>NZ_BCQE01000002.1 GCF_001544275.1 Enterococcus gallinarum NBRC 100675 | reverse complement strand
AATATTGAGACTCTATTTGAATAATAGATAGCTAAAAATATTGAATTATTTTTATAGAAAACAGTATTTGTTTAAAGACCAGTTGCCAACGTTTGTGCACGTGTCAAGGTCAGTTGGCGTTTTAGAAAAGACGAGAGAGATCTTTACAGAAAGGATTACCTAAATCATGAAGAAGCTAATACGAAAAATATTGATCGTTGGTTTATTGTCTACACATTTTCCAGTAACTATTTTTGCTCAGACAAATGAACTCGAAACCTCTGATTACTTGTCTAATGAATTAACAACTGAAAGTTTCACTGAGATGGATGAGATAGAAGAAGTTATTCAAGATCCGCCAGAAGAGAATTTTCCTGCATCAACCAGTTCGATAAATACGGATGAGGCAAATAATAATCAGGAACATCTAGACGAAATTCAGTCAAGTGATGACAAGACAAGTGAAACACTTAATAGTACTGAAAGTGAAAATGCAGAAGAGTCCAATCAACAACAAAATATAGCAAAAAGTAGTGAGGAATCGATAATTGCTTCGGGAACTTTTGGTACTTCGGATTGGTATATCACTTATGACGGAGTTCTTCATATCGGATCTGGAACATTCCGACCTACTGCAAGTAATCCTTGGAGCCGGTATAGGGTTAAAAAAATTGTATTCGAGGGGAATGTTATTGCTGGCGAGAATGCTTCTTATTTATTCGGTAACTTCGGTAATACGTGGGATGAGCTTACTGAAATAGAAGGCTTAGATAAGTTGGATACTAGTCAAGTAACTGATATGTCTGGTATGTTTAATAATACTCGAGGGTTAACAAAGCTCGATGTATCCAACTTTGATACAAGTAACGTTACGAATATGTATGCGATGTTCAATGGCCTGTTCGATTTGACTAGTTTAGACGTCTCCAATTTTGATACAAGAAATGTAACGAATATGTCTTTGATGTTCGCGAATGTGATTAACATCGATAAATTTGATTTAAGCAATTTTGATACGAGAAATGTTACGGACATGTCTTTGATGTTCGCAAACCTAAGAAGAAGTGATCTCGATACATTCAGTATGGATCTAAGCAATTTTGATACTAGCCAAGTAACGAATATGGACAGAATGTTTCTAGGCTTAAATAGGGTCTCTAGTCTGGATATATCAAGTTTCGATACCAGTAAGGTAACGAATATGTCTTCTATGTTTAGCGGTATGCAATCGTTGAAGATCATCAGATTAGGACAGTCATTTTCATTTCTTACAAATACAATGTTGCCTAATCCAATTCCATCAGAAATTTATACAGGAAAATGGGTCAATGTTGGTACAGGATCGATAGATTTCCCGAATGGGCTAAATATTTGGACGGCTTCCGAGTTAATGGCAAACTACAATGGAGAAACTGATTCCGATACGTATGTTTGGCAACCTAACTTAAAAGATGCAGCACCTGTAACAGTCAAGTATCAGAATTCTGATGGCGAACAGTTGAGTGAACCAACGGTTTTAAGCGGAAAAGTTGGTATGACTTATGAAAGCAAGCCGAAAGAGATCACGGGATGGAACGTGGTCAAAATACCAAATAATGCATTCGGTGTATTTACTGAAGAAGCACAAGAAGTGGTCTATGTTTATGAGCGTTCAGATGCGGCACCAGTCACAGTCAGATATAAAGATACAGATGGCAACGAGTTAAGCGACCCAACGATTTTGAATGGAAAAGTCGGATTACCATATGCCAGTGAAGCCAAAGAGATTCCTGGTTGGTATGTAGTGGAGACACCAGATAATGCTTCTGGAATTTTCAGCGAGGCAGCCCAAGAAGTGGTGTATGTATATGAACGCAGTGAAGCTGCTCCAGTGACTGTGAAATACCAAGATAGTGAAGGGAATCAATTATCAGAGCCAACTGTCTTAAGCGGAAAAGTCGGGTTGCCATATACCAGTGAAGCCAAAGAAATCCCGGGTTGGTATGTAGTAAAGACACCAGATAATGCTTCTGGAATATTTGGTCAAGAAACGCAAGAAGTGGTGTATATCTATGAACGTAGCGATGCGGCACCAGTCACAGTCAGATATAGAGATACAGACGGCAATGAATTAAGCGACCCAACGATTTTGAATGGAAAAGTCGGACTCCCTTATACCAGTGAAGCCAAAGAGATCCCAGACTGGTATGTAGTAGAGACACCAGATAATGCTTCTGGAATATTTGGTGAAGAAGCGCAAGAAGTGGTGTATATCTATGATCGCAGCGATGCCGCACCAGTGACTGTGAAATACCAAGATAATAAAGGAAATCAATTATTAGAGCCAACTGTCTTAAGTGGGAAAGTCGGACTCCCTTATACCAGTGAAGCCAAAGAGATCCCAGGTTGGTATGTGGTGGAGACACCAGATAATGCCTCCGGAATTTTCAGTGAAGAAGCGCAGGAAGTGGTGTATGTATACGATCGCAGCGATGCGGCACCAGTGACTGTGAAATATCAAGATAGTAAAGGGAATCAATTATCAGAGCCAACTATCTTAAGTGGGAAAGTCGGACTACCATATGAAAGTAAAGCCAAAGAAATCCCAGGCTGGTATATAGTAGAGACGCCAGATAATGCCTCTGGAATCTTTAGCGAAGAAGCGCAGGAAGTGGTGTATGTCTATAGTGTTCTTCATAAAAATAATGAAAAAGAAAATGATTCTAGGGGGACTTTGCCAGCTACGGGAGAAGAAACATTGGGACAATCAATGTTGATAATTTTAGGAACCCTACTAATTCTCTTATCGTATAGAATCAGTAAACGAAAAAAGAACCTATCAAATTAAGTGTATTATTTATAGTAAGAACATTAATAAAGTGTCCGGAGAACATCTTTTTCTGGACACTTTATTTTTTTAGTGTATATTTATTTATAATAATGTTTTTTGAGATACAAATTGAGGGAATTACACTAAGAATCGATGAGAAAATCTTTCATTAAGTCAAAATATGAAAGCAAAAGGCAGTGATTAAATATAAGAAGGAGTGAGAGTGCATGAGTTATAGTTGGATCTATTATGGACGAAAGGTGCGAAGAATCGCTTTGTTTTCGATTAAGCTGATTGACTTTTTTCTACTGTATCTTGCTATTGGTAAACAAATTTATCTATCGTTTGGGCTGTTTATTCTGTTCACTTTGTGTTGGGCGGTCGGTTCAGGAGTGGCATTGATTAGAAGAAAAGTTAGACAAGATGATATTAAAGATAGACCAAAATCAGAAGCTTATCTTCATCCAAACCATGATCGTAGAGAAAATCTCATGTTGTTCGCGTGTATAGTACTATTAATAGTCGAGCTATATATTGTCTCCTTGCCTGTTCCATTATAGTCATGAAAAGACTGATTTTTTACAATCTGCCCAATAGTTTTAGTGGTTAGTTCTTTGTAACGTTTAAAAAAAGAATCGTATATAGTTTCTGGAGAACGTAAATGAATAAAAGAATCCTGTCTTTTTTATTTAAATATCCTTGTTTTATTTTAACTGTTGTTATAAGTCTTTTTATGAGTATACAATGGCTATAATTATTTGATTTAAATTGTGGTAAGCACATCGATTTTGAGGTGTCCCGTATTCGTAGGAGTTGAATGAAATATCATGTTAGTAGCAGTTTTTTCTTCAGCTGCTTACTATTTCAAGTACTATTATTTAGATATATTCATTACGTACATAAATTGAGAAGAGGTAAAAAAATGAAAAAGTGCATTGTAGTATGTGAAATAGTCAAACGTTAACAGACGAAAAGGGGAAGAATATTATGACTATTTCACGAAATAAAATTTACCCAAGAACCAATGATACACAAACCATCTATCTAAAGAATGCCATCACCAACCATAATATTAGCGTTGGAGAATACACGATTTATAATGATTTTGTAAATGATCCACGCGAGTTTGAAAGGAATAATGTGCTGTATCAATACCCAATCAATCATGACAAATTGATTATTGGCAAATTTTGCTCCATTGCTTGTGGATCAAAGTTTCTGTTTAATGCTGCAAACCACTCATTATCAAGCGTTCCAACGTATACATTTCCGCTATTTTTTGAAGAATGGGATCTTGACCAAGCCAATGTGGTTGCTGCATGGGATAATAAAGGTGATATTGTGATCGGCAATGATGTGTGGCTTGGGTATGACTCAATTATCATGGCAGGTGTAACGATTGGAGATGGGGCCATTATCGGCACTAGAGCTGTAGTCACGAAAGATGTACCCACCCTATACCATTGTGGGAGGCATACCTGCGAAACCAATCAGAAAAAGATTTGCTGATGAAACGATTCAGTATTTACGCAACATCTGCTGGTGGGATTGGCCAGAGGAAAAAATCAAGGCGAACCTTGAACATCTCATGTCTGGTTCGATTAGTCAATTATCAAAGGAATGAGTAATAGAACTTTAACCAATGTATCTAGAGAATTTCCTACTGATGATACGAAGATACTCAGATAATTCGTTGATAAGTTATCCTAAAACTGTTTTATGAACATCAAAGTGTATTTATTAGCTTTGATGTTTTTTTTGTATAAAAGCCTAATTTTCAGTTCAAACAATAAAGTACCTAGGAAAAAACAGCTTTCTGGACACTTCATTTTTGTTTTGTATTTGAATGTTTGCTGGTTTGACTGTATCATCTCGTCAATCACTTTTATGTTAAAAAATGGCACTTGTATCATACAGTAATGTTCTGGAAGAAAATCCTATAGAATAAATCTTTTTTCATATTCAATCATTGAAAAAGTTACTGATTAAGACACTGGCTTGTAACGCAGCATTGAAGGAAGTTGATTATGCAGATTAATAGTAGGAGAAAGAGAAAGGACACTTATGAGACAAAATGAAATAGGCTGACTATTTAAGTAGAAATTTAAATAATTATCAAAAAAATCAAAAATACTATGGATTAATGCACGATCAATGATATTAGAAGTTAGAAGAGGTATAATTTATTTAAAGTAAGAGGTTAAGAGGTGATGGCATGTATAAGTTTCTTTTAACTAAATTAGATCAAGATGTCTATGAAGTATTTGCTTATTTTTTTGAAAATGCTGAGGAATATGAAAGTATAAGCGACTTGGCGAATAAATTAAGTGTTTCGAAAAGAAGAATTATTTTAGTTATAGACCGTGCACTGGATTTGAGAGAGCGGTATCCCTTTTATGATATCGAGATAATTGACGGAAGAACTATTTCACTTCGGTTTGCCTCGAATTTTTTACTTTCTAAGTTATATTCTGTCATGTTAGAAGAAAGCATGCCTTTTCAAATATTGGACCGATTATTCAGAGAGAAATATGTATCCTTGGAGAATACAGCGCAACAACATTATGTGAGTAATCGCACGGTTCAAAGAAAACTCAAGGAGATCATGGATATCCTCGAAAATTATAATATTTCGTTGAATTTAAAGAGGAAGCCGTTATTTGTAGGAGAAGAATATCGTATTAGGCATTTTTTTCATATCATGTATTGGCAAATTTTTGATGGCTCAAATGTACGTTATTTTGGCTTGACTCAAAAAAGTATCACTGGTTTCAAAGAAAGACTCGCGATGTATCCAAGTTGTTATCGAGGAATCGATCAAGAAAAGTTTGTCCAATTACTGGCTTTAAGTCTCTATCGTTTAAAGAGAGGATTTGTTTTGAAAGAAATTCCACCGACAATGACAGAAACATGCCATCTGACTATTCCTTTTGAGCAATTCAAAAACGAGCTTATAATGCCCCTCTTAAGAGATAATTATTTACTAAATGAAACTTCAGAAAATGAGTATATCTTCTTGTATTATATGTTTTCAGTAATGACCACCTATTTACCTGAGGAGATCCCTACAGAGTTGATGATGACAAATCATTTTTCAGAGGAGAGCTTACAAGCCGCCAAACTTTTTTCGGAAACAGCGAAACAAGCTTTTCTTGTTCCTGATAGTGCTACAACGTATCTTTTTGTCAATGCATTGAACATCCATTCTGCCTCTCTCATGTTTGCTTCAAAAAACAAAATTGATGCTTTTGGAAAAACGACAACAGATAAAGACTATCGAAGAGTATTCCCTAAGTTATTTCCACTGGTTCAAGAGATGTACCAATCGCTATCAGAACAATCATCGATTTTTCGTACGCTGTATGTATCAAATAGCCGCCTACTTTTTCAATATAGTATGCTTCTGTCGATTGTAGCTAGAATCGATCGGTCGACTGTGCGGGTTTTTCATGAATCAAAATTTGGGAAAATTCAGGAAATCAGGCAAAAAGAGCGATTAAAACGATGGTTTGGATATACTCTTTCTTTTGTATCAGAAAAGCCGGATTTTGTAGTAACAGATTATCCTGTCGATCGTCAATTCTTTATTAATCAAAATCACGAAGTACGTTTCTTTAAATGGAATAGTTTTCCCACCGGAGATCGCTGGCTTGAATTAATTGAAGCTATTGAAAAGTTCCAAAATGAGTCTATTAATGAGTCTATTCAAGAAACAGGGACAAATCCCTCACTATAGAATCATTATAGATAACGTTTGATATCCGCATTTGCTAGTAACAATCTTTTTCAAATTTTTAGTATCAATAGCCATGGTGTGTGCTTGACTAATTCAATTGTTCAAGATCAACAAGTAAATACTTAGCAGATCCCGAAACGTATGGCTGCAAGTATGACTGCTTATCCATTTTTTATAACTGCAATATAAGTGACAGTGAAAACAACTCTAAACGAAATTTTTGGGCAATGCTGCGCAAGTGGGTAAGTCCTTTTATCGTTGAGACAGTTGATTTGCTCAAACGCTTATATTGCGGTTTTTTTGTCTTTTCTCTAAGTGAATGATTAGGAATAAAAAGAGATCTCCCTTCTTCAAAATCTTTTCGAATAATCCGTTGAAATACTGATATAAATGTGATTATTTTCTTTTTTGTCACGATTTACAAAGGATTTTGATTATTTTTTATAAAACAGGACGAATCTTGTCTTTTTTAGAGTAGCTGTTGTCGTGTCCGCTACTCAGAGCCATGTGATAATACAGACATAAGGAATGAGGACAACAAGAGTATTACAAATAAGTCTGAAGTAGTTGTCAGTTGACAGCTTTTTTGCATTGGGAAGAATGAGACTGTGTTCATTCACTTAGATAGAAAGAAGGAAAAAATAATGAGAAGATCGAAGAAGCAAGAAATCGTATCACGTATTCTTGTCAGTTCCTCTGTATTTATATTAGGCAGCCCGATTTTTATGCAAGCACTTGTTAGTATTCCTGCATCAGCTGAATCAATTAGCACTACATCATCAGAAGAAACAACAAATAGTTCAGCACCAGAAGAAACAATGCTTACTGCGGATGAGATGTTGCCTGAACAGCAGAAAGTAGAAGAAGTCGACGAGGAAACTGTAGGAACAGAGTCAGAAGCAATAGAAGCTGAAGAGCAAGCGACGACAGCAGAAGAATTTGCGGCAACTAAAACGGAATCTGAAGAAGAGTTAGAGAAAAACAGTTCAGAAGCGACGACAGACAATACAGAAGCAACTGAAGAAAAGATGGTAGCTCTTGCAGACAATATCCTTTGGAGTGGGATGTGGGGGACTGCTCCAGCAACCCTCGATATTGAGGGGGTGCTAACTGTAGGAGCAGGTACACTTACTACAACGGTAGATCAAGTGATTCCAATAGCAGAAGTTTCATCAAACATGACTATTCGAAAAGTAGTTCTCACTGCTCCTGTTGTTCTTCCAGCAGATGTTCCTGGACTATTTGAAAGCACTGGCCATTATGGAAAAGTGCCTTCAGAGTTGGATGAAATCGTAAATCTACATTTGCTTGATACAAGTCAAGCCACAACAATGAACAGCA
This sequence comes from Enterococcus gallinarum NBRC 100675, assembly GCF_001544275.1. Lineage (GTDB taxonomy): Bacteria > Bacillota > Bacilli > Lactobacillales > Enterococcaceae > Enterococcus_D > Enterococcus_D gallinarum. The sequence goes on along the minus strand of NZ_BCQE01000002.1, from coordinate 61,370 downwards.
TGTTTTATGGCTTTAGAGGGACGAGTTTGGATCTATCGAATTTTGACAGCAGCGGTGTAATCAATGCCTTGGGAGCTGGAATGAATCAATTTCTAGCAAATGTGCGCTATCTAAAGGAAATTCGTCTAGGAGAAAAATTCAGCTTTGTCGGCTGGAACAATTGGCCAGGTAATGAGTACCCAGTTAATTTGACAAATCCAAGTGGAATGATTGGATTCAGTTCAAGCTATTATACTGGTTATTGGCAAAATGTGGGAGCGGGAACAGTCGATGCTCCCTATGGTGATCAAGTATTCCTGTCTAAGGATCTGGTAATGAATTATGATGGAGCGACCATGGCTGATACCTATGTGTGGCAGCCAAGATATATTGAAGGAGCGCCAATCACAGTAAATTATATCGATGAAAACGGGAATGAATTATTGCCTCCAAATATAATGACTGGTGGCAATATAGGTGATTCTTATACGATTGTTCCGGAAGACATCGCAGGTTACACATTAAAAGAAGTACATGGTGACGAGTCAGGAATCATAAAAACGACTCCTCAAACGGTCACGTATGTTTACACCCCTAAAATAGAAACGACAGAGGAAAGTAAAATAGTCGCAAGGATAATCCATTATTTGTATGAGGACGGATCAGAAGCCGCGCCGGATCATGTGGATACAATCGAATTTATACGAACAGTCACCATTAATGAAGCTACTGGAGATAAGACCTATGGTGAGTGGAAGCCCCGAAACGATGATTCTATGTTTGAAGGAGTAAAAAGTCCGGAAATCGAAAATTATTCAGCGGATACAGACTATGTTGAAGAAGTCATTGATGTGTCACCAGAAGAGGAATACCACGATATCGTAGTCATGTATACACCAAGATTGGAAGCTATTACAGAAACAAAAGAAGTGACTCAAACCATCCATTATGTGTATGAAGACGGCACAGAAGCAGTCCCAGACAAACGGGACACAGTCACCTTCACCCGTAATGGCATGAAAAATTTAGCTACGGGAGAATTAACGTACGATGACTGGCAAGCCAAAGATGACGACACAACCTTTGATGAAGTAATTAGTCCAGAAATTGATAACTATATCGCAGATAGCGAGAAAATTGAAACAGTCACTGGTTTAACAGCAGATGATAAGGATTCAGAAATTACGGTCACTTACAGTGCCAAAACGACTACCACCACAGAAACAATAGATGTGCACCAAACGATCCACTATGTGTATGAAGACGGCACAGAAGCTGCTCCTGACAATGTAGATACAGTGACCTTCGAACGGACAGTGACCACCAATGAAGCCACTGGTGATAAGACCTATGGCGAGTGGGAAGCCAAAGACGATGATACAACCTTTGATGCAGTGGTCAGTCCAGAAATAACCAACTACACGCCAGATAAAACAGGTGTGCCAGAAATGGTTGACTTGACAGCAGAGTCAAAAGACAGCGAAGTGACGGTTATCTACAAGGCAAACATGGTGGAAACAACTGAGACTAAAGAAGTGAAACAAACCATCCACTATGTTTATGAAGATGGTACAGAAGCTGCACCTGACAATGTGGATACAGTGACCTTCGAACGAACAGTTACCACCAATGAAGCCACAGGGGATAAGACCTATGGCGAGTGGGAAGCCAAAGACAATGACACAACCTTTGATAAAGTAGCTAGTCCAGAAATTGAGCACTACACTGCAGACAAGACAATTGTCGAAGAAATCACTGGTTTAACTGAGGAGTCAAAAGACAGCGAAGTAACAGTTACTTACAGGGCAAACATGGTGGAATCAACCGAGACCAAAGAAGTGCACCAAACCATCCATTATCTGTATGAAGACGGCACAGAAGCCGCACCTGACAATGTGGATACAGTGACCTTCGAACGAACAGTGACCACGAATGAAGCCACAGGAGACAAGACCTATGGCGAGTGGGAAGCTAAAGACAATGACACCACTTTTGATGAAGTAGCTAGTCCAGAAATTGAGCATTACACTGCAGACAAGACCACTGTCGAAGAAGTTTCTGGTTTAACTGAGGATTCGAAAGACAATGAAGTAACAGTTACTTACAAACCAAAAATGGAAACTACCACTGAATCAAAAGAAGTGAATTTAACTGTGCACTATGTGTTTAGCGATGGTTCAAAAGCAGCCGATGATTATGTAGACACAGTAACTTTCACTCGGAATGCCACCAAAAATCTAGCAACCGATGTGACCACTTATGATGAGTGGACAGCGACAAATAACGACACAACTTTTGATGAAGTGAACAGTCCGGTGATTACAATGTATACGCCGGATAAGACAAGCATGGAAGAAGTCACGAGTATCACCGCCGATTCGAAAAATATTGAAGTGACTGTTACCTATAAACAAAACCCGATGGCTTCGGTAGAGATGAAAGAAGTCAAACGTGTGATCCATTATGTCTATGAAGATGGCACAGCAGCCGCGGTAGACAAGGTGGACAAGGTAACTTTCACTCGAACAGTCGTCCAAGACTTCGAAAACGATAAAGTGACCTACGGTGACTGGCTGCCAAAAGACAATGACACTATTTTTGATGCGGTAACTAGTCCAGAAATTGAGCACTACACTGCAGATAAGGCAACTGTCGAAGAAGTCACTGGTTTAACAGCAGAGTCAAAAGACAGCGAAGTAACGGTTACGTACACACCAAATATGGTGGAATCAACTGAGACTAAAGAAGTAAAACGAACCATCCATTATCTGTATGAAGATGGTACAGAAGCTGTACCAGACAAGGTGGATACAGTCACCTTTACACGTACAGTGACCACCAATGAAGCAACGAATGATAAGACATATGGTGAATGGGAAGCCAAAGATAACGACACAACTTTTGATGCAGTGGACAGTCCAACCATTGATAAGTACCATGCTGACAAAGACAAAGTTGAAGAAGTCACTGGTTTAACTGCAGAGTCAAAAGATAGCGAAGTAACAGTTACGTACACACCAAATATGGTGGAATCAACTGAGACCAAAGAAGTCAACCAAACCATCCATTATGTCTATGAAGATGGTACAGAAGCCGCACCAGACAAAGTGGATACGGTGAGCTTCACCCGTACAGCCACCACCAATGAAGCCACAGGAGACAAGACCTATGGTGAGTGGCAAGCCAAAGACAATGATACAACCTTTGACGAAGTAACTAGTCCAGAAATTAAGAACTACACTGCAGACAAGACAACCGTCGAAGAAGTCACTGGCTTAACAGCGGAGGATAAAGATTCAGAAGTGACGGTTACGTATAAGAAAAAGACGAAGCTAGCAACAGAATCAAGTGCCACATCGGGTGATCCAACAAAAGCAGACAATAACAAGATGCCAACAATAAAAACACAAGCGAAAGCTTCCAGAAGTGTAACAACTAAAAAAACTCTCCCACAGACTGGAGAAGAAACGAATTCAATGGTTCTTTATAGTGGGGCAGCGTTGGTCGTTGCAGCCATACTGGATATTTTTATTAAGCGCTCGAGTCGTAAAACGAAGGAATAAGGATTAAACAGAAGAATTCATTTACAGAAAGTAGCAAAGAGCTATCACAAATCTATCCAGAAGACTACGGGAACTTTTTTCAAGATATGAAAGTTCCTGTAGTCTTTACTTACTAGTCGCGAATTTGCTGGCTAACCATCAGACGTTCATAGTTACCGAGAAGTTTATTGAAAGGATGAACAACTTGCGCTGAAAGAACATGAGTGTTTTTTGAATCTGACCATCAATAGAATGAATATCGGAGAAAACACCTCAGTATGAAGATCTTCTAAAAGCTGATGGCAAAGGAATGAGGCGGTCCCTATTTATTCCTAAAATTGATCTATAAAATCTTCTAATCTAACAGGGCTATGTTACAGAGCTGTATGCAGGAATAGCTCATAATTATCAGACGATTTTTTCGATTGAAGGAAAAAAGAGTCAGAATGAATACCAATCACTTTGGATAAAGTAAAGATTCGTAGTCAAGATTTTATCTTCTTGAATCGTGAATTTATGCTTTCTTTACCGGATAATAGATTTATGAAGAGCGATTGATTTTTATAAATGTGACACAAATATTTTTTGTTGCATCAAAACTGTCACTTCATTGATCGATTTATGGGCAATAATAAATAGGTGAAAAAATATGGATGAAGTTTGCTTTGCAGAATTCGAAAAATGATCCCGTATCATCATTAAATTGGATGACGAATCAGAGTATTGTTCATAAGTCCAAGCTTGAAACGTGATTGTGCAATAAAACAGCTTTATCCAACCATATGGAGGACAGAGGATGACATCACTGGAAAAGAGAATGCAATTTATTGTGGAGGCAGATAAGCTTAAATCAATCCTTCGCCAATCAACGCTCATTTGCAATCGGGAACAACGAGAAAACGATGCGGAACACACGTGGCACTTAACGTTATGCGCGATCCTACTTTCAGAATATGTTTCAAGTAAAGAACCTGTGGATGTATTACGTGTGCTAAAAATGTTGATTATCCATGATATGGTGGAGATAGAAGCGGGAGATACTTATTGTTATGATGAAGTTGGCTATCAAGATAAAGAACAACGAGAAAGAGAAGCAGCTACAAATTTATTTTCAACGTTACCGAAAGAGCAGTACGATGAGTTTATGACTTTATGGGAAGAATTTGAAGAAATGGATACAGTGGAGGCCAAATATGCTTCAGCGATAGACAGATTACAACCAGTCTTACAAATATACTACTGTGACGGCAACACGTGGTTAGAAAACGGCATTGATATTGAGCGTGAATTAAAAAGAAACGAAGTAATAAAAGAAATTGTGCCGGAAGTTTGGGAATATGTTGAGACGCTTGTAGAAGATGCCACAAACAAAGGCTGGCTAAAGCGTTAGTAAAAGAATTTTTAAGTTTAATTTTAACAGCTTACTATGCGTTTAGCCATCAATCAGACAATCCATTAGGGTGAAGATTTATTTGAACAAATCTTCAAGATGGTCAGAAACGTAATCGTTACCTTTATTTTGTTTCTCGATAACAATGTTTTTGGAGAATCAAGTAACAGGTCAACTAATAGTAGATGTCATATATTAGTGAATAGAAGTGTCCAAAAAACATGATTTTCTGGACACTTTTTATAAAGATACCTATTTTGGGCTAGACTGGTTACTTCGTTTATCCAATGTTTTCTGGACTTCGGAATTACTGCGGCATGCTTAAATGAATGTATAAGGTATAAACTTGTTTATCATTTGAATAAGTTCTTCTGGTTTTTCTTTTTGACCCGTATTTATCCACTCTTGGAGGATGCCTAAAAAAGCATTACTAAAAAAGATGACTAAATAATGTTTTTCAATTTCATTCTTCAAGGTTAGATTGATATGTGGAAGAACATTTTTTGTTGCGTTCTGTTGGAGTACTTTTTTTACTTGATCTTGTATTTCCACAGATCCTTTATTTGAAATGAGTAGTCCTAGCAGTTGACCTTCATTTAAAAAAAAGTAAAGTAATTTCACCATTGTTTCTTCCATTGAAAGTTTTTCTTTTACATTTTCCTCTATCAAATGATTGACTTGTTTCATTAGCTCCAGTTGATATTTTTCTACTAAATCGTATTTATCCATATAATGAAGATAGAAACCGCTGCGACTGATTTCTGCTTTCTCACATATATCTTTGACTGTCACATGATCAAAATGTTTGCTTTTTAGCAACTCAATCATCGCGTTTAGAATCCGCTCTTTTGTTCGATAGAAACGAATATCTTTCTTTTTCATGTGTCCACCTCATAAATGATCATTTCTTATTATCTGTCTATTAACTCTGGTTTTGCTTGCTGATTTGCAAAAATAAATTATACTACAAAGAGTAAAAGATAATAAACACCATGTCTACTAAAAAGGAGAAGTTGATGATGGGCAAAGTGATTGCAACAATGTCGAGTGCAACAAAATCTTTTGATAAACAAAAGGTATTAGATAATATAAATCTTGAACTACAAGCTGGAAAAATCGTTGGAATAATAGGTCCAAGTGGAGCTGGGAAATCAACGGCGATAAAATGTTTAATGGGGATGGAGAAGTTAGATCAAGGATCTGCTGATATATTTGATACGAAGATGCCAAATCGAAAAATTTTAAAGAGAATTGGCTACATGGGCCAAAATGATGCGCTCTATGGCGATCTATCTGGAAAAGAAAATTTAGTCTTTTTTGGCAGTTTGATGGGGTTAACTGGCACTGCTCTTGATCGTGCTATTGAGAAGAATATGCAACTAGTTGATTTATTGGATTTTCTAAATAAGCCAGTGAAAACTTATTCTGGAGGTATGAAAAGACGACTTTCTTTAGCGATTACTTTACTCTCTAATCCGGATCTGCTTGTATTAGATGAGCCGACAGTAGGTATTGATCCTAGCTTACGCGTAGCTATTTGGGAGCAATTAAGAGAGCTCGCAAATAATAATAAAGGAATTATCGTGACAACCCATGTCATGGATGAAGCGGAAAAGTGTGACTATGTTGGTCTTATCATTGAAGGAAAACTATTTGCTTTCGGCTCACCAAAAGAGTTAGAAGAGCAATTTAAAGTAACAAGTATTGAAGAAGTCTTTTTGAAAGCTGAGGTGAATGCAAAATGATTCGATTTCAAGCGATAGTGATACGTGTGATCAAAGAATTGATTCGAGATAAACGTACGTTAGCATTAATGCTGATTGCACCGATCATTGTTTTAAGCTTAATGAATATTGTCTTTGATTCAAATTCTGAGACCCATGTGAAAATTGGTTTTGATCAGACGGTTCCTTCGACACTCGTTGATCAGTTCTCCTCAGATGAAGTGAAAGTTGAACATTACACTACAAATCGGAACTATAAAGAGAAAATATTGAATGAGAATTTAGATGCATTCGTAACATTGGATCAGTCTACTTTTCACATAATTTATGCAAATGATGAACCAACCAATACAGCCAAAGTAAAAAGTCTAGTTCAGAATGTGCTGACAGCAAATAAGGTCAAAGAACTCAGTATGAATGTCCAAAAATTAGCAGCAGAAACAGGGCAAAAAGTAACCATAGAAGATTTTTCAGTGAAAAATTCTTATATTTATGGTGGAGCAAACAATTCCTTTTTTGACCAAATATTTCCTATTTTGATTGGCTTTTTTGTTTTCTTTTTTGTATTTTTAGTTTCTGGTATTGCCTTGCTGAGAGAACGTACCAGTGGGACTTTGGAAAGATTGCTAGCTACACCGGTCAAGCGTAGTGAAATTGTTATGGGATACTTAGTAGGGTATGGTATTTTTGCAATCATTCAGACCTTGATTATTGTTTTTTTCTCCATTTATGTCCTAGATCTTCAGATTGTTGGCAGTTTGTGGTGGGTCATTGGAACAAATATTCTGATTGCATTGACGGCACTAGTCATTGGGATCTTTGTTTCAACATTTGCTAGTTCAGAATTTCAAATGGTCCAATTTATTCCATTAGTTGTCATTCCGCAAGTATTCTTTTCCGGGTTAATCGCCTTAGATAGTATGGCTAGCTGGGTAAGATATATATCATATATATTTCCATTGAGCTATGCGGGGAATGCATTGACTACTATCATGATCAAAGGGCAAGGCTGGAAAGAAATCTCCTTTGACTTAGGTATATTAATTCTGTTTATTCTTGTGTTTACATTTTTGAATATTATCGGATTAAAGAGGTATAGAAAAGTTTAAACAACTTGCTTGTCTCCGCAGCCCTTTATCGATTTATGCAAAAACGACTCAGTACTATTGAGTCGTTTTTGTTTGGCTATTAATTGATTAAATTCCGAAAATTTCCACAGGTCAAATTTATCTGCGTAAACTCGTTCTTCCCAAAAATACATACAGAAAAAATATGACTGCTTAGTAATATTCCTGTAATCGCTGCTTGTAAATGGTATGGCTGTTAAAATCATACCTAAAAGCAATAAGATTAAAAAAGCTAAAATAGACCGACAATCGTTCTTATACAGTTAGCGCAAAGGATAAGAATTGATTTTTTTCAATGGTAAGATAAAAATATCCGCTATAATATCCACAAAAATAAAGATAAAAAGACAATATCTTTGTTATTAAACGAAGTCGGGTTTTCTCCTATAGTTAGGGAATATAAGGTGATTTGTGATGTAAAGGGTAGTGAAACAGCAACTAGTAATTACATAAAGGGAACTAGATATAAACTTTTTACTCACTAATAAAAACCTCTCTATTCATAAAATCCTTTTTTGAAAGAATCTAATAGTGGCGGGATAGGTGTAAATAGTCAGAGTATCTCAAAAAAAATAACATACGATAATTAGTGATGCTCGATGCTAAAAGTATCTTAAAAGGGACAAAAAACTGTTAAGTTTTTGACCCTTCTTTCGTCATATTTAGGAAAACTATTCTATAGTTACTCTTTCATTGTACGCTCATCTGGTACGATATTTTCTTTGAGTAGCCATTTATGGAAGAACCATTCTGCTAAACCGATCAAAACAGCAGGAATCAGGACCATCATCCATAAGTCAGTTGTATAATTCATTGAAGTCAGATATAGCCAGAGAATAAGCGCTGACGCACCAGCATCTGCGATTGTTGCCGCAATATTGCCGATTTTTCTTAAGATAACTAAATCCCCTAGGACGTAGATCATGACTACAATTATTACTCCAACGATCGTAGAGTCCATAAAACTGACATCATAGATTCCCGTTAAAGTAATCCACAAAATAGCCCAAATAAATAGTGCTTTTACAACCAAAGCCTTTAGATGTTTCATTTCATACACTCCTTTTTTGTTTTTATTTCAATAGCAAGACTATCGTGTTAGGACAACCCTCTAATTCAAGGCTACCATTAGTAGATAGAGGCGTCAAAATTAATGCACCGACGACTTTATCTAGTAGAAGTCAAAAATGAGAGAAGCAATGAGCTGGTGTTTTAGGTGAAGTTCAGGTAAGGTTGTTTTTAGTAATGACACTCCGGGATAAACCTTTTGAGTACGGAAAAAGGTAGTCCCATTGACAGAGTCGAGAGGAAGATAATGGTGAAAAAAATTTATTTTCTATGTACTGGCAATTCTTGTCGCAGCCAAATGGCTGAAGGGTATGGACATAAATTTCTGTCTAAGTCAGATTTTGAAATTCGTAGTGCTGGGATTGAAACCCATGGATTAAATCCGAAAGCTGTACAAGTAATGGCAGAAGATGGCATTGATATCTCTAACCAGACGTCTGATTTGATTGATAAAGAATATTTTGAGAATGCAGACTTGATTATTACCCTTTGTGGAGACGCAAAAGATAAATGTCCTGCTATTCCTAAAGAAGCTGCTCATATTCACTGGGACTTGGAAGATCCTGCGCAAGTGACTGGATCGGAAGAAGAGAGAATGGCAGCATTCAGAAAAGCTAGAAACTTGATCAAAGAAAACATCTCTAAAATAAAATAATTTATCTCTTTTTGTATTGCCCGTATAAGTGCCTGGTGAGTGTCTGGAAATGACTGATTTCTGGAGGCTCTATTTGTTTTGAGAACATCCATATATATAACTGGTTTAAAATAAAACATTAGATAAAAAAGATAGATAGCAACCATCTACTTTTTTGACACAACTTGATTAACACAAGCTTACATTACAAGCCTCATAGCGGAGACATAACTTCATGTATTACTAGGAAGAGATCTTCTATTCCAGAGATATTTTTTACATCGTTTTTGTTAATTAATATGGATTTAAACGTGTCCCATTTACGGGACACTTTAGGATATTTAGGCAAAAGCATGTAACAATGAGTAAATATAGAGTGAGGTTTAATGATGGAGGGAAATATGAGTAAACATGCAGTAGTGTATTGTGTTACAGGCAAGCATATTCAACTAACAGCAGTATCAGTGACATCAGTGATCAACAACTATAAAGGAGCACATCTAGATATACTGATTATCGTGCAAGACGTTACGGAAAAAGATATGGTCACAATAAAACAAATTCCTGTTGCTTTACAAAAAGAGAATGTAATTATCCATTTTTGGAATCCCCCTGAAGAAATAAAAGAAATCAAAAATTATCAAAATAACAGATTTCCAGAAGTGACTCTTTGGCGGCTTTTCGTGCCAGCTTATTTTTCTTCATATAAGAAAATTTTGTACTTAGATAACGATACGATTGTTTATGAGGATGTTGAAAAGTTATTTCCCTTAGTTCCACAAGAAAAATCAATCGCTGCAATTAGAGATTTCTACTTTTCCGCAATTAGCGATGATCAAGATTATGGAAAACAGTTCGGCGTAGCGACAATGAAAAATTACGTTAATTCAGGCGTTATCCTTTTTAACGTTGAAACATATAACAATCTGATCACCACGAATAAAATTTTAGAAATGATCAATGAGAATAAATACCAATATTTGGACCAAACGATTCTAAATATCTTGTGTGAAGAGAATATGACATTCTTGCCTTATGAATACAATTATCAAAAGGATGATCATTGGTTATTTGATTGGGCGCAGCACAAGAATGAACGGGTCGCGAATCTGATAATAGCGGCTAGAGAAAACGTGAAAATCAGGCATTTTGTTGAATTCGAAAAACATTCAATGCCTTGGGAACATGTAACGGTTCAGGATCAATGGGAAAAAGACTTTTGGGAATACTTGTATATGGTAAAAAAATCAATGCGTCTCTAAAATAAAAATGATTAAGAATAGAAGCTACCAAGTAATTTACCTTTAAAAATTTTTTGATGTTATTGAAGTTTTGAACGAGTTAGGTAAAAAACAATCATTGTCAATGTTCGTTTTAATAAAGATAAAGCTACGAGGTAACCTAAATACAAAACCCGATCCTAATTAGATTAGAATCGAGTGCTTTGATACTTTACTAAATTTGAGAACTTAGTCGAAGAGGCGGGAATCCGTCCATGCTACTAAGTGTTATAGTTGCCAAACTTCTATCTCCTGAAAAGATAACTAAGCTAATTCTTTACAAAAATTGTCTTCCCAGAATAGCAACTAATAAAAGGGAGACAGCAAAAGTAAGATAATAGACACCTAATTTTTTCTCATTCTCATATGCTGATACATATAATTCTAAAGGAAAGAAGTAAAACTTCAATGGATTATCTGGATGCTCTTCTAGATAGTCATTCCAAAACCGTTTTCGCTCTTCCAAACTAGGTTGCGTCAAGATAAACACAGAAATTAAACCAAAAGTAAAAGATGCTAGCAAAAACACTAGGAGTGTATTTTTCGAGAGTAATGTGACAATCAGCATCGCTGTCACTCCTATGAGTGTACCGACTAAAGAAGTCATTTGAAGAGTATGCTTGAAGGTACTATTAAGGTATAACTGTTGATAGTTATATATTTTTATTTGTCGATATTTTAAATCTTTCTTTGTTAACTCTGGAAATTTTTCCTTTATTATTTTTTTTCGCTTAAAGTTCAACTTGTGTTGCACGACAGCAAATTTCATTATCATAATCAAACTAATAATCGTAATAATTAGTACAATCATAGGGAAAATATCTATCATGAACTGAATTTGATTACCTCTATATTCATATAGATGTTAAATGTAACAAATGTTAATTAAATAAACATCAGTCTATAATAAGTTCTTGTTTTGTTAGCTCTAATTATTGTTCAATTAAAAATATAATCAGTGGATTTTGAAATAGAAGAGGTCAAAAATCAAATATTTTCTTTTTTTATTCCGTTTATTTCTGCTTTCACAACTCATTTGAATGTGTTCGCTGAGATAGTAGTGGGAGACCAATGGAGTATATGCTGCTGAATATAAATGGAATTAAAAATAATTCATTCTCCCCGTTATGGATATTGATAAGATATCAAATAATCAGTGTTCTCATTAATAGAGACCTATCTAGGGCGATTAGATCAATTATCACTTGCTTTATTTTGGATAGGACGAAAGATAAATAATACATAACGACACCTCTTCTCATATTTATAAGTATGAGAGGGGTGTCGTTATTGTTATAAGCAGAAAAGCTGTTCAAATTCCGCCTAAATTTAGGGCGTTCAGAATTGTTTTTTTGATAACTGTAGTATTTCCGGAAACCATATCTTTAAAAGAAACAGCAATGCCTTGTTTTTTTATTTCTTCGCTTAGATAGTTTGAATCCATATCATTAAAAATAAGTAAATCTGCAGCAGGAATATCATTACTTGAAATATCATAACTAATAAATTGAGTCTCAATTTCTGCTGGTAAGAGTGACTTGATTTTTTCTTGAAATAATTTTGCTTGTCTAAAGTTCATTGTTGTGCTGTAACCGAATGGTGCCATACCCCGAACATTGATAGAAAAAATCCAACAGATTTTTTTCATTGTTAAAGCTCCTTTTTAAAAAGTGTATCATCTAATAAAGGGTAACTCAATAAATTTTCAAATTCATCCTTTTATTTTTAGATTTGACGAGTGAGTTTTCTTGGGTGTCTGATCTATCAAATGAGAAACGTGTTCTATTTCTTTAGCAGATAATCAATTAGTAGTAGCTATTATGTCCTTTCAAGCTATCTCAAAAGCAAAAAGGATAGCGTACTAAAAAGACGACATTATTTATATCAAAGGGATCAGAAGATGTCGTTTTCCAGCGAGTTGAGAATGGTATACTAGTTTTCGCCATCAATCGAATAATGATGGCCAAATGTTAGTAGTCTAAAAACATAATGTTTGCACAATAGAACTACCTATTCCGATACGATTTCTAAAAGAATTTCTTTCATAGAGAATCATAAAAAACAGGAACAACTTGACACTATCGAAAATCTATCATTTTTCTAGCATATTTGATAGTAAGTTGATGAGAACTATTGAAATAGAATTTATAGTTTAGATAGAGGAACAGAAGGCAAAAACTCTTATTTATACTGGTAAAAGCAATTGGATAACGAGTTATACAATGAGAAATATAGTCCATCTGTTCGTGTATACGGAAAGAATCAGGATAGCTACTTTTTTACGTAATTGTTTACGTGATCGCTAGAGTAGCTATTTTTTTATAGTAACTAGGAGTAAAATTTTTTTAGGTAGTTGATATTGCTTTAGCAAAAATTTATTAATGAAAAGTAATTTATTGAAAAAGAGTTATCTAGGAGGAAAGATAATGAAGAAAAAAGGCTTATTAAAAGGATCCAAATGGTTAGCTTTAGGCATCTTGGTTTTGGGAGCGCTGCAGATAGGGATCAATAATAGTTTTGCAGCTGAGTCTGAAGCTAAGGTTATTACAGAGCACGTCCTGCTTGATTCCTTATCGACATCAGAGCAAGAGGGTCTTATTGCTGAGGAACCAAGTGTTACGATAGTGCATGATGAAGAAACCTTTAAGTTGGTTTACAAAGAAAAAGAAGAAACAGCGACTACCGAATCAACTGCAGATTCGACAACAGATACGCATGCTAAGGAAGATAAAGTGCCACTTGCTTCAAGTTCTGAATCAACCGCTACATCAGATTCGACGTTGTTGAGCACAAATCAAGAAAATATTGCAGGAATGAAGGAGAATCAAAAACTTCCAAAAACCGGAGAAAAGAGCCAAAATAAAGGATTTATCATTTTAGGTATTGTCTTTCTTTTAGCAGGAGGAGTGCTGCTGATCTGGAAACGAAAACAAAGGAAACAACTATTGCTGTTGATTGTTATTGGTGGTGCAGGAATTTCTATCGTATCCCAAGCAGCAACTTTGGGCTTGCCAGAATCAAAAATTGAGACAGTAGCGAAAGGAAGTAACTATCAACCCAGGACGGAAGTTAATGGGTATGAATATGTTGGCTATGTTCATTCTACAGAAAATAGCGATGTTCCACCCATTCCAGAAGGAAAAGAAGGTTCAGTTATTGTCCATTATGTCGACGAAGCACAAGAAAAAGTTCATGAAGATTTGTTATTGACTGGCAAGATAGGTGATTCTTACAGCGTAGATGCAATTCAAATTCCGGGAATGTCTGTTAAAGAGGTAATAGGAAATCCATCAGGAGTTTTTGAAGAACAAAAAAAGGAAGTTACTTTCATTTACGAGAATGAAAAACAAATAGGTCATGTAACAATTGACTTCACCAATATAACTAGCCAGCTCGGAAGGTATTATTATGTGTATTCTGATGAGAATGATCTTTCTTCAGAAATTCATGTAAAGGCAGAAGGTTTCCTGTTCTTGGATACTGGATATCGTATCCCCAAGGACGGAAAACTTGAATTAACAGGGGAAGTTGGTGCACCAATTAGTGTTCCCGCAGGATTAGAATTGGACGGTACGTCTCATCCTTTGGCACTTATTTATCATGACTCAGAAGGTCAAGAGAAAACAGCTGTCATTCGGTATACGAGTGCCTATATAAATGGTGTTGCTCCGTCCAAATTTACGGCAGAGAATCAAACAATCACTTTCAATATGAGCGTTCCAAACTAAAGATAACACAACGAAACACATTGAGAAAATGCTTTCTAGTTTAAGGCTCGCAAGAAAAGGGGTTTGAAGCTTAGGGGAGATCTCTAAGCTTTTTTGTATTGTCATGAAAAAGATTATTCAAAAAAAGGCAGTCTCCTCCTATAAAGGATGAGTATCTAACTTTTGGCTGAGGATAGCGAACTGTCCGATTCACCTTCTGAAAAGAAAAATCTTTTTTGAAGAAGGTGATGTGAGCGGTGGGTATGCTTCTGTTTTCAAAAGACAGCAACAAACTGAAAAAAGTATTTGACTTTTTTTCAGTTTGCGTATAAAGTAATAAACAACTTAATGAAACAGACATCGAAAAGAAGAGTAGCAAGGTTTCTTCGTTTTAAGAGAGTCTCTGGCTGGTGAGAAGAGACAACAAGGACTTGTGAACCACATCTTGGAGTCGTTTTTCTGAATCGAGTAGGAAAGACCGGGAGTGCCCGTTATAGCAGCAGTCATTGTTTGATGACTTTCTGAGATCAGTTGTTGTGAAGCACTGATAAACAAAGGTGGAACCGCGTTGATAACGTCCTTTAGCTGTAATGGCTAAAGGACTTTTTTTATTTAATGGCGGTATCAGCAAATCCATCAACTGACTGCATGAGGTTTTTTCTGTGAAGGAAAAACAAATTGAGGTGGAACCACGTATTAAACGTCCTCTGGCATTAGGCCGGAGGACGTTTTTTGTTGGGCGCCTTTCATTTTAATGATTTTAATCAAGTGGAAACACGGCAAGATGGTGCTTAGTCATTTTAAACCAAGCAAGCTGTCATTGCCGCAAAATCAAGGAGGAAAAAAGAAATGATCGATTATTTAGTAAGTGTGATGCCACAACTGCTTTCCGGGGCAGGGATCACAATCAAATTGTTTGGATTAACGTTAATAGGATCGATTCCATTAGGGATCATCTTGGCTTTTATTCTTGCTAGTCGACTACGGATCTTGAAAGCAATCGTGCAAGTGTATGTCTGGCTGATGCGAGGAACGCCTTTACTGTTACAACTGATCTTTGTGTTTTATGGTCTGCCGATTCTGAACATAGTCTTTGATCGGTTTGAAGCAGCACTGATTGCCTTTATTATCAATTATGCCGCTTATTTTGCCGAGATTTTTCGGGGCGGGATCCAATCAATCCCTGCAGGGCAATACGAAGCAGCAAAAGTTCTGCGCCTAGCCCCTTTACAGACGATTCGCAAGATTATCATTCCGCAAGTAGTCAAGATCACGCTTCCTTCAGTAGGGAACGAAGTGATCAATTTAGTAAAAGATACGTCGCTTGTCTATATTTTAGGTTTGTCGGATGTTATGCGTATCGGTAAAATCGCAATGGAACGAGATAGCACGTTGGTACCATTACTGGGCGTTGCGCTGATTTACTTAATGATGACTGGTATTTTTACACTGATTTTGAAACAGTTAGAAACAAAACTCGATTATTACCGTTAGGAGGCGTAGGAACATGTTAGAACTGAAACAAGTATCAAAAGCATTTGGCGACAAGCAGGTCATCGATCGCTTAGACCTGACAATTGAAGAAGGTAGCATCCTAGCGGTAGTCGGACCTTCTGGCGGCGGGAAAACAACCCTGCTGCGTACCCTGGCTGGGCTGGAGACCATCGATTCAGGAATTTTTTTACTAGATGGACAACCATTTGATCCTACGGATACGAAAGAACAAGAACAAGTAGTCGGTGTCGTTTTTCAAGACTTTCAGCTATTTCCGCATTTGTCGGTATTCGATAACATCGCACTGGCACCAAAAATGGTATTGAAACAAGACAAAGCTAGCTATACCGAAAAAGCTGTTGCTCTGGCTAAACAGTTGGGATTATCTGAACTTTTAACGCAATATCCTTACCAACTTTCAGGAGGGCAACGCCAACGGGTAGCGATTGCGCGGGCGATGGCGATGGATCCGAAAGTATTGGCGTATGATGAACCTACGAGTGCATTAGATCCAGGTCTGCGCCAGCAAGTCGAAAAACTGATCTTAGATTTGAAAAAAGAGGGCGTTACTCAGATCGTGGTTACCCATGATCTGGTTTTTGCAAAAAATATTGCCGATCAATTATTAGAAGTTGAAGGGAACTAAGGAGGAAGAAAAATGAAAAAAATTAGATTAACGTTGTTAGCCGGAGCCAGCTTATTGCTTTTTGCCGCATGTGGCAACAGTAGCGAGAAAGCAGAAAGTGCTGCAGACAAAGAGGAAGTCATCGTTGGGTTGGACGATACCTTTGTACCGATGGGCTTTCAAGATGACCAAGGGGACATCGTTGGTTTCGATGTTGACCTAGCAAAAGCCGTTTTTGATTTAACAGGAACCAAAGTCAAATTCCAAGCAATCGACTGGTCGATGAAAGAAACAGAATTAGATAATGGTACCATCGATATGATTTGGAATGGCTACACAAAAACAGAAGCCCGGGAAAAGAAAGTATTATTCAGCGATACTTATATGGAAAACAAGCAGGTTCTAGTAACTGCCAAAGACAGCAACATCACTTCATTTGATGCCATGAAAGACAAAGTGCTAGGGGCGCAAGAAGGATCCTCTGGTTATGATACCTTCAACAATCAACCAGAAGTATTGAAAGACATTGTCGCCGATAATGAAGCAACTTTATATGCTAGTTTCAACGAAGCGTTTATCGATTTGGAAAATGGTCGGATCGATGGTCTTTTGATCGATCGGGTCTATGCGGAGTACTATTTGACTCAGACGAAAAAAGCGGACGACTACAATGTTATTGAAAGTCCCTTCAAAGCCGAAAACTTTGCAGTAGGAGTACGAAAAGACGATCAAGCATTGGCGGATAAAATCAATGAGGGATTAAAGAAACTGCAAGAAAATGGCACATTTGCTGAGATTTCCGAAAAATGGTTTGGAGAAGATGTTTCTCCTGAATAAATGAAAAACGATTGACGGCGACATAAGCCACAACAAAAACGATCACAGAAGCTACCTGGCATGAAGCTATGAATGAATAGGTGCAAGGTAGCTTTACTGTAGTCTTACTAAAGAGATTTTTAAGAAGCATTTCTTGTCTTTTCTCCTTTAGATCGTCTTTGTTTGATGGATTTATGGAGCGGTCTTTTTTTCATTAGTGGGATCTTTTATTTCTAGTAGTAAACTTTCTGACAGGAAAACTTTTGTTCGCCTTCTTTTTTCGTTATAATAGGTAGAGACGAAAAGAGGGATAAGAATGGCGCAAAAAAAACGCGCGAAGAAACGCAAAACAAAAAAACAACAAAAACAACAAGAGAAACTGATTCTAGTCGGCATCGGCTTGCTTTTCATCTTGTTTTCGATCTTTGGTTTTTTCCACTTAGGCTTTTTAGGAACGCTGATCGCTAACGGCTTTCGTATCATTGGAGGCAATACGTATCAAGTGCTTTGTCTCGCATTGGCCGTTTACGGAGGTTGGTTGGCAATCAAGACCACAGAAGCTCGTTTTACGAGTTTACGTCGAGTGATTGGCTGTGTGCTGATCTATTTGGGGATCTTGGTGATCCTGCATGCGCATTTATTCAACAATGTCATGAATGAATCGCCGAATGTCTTGCAGACGACTTGGTCGACATTGCTGGATGATATTCGCCGCAGTCAAGTTTCACAAAATGTGGGAGGAGGCATGGTCGGCGCATTCTTCTATCGCGGAACCTATTTCCTTGTATCCCAGATCGGCAGTTACATTCTAGCTGTCTTAATGATCATGATCGGTGGCTTTTTGTTCAGTAAGATGAGCAGTCACGAGTTGTTGGAGCATCTGCAGCATGCTGGTGAAAAGGTTCAGCAATGGTTGGAAGGATCACCTGAAAAACAAGCAGCTCGCGAAGAACGAAAAGCGCAAAAAGCTGCTGAAAAAGCAGCGAAAAAAGAGGCAGAGCGTTCTGCTGTTTTGGCTGAGATCAAAGAAAAGAATCAAGTCCGTCCCTTCACGGAAGAAGAGCGAGCAGCCCAAACAGAACCAGATTTGTCGGAAATCGAACCAGAGCAGTTAAGTTTTGTGCCAATCGATCATTTTCAAGAATTGCCAAAAACACCGCCAGCTGCATCATCCTCTCCGGCTTCGGCACAGGAGAAAAAAGAAAGTGTTGAAGAAATGGAAGATGATGGCGAAGTATTGGAATTTGAAATTTCCGAAGAAGCAGAAAATCGCGACTATGAGTTGCCGTCCGCTGAATTGTTGGACTCGATCCCTGCAACCGATCAAAGCAGCGAGTACAAAAAAATCGAACAAAACATTGGTGTTTTAGAAAAGACTTTCCAAAGCTTTGGCGTCGATGCCAAGGTGGTAAAAGCTAGTTTAGGACCAGCAGTAACTAAATTTGAAGTACAGCCAGCAGTCGGAGTCAAAGTCAGCAAAATCGTTGGCTTAACAGATGACATCGCACTGGCGCTAGCTGCTAAAGATGTACGGATGGAAGCACCGATTCCTGGGAAATCACTGATTGGGATCGAGGTGCCTAACAGTGCTGTCAGCATGGTTTCCTTCCGAGAGGTGATTGAAGCACAGCCGGATCATCCCGATAAGTTGTTAGAAGTCCCTTTGGGTAGAGATATTTCTGGCCGTGTCCAAACGGCCGATCTAACGAAAATGCCTCATTTACTGATTGCAGGATCTACTGGTAGTGGGAAATCCGTTGCAATCAACGGTATCATCACAAGTATTTTGATGCGGGCAAAACCCCACGAAGTCAAATTGATGATGATCGATCCGAAAATGGTTGAATTGAATGTCTATAATGGCATTCCTCATCTATTGACTCCGGTAGTGACGAACCCCCGGAAAGCAGCGCAAGCGTTGCAAAAAGTGGTTAAAGAGATGGAAGAACGGTATGAGAAGTTCGCTGCGACAGGTGTTAGAAATATCACAGGGTACAATGAACTAGTGATCAATAAAAATTTAGAAGATGGTGAAAACCGGCCAATCTTGCCATTCATCGTCGTCATTGTTGATGAATTGGCTGACTTGATGATGGTCGCAAGTAATGAAGTAGAAGATGCGATCATTCGTCTAGCTCAAATGGCGCGGGCTGCAGGGATCCATATGATCCTAGCGACACAACGTCCTAGTGTGGATGTCATCACAGGGATCATCAAAGCCAACGTACCTTCAAGAATGGCGTTCGCCGTTTCCAGTGGGGTCGATTCCCGGACTATCATTGACAGCAACGGTGCGGAAAAGCTTCTTGGACGAGGCGATATGTTGTATTTGCCTATGGGTGAGAATAAACCAATCCGGGTGCAAGGAGCCTTTATCTCAGACCACGAAGTAGAACGGGTCGTGTCGTTTGTTACCGAGCAGCAGGGAGCGAATTACGAAGAGAAAATGATGGTTACCGAAGAAGATACGGTAAGTACCAGTAGTGGCCAACCACAGGATGAACTATTTGATGATGCCAAAGCATTGGTGATCGAAATGCAGACGGCAAGTGTCTCTTTATTACAACGCCGCTTTCGGATTGGCTACAATCGGGCAGCCCGTCTTGTTGACGAATTGGAAGACCAAGGTGTCGTGGGTCCTTCAGAAGGCAGTAAGCCTCGGAAGGTGCTGATCGAAGCAGCAGCCGAAGAAGTGCCGGGTTTTGACGAGTAACGTGCAAGTCCTCTTTTTGAGAGAGAATCAATGACTGGAAAGGCGAGGAAAGAAATGAAGCGTAAACATATTTTATATCGTGATGTGGCAGATAAAATCAAAGAAGACATCATGTCCGGACACTATCCTGTTGGTTCTTTTCTACCGACAGAAACCGAATTAGAAGCAGCCTTCAATGTGAGTAAAATCACGGTACGCAAAGCAATCGAGCTATTAGCAGCAGATGAATATGTCGAAAAGCGCAGTGGACGCGGGACCACGGTTTTAAGTAAT
The DNA here is from genome assembly GCF_001544275.1 of Enterococcus gallinarum NBRC 100675. GTDB lineage: Bacteria > Bacillota > Bacilli > Lactobacillales > Enterococcaceae > Enterococcus_D > Enterococcus_D gallinarum. Next base: position 40,998 of record NZ_BCQE01000002.1, on the reverse strand, counting down.
CGACCTTATAACAAGTTGTCTAAAGGGACAACTTTCAGCCAGTTATTAGAAAAAACCGGCAAAGAATATACCAAGAAAAATCTTGATTTTAACCTAGTTGAGCTCGCAGAAGATCATCCAGCTTCTGCTTTGATGGGCAGAGAAGTCATGCGTTTGCGGCGCATGTACTACTTTGACCATCAACCATTTATTTATTATGAATATCATTTGCCCAAATTGTTAAAAGGCCTTGCCATGGAAGAATTGGAAGAAAAATCACTGTACCGTATTTTAGATGAACATCGGATGGTGATCGATACCTTTGAAGATTCGTTTGCAGGACTGACGTTGAATGAAGAACAACAAAAATTTCTGATCACACCAGAGATTTCCGCTTTAAAGCGCGTCCGTCGCTCTTATGATCTGCATGGAGAAGTGGTAGAATATACAGAGGGCATCTATAATACAGCATTGCATCCTTATGTGATCGAGTTTGAAGCCTAATCCCTTGATTAGGCTTTTTTTACAAGAAACAGCGAACATAGGATCATACATGTTAGAAGGAGTGAGTGTTATGAAAACCATCGCCTTTATCGGGGCCGGAAATATGGCGAAAGCAATTATCAAAAGATTGATCCAATCGGAACTATATCAACCAAAGGAAATTTTAGTCTACAATCATCGGTATGAACCGACACTTAAACAGTTGGAACAAGACTTAGGAATCACCCCTACATTAGAACTTTCTGAAGCCGCGGCGGCTTCAATTTTGATTTTAGCTGTCAAACCGTTTGTGTTTCCTAAATTATTGAAGGATCTAAAAGAGCAATTAAATGAACAACAGTTAGTTGTATCGATCGCAGCAGGCGTTACGATTGCGCAGATGGAAGAAGTCTTGGGTCAGCGCAAGATCGTACGGGTGATGACGAATACTCCAGCATTAGTCGGGGAAGGAATGACGTCGATCAGTAACAATCCGCATGTGACCGTAGAGGAAGCTGGAGAAATCCAACAATTATTTGAAAGCATGGGAAAAGCAGCCCAAGTGCCTGAATCCATGATCGATGCTGTGATTGGGGTCAGCGGTTCTTCCCCAGCATATACCTATCTATTCATTGAAGCATTGGCCGATGGCGCAGTCGCCGAAGGAATGCCCCGCCAAATGGCCTATGAATTTGCTGCTCAGGCAGTTTTAGGCGCTGCGAAGATGGTGCTGGAGACCAAAGAACATCCTGGTGTATTGAAAGACAATGTCAGTTCTCCTGGTGGTACGACCATTCAAGCCGTAAAAACACTGGAAGAAAATGGCTTTCGTGCTGCGGTGATGAAGGCTGTTCATGCTGCTGCCGAAAAGAATCGTCAAATGTCTTGATTAAAATACTTATATTGAAACTGCTTGAGTATGAAGGAGAGAAGGAGTAAAGAGTCTATGAAAGAATTATTGATTTTTGATTTGGACGGATTGCTACTGGATACGGAAAGAGTTTATCATGAAGGCTGGTTGGCACTTTTTGAAAAGTACCATCTACCAATCACATCGGCAGATATCGTTTCTTGGCGTGGGCAAAGCTGGCAACAGACAGCAACCTTACTAGCGAAAAAAGTTGGTGGTCTTCAACGTGTGGAGGAACTTCGGCAAGAACGAGAAGGGTACATTGAAGACCAATTGCTCAATGGAAACTTGCAGCCAAAACCATTTGCTCATGAGACATTGGCACTGGCACGAGAAAAAGGGTTGAAGACAGCATTAGCCACTTCTTCGATGGCCTTTCGAGGTGAAAAATTACTGGATTATTTTGAATTGCAGAATGCATTTGATTTCAAGACGTTTGGTGACGATGTCCCAGCACACAAACCAGATCCGGCTCCCTATTTGCTGACATTGAAAAAAGCAGCACGTACCTCTGAATCAGCTTTAGTAATGGAAGACTCATTGCCAGGAGCTACCGCAGCAACTCGGGCAGGAATTCAAGTGGTGTTGATACCGGATCAAAGTTTCAATCATCATTTTTCAGCTGATGAAAAAGCCGGTTTGAACCTTTATGCCGAAACGACTTCTCTTGAGTACGTTTATCAACTATTGGCCACTGAGCAGTTGACAAACTAGAACAGGCACCATCGATCGTATCAAGTATAACGGTCAATGGTGCTTTTTTATGATTGCTTTTAGCAAACAAATTGTTCGTCTGCTAAAAGCAGTCGTGTTAAAGTTAAAGAAAAGATTAACAATAAGGGAAACTACGCGAAAAGTAAAGGGGTTTCATTTTGACAAATGGTACATTTTGTCAAAAGGCTGATATCAAGGGGATCATTCCCATTGGCGGCGTACAAAAAACGTGGTAAATTATCCTTCGACGAAGAAAAGTGGGGGAAAGAAAATGAACAAAATCAAAAACGTGTTTTATTTATACAAATTAGACTGGAAACGAATTTTTAGTAATCCGATTTCCGCTTTTTTGATCATTGCTTTGATGATTTTGCCCTCGCTTTATGCGTGGTTCAATATCAAAGCATTATGGGATCCATATGGGAACACTAGTGAACTGCCCATTGCTGTTTACAGCGCGGATAAAGGCGCAGAATTCCAAGGGAAAGAGCTATCGATTGGGAATGAAGTGATCGACTCTTTACATGAAAATAAACAGTTAGGTTGGCATTTTCTAGATTCTAAAAAAGAATTAGTGGAAGGGGTCAAATCAGGTAAATATTACGCGGGAATTTATTTGCCTGCTGATTTTTCAAAAGATCTGGTCAGTTTTACCAGCGGTACGATCGTTAAACCGAAAATTGAATACTACAGTAACCAAAAAATCAATGCTATCGCCCCTAAGATCACTGACAAGGGAGCGAGCAGTCTCCAAGAACAGATCTCAAAGAACTTTATTGAAACTGCTAGTTCTACATTAGTCAAAGTGTTCAACGAAATCGGGTATGATATTGATTCAAATCTAGTTAGTATCAATAAAGTCAAAAATATGATTTTAGAGACCGATGGCAATCTTGACACCATTGATAGTTACACGAAGCAAATTGTTGAATTGCATGACAAGTTCCCGGAAATCAAAGACAAAATCGCCAAAGCCGAAGAATTTACGGATTATATTCCTCAGGTCGATGAAATGGGGAATAAACTGATCGCATTGAATGAGAAGCTGCCAGAATTAAAAAAACAAGCTAGTGTCATTCTGACATTGCAGAAAAAGATCCCTGAGATTCAAAATGCCGGCAAGCAATTAAAAATGATCGATGATGATTTTGATTCTATTGCTAGTACAATGACAGATGGTATTGACACAGCCAAACAAGGACTGCAAATCATTGATCAAGTACAAACCGCATTGCCAGAAATCCAACAATTAGGGGACCAAGCAACAGACTTTGCCTCAGCGACGAAAGAAGGCGCCCAACAGTTACAAGATGCGCTACCAAGTATTTCTAATAGTGTTCAAGTAACGATTGATTCCATCAGTCAAGTCGCTACCACGACAGTTAGCTTAACGAATACAATCAAACAAGCAATTGCTGACAATCAATTGACCGACCAAGAACGGGAAAACATCCAAAAGGTCATCAGTGATTTCCAACAAAATATTCAACGACAACAAGCAGCGTTGGATGGCCTGATCACTTTCTTAACTAATCTTCAAAACTCAGGCAACACATCCGATTTATCAGGGATCATTAATCAATTGAGGGATGCAAAAAGTCTCTTAGGGGATCTTTCTTCGCGGCTAAATCATTTAAGCGAATTGGTTAAAAATGGGAATACAGATGCCATTACCAACTATTTAACTGAAGTCAACACTGCTGCACAAAATGTTATGGATCTTTTAAAAGGCATTAATGTGACGAATATTACCGATACCATCGACAATGTTTTATCTAAATTGATCACCACCATCACCACAGCACAAGATGTATTGAAAAAAGCGCAAGCCATTGACTTCAAGTCTTTATTGGCATCAACTAAAAATGTGGTCAGCAATGCTATCAGTATCTTAGAAAAGTATCAAAAAGAATTACCTGCTATTAAGCAAGAATTGCATGATGCCAATACGATGCTCAATGGTCACATGGATGAGATCGTCGCAGCCATCAACAAAGGGGCCGATCTTTACAACAATGAACTGCCAATCGTTGAAGATAAGTTAGGGATTGCGGCTGGTTTCTTGCAAAATGACTGGCCAACCATCAAAGCTGAAATCACTTCGACCATGAACATGGTTGATGAGAAACTGCCAGATGTAGAAAAAGCATTGAATGCGGCAGTTGATTTGATCAATAATGATTGGTCAAATATCAAAACAGGCATTCATAAGGCAGCCAATGCGATTCGCAAAGGTGAAAGTGAAGTTGATCTAGGCGAGATCATCAAGTTGTTGAAGCTTGATGCAACTAAAGAAGCGGATTTCTTCAAACAACCAGTTGAATTGCAAACAAATGACATCTATCCGATTGCCAACAATGGTTCTGCCAGCACTCCATTCTATACAGCATTGTGTTTATGGGTCGGGGCGTTATTGTTGTCAAGTGTGGCTACAACAGAGTATCATTTAGAGAAGAAAGATAAAAAACGCTTTACGCAACGAGAAACATTCGTTGCTCGAATGCTGACTTTCCTAACTATGGCCATTGCGCAAAGCTTGATCGTTACACTAGGAAATATGTTCTTATTAGGAGTAGATGTTCATAATCCGGTATACAGCGTCTTGTTCGCATTACTCGTTGGACTGGCATTTATGATGATCGTCTACGTCTTAGCCGGACTGTTTGGCAATGTCGGGAAAGGGATCGCGATCATTATCCTTGTTCTATCCATTTCTGGTGGGGGCGGAAATTATCCGATCCAAGTCTCTGGTAAATTTTTCCAATTTATCAATCCACTGTTACCATTCACCCATGCAGTCAATCTGTTACGGGAATCAGCCGGCGGGATCTATTGGCCAAACGCCATTCCTCAGTTGATTATTTTGTCACTGTTGTTTATCGTATTTGGCATCATAGGAACATGGGCTTATCCTTATCTAACAGATGTAACCAAGAAACTAAATAATGTCTCGAAAAAGAGTCATTTTTTCCATTAAACAATCAAGAGCAGATAGGGCACGATGTTCTATCTGCTTTTCTTGAATCTTCTTGCGAATTCTGATAAAAAGAAGAGGGAGTTTGTTCAAATTTTTCATGCCATTTTCATTGACTTTTGTCGGTTTCAGGAGTAGCATACAGTCTTGTTAATTCAGTAATTATCAAAGAAATTTTGTATGTGCAATTATGATCTTTTTCATGAAAAAAGGAGTGTAAAAAAGTGGAATATTTGAAACGTTTGTTGGTCGGACGTCCATTGAAATCCGCGGAGAATGATGAACAAAAATTGACAAGGAAAGCCGCGTTGGCTTTGTTATCTTCGGATGCATTGTCATCAATTGCTTATGGGACCGAACAAATCGTTGTTGTCTTAGTTGCTTTGTCAGCTGCTGCTATCTGGTATTCACTACCGATCGCCGCATTCGTTATTATCTTGTTGATTTCATTGACCTTATCCTATCGTCAAATCATTCATGCGTATCCTCATGGTGGTGGGGCGTATGTCGTTAGTAGTGAGAATTTAGGCAAGAATGCAGGATTGATCGCTGGTGGCTCTTTATTGATCGACTACATGCTGACTGTTGCCGTTTCGGTATCGGCTGGGGCAGAAGCGATTACTTCTGCAGTACCCGCTCTATATGGGCATCAGGTGGGTATCTCGATCACTATCGTTTTACTGATTATGATGATGAACTTACGGGGATTACGAGAATCTGCGAGTTTCTTGATGGTTCCTGTATACACCTTTATCGCTGTGATCACGATCTTGATTCTTGTAGGATTATTTAATATTATCACTGGGGTACAGCCGTTAAATGCCACAGCCTTACCAGGTGCTGTTGTGCCAGGGGTTTCTGTCGCATTGATCTTACGCGCTTTTTCTTCTGGTTCTTCTTCATTGACAGGGGTAGAAGCAATCAGTAATGCTGTGCCGTTTTTCAAAAAGCCGCGAGCAAAAAATGCAGCTGCAACATTGACGATCATGGCTGCGATCCTAGGTTTCTTCTTTGTGGGGATCACATTCATCAACTATTGGTATGGAATCGTTCCAGAAGCAGAAGTAACGGTCCTTTCGCAAATCGGAGCTGCGATCTTCGGTCACGGATTCATGTATTACGTTCTGCAGTTCGCAACAGCTTTGATTTTAGCAGTTGCGGCGAATACTGGATTCTCCGCATTCCCAGTGTTAGCTTATAACTTAGCGAAAGATAAATACATGCCTCATATGTACCAAGATCGGGGAGACCGCTTGGGTTATTCTAATGGGATCATTACGCTGGCAGCAGGTTCGATCGTTCTATTGTTCATTTTCCAAGGATCGACGGAACGGTTGATTCCACTTTATTCGATTGGCGTATTCATTCCATTTGCGCTCTCACAAACAGGAATGGTGGTTCGATGGAAGAAAGCTGGTAAAGGATGGTTCTTGAAATCATTGGCCAACATCGTCGGAGCGTTGATTTCTTTTGCGATCATTGCGATCTTGTTTGTTTATCGTCTAGGTGACATCTGGCCATTCTTTATCATCATGCCAATCCTACTGTTTGTCTTTTATAAGATCCATGATCATTATAAGAAAGTCGCTGAGCAGCTACGTTTGGAAAAAGAAGTGGCACTCCACAAATATGATGGCAATACCGTTATCGTATTAGTGGGAAATGTGACCCGTGTAAATATCGGGGCTTTGAATTATGCACAATCCATCGGAGATTATGTAGTTGCAATGCACGTATCTTTAGATGAAGATGTCAAGAAGGAAAAAGAAATTGAGCAAGAGTTCAAACAAAATTTCCCAGATGTCCGTTTTTCTGTAGTGCATTCTTCTTATCGTTCGATTGAAAATCCAATCATTCGTTATGTGGATTTAGTCAGCAAAAACGCAACGAAACACAATTATACGACGACAGTTATCATTCCACAGTTCGTGCCACGTCGTCGCTGGCAAAATATTTTACACAACCAAACAAGTCTACGTCTAAGATTCCGTTTATCATGGCGTGAAAACATTGTTGTAGGAACTTACAGTTATCATTTGAAGAAATAGATTAAGTTCTATAATCAAAAAAAGACTATCTAACTCTAATACCGAGTGAGATGGTCTTTTTTGTCTTATTTTCAGCGAAGGAATCTTTTATCGCACATCAAAAATGATGAGAGAGTGTGCCTGTGATTCCTAAAAATGTTTAGCTGTAAAACATTTTGATTTTAATATCTTGATCATAATTACCAAACCCTTTGCCAAACAATGTACATCCCCCGATGTTTTTAGCATCTTCTTTTACCTCAACTCTTAAATGCCAAGTATCTTCATAAGCAGGAATGTCCTTGATTGTGACTTTTGACAGTGGCTCACCTTCCATATACGTTCCATGATCCATGATTCGAATTGTTTTCAATAGACCGTATTGATTCAAGTTATCCGGATACCAATCTGGCGTAAACTTACCGCGAATATCCGCAAAGTCTCCGGGACTTGTCCAGCTTCCCAATTCGATTCCATTCAATGTAAAGGTAATGTCAGATGGCCAGTTGTTATTAGAAAAAGGAAATTCAGAAGAGATTTCCATAGAAATCTCAAGCATTTCTAGTTTCTCGTCTGAAGACAGGAAGTTTGGAGACTGATATTCAACAAACCCTTTTGTGAACCAAAGAATCCGAGCATCCATTCGAGTCGGATCCATAAAAAATTTAGGTTCGTCTACTGAACCAATAAAGCCGTTGAGTGTTGCTAATCCGCAAGTTGGTTCGACAGAATAATTTGTATAATGCCCAATTGGGATTGATGTTTCTCTAGTATCAAAGGCATTAAAGATTTTTTCTGGAAAATTGATATCAATGTGGTCAACGCGCAGACTGGAAATCTTTCGCTGCCCAACACGTTCTGTCTTAATGATTTTTGCTTGCTCTAGTTTTTTGATATGCATTGTGACAATAGCACTACTTAGCCCTAATTCTTGTGCGATTTCTTTCACATTCATTTTGTTTTTGGCAAGTAGTTGAATGATTTTGATGCGTACATTACTCGCCAGTGCTTCATAGACTGGCAATGCTTCTTGATTGATTTCTAATTGCATCATTTCACCCCCGTTATAGTTATAAATGATTTACTTGAATGTTAACATATTTGTTAATTTGTGTAAATAAGTTTATTTACAACGATAATTATTAATATAAACATTAATTAATATCGATATTACTTGGATATATTTAATCAAAATATTGTTGACAGCGATTACAAATAACGCTATTATTTAGTTGTAAATTGAAAGTGTTTGCAAACGCTGAATATAAATAATGAAATTATACATGATTGTTTAATTAGTGTTGACGAGGAGGATAGGGCTATTGGCTTCAAAGATTACAATTCAATTTCAATGAAAGAGGGTAAATCATGAAAAAGAAACTTATTATTATTGGCGCATTGGTTGCAGTAGTTGCAGTTGCTCTCGTTGGGTTTAACAGGTACCGCGCTTCAGAAAAAGAAAAATATACAATCAATTTTTGGTCCCCACTCACTGGTGATGATGGTGCCTATATGGATAAGATTGTAGATGAATTTAATGAACAATCTGATTCAGATTACAAAATAAATCATGTGATTACTTCGGATATGTATACAAAATTAAGTACAGTTGTTAGCTCTAAAAATGGTATCCCTGATTTGACACTAATGCATTCTTATAAAGTTGAGGAGTTTGTTAATTCAGGCATTCTTGATACAGTTGAGCCTTTGATTTCGTATCAACCAGAGTTAGAAGAGAGCAATTATTTAGATACTGCTTGGAATGCAGGAAAAATCGGCGATACTCAATATACGATCCCATTAGATATCCATGCCAGTGCAATGTATTACAATCAAGATCTTTTAGAAAAATACAATGTCACTTCTTGGTTAGACGACAACATCGTGACGTTTGATGAAATGATGTCTTTAGCAGGAAAAATGGATGAAGGCGATTATGTTGTGAATAACGCTTTGCTTTCTTGGGTTATCTTGGCACAGATCCGTAACTTAGGCGGCGCGATTTCTGACGATGCTGGGAACCCGACGGTGAATACGCCGGAAATGAAAGAAGCATTGGAAAAAATAAAAGCGTTAACAGATGCAGGTTTAATGACTCCTTATGGAGAAGATGGCTATTTGATGTTCCAAGGCGGAAACGTACTCTTATCAACAGATGGTACTTGGACTTCCACCGCTCACGATGCCGTTGAAGGGCTAAATTGGGGTGTAACAAATATTTATTCGACTTCAGATGACATCGCAACCAACCGAGCAGCTTCTCATATGTTTGGCATGCTGAAGAGTGAGTCTAGAACAGAAGAAAAAAAGGAAGTTATCGCAAAATTCTTGGAGTTTGTTCGTACTAACTCGATTGAATGGGCTAAAGCTGGGCAAATCGTTGCCAGTAAAGATGTTTTAGAAAGCGATGATTATAAAAAATATCCACAATCTTTCTTTACATCAACACCAGAAGAAGAAGACACACTATATATCTTTGACTATGTTTATTTCTCTTATGTTTTAGAAGCACTAGATGTCTATTGTACAGATATTGCTTATGGTGAACTAGATTTAGATGAAGGTTTAGCTACGATGCAGCAGTATGTAGAAGATAAAATTGCGGAAGTGGCGAAATAAATTAAAGGGGATAAAACTATCCCCTTTCGGATTTTTTGAAGGGAATGAAAGGAATGAAAAAAAAGAACATTAATTGGGCTTCAATTGCATTTATTGGACCGCATATGGTTCTCTTTATTATTTTTGTATGTATTCCAACGCTCTATGGTGTTTATGCTTCATTTACTCAGTGGAACTTGATTTCGGATCCTGTTTGGATAGGTCTAAACAACTATAAGACATTATTATTTGATAGTTCTTCTACGTTTTACACTCAATTTTGGAATGGTTTGAAAAATACTTTTATTTTCGTTTTGATCATGGTTCCCTTACAGATCATTATTCCTTTGATGATTGCAGCGGCTCTACAACATAAAAAAGTGAAAATGAAAGGTCTTTTTCAAGCAATTCTATATATTCCAGGTCTTATTTCAGTATCAGCGGGATCTCTGATTTGGTCACTAATTTTTCACTCGAGATTGGGAGCTGTAAATAACATTTTTGGATATGATTTTTCATGGGCTTCTAAACAGCCATATGCTTGGATCTTGATATTTGTTGTCAGTATATGGGGAGCGATTGGTGGGAATATGATCATTTATCGCTCGGCTCTGGCAGGAGTAAACGAAGATTTATATGAGGCTGCTGAAATCGATGGTGCCGGACCAGTTCAAAAATTCTTTAATGTAACATTGCCATCTATTCGTTTTCCTCTTCTATATACAATTGTTATGACAACTGCCGGTGCATTCAATGTTTTTGCGCAACCGCTGATGATGACTGGCGGTGGACCCAATCGAAGTACTACTGTATTAATGATGTACATTCGTTCATTAGCATTTAGTCAAGGGGAATCAATTGCAGGGATGGCTTCAGCAATGGCTGTCATATTAGGACTAATTATTATGTGTGTATCTGTATTTCAATATTTTCTATTAGATAAAAGCAATACTTAAGGGGGCAAAAAGATGAATACACAAAAGAAACATATACCTAGTATGCTAGTCGCATATTTATTTTTAATCACTTTATGTATTATCTGGGTAATTCCATTGATTTTTAGTTTTGCAACTTCTTTTCGTTCTCAAACTGAAATCGTTTCTACCGGGTTTCGACTATTGCCAGTTAACTGGATTTTAGATAATTATGTAGCAATCTTGACTAATACTTCTACTGCACCAATCATGCAATGGCTGTGGAATTCTCTTTTTATTGCCGTTACTCATACTATCTTAGTGGTAATTGTTGTTTCTGTAACAGCTTATGGCTATGGCAGAATGCGTTTCAAATACCGAGACCGTATCTTTTATATTCTAATGGGGATTTCTATGTTCCCTGGAGTAGTTAATTTGATTCCTTCCTACAAAATTATCGAAACATTTGGTTGGGTCAATTCATCACTTGCTATGATCATTCCGGGATTAGCAGGGATGGGGAATATCTTTCTTGTGCGACAGTTTATGAAAGGCATCCCGCTTGAATTTGACGAGTCGGCAAGAATGGATGGTGCAGATGAGTTTACGATTTTTTCCGAGATCATCGTTCCGTTGATCAAACCTGTTCTGATTGTTGCTGGACTCTTTTCTTTCACTGGGTCTTGGAATGATTTCTTATGGCCGGTGATCGTGTATACGGATGTCAGCAAAATGCCGATCACAGCCGGTTTGCTATTACTACAAGACATTTATGGCAATTATCGAATGATTGGACAGTTAATGGGATCAGCATTGATTGCCATTATTCCAACAGTACTGCTGTTTTTATTTGCCCAAAAATATTTCATTGAATCTATGAACTTAAATGCGGGAATAAAAGGATAGTGAAACTTATGAACAGAAAAATAGAAAGAAATTTATTACGGGTCAGTGCTGTCTGGGATGTGTTGATCGGGTTAGTTACAATGTTTGGCTATTATCCTTGGTTTGAAGAACAAGGAATCGCTGCTTTTCAAAATAAAAATCAATATGAATATTTGCAATCAAGCCTTGTAGGTATGATCTCAAAAGTAGTCATGATCGTTGCTTTAGCGACTATCTTAATGGGTGTGATCAGTTGGATCAACGCTAAAAATATGAGAGATAAACAAATCAATAAAGGAACTATGAGATGGATGATTGCCTGTGTCATCATTCATTTAGTCATCTATGATGTCATCGGTATTGTATTCTATTTACTTGCAACTATTTTGTATATATCAAAAAATAAAGCATTGAGAACGTTAAAAACTGAAGATGGATATTTTTAAGAAGGTGTAGAATTTATGGCAGAAAATTATTTGGAACCAATTGTATTAGAACGAGCAGATCCATGGATATACAAGCATACCGATGGATATTATTATTTCACTGGATCAAAACCAGGATATCAGGAAATCGAATTAAGACGTGCGAAAACCTTAAAAGGACTGGCTGACGGTGAAGTAAAAGTTATCTGGACGGCTCATGCCGAAGGCCCCATGAGTGAGCTGATTTGGGCGCCAGAGATCCATTTTATTCAGGGAAAATGGTACATCTATTTTGCTGCTGCAGATCATGGAGAAGTCAGAAATGATCAGCATCATCATCGGATGTTTGCGATCGAAAATGCGAATGAAGATCCCTTTGAAGGCGAGTGGGTAGAAAAAGGGCAGATCAAGACGCAATTTGAAAGTTTCAGCTTAGATGCTACGGTATTTGAACACAGGAACCGATTGTATTATATCTGGGCACAAGCGGATCCAAATATTCCAGGCAATTCTAATCTTTACTTATCAGAGATGGAAAATCCTTGGACTTTGAAAGGAAAGCAGATTCTTCTGAGTATTCCTTATTATGAATGGGAAAAAATCGGCTTCAAAGTAAACGAAGCACCTGCTGCTTTGATTAGGAATGGAAAAGTGATCATTACTTATTCAGCAAGTGCGACGGATGAAAACTATGTGATGGGACTGTTGTGGGCAGATGAGGATAGTGATCTATTGAATGGATATTCTTGGCATAAGTTGAAGGAACCGGTTTTTTCGAGTTCGGAACAAAATTCCCTCTACGGACCAGGACATAACTCCTTTACAGTCGATGAGGAAGGGAAACAAGAGATCTTAGTGTATCATGCAAGACCAGAAATAAATGATTATAGTAATCCTTTAGAAAATCCCAATCGACATGCGTATGTCCAACCGTTTACTTGGGATAAAAATGGACTACCAGATTTTGGTGAACCCGGTGCAGTCAAAGGATAAAAGAGAGGGAAAAAATGAATACAAAAAGAAAAATGCTCTGTTTAACCATGTCCGTTTTTTTTACTAGTTTTTTTCTTGCTGGCTGTCAAACAGGAGACGCCGCTGAGCAACTTTCACAAAAGGAGTGGGAAACAACGACAAAAAATCGAGTGTCGATTCATGACCCATCGATTACTTCTATTCATGTTGGTGACCAAGAGCTGTTTTACGTATTTGGTTCGCATCTCGCCCAGGCGAAAACCGCAGATTTACAAACTTGGGAAGTACCTTTCACTCACGAATATGAATCAATGGAAGACAATATGATCTATGGTAACACAAAAGAAAATCTAGCTGAAACTTTTGAATGGGCAGGCTACGATGATGCCGATTCACAAGGTGGTTACAGCCTTTGGGCACCAGATGTCATTTGGAATGCTGATTATGAATGGTCAAATGGTGATAAAGGGGCCTATATGTTGTACTATTCCGCAAGTTCTACTTGGCGCCGTTCAGCGATTGGATTAGCTGTAGCTAAAACGATTGAAGGTCCATATAGTTATGCGGATACTGTGATCTATTCTGGCTTTACAGAAAAAGATTCGACAGATGGTAGTGAGCGCAATACAAACTATCAAAATACCCATTTGGCGAAATTGATCAAAGAGGGAAAAATCAGCGGTTTCAGCGAAAACTGGGCGATCGAAGATGGTCTGACATATAACACCGATTATGCGCCAAACGCCATTGATCCAGCTTTGTTTTATGATGAAGAGGGAAAACTATGGATGACCTATGGTTCTTGGTCTGGCGGTATCTTCTTATTAGAAGTTGATCCAGCAACTGGAAAACCAATGTATCCTGGGGAAGATAGCACGACGGAAGACGGACGTATCATTGATCGTTATTTCGGGATCAAGCTTTTTGGCGGCTATCACCAATCAGGAGAAGGTCCCTATATTGTTTATGATAAAGAAACCGGTTATTATTACTTATTCGTCACTTACGGTGGTTTAGCAGCAAAAGGTGGGTACAATATGCGACTCTTTCGCGCGGAAAAACCTGAAGGACCTTACCTCGATGCTCAAGGAAATAGTCCAATTTTGGAACAAGGAGAGCAAAATTCAAACTATGGTATTAAATTGATTGGTAATTACCAATTCTCGTTTCAACAAATGGGGTACCGAGCAGCGGGACACAATTCGGCGATCATCGATGAGAATGGTCAGTGGTCCTTGGTGTATCATACGCGCTTTAACAATGGAACCGAAGCCCATGAAGTGCGGGTCAACAGAATGTATATGAATGAGGAGGGCTGGCCAGTTCCAGCACCCTATGAGTATCGAGGCAATGAACAAGTAGCAGATGCTTTGACAGCAGATGAAATTATCGGACGCTATGAAATCATTAACCATGGCACCGATAATGGAACGACCATGCTAAAAACGCAGATGATCGAGCTTCAAAAAGATGGAAACATCACTGGAGAGTTGACCGGGACTTGGACATACGATGCCGGACACATCACAATGACCTTCACAGATACTACCTTCAAAGGAACCATATTAACTCAGGATATAACAGAATTCGAACAGCAAAAATTAACGTTCTCAACGATTGGCGATAATAATGAGTCCATTTGGGGAATCAAAGAATAGGAGTATAACAATGACAATTAACATTCAAAACACAAAATCAGGAACACCCATCAGTAAATATATCTACGGGCACTTTTCAGAACACCTTGGCCGTTGTATTTATGAAGGCTTATATGTAGGAGAAGATTCGCCTATTCCAAACAAGAATGGGATGCGTACAGATGTTGTGGAAGCTTTGAAAAATATCAAAATTCCTGTCTTACGCTGGCCTGGCGGTTGTTTCGCTGATGAATACCATTGGAAAGATGGGATTGGACCAAAAGAAAATCGAAAAACGATGGTCAACACGCACTGGGGTGGGGTGACTGAGAACAATCATTTCGGGACCCATGAATTTTTTGAATTGATCAAGCAGCTGGAATGTGATGCGTATGTCAATGGAAATGTTGGTAGCGGAACGGTGCAAGAAATGTCAGAATGGGTGGAATACATCACGATGGATGGCATTTCCCCGATGGCCGATCTTCGCAGAGAAAACGGTCATGAAGAAGCGTGGGAAATGAAATTCTTTGGCGTAGGAAACGAAAACTGGGGTTGCGGCGGCAACATGCGACCAGAGTACTATGCGGATCTGTATCGTCGTTATCAAACCTATGTCCGCCAATACGGTGACAAAAAAATCTATAAAGTTGCTGGTGGAGCAAATGTAGATGATTATCATTGGACAGAAACATTGATGAAGAATGCCCATTGGCTGATGGACGGCCTAAGCTTGCACTACTACGTTCATCCCAAAGGTTGGGAAGAAAAAGGCAGTGCGCTGGAATTTGATGAGACAGAGTGGCAAGTGACTTGTGAAAAAGCAGCCTACATGGATGAATTATTGACCCGTCACAGTGCTATCATGGATCAATATGATCCAGAACAGCGCGTCGGGATCATTGTTGATGAGTGGGGAACCTGGTTTACTGCGGAACCCGGAACAAATCCAGGATTTTTATATCAGCAAAACACGATCCGTGATGCGATGGTCGCAGCCATCACCTTGAATATTTTCCATAAACATGCCAAACGCGTGCATATGGCAAATATTGCCCAGACAGTCAACGTCTTGCAAGCGATGATTTTGACAGATGGCGAACAAATGGTGAAAACCCCAAGCTATCATGTTTTTGATTTGTACAAAGTCCATCAAGATGCTGAAACCATTGATAGCCATGGAACTAGCAGCGATACCATTACCTATACGATTTCGAAAAAGGAGGATACGATCCATCTATCTGTTTGTAATTTTGCTACCAAAGGTACGGAAGAATTATTCTTCTCCTTTGAAACAGCGATCAATGAAGTCAAAGAAGCGCGCTATATTGTCGGGGACAAAATGAACGCACACAATGATTTTGATCATCCAGAAGATGTAGTGATCCAAGATTTCGATGACTATTCAATCAACGATAATCAATTAACGGTTAATGTTCCAGCGATGAGTGTATTGACACTGTCTTTAGTGGGGTGATTCTATGACGTGTAAAGGTTGCGATATTAAAGAAACAGCTGTAGCAACTGATGTAGAAGCATTGATTGCAGAACAACTTGCAATTGAGAGCAATCTTGCTGTCCTTGAAGTCGTTAAGCACCGTATTACCATTTGTGAGGCTTGTACATTTCGTTCCCAGCACACCTGTACCAAATGTGGTTGCTTTTATAAATTTCGAGCAAATCTAGCTAAGAAAAATTGTCCTGCTGGAATGTGGGCACAAACAGGGCAGATCATTCAATAACCGTCCTGTTTGTAGTTCGAAGACTTAGCAGAACTGAATTTCATAAGGTATTGATAGAACGAAACTAAAGAAAGTCTATGGTCTCATTTCCGTAGGCTTTTTTGTTTTTTCAGCTAAAACATTGTCCTTGCCTCTGTGTTAAGATAGAGAAAATGATTTTTGTACCAATTTTTCGATAATAAGAGGAACTCTCACTTCGGGAGCTCTTTAGGAGTTGAATTTGTGGAAAATACGAACAATTCTATTGGCTCTGTAATTAAGGAGATACGTAGAGAAAAGCAGTTGACTCAAAATAATATTACAGAAGGATTTTTTTCGACAAGGCATTTGATCAATATCGAAAATGGCTCTGTAAGTCCTAGTACGGAAATATTACTGCATATTTGTCAAAAATTAGGAATCTCCATGGAAGAATTATTTCATCGAGTCTATGCGAAGGATCAAGCAGCGCTTGATGAGATAAAAGTGACGTTTACTTCTCTTTATGAAAATGGAGCATTTGATCAGATCAATGAAGCTCTTACGGAAAAGTTGGCGCAAATCAGTCATAAATATATCCGTGGCACAATTACGTATAAGTTTCTAAGTATTATGACAGCGTATTATGGTGAAAATAATGAGCAGACGTTATTTCACTTAGAACAACTTCTTGAAAATAACCCAATCATTTTAGAGCAACCATTTAAGGATTTACATACAAATATTCTGATTCAATATATCCAAGTCAGTTCGTATTCAAAAAAGTCATTGGTACTTGCGCAATCCATTGATTTCATAAAAGATAGTGCATTGAC
The DNA here is from genome assembly GCF_001544275.1 of Enterococcus gallinarum NBRC 100675. Lineage (GTDB taxonomy): Bacteria > Bacillota > Bacilli > Lactobacillales > Enterococcaceae > Enterococcus_D > Enterococcus_D gallinarum. The sequence goes on along the minus strand of NZ_BCQE01000002.1, from coordinate 23,944 downwards.
CTATGTTATCAATACGGGATTGCTAATCGATCAAGAGTGGGGAAAAGTCATAACCAATTGTCGGTTATCTATAAAAGAAGTCCAGAATAAATCGCTGTTTATTTTGCCGGGGTTATATCTTCAGTTAGGGATTTCTTTACACAAGATGAATGATGCAAAGGGACTTTTATATATGAAGAAAGCATTTGTACTGGCACAACTCAATGGTCAGGCCTATTATTTAAAGGGGTTTACGGAAATGTTGGCTTATTTTGAGGTCCATCTCCCAAAAGATCTTTTGGAGGAAAGCCAAGACTTATTCTCTGGACAGTAGGGTATCCTTCCGTGCTGTCTCACATTTATTTTGCTTAAATTCCAGAAAAGGAACAAGTGAATTATCCTTCACTTGTTCCTTGTTTCTTTCTATTCTATAGTGTTGCTAACAACAAAAGTTCTTAGGATAGGAGGAGGTTAAGTGAATTTGATTTTTGAATATACGTCAAAAAGAAGAATGCTTTTTTGTCTTTTATTGATGATTTTGACGTCGGCTACAAATGCGTTTACGAGCGTCTTTTGTCGGAAAGTGACTGTAATATTCCATCGGGAGAGGCGCTTAACTTTGTGTCGAATGATTTGAAACTGTTAGAACAAAATTATTTAGGTAGTTTTTTTCAAATTGTAAAATTATTAGCCACTTTTGTTCTCTCGTTGATAACTGCTGTTTTCTACGATCTGCAGATGGCCATGGTTTTTATTGCCTTTTCACTCATTCCGTTGTTTATACCTCATCTTTTTGAAACAAAAATCAAGCGCGCTTCTAAAGAGTGGTCGGCTGCAAATGCGATTTTTATTTCAACTTTTAAAGAAATGGTTGCTGGTCTTACTGTCATCAGGATGTTCCAAAGTCAAAACTATTTTTTTGAAAAAAATGCTGCGGGAATTGATACCATGGAGCAAAAATTACAGCAGATGAATTTCTTAACCAAAATCAGTTCTGCACTGATTCATACCGTTGGAACGATCTGTTTCTTTTTTCCTATTATGATTGGTGGAATCCTTGTGGCGAAAAATCAGTTAGCACTGGCTAATCTGATGGGTCTGGTGCAAATTTCCAATACTATCGTTAATCCATTGATTTCAGGCATTGCTTTGATGGGTACCTTTCATTCTGTGCAACCAATTATCGAAAAATTACCAAAGTCCTGTTCTTCTACACCTTCTTTTGCGAAGAAACAACGGTCTTCTGTTACTGGAAGGATTTGTTTTCGTGATCTAACTATTTACAGAAGCGAACGGCCGCTCTTTCAGCCGATAAATGACACGATTGAGGCAGGAGAAAAAGTGCTGATCAGAGGACGCTCGGGGATTGGAAAATCGACATTCTTGCAATTGCTTTTACATGAAGAAATTCATTACCAAGGAAGTCTTGAAGTTGAGAAGAAAAAGAGTTTGACAGAGAAACCAGCAGATCTGCTGTTGGTTCCTCAAGAGCCCTTCATAATGAATGCCTCGCTAAAAGAAAATATCTGTTTTGATGAAACTTTCTCTACTAAGGAATATCAAGAAATTCTTGAGAAAACAGACTTGACATTACTCGCACAAGAATGGGGAAACAAGCTTCTTGGAGAGAATGGTCAGTATTTGTCTGGTGGTCAAAAGCAGCGAGTCGTGTTAGCTCGAACGCTGATTCGACAGCCCAAAATCGTACTTTTAGACGAATGCACTTCCGCACTCGATCATGAGGCGACCAAAAAGTTACAGAGGATCATTCACTCGTTACCTCAAACGGTCTTAGAAGTTGCCCATAAAGTAACGGTCGAGGAGGAGCAGTGCTACGATAACGTCATCGAATTAAGGGATTAAACAGAAAAAACCACCGTATGTGGACTTGGTCCTAAATACGGTGGGAATATCGGTTATTTCGACGAACGACTGGCTGGGTCCAAACGTCGTTCAATAAAGCCTAATCCTAAATCGGTGATGATTGCCATCAATGCAGTGGGTAAAGCTCCGGCAAGAATGATTGAAGCGCCATTGGTTGCATTTGTCCCACGGATGATGATATCACCTAGGCCACCAGCACCTACGAAGGCGCCAATGGCAGTGATTCCAATTGCAACGACTAATGCATTACGAATACCTGCCATGATCACGGAGACGGATAAAGGCAATTCGATCATATACAGTCGTTGCCAACTTGTCATGCCCATTCCTTTACCAACATCTAGTGTATTACGGTCTACCTGGCGCATGCCGGTATAGGTGTTTTTGATGATCGGTAAGAGCGAGTAGAGAAAAATCGTCAGAATAACGACATTGACGCCTAATCCCATTCCAATCATCAAAATCGAGATCATTGCTAGCGAAGGGATTGTTTGGATGATATTGGCGATGCGGATCACCCAATCGGCCATACGCATCTTTTTAGAAATCCAGATTCCTAGTGGAATACCAACGATTGCAGCGAATAAAACGCCATAGATAGAGATCAGGAAGTGACGAACAAACTGTGCAAAGACATAACCGCCATTTTCCTGAAAGTAGGCAATAAATTGTTGAAATAGATTCATGTCATTCATTTCGTCACTCTCCTTCAAAATAATTATTTTCTTGTAAGAAACGTTCTGCGACCACTGTCGGTTCCAACAGGTCATTATCAACTTGATAATTTAGTTGCTGCATTTTTTCAGTGGAGATGGTATCAGCAAGCTTGTTCAAGGCGTCCGCTACTTCTGGTGTGTCTTTGATTAATTTGTCATCGACTACTGGAGCTGCATCATAAGGTGGGAAGAAATTCAAATCATCTTCCAGCATTACGAGGTCATAACTAGCGATCCGTCCATCCGTTGAATACCCGAGTACGATATCCATTTTTCCGTTGTCAACAGCATCGTAAACGAGACCGATCTGCATAGGCAAAATGTTTTTGAAAGAAAAGCCATATGCTTCTTGGAAGCCATCATACCCGTCACCTTCACGGGTGATCCAAGCTGTATCGACACCAGCAACCAACTGATCGGCAACGCCTTTTAAATCACTGACTTTTTTCAGATTATATTTTTCTGCAGTGTCTTTTCTGACTAGAAAAACATATGTGTTATCAAAGCCGTAGGAAGGGAACCATGTCTGATGGTAACGTTTCTCAAATTCTTTTTTTACGGTATTGAAGGCAGCAGTTGGATCAGATTCTGGCTCTAAGCCAAGTGTTGTTGTCAAATCTGTTCCGGTATAACGAGCGGCAGAGATAGACGCATCGCCGTTCATCATTGCTTGATGATTGATCGTCGTTGTTGCTAAGTTATTAATGACAGTGGTATTTTTGTCCGTATAATGTTCTACCATTCCTGCTACAATAGCGCCAAGAATCTGAGCTTCAGAAGTGATTCCTCCTGTGATAGCTACGGTGTCTTCATTAGATGTAGAAGCAAGTCCTGGAAAGGAGCAGCCTGAGAGTAAAATAATGATCATGGATAACAAAAGACCAAATTTCGCTTTGATTTTCATTTAGGCATCCCCCTTTAATGCAGCTGGTGTTAGTTTATTCTCAAGTAATCCGAGTAACCAGTCTGCTAAAAGTGCAAAAATCGTCACTGGGATCGTGCCGGCAAAAATCAATGCCGGTTGATAGTTATTCAATCCACTAAAGATCAAGTCTCCAAGACCTCCTGCACCAATGTACGAAGCCAAGGTTGCCCAGGCTAAGACATAGACTGCTGACAAGCGGATACCCGCCATGATCGTTGGGATCGCTAACGGCAGTTCCACACTAATGATCGATTGGAAGTTAGTCATTCCCATTCCTTTAGCGACATCTCGATAATTCCAATCGACTTTCTTCATGCCAATATAGGTGTTCCGCAAAATAGGCAGCAAAGAATAGATAAAGAGTGCAACAATAGCTGGGACTTTACCGACCCCTAAAATCGGGATCATCAATGCCAATAGTGCCAATGAGGGAACAGTTTGCAAGGCACTAGTCACACCGATCACGATAGAAGCGGCTTTGGGAAAGCGTGTCAATAGAACGCCCAAAGGGACTGCAACGACAATGCCTAGAAATAATGCGGCAAAGGAGATGTATAAATGCTCAATGCTTTTCGTGACCAATTGGCCGCCATATTCATTAAAGAAGCTTTGCATGGCTAGACCTCCTCTGGTTTTGCGGATTCGATCGCTTCAAGAAGGGAGGATTCCTCGCCCCAAATAACGTCATAAACAATGTCGACTAATGAAGCACGCGTCAAAATTCCTACCAAATGATTTTCAGCATCCACGACTGGCACATATTTCAAACCACGTTTAAGGATTCGTTGCAACGTATCTCGCAGTAAGGCTGTTTCTTTTACATAGAAAACATCTTTATTAAGAATATCCCCGACACTGGTTACTTTGCCTCGATTGCGGTCGATCGATTCTACATCGATATACCCTTTTAAGACATTGCTATTATCCGTCACTAACAATGTATCTACTCGTTTTTCTCTCATCAGGCGAATCGCTTCTTGTAAAGATTTTTCAGGAGTGATGGCGATTGGTGTTTTGAGCATGACTTCTTTAACTGGTGTGGTGTCTGGTTTTGCTTGCAGAAGGCGGTCTTCACCGATCAATTCTTCAACAAAGGTAGTAGCAGGATTTCGCAGAATGTTTTGCGGTGTATCAAATTGGATGACGCGTCCTTCGCTCATGATCACGATGCGGCTAGCTAACTTTAATGCTTCATCCATATCATGGGTAACGAAGACGACGGTTTTACCTAAACGTTCCTGCAAATCTTTGATCAAATCTTGCAGTGAATCGCGAGTGATGGGGTCCAATGCACCGAAAGGTTCATCCATCAAAATGATATCTTGGTCGGCTGCCAGAGCCCGAACAACACCGATCCGCTGTTGTTGTCCACCAGACAATTCGTGAGGGTAACGATCCAGCATTTCACGAGGAAGTTCCACAAGATCGATCATTTTCTCTGCTGTCTTATTTCTTTCTTCTTGACTGACCTTCAAAAGTTTTTGTACTAATGTAATATTTTCTCGAATCGTCATATGAGGCATCAAGCCGATGCTTTGGATCACGTAACCGATTTGGCGTCGTAATTCTACTGGATTGATATCGGTCACACTTTTGCCATCAATCAGAATTTTTCCTTTGGAGGGGTCTGTCATACGGTTGATCATTCGCATACAAGTAGTTTTACCACTCCCACTGGTACCAATGAAACAAATAAATTCTCCCTTTTCAAAGGATAGATTGACATCTTCGACAGCCACTTTGCCGCCTTTATAGATTTTGGATACATGTTGAAATTCAATCATGATTTCACCTCTAGTTTTATTTAGGCAACAAATGTTATGCCTAGGTTCTGTAAATAGTATGCCTAAAAGTAGGCTGTTATTCAAATATTCTGCCTTTTTTATTCATATTCGCATATTTTAGTGGAAAAGAGTGAGGAATCTCCAATCGGAAATAGTTGATGATAGAAATTTAATCATTGGTAATTTTTCTATCCGTTATTTTAAATTCATTGTGTTTTGGGCAGAAAAGCGTATTTTACGAATGCTATGTTGGGCGTTCCTAGAGAAAGCAGCAGTTTTTTTCCCCTGACTATAAAAACGTGATAGAATAGACGGGCATATGAAAGAAAGAGAGTGACGACATGCTTACAACAGAAGATTTTGACTTTGAGTTACCGGAAGAATTGATCGCTCAAACGCCGCTTAGCGATCGCTCCAGTTCCCGCCTATTGGTCGTGGACCGAGAAAGCGGTGCAATGGAAGACAAACATTTTTATGACATTATTGATGAATTAGCTCCTGGCGATGCCCTTGTGATGAATGATACTCGCGTTTTGCCTGCTCGTATCTATGGCGAGAAAATCGAGACCGGCGCCCATCTAGAGATTTTATTGTTAAACAATATCGAAGGGGACAGTTGGGAAACATTAATCAAACCTGCCAAGCGGGCAAAAGTCGGTACGAAGATCACCTTTGGCGACGGTCGCTTAGAAGCGGTCGTTGAAAAAGAACTCGAACATGGTGGCCGAATCATTCGATTCAGCTATGATGGGATTTTCCTAGAGATTTTAGAATCTTTGGGTGAAATGCCATTGCCGCCATACATCAAGGAACGATTGGAAGATCCAGATCGTTACCAAACTGTTTATGCCAAAGAGAATGGATCTGCAGCGGCACCAACGGCCGGTTTGCACTTTACGCCAGAATTATTGGAGAAAATCGCTGATAAAGGGGTCAAATTAGTTTATTTGACCTTGCACGTGGGTCTAGGAACTTTCCGCCCAGTCAGCGTCGATAATATTGCAGATCACGAAATGCACAGTGAATTTTATCGGTTGACGGAAGAAGCGGCTGCCCAATTAAACGATGTGCGGGCAAATGGTGGGAAAATCGTTGCGGTCGGAACGACTTCGATCCGTACACTAGAGACGATTGGTACCAAATTTGATGGCGAGATCAAAGCCGACAGCGGCTGGACGAGTATTTTCATTACCCCCGGCTATCAGTTCAAAGTTGTCCAAGCCTTCTCAACGAATTTCCATTTACCGAAATCGACATTGGTAATGTTGGTCAGTGCCTTTGCCGGACGCGATCTAACATTAGAAGCTTATCAGCATGCCATCGATGAACGTTATCGCTTCTTTAGTTTTGGCGATGCCATGTTCTTAAAATAAAAAACTGAACGACAAGAGCGGCTCGTTAAGTTGAGATATTTCTCAACTTTTTGAACTGCTTTTTTGTCGTCCAGCTTATAACTAAGGGAAGGTATAAGTGGTGGTCGCTGATGGTTGGTTCATGCAAAGCAATTGTTTCTCAAAATTTGTTTTCTTTTACAAACTTACACATGTTTCGTGTGTTCTGATACAACGTAATAGACGTATCCTTTTTTCGAAAAGATTCTCGATTTTGTGTTACGCTTTTCTGTTACTTTACACGCTTGATACTAGGTGAAACTTGTACGTTCAACAACTTTTAGTAGATTGAGTTTGCGATATTTACAAGACCACCAACAGAGTTGCTACCTTCCTTACATCTATACTATAGCATATTTAGGAAGCGTTTGCAAATAGGTAGGGTATACAAAGTATACCGATCAATTCACAATTTAAAATCTAAAAAGCTGACTTACTAAAACATCGTTTATTTAATAATTAGCAAATCAGCAACCACTCGTTGACGTTCCTAGAGAGTTCACCAATTGTTAGGATCGTTGGTAAACTTTATAAGGGCGTCCGATTTTGGTATAGATAATCTGACTGGTGACATAGTTATTTTTTTCTAAGTAAAGCATGTATTTACGGACTGAGACATGAGAAAATCCGCTGATCTCTACCAAATCCGGGATCGTAAAAGTGTCTGGAAATGTTTGGATAGCCGCTTTGATGCGATCCATGGTATCAGGAGAGAGTCCTTTATCCAGTTCTGTAAGGGATGGCTCGGGACTCTTCTTTGCAACCATTATTTGATCAATGGCTTCTTGGGCAAGACTGCCTTGTTCCAAAGCTTCTTGCCGTTTTAGAAACAGTTCGATACTTTGCCGGAAACGTTCATAGGTAAATGGCTTGACGAGATAGTCCAGAACACCTAAATGTAGTCCATGCTGAATAGTTTGTGTCTCATTGGCTGCTGTGATTAAGATCACTTCGATGGCTTGCTGAGAGTTCCGGATCTCTTGGAGCAAGTCTAAGCCGTTGCCGTTTTTCAAATGGACATCTAGCAGCACTAAATCAACTTGTTTGTTTTGTAGTAAGTGTTCAGCGTCTGTCACAGCAGCTGCCGAATAGATTTCTTGAAATCTGCCGATTTTTTCTAAATAATTTCGATGGATAAATTCCACCATTGGGTCATCTTCGACAATTAATCCATGTAATGGTTTCATTTTATCACCCCATGATAATGCGTTTGTAATTGGAGAACGACAAAGTTAGGTTGTTCTTCTATCAAAAACTCTGCCTGGTAATCTTTTAACATTTGTTGGAAATAGTTGCTGTGAAAACTATCCTGCAATTGCTGCTGATCCGTTGTGGTCAGCTGAATGGTATAGGTCGTTGTCAGCAGGCCTGCTTCATGATGGATCTCGATCCGCAAATCTTCTATGGTGGTCAGTTGCAACAAAACATGATGAATATACCGGTAAAGATCGATCAACGATTTTGTTTCAGCTTCTTGCGAATTGGCGGGAATTTCTGGTGAAATCTCGATCATCAAGTGGATTTTACGCTCAAAGAACTTTTGACGTTCGCCAATCAAAAATCCAGCAACTTGCGGATTCTGAACTAAAAAAGACAAGCGATGAGAGAACTCTTTTTCTGGAGTCAAAATATCATCCAGATAAATTTTCAATTCATCATAGGCTTTTAAATCAGCGAGTCCATAGATCACATGCAGTTTATTCATAAACTCATGGGACTGAGACTGCAGCGCACTGGCATAAGCGGTAGTATTGGCTAACTGATCCATGACGAATAACGATTCTGTCGCATTGCGCAAAAACACGATCCAACCGATTCGTTTCTGATCCACATTGATCGGTGCAGAGGAAAAAAGAAAATCCTGTCCATTTTGCCGATAGAGCTGTTCAACATTTCGCTCCAAGTCTACAGCATTGGTCTGCAAGATCAAATCCTGCAAATGTTTGCCGACCAAGGAGTCATTTTGTCCACTGTTCTTTTGGTAAAGCTCGTTGGCGGCGATATTTGCCAAATTGATTTGCTGGTTCAAATCCAATACAATGACCGCATCTTTGGTTTCTTCCAACATGGCATTGCGTTCTTCAAAGAGACGTGAGATTTCTTTTGGTTCTAAATTATGAAGTTGTCGTTTCAAATAATAGGCAAGTCCAGTTGCTACAAAGGCGGCGATTGTGATACTTAATGCTAAGGCAAGTAGATACCCTTCCCGAGAACTCTTTACTAAAGCACTCAAGGACTGCATACGGATCCCTAAAGCTACTACACCGATTTGTTTTTGCGATTCAGTGAGGGAATAAACGGGAACGAATCCCCGCAACGAGCGACCCAATGTTCCTTCGCTGACAGAAACGTGTTCTTTTCCTTCCAATGCGGTGACTTCATCGCCGCCTTCGAAGTGTTTGCCAATTTGGGTCTCATCTGGATGAGTCAAACGAATGGCTTGCATATCCATAACTACCACGAAATCCAACCCGTGTATTTGTGTCACTTCATTTGTGTAAGCTTCCAATTGATCGTTGGAACGTCCTTCTTCCAAAGCGGTAGTCACTTGTGGATCGATCGCCAGCTGTTTACCGACGGACAAGAGCAGGTGTTCTTCGTTGGAGCGAATAAATGTGGAATTTTGAATAAGGACTAAACCATAAAGAATGGAAGTGACAATGAGTAAGACGATCGTAAAGACTAAAGTCAATACCCCCCATAACCGTAACCCTTTTTTCACTAAATTTCCCCCTTTATTCGTAAATTATAACATAGCGGCGGAATCCCTAAAGGCGCTTTAATTAATTTAAATACTTAAAATAATTAAATAAACTACGAAAAAGAAAACGCTTGCTTTAATCTGTGTGTAACGAGGTACTCGTAGAACTAGTAGATCAATTTAGGAGGAAAGCAAAATGGAAAAGCATATCGAACCCCATGTGGTGAGAGAACAGGTTGAATCGAAAGCAAAAGAAGAGAAGCTAATTGATCGGTGGATGAAAATCAAAATTGGATCAGTTCCGCTGCCAGTATACATTGTTTTATCAACAGTCATCGTAGTCACGGGTCTGTTACAACAATTACCCGTAAATATGCTAGGTGGTTTTGCAGTCATTTTGACTTTAGGGTGGTTATTAGGAACGATTGGTGCCAATATTCCTCTTATCAAGAATTTCGGTGGTCCGGCAATTTTATCTTTATTGGTTCCATCTATTTTGGTTTTCTTCAACTTAGTCAATCCGAATATTCTTGAGTCTGCCGATATTTTGATGAAGCAAGCCAACTTCTTATATTTTTATATTGCTTGTTTAGTTTGTGGCAGTATTTTAGGGATGAATCGCAAAATCTTAGTCCAAGGTTTGATGCGGATGATTATTCCCATGATGATCGGGATGATCTGCGCCATGGGTGTTGGCACGCTAGTTGGGGTATTATTAGGTTTAGAATGGCAACATACATTGTTTTTCATCGTTACGCCAGTGTTAGCTGGCGGGATCGGTGAAGGAATCTTGCCTTTATCACTAGGCTACAGTGCCATTACTGGTATGGGGAGTGAACAGCTGGTCGCACAACTGATTCCAGCAACGATCATTGGTAATTTCTTCGCGATCATGTGTACCGCATTGCTCTCTCGCTGGGGAGAAAAACGACCAGATCTTTCTGGAGGTGGACAATTGGTCAAAATGAAAAATGATGATGACATGGCAGATGCGTTAAAAGATGATTCCGGCGCTTTTGATATCAAGAAAATGGGCGCTGGTGTGCTGACCGCGTGTACACTGTTCATTGCTGGTAGTTTACTGCAGCATTTGACTGGGTTTCCTGGTCCTGTATTGATGATTGTCTTAGCCGCTTTTTTGAAATACTTGAATGTGGTGCCGGCAGAAACACAACATGGCTCCAAACAATTGTATAAATTTATTTCCGGCAACTTTACTTTCCCATTGATGGCTGGTTTAGGATTGTTGTATATTCCATTGAAAGACGTTGTGGGAACACTGAGTGTCCCTTATTTCTTAGTCGTCATCAGTGTGGTATTCACGGTAATTGCCACCGGGTTCGTCGTATCACGGTTCATGAACATGTATCCCATCGAAGCCGCGATTATTTCTGCTTGTCAAAGCGGTATGGGAGGCACAGGAGACGTAGCGATCTTAAGTACCGCTGACCGTATGAACTTGATGCCTTTTGCCCAAGTAGCTACCCGTTTAGGCGGCGCCATCACAGTGATTGCCATGACCGCAATCTTACGAATGATTTTTTAATAAAAAATAGAAAAAACGATCAACTATTGGAGGAACGAATCATGTCAGAAGATGTAAAAGAAATTGCTTTGCGACAAGCCAAAGAACATGGCGGGAAATTGGAAGTAGTATCAAAAGTGGCGATTGAGAATCGAAGAGACTTAAGCATTGCCTACACTCCGGGTGTCGCTGCCGTATCTTCCGCAATCGCAGAAGACAAACAGCTGGCCTATTCATTGACAACAAAGAAAAACACAGTCGCTGTTGTAAGCGATGGTTCTGCTGTGCTAGGTCTTGGTAATATTGGAGCAGAAGCAGCAATGCCGGTCATGGAAGGGAAAGCCGCTTTGTTCAAGCGATTTGCAGATGTTGATGCTATTCCTATCGTCTTAGACACTCAAGAAACAGAAGAGATCATTGCGATCGTCAAAGCAATCGCACCGACCTTTGGTGGAATCAACTTAGAAGATATCAGTGCACCGCGTTGCTTCGAAATCGAACAGCGGCTGATCGAAGAGTGTGCGATCCCGATTTTCCACGATGACCAGCATGGGACGGCAATAGTTGTTTTAGCGGCTGCTTTCAACAGTCTGAAATTGATTGGCAAATCACTAGAAGAAGCCAAAATCGTTGTCAATGGCGGTGGTTCTGCTGGGCTTTCTATTACCCGTAAGTTTTTGGCAGCTGGTGCAAAAAATGTCATTGTCGTAGACAAGGTGGGGATCTTGAATGAAGAAAATGATCAGTTACCACCTCATCATGCAGAGATTGCTAAAGTGACAAACCGTGACCATCTTTCTGGTGATTTGCAGACAGCATTGAAAGGTGCCGATATCTTCATTGGTGTTTCTGCTCCAGGAGCACTAAAGAAGGAATGGATCGCTGAGATGGGAGATAAGCCTGTGATTTTTGCTATGGCTAATCCAGTACCGGAAATCTTCCCAGACGAAGCCTTAGCAGGAGGTGCCTATATCGTTGGTACTGGACGCAGTGATTTTCCTAACCAAATCAACAATGTGTTGGCTTTTCCTGGTATTTTCCGTGGGGCTTTAGATGCTCAAGCCCGCAAAATCACGGTTGAGATGCAGATTGCCGCAGCCAAAGGAATTGCTAGCTTGATCCCAGACGAGGAGCTGTCACCAACAAACATTATTCCGGATGCTTTCCAAGAAGGAGTAGCCAAGATCGTTGCGAATTCAGTCAAAGATGCTGTGGGAGCAAAACGTGTCAATTAACGGAAGAAACATTGCGTTGAGAACAATTTTTCATTCAATCAAAAAAGACCTTACTTTGATATGTCAAAGTAAGGTCCTTTTTTTAAGCTAATGTCTGTTTTGGCAAGTTTTCATAAAAGGCTGCTTTGGTAGCACTGATATAAGGTGTCAACCAAAGATACCCGATACCAGCTGTGATAATGGCCAGAATATGCCAGCCAATAAAACTCAAATCAAGTAAGAACAGTTTTCCTTTATACCCTTTCATCAATCGGCGACTAGCCGTGATGCAAGCAAGAAAATCTGGCCGTGTACCTGTTTGCTCATAGGTATCATAGTAGATGAAGTATGCTTGTGAGTAAGAATAGGATTTGATGATTCCTGGAATCACAAATAATAATGCCCATAAACTAACGAAAATCGTTGATAAAATATAGATGACAATGATACCAAGTGCGAATACACCGCTAAATCCACGAAAGACATCAGAAAATGGACGAATCTCTTGCTTATTGCCGCGTAACAAATCAAGGAATGTCCAAGAAATCCCGGCACCAAACAACGCTGAGAATAATCCGCTGATCAAGCCACCGCCACTACCGCCAGTTGAGTTCGACGCTTCATTGATGGATTGACTATCAAAGGCACCATTTTGGCTTAATGCCATCAAAGGCAACACAACAATCACTACGATCACAACAGCAAAAGCAATAGAGATCAACGTAGGGACCAAACACATCAATACGCTATCTTTCCAGCGTCCATTCAGAACGGATTTGGCTTCACTTTTTAGTTGTCCTCTAGTTTTCATAAAAAAACCTCCTTTCTATCTGCTTAACATGATAGCAAATGAGCATGGATTGTACAAAAAATAAAGCAAAGAAAGGAAAGTTTTTTTGAAAAAGAGGAAGAGAAGCTGAAACCTTCTTGCAAATTCCTAACGCAACCCTTATCATTAATAGCGTTGCACAGTTAATCGAGTCTATAAAGAAAGTAGGGAAATGAATGTCGCAACCTGCCATTCGTTATCGTCTGATCAAGAAAGAGAAACATACAGGTGCCCGTTTAGGTGAATTGATCACACCGCATGGCACTTTTCCAACACCAATGTTTATGCCTGTAGGAACTTTAGCTACTGTTAAGACCCTTGCACCGGAAGAACTGAAAGCCATGGGCGCTGGTGTCATTTTAAGTAATACATATCACTTATGGCTGCGACCAGGAGAAGATCTAGTGGCCGAAGCAGGTGGGCTGCACAAGTTTATGAATTGGGATCAGCCGATTCTAACCGATTCTGGTGGCTTCCAAGTCTTCTCACTAGCAGATATGCGAAATATCGTTGAAGAAGGTGTCCATTTCAAGAACCATCTAAACGGTTCAAAAATGTTCCTTTCACCAGAAAAAGCTATCGATATCCAAAACAAACTAGGTTCGGATATCATGATGAGTTTTGATGAATGTCCGCCATTCGATGAAAGCTATGATTATGTCAAAAAATCAGTAGAGCGGACTTCTCGCTGGGCAGAACGCGGATTGAAAGCTCATGCCAATCCAGATTCTCAAGGCCTGTTCGGGATCATTCAAGGGGCCGGTTTTGAAGATTTACGGAAACAAAGTGCGCAAGATTTGATCAGCATGGACTTTCCTGGTTATTCGATTGGCGGTTTGTCAGTAGGCGAGCCAAAAGCTGAAATGAATCGCGTCTTGGAATTTACCACACCATGGATCCCTGATCACAAACCTCGCTATCTGATGGGGGTAGGAGCCGCAGATTCTCTGATCGACGGCGTTATTCGGGGGGTCGATATGTTTGACTGCGTATTGCCGACTCGAATCGCCCGTAACGGAACATGTATGACGTCTAAAGGTCGTTTAGTCGTGAAGAATGCCCAATTTGCCCGAGATTTCCGACCAATTGATGAAAACTGTGATTGTTATACTTGTAAGAATTATTCACGGGCGTATATTCGTCATTTGATCAAATGTGATGAAACATTTGGGATCCGATTAACTTCTTATCACAATGTTTATTTCTTGTTGAATTTGATGAAACAAGTCCGTCAAGCGATCATGGATGACAACTTGCTGGAATTCCGGCAACATTTCTTCGAAGAATATGGCTTCAATAAAGAAAATGCCAAAAATTTCTAATTTATTCTGGTAAAACGGTAGGAATACACGTCAGATTCTGATAAAGTATCTATAGAAAAGTAAAAAAATCGAGGTGAAAAAAATGGCACAATCTTTACCAATGCTCTTTATGCTTGTTGCTTTGGTGGCAATGTGGTTCTTCATGAGCCGTTCACAAAAGAAACAACAACAAGAACGAAAAAACTTATTGGAAAATATGAAGGCTGGAGATCGCGTAGTAACAATTGGCGGACTTCATGGCGTTCTTTCTGAAGTAAATACAGACAAGAGTACAGTTGTCATCGACTGTGAAGGTATTTTCTTAGAGTTCGATCGGGCAGCGATTCGTACCGTGACACCTGGTACTGGTGCATCTGTTGCAACTGAAATCGAACCAGCTGATGTTGTTGATGAAACAAAAGCAGACGATACAAAAGAATAATTTTTTTTCGATCCGTCTGACAAAGACAGCTATGACTAGAGCGTGGAACAAAAGTGTTTTTTACTTTTGTCCCACGCTCTAAACACGTCTAGATGGTGGGAGCAGAAGCAACTCCTTCGGAAACAAGTCGAAATACCCCCAAATTTGAGAAGCAATTTCCGCGTATTCCTTCTTATTTCTAGGAGTTTAGCACCTCTGTCCCAGCCTCTTTTTTTATAGAGAGGCGCTTGTCCAGATTTTCGCTTGTTCTTTAGCGAGAGCAAAAAAATCAGCAAGCAAAGCATGGAGAATAGGTCTTTTTCTACATTAATAGCCCCCTTAACAAGCATTTCTGTTAAGGGGGCTGTTTGTTTGGTAAAAGTGATGCTGCTACTCGATCGGAATAGTTTTCTTAGGTTCTTTGCCGTGATCATCTTTTGGCAAAGTCAATTTAAGAATACCTTCAGAATAAGAAGCTTTGATGTCGTCTTCTTTGACATTTTCTAGCAAATATTGGCGACGGACACTTGTTAAACTACGCTCGCTGCGTACTAGTTTTCCTTTTTTATCTTCAGTCGTAGTATCCGATTGATGTTGACCAGCAATCGTCAAAATACCATTCTCATAAGTGACTTGAATATTTTCTTTAGGAATACCAGGCAGCTCTGCTTCAACGAGATATTCCGAATCATTTTCGTGAATATCTGTTTTGATCATGTTCGCTTTAAATCCATCAAAAAAACTGCGACCAAAATCTTCGAAGAAATTAAAAGGTGTCATACTATAGGCATCTGAGCGACGAGGTTCAATCTCATGTGACATAATAATCAATCCTTTCTTTAATTTTCTTTCCAATTATTATTTTAGTCAAATTTAGTCAGTTTTCAAGTATTTTACTCTCCTTTTTCTAGCACACATGTCAGGATAAATTTTATCCCTCGATCCTGAGAAAGACTATGGGTCAGCAAAGTCGATTTCTTTAAAGAAAATAAGTTTCTTGATGACAGTATATACTTAATGATATATACTATGATTGAAGCGGAAGGAGATGCCTATGCCAAAAAGAATAAAACGATTCGCTGTTGCACTCATTTATGCACTGTTATCATCCATCGCATTGAATATGTTCTGGCTGCCAGGAAATATATTTGCCAGTGGAATTACTGGACTGTCACAATTATTGTCGCAGCTCTTGGAAGTATACTTTGGTATCGAGTGGTCAATCCCTGTGTTGGTCTTATTTTTTAACGCGCCTTTGTTAGCGATTGCATGGTGCAAAATCGATCGTGATTTCACGCTTATGACGGTTTGTACTGTCTTCCTCTCATCTGTTATGATGAAGGTGGTCCCAGTTGTCACATTGACTACAGATCCAGTCATCTGTGCTGTTTTTGGCGGGGTGCTCCATGGGTTTTCCGTTGGTCTGACTTTAAACGATGATTTTTCCACAGGAGGATTAGATATTTTAGGGATCTTAGTGAAGAGAATGACCGGCAAAAGTATCGGCAGTTTCTTTATCTTTTTCAATGTCAGTCTTCAACTCGTTGCCGGAATGATTTTTGGCTGGCCGTACGCTTTTTATAGTGCCATCTCTTTCTTTATCAGTGGTCGAATGGTAGACTACGTGAACCTCAAGCAAAGGCGTGTGCAATTACTAGTAGTAACCGAAAAAGCGGAAGGTGTCATTGCAACATTACAATGTGCACTTCAGCGAGGGATCACAGTGATCAATGATGTTGAGGGGGGCTTTGATCATCAACAGAAGAAATTGTTACTTTTAGTCATCTCCCAAAAAGAATTAAAGACAGTTGAAGGGATGATTCAATCCGTCGACAACCAGGCCTTTGTTAGTGTGGCTTCTGGTGTGAGTGCGAATCGTCCATTTTATGAATGGTAGAGTAGAAAGTAGGGAATCAAGTGAAAAAACAAGCCGTTTTTCAGGAAGTAGCAGATAAAATCGCCCAACGTGTCAATGATGGCACTTATGTAACGAGTCAGAAGCTGCCTTCTGATTATGATTTAGCGGAAGAATTTCAATGCAGTCGGCTAACTGTCCGCAAAGCAATCGATCTTCTGATCACCCAAAATATCCTAGTCAAAGAAAAAGGCAAAGGAACGTATGTGATGAAGCAGCCAAAGATCCAGAGTGGATCTGGCGGATTGCAAAGTTTTACCGAAACGGCCAAAGCCCAAGGGAAAAAGACCCGAACCGAAGTATTACAAGTAGAGACAGTGAAAGAATTACCGACGAAGATCCGTCAGATGTTCGGCAACTATGGGAAAGAACCCATGGTGTATCTGACTCGCTTGCGTTACTTTGATGATGAACCGATGACGGTGGAGAATCTCTACGTATTGAAGCGTTATTTAGAAAAAGAGTCCGGCGAAATCACCCAAGATCAGTTAGAGTCTTCTTTATATGAAGTAATCGAAGCCAACATTGAGATTGGTTATTCCCATCAAGAAGTGGAAGCAGTCAAAAGTCCGCCGGACATTGCCAAGCTATTGCATGTATCCGAAGAGGAACCAATGCTTCTCGTCCATTCGATGACGTATTCTCCTTCTGCGAAACCGATCTTGTTCGATACGTCTTTTTATCGTGCAGATAAATATACCTTTAAAAATACATTGGTACGTCAAAAATAAGGGGTGGCAAAAATGGATCAAATCAGCACAGCCATTGAGGAAAACTGGCTGGATTTTCTAAACTTACTCAAACAAGTCATGCAAGTTCCTAGTGTCAAATCTGAACCCGCGCCACATGCTCCCTATGGTAAGGAAACGCGGCGAGTTTTGTCTTTGGTAATGGAAAAAAGTGCCGCTTTTGGATTTGAAACAAAGGTGATCGATGATGCGATCGGCTATGCACAGTGGGGAAACGAAGGAGCGGACTACATCGGTGTCCTGGGACATCTCGATGTGGTGCCTGCTGGTTCAGGCTGGGATTTTCCGCCGTTTGATTTAAGTGAAAAAGATGGCCACCTTTATGGTCGAGGAATTCTAGACAACAAAGGACCAATCATTAGTTGCCTTTATGGGATGAAATTATTGAAAGAATTAGGACACCAACCGAAAAAAAATCTGCGGATTATCTTTGGTACAGATGAAGAAAGTGGTATGTCGGATGTTCCTCATTATTTGGCCGCAGAGCAACCACCTGTTTTCGGATTTACGCCAGATTGTAAGTATCCGGTAGTCTATGGCGAGCGAGGCGTCGTCATTGTAGCGCTCCATTTTCCACTGCCAGACGATGAACTACAGCAACTCACTTCGTTTCAGGGCGATCAATTCCGAGACCATGTTCCTGACGACTTGAGTGTAAGCATTGCCGGTCAGAAGTTTGAAGTCACAGGGAAACGTTCTCCAAGCAATGCTCCTGAATTGGGAGAAAATGCAATTACGATCCTGGCAGCCCAACTGGCTGAGAAACAAACTATTCCTCCAACCATACAATCTTATTTTCGTTGGATCTGCCAAAGCTTTCATCAGCAGCATTTTGGAGAAGGGATTGACTTGGCGCTGGCTGATGAAGATTCTGGTAAATTGATTTTGACGCCTGTCGTGATGCAAAAGTCTCTCACAGGATTAGTGTTAGAAGTTGCCTTTCGCTACCCAGTGACTGTTACAGAAACAGACGTGTTGTCCCGTTTGAAAAGGCAACTGCCTATCGGTGTCGAACTAGAAGTCATTCGCAGTATTCCCGGGTTTTGCCGAGACAAAGAATCAACCGAAATAGCTAAACTGTCGACGATTTATCACACAGTCACAGGCAATGACCCTAAACCAGTAACCACAACAGGGGCAACCTATGCACGCAAAATGCCGAATATTTTGGCATTTGGTCCGTCTTTTCCTGGTCAAAAAGGGATTGCACACAATAAGAATGAGTACATGGACAGTGCTGACTTACGGATGAATTTAGAAATCTACATGCGCAGCATCAAAGCATTAACAGAATAAGAATGCCCTGGGTGAACCCTCAACAATAAAAAATTAATCCGAAACGAGTTTCTTATAAATCAATGAGAGTTGAAAGAAACTCGTTTTTTAGTATAGACATACTAGTATATACCATATAGAATATACTTGTAAGCGCTACAAATGATGGAGGGAAAGATATGTGGGGAATGATAGCAACTTGGCGAATGGCACATGATGGTGTACTGGCAGCCAAAGAACTTTTAGAAGCACAAGCGTCATGCAAAGATGCAGTAGAAACTGCCATCAAAGCAGTGGAAGATTATCCATTTTATAAATCAGTTGGTTATGGCGGATTGCCAAATGAACGCGGAATCGTCGAAATGGATGCCGCTTTTATGGATGGTGAAACATTTAAGATTGGTGCCGTTGCAGGGATTACCGATGTTGCCAATCCCATCTCAGTTGCACGCCAATTGAGTGATGAGAAATTCAACAGCTTTCGAGTAGGGCAAGGAGCCACTGAATACGCGATGTTGGCTGGATTTGAACGTAAGAATATGTTGACCGATCGGGCAAAAAAAATCTGGGAAAAACGATTAGCAGAAATCGCTGCTTCCAACCTCGATCCCTACGATGGCCATGACACGGTTGGCGTTGTCGCTCTCGATACGCAACAGCAAATGGCAGTCGGAACCTCTAGCTCTGGTTTGTTCATGAAAAAACAGGGACGAGTGGGAGATTCACCATTATCCGGCTCAGGATTTTATGTAGACAGTACGATTGGCGGAGCTGCCGCTACAGGTTTGGGTGAAGATTTAATGAAAGGCTGTCTTTCTTATGAAATCGTCCGCTTGATGGGAGAAGGCCTTTCGCCGCAAGATGCTTGTGATCAGGCTGTTTATGGGTTTGAAGAACGATTACGCAAACGTTATGGCAAAGCAGGTGCGTTCTCGTTGATTGCATTAGATAAAAATGGGGCATGGGGGGTGGCAACAAATGTAGAATTTACATTTAGCGTTGCGACAGCTGACCAAGAACCGGCTATTTATATGGCCAATCCTGGTCCAGATCAAACCACGGTGATCACACCGATCACGCAAGAGTGGCTTGATGCATATGAAGCACGCATCAAAGCACCGGTATGATTTCAAAAAAAGAGGATTGCAAAGAGCAAGATCTCGAAAGGAAGAGTGGAATGTTCGATAAATTAGAAAATGTGTTGATGCCGCTTGCGGTAAAGTTAGGGCAGAACAAAATTTTGATCGCAGTGCGGGATGGCTTTTTGATCACGACACCATTAGTGATTGTAGGATCGATTTTCTTACTGTTCGCAAATTTTCCAATACCAGGGTGGTCAGAGTTTTGGGCAGGAATGTTTGGTACAGGTTGGGAGTCGTGGGTCACTCGGGTTTCTGGTTCTGTCTTTAATACAGTTGGCTTCTTTTCATGTCTAGGAACGGCGTATGCTTATGGGCGGGAAAAGAAAACCGATCCTATCCAAGCGGCAGCGGTAGCCGTGATTGCGTTTTTGATTTTAACACCAAATAAGCTGATCGTTGAAGGAGTGGCTGATCCAGTTAGCGGACTTTCTTTTGATCACTTAGGAACAAATGGGATTTTTGTCGGTTTGCTAGTCGCACTTATTTCTGTAGAAATTTATGCTTATACAACAAAACGAGGCTGGACCATCAAGATGCCTGATGGGGTTCCACCTGCAGTAACGAAATCCTTTGCTGCGCTGATTCCAAGCGCACTAGTCATGCTCTTATTTTTTGTCATCAATATATTATTTGGTATGACCCCTTTTGGTACCGTCCATGATTTTATCTTTAATGTCTTGCAAATGCCATTAAAAGGAGCCGGTAATACATTAACCGCACAGATCGTCTATAGTTTAGCCTGTACGATTTTTTGGTTCTTTGGGATCAATGGTCCAGCGGTAGCCAATTCTGTATTTGCGCCGATCCTAAGAATTCTAACCATGGAAAACCTAGATGCCTTTCAAGCTGGTAAAGATTTGCCAAACATCTTCACGGATCCATTTTCGAACTTCTTTACTAACTTTGGCGGCGGTGGTTCTACACTTTCCCTCGTAATCATCATGGTCCTGTTCTGTAAATCAAAACGGATCAAAGAACTAGGGAAACTTTCACTCGTTCCTGGAATTTTCGGGATCAATGAGCCAATCATCTTTGGTTTGCCAGTCGTATTGAATCCAATCATTATTATTCCTTTTATTGCTGTTCCAATGGTTAATCTGCTTTTATCAACATTGGTAACCAACCTAGGAATCATTCCTTATACAACCGGCGTTTCATTGCCATGGACGACCCCGATCGGCTTCTCAGGGTATTTGAGTACCGGCAGTCTGGTTGCCTCCGTCTGGCAATTGATTCTATTAGCCATTGGTTGTTTGATC
This sequence comes from Enterococcus gallinarum NBRC 100675, assembly GCF_001544275.1. Lineage (GTDB taxonomy): Bacteria > Bacillota > Bacilli > Lactobacillales > Enterococcaceae > Enterococcus_D > Enterococcus_D gallinarum. The sequence goes on along the minus strand of NZ_BCQE01000002.1, from coordinate 2,934 downwards.
TACTATCCATTCATTATGGCATTAGACAAGCAATACCTGAAGGATGAACGGGAAGCAGAACAAGCCAAAAGTGAAGAACTGGAATTGTCGTTCGATGATATTTCCATCGATCACTTGTTATAGAAGGGGGATCACAATGAAAATAATCTTTTTGCTGGATCAAATTCAAGCCGGACTTGGTGGGAAAGAACATGGGGATCAGCCATTAGGGGGGCAAAAGACAGCGATTGGGTCTGTCAAAATGTTCGAAAAGTTATTAAAGGAAAAGAACATGGAGGTTCTTGCCACGATTTATTGTGGTGATGACTATTATCGAAAGCAAGCAAAGGAATCTTCTTTGAAGATTGCCGCGATGGTACAGAAATTAGGCGCAGATGTGTTGCTTTGCGGTCCATGTTTTAATTATGAAACATACGGGGAAATGGCTGCTGAAGTTGCGAAAGTTGTCGAAGAGAAGGTTCAGATCCCGGCTGTTGCGGCGATGTCCATTGAATGCCAAGAGGCAATCACAAGATTTAAAGATCAAGTAGATATTGTAAAAATGCCAAAAAAGGGTGGTACTGGATTAACAGAAGCAATGAACGAAATGTTGACTCTTTGTCAGTTGAAAGCAGAGAAACGAGATACGACGGATTATGTCAAGAAACATTGTTACTAAGGAGTGGTAAAGCAGATGGGACAAATGGATCAGCTGGAAAAAGTGGTCAAAACTCCCGGAATTTCCGGAAGAGAAAAAACAATCTCTAAATTATTGAAAGAGTACTATGCACCTTACTGCGATGAAATCATCTATGACAACCTAGGTTCGATCTATGGGGTCATCAAATCTGAAAAAGAGAATCCAACCACTGTTTTAGTGACTGCCCATATGGATGAACTTGGGTTTATTGTCAAAAAAATCGAAGAAACCGGCTTGATTCGCGGACTGATAATGGGGAAAATCGAGCCGAATAGCTTATTAGGACAGGAAGTCCACCTGTACAATCGACAAGGGAAAGCCTACCCAGGCGTCATTTTAGGACGAAACAAAGCAAACCAGGTTCAGGGAAAAGAGGACGTTTTATTAGATTTTGGTTTTTCTTCAAAAGAGGAAGCATTGTCAGAAGAAGTTTCTTTGGGAGATATGGTGACATTTGCGCCCAAATTTACTGTCAGCAAAAATGGAAAAGAATGGATCGCTCCAAATTGGAATGGACGGATTTCTGTCAGCCAAACGATTGATCTGTTACGTCAAATTTATGAAAATCAACTCAGCTTCCCTTTTGATTTATATGTTGGATGTACAGTTCAGGAGCAAGTCGGTGCCAGAGGTGCTCAAACAGCAGCGAATCTGGTTGCACCAGACCTAACGATCATCCTAGATACAAATCGAGCCTGGGATTATCAGGAAGATGCTGGCGATGTACAAGGAGAACTCTCAAAAGGGCTTCTATTGACATATTATGATCCTTCCGTTTTGCCAAATCGGTTGCCGATGGAAGAATTAAGAAAAATCTGTGAAGAGGCAGCATTGCCTTATCAATATTATTTCTCATTAGAAGACTCAGACGGTGCTTGGTTCAACAAATTACGGACGGGATGTCCAGTCTTATTTATGAACATGCCTGTAAGAAATATGAACACAGCAGCTCAAGTTGTTTCGCAAGAAGATTATGAAACAGTCAGTCAAGCCCTCTATCTTTTTCTGAAAGACTTAGACGAAGCAGCGATTGTTTCATTCAAAGAAGAAAACCGCTAGGAGACGATCCCTATGAGAGCTGTAGACTTAGAAATCCTAAAAGAATTAAGTGAAGCCGATGGTATCGGCGGCCGGGAAAAAGAAATATCCAGAATCGTGAAGAAATATGCAGAAGGAGCAGTTGACTCCTGTTTTTATGACAACCTTGGTTCATTGATCTTAGTAAAAAAGAGTTCTAAAGCGAATGCGCCCAAAGTGATGTTGTCAGCCCACATGGACGAAGTCGGTTTCGTAGTTCGAAAAATCACCAAGGAAGGTTATTTGAAACTCTTACCGGTAGGCGGCTGGTGGGGACACGTCATGCCTGCACAAGAAATGCGTGTTACAACGATGGAAGGCAAGAAATACACAGGGGTTATTGGAAGCCGAGCGCCCCACGGGATGCCGCCGGAAGAAAAGAATAAAGTGATCCCAGCAAATGAGTTTTATTTAGATATGGGGGTCCCGTCAGCTGAATACATTCGCCAGTTAGGAATAAAAATTGGCGACATGGTGACACCTAAGACCGCCTTTCGTGAGATGAATGATCCAAATTACTTGCTAGGAAAAGCGTGGGATGACCGAGTTTGTGTGGGGGTCTGCATTGAGATCATGAAAGCTTTAGTCAAAGAAGAGCTAGCTATTGATGTCTACTTTGCGGCAACGACTCAAGAAGAAGTCGGTATACGTGGTGCCCGCACAGCTGCCCACAGCATTAAGCCCGATTTGGCGATTGCGTTAGATGTTACTACCGCTGTAGACACACCTTTTGATCAAGGGGGATTAGAGCTAGGAAAAGGTCCTGTACTCTCTGTTTTGGATTCGCTAACGATCGGTAATAGTGAACTGCTTGCAAAAATGGAAGAGATTGCAGCAAGACAAAAACTACCTTATCGGCATGACTTCATGACTGTTGGAGGGACAGATGCTTGCAACATCCATAAAGCAATGACAGGAGTTGTTGCAATGACAGTATCGATTCCAACAAGGTATATGCATTCCTCAAGATTAATCATCCACAAAGAAGATTATTTGCAAACAATCCTTCTATTGAGTGAATTTTTGAAAAAAATCACCTCTGAAGAAATACGCTCCTTCAAAATAGGACAATAGAGTGTTATTGTTCATCTGTTTGAATGCAAAACCAAAATCAGTATCCATCATACTAAGAACCGATATATTTGAGAATCAATCAAATATATCGGTTCTTTTTCTTT
>NZ_BCQE01000001.1 GCF_001544275.1 Enterococcus gallinarum NBRC 100675 | reverse complement strand
AAGGCACGAAAAACCTATATTTATATCTGTCATTATTTTGGTATGTATTTTTAATCTGGTATTAAGTGCCGTTTTGATTGTTGGCTTACCAATTTTAATTTCAGAAGTATTGGAAATGTCTGATACGTTATATGGATTTTCACAAGCGTCACTTTCTTTAGGTGGATTATGTGGTGGCTTTTTGACGGCAATAGTGGCAGAAAAATTAAAACTTAAAAATTTGTATGTTCTTTTATTGATTTGCTCTGCTTCTGTATTTTTAATGGGAATTTCACTTTTACTAGGATTACCAGAAATAATATCTTATTGGGTGATTACGCTAATGTGTTTTGTTGCTATGGGTGTGTCTACATTATTTGTAGTACAAATATATACTGTGGTACAAATGCAAACACCACCAGAATTAGTTGGTAAAATCATGGCAACATTAGTTTCTGTTGCTATGTGTGGTCAGCCGATAGGACAAATGACTTACGGTATTCTATTTGATGTATTTTCTGAAAATGCTTGGATAGTAATGCTTATAGCTTCTATCGCTTCGATTTTAATTACATGGTATTCAAGACAGGTGTTTAAACAATTAGAATACTAATATATGAGGTACAAAAATGAGAATACTAAAAAAGCAGGATATTAAAAATATGCTAAAGGTTGGGGCAAAAGCTAGAGGCGTGTCGGTATCAGAGTTTAGAGCCGAGATACAGGAAAACATTGACAATGCTGTGAATAGTCAAAACCCAGTGGTGCAGAAACATTTTAAAAAGTATTTTGGTAATAAGATACCTACACCAGAAGAATACATTTACACAATCACAAAGAAAACTAAGATTTAAGTGCTTATCCTGCTTCCTGCGGAGCAGATCAGCAGGATAGCTTATGAGAGGAAAAAGAAAACGAGAAGCCTATTTGCTTCCCGTTCCCTTGTATTTCATGATACCGTCAATCGTTCCTTGAATGATTTTGAGTTCTTCATCTGTCAGTTCATCAAGCGATACGTCTATCTGTCTGCGGATTGTAGATTTTTCCGCTTTCTCCTGCGGATAGAAGTATTCATCAACAGAGATATGGAACATTGTCACTAAATCATGAAATAACTGGAAGCTGGGGTGTTTCCCTATATTCTCAATATCTGCGATATGACGTTCTCCGTAAAAGACCTTATCGCCTAAGTCATTACGGGAAAGCCCAGCTTTCTCTCTCGCTTCTCTGATTGCCAGTCCCAGCGGACGGAAATCAAAACTGTGCGTGTCTTTCTTTTTCCTCATTTTAAATCACCTGTCATGAGTTTATACTTCATGGCACATGATTAGAATGTGTTAAAAACGCATATATTATGCGTTAATAATTCATATCAATATTACCTTGACGGTAAATAAAAAAAACCGTTCTAGGGTAATATCTTTTTCCATGTCTTTCAATTTGATTAGGACGGTTTTGGATAACCAGAGCTGTCCTTTTCTTTTGCACTCACGGTACAGCTCTGAATAAGGGGGTTGTGCTATGATTGCATACCAGCGAATACGCCAGTATTCACAACTGAATAACTGCCTTACAATGGTTATCCAGTCAATACACCTTAAACATGAGTTAAAAATTCATATCGTAAACATAACAAAAACAGTCTGTTGGTACATTCATGTGCTGATTGACTGTTTTTGTTATTTATGAGAAGTTCAATATTTTTTTGAATTTCTTTCTTATACAGGTTAGCAAATCACCCACTCCTGTACCGATGTGGGGCGGAAAGAGGGATAGATACCTTTTACGTCTGGACAGAGAGGGGGTGAGATGATGAAACCGTCTGACTTCCAAAAAACAATCCAGTGTCAGTTTGACTGTAAGCTCAAACGTACTGTTAAGGGCGTTATCTGGAATTATAAAAAGGAATTAAAACGTCGTAAAGATAAAGAAATTCCTTTCTGTGAGCTTCCAGAAATCGTTGTTGAAAAGCTGGCTGTATGGGACGAGTACATGAGTGACTATACCGTGTTTGAGGTATGCGGTGTTGAAATCCGAGTGCTTGATGAAGAACTTTCAGAAGCATTAAAGCAATTATCGGAACGTAACCGTGAAAATCTTCTGATGTACTACTTTCTGGAAATGAGCGATACAGAAATTGCAAAAGCACAGAAAATTTCCAGAGCAGGAGTTTTTAAAAACCGTTATAGAGCTTTACAAAATTTAAAGAAAACACTGACAAAGGAGCGTGAATGAAACATGAAAAAAGGGTACAAACTTCCACCCTATCGACTTATTTCATCTGCTGTGGACGGAAATGAACAGTCTATTGAAAGAATACTGGCATTTTATGACCCGTACATATCAAAATGCTGTTTGCGTCCTCTGTATGATGAATACGGTAATGTTTATATCGTAGTAGATATGGAGCTTAAAGGACGTATCAGAGAAGCTATTATCAAAATGATTTTAGACTTCGATATTGGTACAGTTCCAACAGAAGAATAAAGCAATCATGGCAGGGCATGATTTGTTGAAATCCCCTCTTTCCTGTCCTGCCCTCTGCTTTTACACATGAGAGCCTATGGCTTTCGCCACTGTTCTTTGACAAGTGAATAAAGCAGACAGATACGTTTGTGATACAGCGAGCCACGGGGACTGTACGCCACGACCTTTTCCATAAGGGGAAGCGAGCGACCCATGCAGTGATCCGAGAGTGACCGTTGGAAAAGTCGCTTTGCCACGACCTGTATTCACAGAATAATGATACACCCGCATGGTGCGGTTCTGCCCACAGGAATGGGAATGGCTGAAATGCCAGTGGAGCTTGCCAAAGCCGTCTGTCTGCTTCCATAAGACACACAGTAAAGGGGGTGCATACTTATGAACAATACTGATGTGCCTATCTGGGAGAAGTACACGCTGACGATTGAGGAAGCGTCAAAATACTTCCGTATCGGGGAAAAGAAATTGCGTAAGCTGGCAGAGGAAAACCTCGACGCTGGCTGGGTGATTGTGAATGGAAACCGTGTGCAGATTAAGCGAAAACAGTTTGAAAAAATCATTGATACATTAGACGAAATCTAATGTCAGCGAGCCGTAGGTATGGTATAATAAAGTATAGCGTATCAACGGCTCATTCCTTGACGGAAAGGAGCTTCGCACTATGTCTAATGTAAAGAGAAAAGACAGCAAGGGACGCAATTTACGACTTGGAGAGAGCCAGAGAAAAGACGGAAGATACGTTTACAAATATACCGATATGTACGGGCAACCACAGTTTGTCTATGCTTGGAAACTTGTTCCGACAGACAAGACACCCGCTGGGAAACGTGAAGATTTGTCATTGAGGGAAAAGCAGAAAAAGATTAAGAAAGACCTCGACGACGGTATCAATACCATAGGTGGGAAAATGACAGTCTGCCAGCTCTACGCAAAGAAGAACAGCCAGAGAAAAAATGTGAAACGCAACACAGAAAAAGGTCGCCAGTACCTTATGAAAATTCTGGAAAACGACCCTCTGGGTGCAAGGAGAATTGATACGGTGAAGCTATCGGACGGTAAGGAATGGGCTATGCGAATGTATGAGAATGGCTTTTCCTACAAGACGATTAGCAACTACAAGCGTTCTCTGAAAGCGTCATTCTATATGGCGATTGAGGACGACTGTATCAGAAAAAATCCTTTTAACTTCAAATTGAGCGACGTTCTGGAAGATAATTCAGAACCCAAAGTCATTCTCACGCCAGAGCAGGAAGAAAAATTGCTTGCCTTTATGGAACAGGACAAGACGTACAGCAAGTATTATGATGAAGTGGTTATTCTTCTGGAAACGGGGCTTCGTATCTCTGAATTTTGCGGTCTGACAGTCCATATTGATATGGCGAACCGTATCATCAATGTAGACCATCAGCTATTGAAAGACAGCGAAATCGGCTACTACATTGAAACACCTAAGACCAAAAAAGGAGAACGCCAGCTTCCAATGACAGAAAGAGCCTATCAAGCCTTTAAGCGAGTGTTACAGAACAGAGGAAAGGCAGAGCCTATCGTTATCAATGGTTACAGCAATTTCCTGTTCCTAAACCAAAAGGGCTTCCCTAAAGTGGCTGGCAACTACGAAAGTATGTTGCGTGGGCTTGTGAAGAAATACAACAAGACACATAAAGACCAGCTACCAAACATCACACCGCACTCATTCAGACATACCTACTGCACGAACATGGCAAACAAAGGAATGAACCCGAACACCCTGCAATACATCATGGGACATTCAAACATCACCATGACATTAGGGTACTACGCACACGGTACTTTCAATTCAGCAAAAGCAGAAATTGAAAGACTGGCTCTTGCTTCTTAAATCGGTGATTGTACTACTCATTTACTACTTTTGGTTGCATTTTCATGCTGGTAAATGCCAGCTTATGCAGAGTATCTTCCAAAAGGAAAATGCCGATAAAGCCCTAAAATACAGGCTATACCGACATTTACCAGCTTATGAAAAGATAATCAGAAATTTAGTGAGTTTTTCTAATAAAAAACTATTGAAGCCAGTCCCGTCAGTCATTTGAAAAAGGATTTGAAATTAAAAGATTTGATCATGTTGGGTATTGGCGCAATCATTGGCACAGGGATCTTTGTTGTGACCGGTGCAGCTTCAGCTGTATATGCAGGTCCAGCGTTGATCTTGTCATTTGTCTTAGCGGCCTTTGTCGTTATCTTATCAGGTCTTTCTTTTGCGGAGTTTGCTTCGCGTATCCCCGTACTAGGTGGTGCCTATTCATACGTTTATGTTGTATTTGGCGAGTTTGTCGCGTGGCTCGCCGGCTGGTTTCTGCTATGCGAGTTTATGCTGGCAGTTGCCTCGGTGGCTTCTGGCTGGTCCGGTTATGTCCAAGGGTTTTTGACAAGTATCGGTGTGCGTCTACCAAAAGCACTGACTGCTGGCTATAATCCTAGCGAAGGAACGTACATTGATTTGATTGCAGGATTAGTGATTATTTTTGTGACGATTTGGGTAAGTCAAGAAGCCAAAAAAGCCTTACGATTGAATAATGCTATGGTTTGGGTCAAATTTGGGATCATTGCGCTTTTTATCTTTTTCGGTGTATTTTTTGTGAAGCCAAGCAACTGGCAGCCTTTCATGCCTTTTGGTTTCTCGGGAGTCTTTAATGGGGCAGCGCTTGTTTTCTTTGCTTTTTTGGGCTTTGATGCGGTAGCAATGGCTGCGGAAGAAGTTGAAAATCCGCAAAAAGACGTGCCTCGGGGAATTATCGGCTCAATTGCGATCGCCACCTTGTTGTATATCGTGGTAACGCTGATTTTGACTGGAATCGTTCCCTTTACCGAATTGAATGTAAGTGATCCAGTAGCTTTTGCCATGCGATATATCGATCATGGCGTGATTGGTTCAGTGATTTCCGTTGGCGCCATTCTGACGCTATTGACAGTGACAATCTCCATGATGTATTCATTGGCACGTTTGCTTTATGCTATCAGTAAGGATGGCTTGCTGCCAAAATCACTGCAAAAAATCGATCCGAAACAAAAGACACCGAAAAAAGCGACTTATGCGGCTGGGATCGTTGCTTTCTTTTTTGCCGCGGCTTTTCCATTGAATATTTTGGCAGAATTAACAAATATCGTAGCGTTGGCCTATTTGATCTTAATGTCATTGGGAATCATCAAGCTGCGCAAAATGATGGGAATGCCCAAAAAAGGGGAATTCAAGGTGCCGCTGGTGCCTCTCTTGCCATTACTATCTGTTGCTAGCTGTTTGTTCTTGATGACACGATTGCAGATGGCGACTTGGATCGTCTTTGGCATTACGATCGTCATTGGTTTGCTGATCTATTTTATGTATGGGTACCGCAACAGTGCATTGAATGAACAAAAACAAGAGCGTTAGCAGATGCTAACGCTCTTGTTTTTGTTCATGTCTTGGCAGGAAACCAAAGCGGTGACACTGTAAAAAAACGAGCCTCTGAGAGATTCCCAGAGGCTCGTTCAGCTAATAGAAAACAGTATGCGTCTGCCTGAATTATTTGTTTCCAGTCAAGTCTAACAAGCGATCTTTGAGGTCTTCTTCCAAGTGACCCAATTCCACTTCGGCCGCTCGGCGTTTTTCTTTTCCTTCTTTTTGGATACGCAATGTTTCCTGAATCGTTTCGACAAGATCGTTTTGCGTTTTTTGCAGCGTTTCGATATCAACGATTCCTCGTTCGTTTTCTTTAGCTGTTTCGATCGCAGAGACCTTCAGCATTTCAGAGTTCTTACGTAAGAGATCATTCGTTGTTTCCGAAACTTGACGTTGTGCAGTAACCGCATCTTTTTGACGCAATAAAGTCAGTGCGATAACGACTTGGTTTTTCCATAAAGGAATCGCTGTATTGACAGATGCTTGAATCTTTTCTGCCAATGCTTGGTTGGTATTTTGGATCAAACGGATCTGAGGTGCTTGTTGGATCGTGATCTGACGGGCCAAGCGCAAGTCATGGGTCCGCTTATCTAAGCGATCCAAAAATTGTGTATAGTCATTGGCGATCTGTACATCCATCTGATCATTCGTTTCTTGTGCTTTTTTCATTGCTTCAGGAATAATCGTTGTTTGTAGTTCTTGCATTTTTAACTCACCGGCAGCAATATAGATATTCAATGCGTCGAAGTAATCTTTGTTTTTTTGGTAAAGCTGTTCCAACATCAAATTGTCTTTTAACAGACCGTCTTTTTCTTTGTCTAATTTAACAGCGATTTTATCGATTTGAGCACCGATTTTTTGGTATTTAGCGGTGATCTCAAAAATCGATTGTTTGACTTTGCCAAACATCCGTTTGAAGAGATTGCCTTCTCCTGCCCGTAATTCATCTGGATTAGCTTCTTGCAGACGATACATCAACTCTGTCAATGAATCACCGACAGGTCCGATATCTGCTGCTTGCACATGATTCAGCATCGATTGAGAGAATTCTCCCAGCTTGGTTTGAGCAGCTGCGCCATAGGTGATGACTGCTTGTTGATCGGTTGGATCAATCTTATTCGCTAACTCTTGTGCCTGCGCTTGTCGCTCAGGTGGCAATTTATCAATTAAGCGAGAGGCTTTTTGTTGTTCTTGCAAGGCATTGATCTCTGCCTGTTGGGTTGTCGTCAATGTATCGACAGGGGTTGCAAATGGATTATTCAATAGATCATCAAGAGTATCGTTTACTGGTTTAACTTGATTTGGTGTCTCCGTCATTCTAACTCCTCCTAAGTCTTGTTTCGAAAAAAATCTAGCCTGGGCTAGATTTTTTTTTTGGATCGCTTCATTCGAAGATCGAGCAAAGGAATCCATCCCTATTCATTATCTCGTTTTATGCTTTGTTTGGCAATGGATAACTCGATATCAAGATCATCTAAATCATCTGCCACAAACTGCTGATAATCTTTAGCGATCAACGAGGCCATTTGTTCAATGATTTGAGTGCTTTCTTCGATTTTTTCATAGGTTTCACGGCTTTTAATCTCATGTTCATTGATCTCAATGAATTTGTCTGTCAAATCAACCATGTTCGGCAAATGGGTGTAAAGAAAATGACTCGCCGAATGTAATTTCGTCGGTTCTTTGACCAATTCTTTGAACAGTGCTTTCGAAGCGCGTAATGCATCATGACGCAAGTCGATCGCTTTTAATTTATTGCTGCGGTTGATGTTTTTTTGTAAATGCTCGATCTGTTGTTTGGTTTGATTCATGGTTTCTCGGAACAGTTCGATTTCACTTGGAGACATACCGCTTTTCAAGTAATGCGCTTCTTTTTCTTTCGTCAGTATAGGTAACACATTGGGATTTGCTTCTACTTTACGCCCCTTCAGACCGATAAATACCAGAATCGCGCCAACGATCAGCAACAAGACAGTAAATAAATCAGTGCCTGTGGAACTGATAAAGGCAAAAAGTGTGATTACAGCGATCGCAGAAACGATCAGCCAAATATTTTTTTTCATTTTTCCTCCTCCTAAAATTCTTTGGACAAGTAATATAGGGATTGTTCGACATCCTTATTTTAGCATGTTCACTAGTAGAAAAATATCAGACTTGGGGTGGATTTTCCGATATTTAGTAAAATCATAACCTTTCTTGCTCTTTCTTAAGGAGATATTTTTGAGAAACTATGCTAAAGTATTTTGTAGAAAAGACGTTAAAGGTCAGGTGAAAAAATGTTAACCTATAAAGATTTTGAAGAAAAAACGATTGCCAGAAACGAGATTTTTCATGGGAAAATCATTGATGTCGTTGTTGATGATGTGGCATTACCAAATGGCGGTACTAGCAAAAGAGAGTTGGTCTTTCATCCAGGCGGTGTTGCAGTGATCGCTGTGACGGAAGAAAATAAAATGATCTTTGTCCGCCAGTTTCGCAAGCCATTAGAGAAAGTCATTTTAGAGATTCCGGCAGGCAAGATCGATCCAGGAGAAGGTGCACAGCCCGAATTGACTGGTGCTCGTGAATTAGAAGAGGAAACCGGCTACCGAGCATCAACGCTGGAACATGTGCATTCGATGTACCTTTCCCCGGGCTTTGCTAATGAAGTGCTGCATTTGTTTCACGCGAAACAATTACAAAAAGTAGAGAACCCGCTGCCTCAAGATGAGGATGAAGTATTGGAAGTGTATGAATTGACGATGGAAGAAGCCAAAGCAGCAATCGCAGATGGAACGATCTGTGATGCAAAAACGATTTTTGCGATTCAGTTTTGGGAGCTTTTAGAATTGAAACGGAGGAACAGCCGTGCCTAAAGAACCACTGATCACCCGCTCTGAATTGCGTCGACGTCGTGAAGAAGAAATGGCTGCTTCCGAGCGAAATCAAAAGATCGTTGCTAAGCAAGCAAATAAAGAGTGGAAGCAAAAAGAAAAGCAAATCGACAATCATTATCGGAAAGTCCGTAAAAAAAATAAAGCGATCACTAAAACGAGAGCAGGAGAAAATCAGAAGTCCCGCAACTTGAATACTTTTTTGATCAAAGCAATCGTGGTAGTGGCATTGCTGCTGATCGTAGTTGCATTAGCGATCTTTTTGCTTTAAGGAACACGATTAATCGAGTTTATTCGTTGATCAGCGCATGTATCTAATCAAAAACCAGCACGCAGAGCATTAGCGCTCAGCATGCTGGTTTTTTGTTTTATGGCTGGGATGGCTTAGCAGCGCTATATAGGAAAAGAGCAGCATCTTGCCCCATAAACAACTGTGGGCCTTCAAAAAATGTTTCATAACTTACTGAATCAAAACCTACTGATTCTGCTAGTTGGAGCAGCGTGTCTTGCTCAAATCCATTGTGTACTTTAGGATGTGAGACAGACGGGTTTTTATTGAAATCAACGATGAACAAACGTCCGCCGGGTTTTAACAACTGATAAAGTTGCTGCAGTAAATGTTCTGTGTCGGGGATATGAAGCATTACCAGCGACAGCAGAACGATATCGGCTTCTTCATGAATGGATTCCTTCGTTAAATCATGGAACGATCCAAAAACATTTGTCAGCCCTTGATGGGCGACCTTCTGATCAACGATCGCCAGCATGCCCTCCGCAGTATCCCAAATCTGCAGTTGCTTGACTAAAGGGGCCAACGGTAAGCTAACAAGACCTGTTCCACCGCCATAATCAATTAGAATTTGTTCACGGGCATTCATCAATTGGGGCCTTACTGCTGCTGTAATCTTTTCAGCTAGAGCAATCCTTGGGGGTGTATCGTAATGGTCGGCCATTTTATTAAAAATCTCAGACATAAAAACCTCCTTAATGGTCTGACAAAAAACTGTTCCTTTGAGTAAAACTAGTTTATCATAAAAGGAGAAAAAATGATCTTTTATTAAGATATAATGTATAGGATCGTCAGGAGGCTACAAGATGAAAATTGGTATTATCGGTGCAATGGATGAAGAAATCAAGATGTTGCGGGAAGCATTGGAAGCTCCCTTATCTTGGGAGCGAGCTGGAGCACTATTTATTTCCGGCAGTATCGGCAATCATGAAGTGATCGTTGTTCGATCTGGAATCGGGAAAGTTGCCGCTTCACTGACAACAAGTTTGCTGATTCAGCAATATGGGGTCAACATGGTGATCAATACTGGATCTGCTGGGGGAATCGGTGCTGGTTTAGCCGTCGGCGACCTTGTGATTTCAGAAAAACTAGCTTATTTCGATGTAGATGTTACTGGATTTGGGTATACATATGGGCAACTCCCAGGGGGAATGCCTTTGTATTTCGAGGCCAGTCGTTACTTGATCGGCGAAATGACCAAAGCCGCAGAAGCAACGAATCACAATGTAAAAAATGGCTTGATCGTAACAGGGGACAGTTTTATCAATGACGGACGTAAAGTACAAGAAATCCTAAGGCACTTCCCAGACGCTTTGGCTTGCGAGATGGAAGGTGCTGCGATCGCCCAAACAGCGAAGCAATTCAATATTCCTTTCCTTGTCGTAAGAGCCATCAGTGACACTGCGGATCATGCTGCAACAGTTTCCTTTGACGAATTCATTTTGGAAGCCGGCAAGCGCTCTGCAGAAATGGTGCTGGCCTTTGTTAAAAAGCTGAAATAATAAAATTGGAGGAGATCACAAATGAATGCATTACTCTCAATTGATTATACAGTCGATTTTGTAGCTGATACTGGTCGTTTGACGACCGGCCAAGCGGGTCAAGCGATTGAAACAACATTAGTCGATCATACCCAACGATTTATCGATCAAGGGGATTTTGTTGTCTTTGCCATTGATCGCCATGAAGCAGAAGATCCTTATCATCCAGAAAATCAGTTGTTTCCTCCTCATAATCTGGCAGGATCAGAGGGACGGAATCTCTACGGGACACTAGCTGCAGTGTATGAAGATCACAAAGAAAAAGAAAATGTTTACTGGATCGATAAGCGCCACTACTCAGCGTTTAGTGGAACAGATCTTGACATTCGTTTACGGGAACGGGGCATTACTGCACTTTATTTGACTGGTGTCTGTACAGATATCTGTATCTTGCATACGGCTGTCGATGCATATAACCTTGGGTATCGATTATTTATTTTCAAAGATGCTGTTGCAAGTTTCGATCCAGTCGGTCATGAATGGGCGTTGCGCCACTTTGAGCAGACATTAGGGGCTACTATTCTCTAAAAAAGGAGTTGAGTGTAATGGGATTTATGGATCAATTAAAAGAACAGTTTAGTTTCAGTGAATTGACAGGATTGTATCAGTCCTATAAAAGCGGTGAATTGGATGTAGACAAGATTTTGAATGATACGTTCATGCAAAAGTATACCGATTTTGAAAATGTGGAAGCATTGATGACAAAACTAGGCATTCAAGATAAAGATCAACTCATGGACTTTATGAAAGATAGAAGCAACCGGCATCATGCTGACCAAGTCATAAAGGACCATTCCCAATTTGATTCTCTAATCGAAATGATCAAAAAAGCACTAGGAAAATAAAATCACCGCCCCCGAAAAGTTAGCAGCAAACAGCTAACTTTTCGGGGGCGGTCTTAATATTGTATCTTTTGATGAGGCTGGCAGCTGATTGTATTTCTGAACTACTTTGGCTAATGATGTGAGGTGAATCTTCTTTTTTTTAAAAGTTGCATCAACAAATGGGCCAATGACTCATAACCAAACAGTTCATAACAAATGCCTCGTAGAAAGCTGTATCTTACCAGATGTGAACACGGTCTTCAGGAGCCCGGTACATGCCATCTCCCGGTTCAATACCGAAAGTAGTGAAGAAGGAATCGATGTTTTGAACTTGGATGTTGGCCCGTAACTTGGCAGGGCCATGAACATCAATGGCTAGCAGCAACTGTTGATATTGTTCTTTGGCTTTTGTGCGCCAAATTTTTGCCCAATTGATAAAGAAGTCTTCTAGTGAGACGTCAGTTTCTTTTTCTGCTGCTTCTAGTGCACAGCTTAATCCACCAGCATCGGCAATATTTTCCGATACTGTCAAGGTGCCATTGACCGTTCCACCAGCAAATGGCAAGCCGTCGAATTCATTGATCATTTCTTGAGCCAATGTCTCAAAATGGGCCAGGTCCTCTGCTGTCCACCAATTATTCAGGTTGCCGAATTCGTCAAATTTGGCTCCGTTATTATCAAAAGCATGGGAAATCTCATGAGCGATCACTGCACCGATCCCACCATAATTGGCACTTGCTGATTGAGACAGACTGTAAAATGGTGCTTGTAAAATAGCTGCTGGGAAGACGATCACATTCTTGAAAGGATGATAGTAGGCATTGACTGTTGCTGCAGACATTTCCCACTCATCACGATCGACCGGTTTTTGCCATTTGCTAAAAAGATCTTCCCGGAAGATACGTCCAAAACGTAGTGCATTTTGTAACAATGATGCATCAGGGTCTGTGTGCAATTGATCATAGATAGCTGGGATTTTGTCTGGGTAACCGACATGGATTCCTAGTTTATTTAATTTAACGATTGCTTTTTGTTTGGTATGCTCACTGAGCCAAGTATTGCTGGTCAAACGATCTTGATAGACGCCAATCATCGTTTCCACCATATGTTTTACATCATTTTTTGCTTTTTCACCAAAATACTTGCGACCATAATAATCACCGACGACTTGACTAAATTGTCCAATCGTCAGATAATAGGCGGCTTTTTCTTTAGGCATTGCTTCATCAACCCCAGAGAGATGCCGATTGTAGGCTCCGCCGAGTTGGCGTAGTTCTTCACTAAGATATCCAGTGTAGCGCAAACTTTGATTAACGACCATCCAGCTTTTCAATAAATCAAAGTGGGTAGGAGAGACAATGATATCAAATGCTGCAAAGTAATCAGGCTCAGTCACGATCAACTCTTCTGGTTCGGCATTTAATAAAGCGGTTAATGTCTTTTTGAAGTCGAGTTGCGCCGAATGCTGTGCAAAGGTATCTAGACTTTGCGGGTTGTAATTTTTGCTGTAATCGGCATTTTCTTCCGCACTGCGAACATGAGGAGCAATCAATTTATCAAAAGCCAGTGTTTGTTCTACCAGCGACTCTGCTTCGGATTGTGATTTCCCTAATTTCGTTAAGAGCGCAACAGCATTGTCGAAGAAAACTTGTAGTAACTCTTCTGCCTGCGGGTGGTCAGTATAATATGTTTTGTCAGGCAAGATCGTTGCTGGGGGATAGGCCAACAGTGTATTCATTTTCGCGTTTTTCATATCGGAGTCGATATCGAAAGCAAATGGTAGTTGGATGCCGTTAAGAATGAATTCAGGTAGCTGTGCATTTAACTCGTCATAAGACGCAAGGTTTTCGATTTTTTCCAAAATCGGCAAAACTTCTTGACCTGCGTTTTCATCACGGGTAGCAAAATCGCTTGCTAAGCGATAGAAAGCAACGGCATCTTTCATTTTTCCTTTAGGGATTGCTAAAGGATCTGCCGCCATATTCTTGAACTCAGCCATCATCAACTGATCGATTCCGTCTACCAGATCTTGAAAACCTCCAGTTGCCGGTTTATCCGCAGGGATCACCGCTGATTCCAACCAATCGCCATTCACATAATCATAAAAATCATCTTTTAATAATGTTGTCATATGCTTCGCTCCTTTTTATGCTTTCTCCTATTATGAAACAAAATTTTCCAGTACGCAAAAAAAGTTTGTTTTTTTCTTAACGAAAAAGTTCTTTAGTGTCTAAACCGGCTGATTCCCGTGGTACTATTAAGATATACTTTGGTTAGGAGGAATGGCGATGGAAGAAAGAGAGAACATAGATACTTGGCAGGGAATACCAGAAGAACGATTCCGCCGCTACAAATCTTGGGTAACACCTTCCGGCTATTTGTGCGGAACTTATGCTGCCACCGTGTTTTTGGCTTATTATCAAGATTATATTGATGAGCAGATCATCCCTAAAACGGTGAGAAGGAAAAATCAGCTGCAGCCGGGCGCACTGACAGACATCTTGCGGCTCTTGATTCAACCTCATGGATTGCCAACGATTGCTTGGCAGGTGGCTCATGGACTATCACGCTTTTTCTCTCATTTTGATCTGCCTTATCGGGGGCGTGCCACAGTTGTCGGCGGCTGGCAGCGAGCCTGCAAACGGATCGATCAAGGCAAACCGGTGATCGTTGGTCTCTTGAAACCTTTAGGAAGTACCTACGGCAATCACTGGGTAGTCGCATATGCTTATTTAGAAACAGAGACCGGACGTTATCTAAAAGTTCATGACAACTGGGGGAAGTACAATCAAGTGATTCCAGCCAGCTGGATTAACGGAACCGTCTCGTTACCTTAAATTAATTTAATGAAAAAAGCACCTATAATGTGCTAGAATAAAAGAAACAATTCACTTCACTTGGAGGCAGACATGGGCGAAAGTTATAAAGATAGTTCATTGAAGATTTTCAGTTTGAACGGCAACAGACCGTTAGCCGAGAAAATTGCAAAAGTTTTCGGTACAGAGTTAGGTAAGTCAAAAGTAACACAATTTAGTGATGGAGAGATCGCGATCAATATTGAGGAAAGTGTTCGTGGCGATCATATTTTTATCATTCAATCAACTAATGAACCAGTCAATGATCACTATCTTGAATTGTTGATCATGATCGATGCCATGAAACGTGCAAGTGCCAAAACGATCAATGTGGTTTTACCGTACTATGCGTATGCAAGACAAGACCGGACGGCAAATCCTCATGAACCGATCACGGCAAAATTGATTGCCAATATGTTAGTGGAAGCTGGGGCGACACGGATCTTGACATTGGATCTGCATGCCGTGCAGGTGCAAGGCTTCTTTGATATCCCTGTTGATAATCTATTTACGATTCCGCTTTTCGCGCATTATTATCGCGAGAAAAAAATGATCGGAGACGAATATGTCGTTGTCTCTCCCAAAAATAGCGGAGTTCAGCGGACCCGCAGTTTAGCCGAATATTTAGATACAGCGATTGCAATCGTTGATCAAGATGAGGCAGATGGTGGCTATGTGATTGGAGATGTTGCCGGCAAAAAATGTATTTTAGTAGATGATATTTTGAATACAGGCAAAACATTGTCAAAGGCAGCAGATTTGCTAAAAGAAGCAGGAGCTAGTGAGATTTATGCGTGCGTCTCTCATGCGTTATTGTCACCACCAGCCAAAGACATTCTTGATCAATCTGTCATCGAAAACATTTGTGTCACAGATTCTTGTTGGACTGCCGAAGAACGGCATCCAGAACGGTTGTCTTACCTTTCTTGTGCAGAACTGATGGGCGAGGCTGTCAAACGAATCCACGAAAATACACCGATGAGTCCCCTGTTTCGGTTAGAAAGCAAAGAATACAAATAAGGAGCAAGAGAGTCCGGTTGTTCCGGACTTTCTTGCTTCTTATTTTGTCATGAGACAATGCAATTTATGCTAAGTCATTGAGGTTCAAGACAGTCTCTCGCTTAATCAGCTTATGCGGGACGACAAGCTGAACCGCATTTGAACCTTCATGGTTTAATTGTGCCATCAAGCTTTCTGTGGCGATTTTTCCTAAGGATAAGACGTTGATGTCAATGCTGGTCAAGTAAGGATGGGTCAATGTAGCAAAAATCGAGTTATTAAAGCTGATCACAGATAGATCATCAGGAACTTTATACCCGAACATCGTTGCCAGTTGGATGATCCGAACAGCAAAAAGATCATCGATCACTACGATTGCCGTTGCTTCGGTCTCTTTGATCGTTGTCTCGAAATTGACATAGTCTTCTGCCTGTTCAAATGTCAATGCCGGATAAAAAGGCAGATTGGCTAGCATCATTGCTTTTTGATAGCCGAAGAAACGTTCGAAATAGAGATTTTCGTGAGTTGTATTCGTAGCGAACAATATTTTAGAGTGTCCTTGGGAGATCAGATACTCTGTCGCTTGTTTTCCCAGCATTTGGTTGTCATTATCAACAAAAACGATATTTTCTTCATTGCTGTAAGGATGTCCAATCAATGTGAAAGGAACTTTTTTACGAACTAAATAATCAATGATTGGATCTTTTTCATCGGAATAGACTAAGATAAAACCATCCACTTGTTTTTGAAGGTGCATACGTTCCACATTTTTCAATAATGTATCAAAATCACGGGCAGAGGCAACCGCAACCGTCATTTGGTGGTGGCGAGCTTCTTCGTTGATGGCTTCGATCGTTTCTAAATAGAAAGGATTTCCTAGCCGTTCCTTTGAATCCAAAGGCGGCAAGATAACACCGATCGCGCTTGAAATCTGCTTGCCTAGATTTCGCGCAGCCAAATTTGGCACGTAGCCCATCTCAGCCATGATTTTGCGTACTTTCTTTTTTGTATCTTCAGAGATACTAGGGTGATCATTCACGACCCGAGAAACAGTTGAAGTAGCAACGCCGGCTTTTTTGGCGACATCTTTGACAGTTACGCTCACTGTTTTCCCTCCTTTTTTAGCTTATAGTATCATAAAGTTGTGTTATTTTGGTAGCCGGAAAGAAAAGAAAGAAGAAATGCCTTCATTTCTTCTTTCTTGGTTTCTGATCAATGATTAAGCAATAGTTACTGAGACTTCATCTTCCAACAGATACTCTTTTCCATAAAGCTGAACCGTCAATGGCTCACCACTGATTTTCTTTAGTGTGACAGTTTCTTCTTTAACAGAAATGAATAATAAGCGTCCGCGATAATTGATATGGAAAGCATAGCTGTTCCAAGTCTTCGGTAGAAACGGGGCAAAACCTAGATGGGCATGGTCCGTCTTCATTTGGGCAAATCCTTGGACGATTGCTAACCAGCTGCCAGTCATTGAAGTGATATGCAAACCATCGTCGGTATCATTGTTGTAGTTATCCAAATCTAGCCGAGCCGTTCGTTCATACATTTCCAGCGCTTTTTCTTCCATTCCCAGCTCGGCTGCTAAGATAGCATGGATACTAGGAGACAGGGAAGACTCGTGCACTGTCATTGGTTCATAGAAGTCAAAGTTGTTTCGTTTTTCCTCTTCTGTAAATTGATCCCCAAAGAAATAGATTCCTTGTAGGACATCCGCTTGTTTGATAAAGCAAGAGCGCAAGATTCGGTCCCATGACCAATTTTGATTCAATGGCAAGTTTTCTGGATCTAAATCAGTGACTGGCATCAAATCTTTGTCTAAGAAGGTATCGTGCTGAACGAAAATTCCTAAGTCTTGATCTTCTGGGAAATACATATTGTCAATGATATCCTGCCAGTAGTCTTGCTCTTTTTCTGGGATCGTTACGGTTGCTTCTGTGGCATATTCTTTATAACTTTGTAAAGTATAGCTCAAGACCCAGGTAGCCATCTTGTTCGTATACCAGTTATTGTTGATGTTATTCTCATATTCGTTGGGGCCGGTAACGCCATGGATCATATATTTTTGCTGACGTTTGGAATAATGGACACGATCTGCCCAGAAACGAGCGATGGCCGTTAATACTTCCAAGCCTTCTTTTTTCAGATAGCTCGTATCACCAGTGTAATTCGTGTAGTTATAGATGGCATAAGCAATTGCACCATTTCGATGGATCTCTTCAAAGGTGATTTCCCATTCATTGTGGCATTCGATCCCTGTAAATGTCACCATAGGATAAAGCGCGCCAGCCAAGCCTTGTTTTTGCGCATTGATATGGGCTTGCGGCAATTGATTGTGGCGATATTTCAACAAATTCCGAGTGATTTCTGGTTTTGCTAATGCCAAATAAAGAGGCACAGCATAGGCTTCTGTATCCCAATAAGTAGCGCCACCGTATTTTTCACCGGTAAATCCTTTAGGTCCAATATTTAAACGTTCATCTTCTCCATAATAGGTCGAGAAGAGTTGGAATAAATTGAAACGAATTCCTTGTTGCGCAGCAGCATCGCCTTCAATGATGACATCAGCTAATGCCCAGCGGTCTTTCCAAGCATTGACTTGTTCTTGCCGTAAGTCTTCGTAAGGTGCGCTGTACACTTGGAAAAGCTCTGCAATTTTTGTTACTTGATCATGAGGGTTGACATCACGACTGGTAACAATAATCACGTCTTTTTGTAAATGAAAGACAGCTCCTGTTTCTCCTGTAAAAGTAAACGCGTCAGCAATCGTCAATTCACTCGTCTCTGTGGATTCTGGCTCTTGACTATGACGCATTGCGGCAGTGACCGTGAATTGCTCAATGTCAAAGTTGTTTTCAATGGTACGGGTGGTCAGATAACGATAGTTGCCTGAGCTGCCGTGGTCTAATTCTTCCCAGAAGCGTTCTTCGTAATTACTATCTTCATTGCGGACATTATTGTCTAGTTTAGAAATAACTGTGATTTCTGCTGATCCTTCAAGGATCTCTGCCTGCATCGTGATTACCGCCATTTCTCGCTTGACAATACTTAAAAAGCGCTCAAAAGTAAATTTGACAGTTGCGCCAGCCAATGAAACCGTAAATGTTCGGCGTAAAATTCCTGTTTGCATATCCAGTTCCATATAAAAATCGCTCGGACTGATTTTCGCAAGATCAACAGCTTGATTGTTGATGAAAAGATCCATTGCAATGAAGTTAACAGCATTGATCACTTTTCCAAAATAATCCGGATAGCCATTTTTCCACCAGCCAACACGAGTTTTGTCTGGATACCAGACCCCTGCCAGATAAGTCCCTAGATGGTGATCGCCACTATATTGTTCTTCAAAATTGCCCCGCATCCCCATGTAGCCATTTCCAATACTTGTAAGCGACTCTTGTAGTCGGCGATTTTCTTTATCTAAAGTAGTTGTTGCGATTTTCCAAGGATCGATATCGAACAAACGCTGGATTTTTTTCATAGGTTTTTCCTCCAAAATCTTTTTGATAACTCTATAATAAATGCAAACGATTGCGTTAGTCAAGCGTAAATCATTGGTTTCTCTGCTTTTTTAAATGAAAGTGTGACAAAGAGCTGTTTTTGCGCATTTTTATAAATTAATGACTGAGGAGAATGTAAATTGAAATTTCTCGGTTTACAAAATTTTCAATCTCCGCTACAATGTGGTTATTAAGAAACCGATTGCGTAAAACGGTGGAGGAGGAAGAAAGAGGATGAAAAAATTACTAAGCTTTGAATTTTGGCAGAAATTCGGAAAAGCACTAATGGTTGTGGTAGCTGTTATGCCTGCCGCCGGATTGATGATCAGTATTGGGAAGACGATCCCCATGTTCAATGCCGATTGGGCATTTTTGGTAACGACCGGTGGTGTGATCGAAAATATTGGTTGGGCAATTATTGGGAATCTGCACTTATTATTTGCATTAGCTATCGGTGGTAGTTGGGCGAAAGAACGCGCAGGCGGGGCATTCGCTGCTGGGATCGCATTTGTATTGATCAATCGAATCACAGGTTCGATTTTCGGGGTCACAAGCGCCATGCTGACGGAAGAAGGGGCTTTTACTCATACGTTGTTCGGTACGAAAATTATGGTGGACGGCTTCTTTACAAGTGTCTTAGAAGCTCCGGCACTGAACATGGGTGTTTTTGTAGGGATCATCGCCGGGTTTGTTGGTGCGACGGCTTATAATAAATACTATAATTTCCGCAAACTGCCCGATGCACTTTCGTTTTTTAATGGCAAGCGCTTCGTCCCGTTTGTTGTAATCGCTCGTTCCGTGGTTGTTGCGATCGTGTTAGCAATCGTTTGGCCTTACATTCAAGCAGGAATCAATAACTTTGGCTTGTGGATCGCACAATCGCAAGAAAGTGCGCCGATTTTAGCACCTTTCTTGTTTGGAACATTAGAACGATTACTATTGCCATTTGGGTTGCATCACATGCTGACTATTCCCATCAACTATACTGAATTGGGAGGCACCTATACAATCTTATCTGGTGCACAAGCGGGGACACAAGTTTTCGGTCAAGATCCTCTATGGTTAGCTTGGGCAACTGATCTAGTCAATATGCGAAATGCAGGGGATACTTCACAATACCAATTCTTGATAGAGAATTTTGTGCCTGCACGTTTCAAAGTCGGACAAATGATCGGTTCTTCTGGTATTTTGATGGGACTTGCCTATGCAATGTATCGCAATGTCGATGCAGACAAGCGCCATAAATATACCTCGATGTATTTATCCGCTGCCATCGCGGTTTTCTTGACAGGTGTGACAGAGCCATTGGAATTTATGTTCATGTTTGCGGCTGTACCGTTATATGTTGTTTATGCAGTCGTTCAAGGGGCAGCATTTGCTATGGCGGATATCGTTCACCTGCGTGTTCACTCTTTTGGAAATATCGAACTATTGACTCGGACACCAATGGCGATTAATGCAGGTCTGGGTCAGGACTTGATCAATTTTGTCCTGGTAACGATCGCATTTGGGGTCGGCATGTATTTCTTGGCTAACTTCTTAATCAAAAAATTCAACTTTGCGACGCCCGGACGCAACGGCAACTACGAAGTAGAAGGAGCTGACGAAAACGTAGCAACAACTGCCTCTGACGGAACGTTAGATCCAAACTCTCAAGTGGTTAAGATCATTCATCTGTTGGGAGGACGTGAAAACATCCGCGATGTGGATGCATGTATGACTCGCTTAAGGGTTTCTGTCAAAGACCCTAGCTCAGTAGGAGACGAGAAGTCTTGGAAAGGTGCTGGCGCATTAGGTTTGATCGTAAAAGATAACGGAGTTCAAGCGGTATATGGTCCTAAAGCCGATGTACTTAAATCAGACATTCAGGATATCTTGGATTCCGGTGTGGCGATTCCTGAAGCAGTCATAAAAGAAGTCGCTAACGAGACGAATCACGAAAGCCAAGGGATAACCGCTGAGGTTGTTTCAGTAGCCGATGGGCAAGTGATTCCGATCACGGAGGTCAGTGATCAAGTCTTTGCTGAGAAAATGATGGGGGACGGATTTGGCGTGATTCCCGATAATACGCGGGTGTATTCACCTGTTTCTGGGAAAGTGACGAATGTTTTTCCTACGAAACATGCGATTGGTTTGCTATCTGATGAAGGAGTCGAAGTATTGGTTCATATGGGCTTAGATACTGTTGAACTTCAAGGGGCGCCATTCACAGTTTCTGTCACAGAAGGGCAGCAAGTCACAAAAGGTGACCAGTTGGCTTTAATGGATCTCGCAGCTATCAAAGAAGCGGGTAAGGATACAACGATC
This sequence comes from Enterococcus gallinarum NBRC 100675, assembly GCF_001544275.1. GTDB lineage: Bacteria > Bacillota > Bacilli > Lactobacillales > Enterococcaceae > Enterococcus_D > Enterococcus_D gallinarum. The sequence goes on along the minus strand of NZ_BCQE01000001.1, from coordinate 227,943 downwards.
GTTGTAGTAATGACAAATACCGATCAAATCGATTCCTTTGAATTGGCCCAAACTGGTCAGCAAAAAGCTGCAGCAGTTGTTGGAATCGTCAAACTATAATAAAATGACTAAGAGCTGTGCCATAAGTATTTTACCAAACTGAATATCCAAACGATCGTGGGGTTGCTACAGTCTGGTAGTTTCTCGTCGCAATTCACGAGAAGTACAGCTGATTTCATACAGTGCGGATAGTTTCGTCTGGTTCATACTTATGGCACAGCTCCGTTCTTTTATTTACATTTTGAAAGAAGATAATCAAACGCAGAGGAGCGTTATTCATGAAAGTTTTAACATTAAACACCCATAGCTGGTTAGAAGACGATCAAGAAGCAAAATTAAAAGTGATCGCACAAGAAATCGCAGCAGGTGATTATGATTTGATTGCGTTGCAAGAAGTCAATCAATCGATTGCTGCTACAACGATCGTTCCGGATGGTCTTTATTGTCCGACAGAGGCGATCCTTGAGATCAAAGAAGACAATTTTGCTTTGCGCTTAGTAGAAGAACTGCAGATTCTGGATCACGATTATTATTGGTCATGGACTTACAGTCATGTGGGTTATGATGTCTATCATGAAGGGAATGCCTTACTGTCCAAAAATCCAATCATTGCCAAAGAATATTTGGCTTCTGAGACAACCGATGTCTGGGACCATACTACGCGAAAAAATCTTAGCGGTCTCACAGAAGTAGACGGCAAAATGATCCAAGTGTTAAGCTGCCATTTTTCTTGGTGGAATGACGGCAAGTTTGCCTATGAATGGCAGCAGACCGAAGCGTTTTTGACTGAGCGAGCAGCATCGCTCTTGCTTTTAGGTGATTTCAATAATGAGGCAGATAGCTTGGGTTATCAGCTAGTTAAAAACAGTTCATTGCAGCTGCAGGATAGTTTTCTTGCCGCAACAAAAACGATCGGTGAGGCTTCGGTTGTTAAAGCAATCGATGGCTGGCAAGACAATCAGACAGCCTTGCGTATCGATTATGTCTTTGCCTCACAGAATGAACAGCCCGTAGAGTATGAAGTGGTTTTTGACGGTCAGCGGCTGCCGATAGTCAGCGATCATTTTGGTATCTGTGTGGTTTTTGAATAACCAAGAATAGAGAAGACGACTTCGATTATTCGCTTGCCATCGCTTGAATCGGCTAGAGATTCAGGAAGCAGACAATCGATTAAAAAAAGGATGAGACCAGAAACGAATTTCTGATTTCATCCTTTTTATTTTGATCAAATGTCAATCGAACCATAGCGGTTTTTTAAGGCAGTGCGTATTAAGCGTTCTGCCAAATGTTCATTCCGGGCAAGTAGTGGACCATGGAAATAGGAACCAAAAACATTGCGGTAGACCACGCCTTCTGTTTGATCCTCGCCATTGTTTCCCTGGCCTTCTACGACTTTACCTAGTGGTTTCTCACCTTTGCCAAGAAACGTCCGACCATTGTGATTTTCAAAACCATAATAGGTCTCATCGAATTCTTCATTATGGATAACGATATCTCCGATGAAGCGATTGTTTTCTTGACTCAATGTGTAATGATCCAAGGCACTAATTCCTTTGATTTTCTCTCCGTTAGCTCCCATGTAGTAATGACCTAACAACTGATACCCGCCACAAATGGCCAACATGACTCCATCGTTCTCAATGTATTCCGTCAATGCTTCTTTTTTTGTTTGGATATCTTCAGAAACGATCAGTTGTTCAAAATCCTGTCCGCCGCCAAAGAAGACTAAGTCATACTTCTTCGGGTCAAATGGTTCATGGATGCTGACGACTTCCGAAATGAATTCTACACCCATTTTTTCGGCTACATAACGCAACATCAACAAATTGCCATTATCCCCGTAAGTGTTCAGCAAATTCCCGTAAAGATGAGCAACATTCAAACGATAATTAGCCACGATCCATCCCCCCTTTGATATAGCCTTTTTCTGCCAATTTTTTGCGTAGTTGCAAAACAGCAGTATAGGTTGCTAGGATATAGACTTTTTCAGTTGGTAGATTGGCGATATCTTTAATGACCTCATCAAGGTCTTTTGTTTCGGTGATCTTTTCTTCGGGAATTCCTGCTACTTTTAAACGCAGCGCCATATCTTGATGGCGGTCACCGCCAGCAATGACTTGAGGAATCGCCATTTCGGCAAATGCTTCATGATTTCCATCCCAGATCCAGCTAACATCAATGCCGTCCGCATAATTTGCATTCAAGAGACTGACGAGAGAAAAAGGATACGGAGATAAGCCGATCATATCGATCACTTGATTCAGGCCTACCGGATTTTTGACTAACACGAGTGTACACTCTTTGCCATCAATGGTAATGACTTCTTGACGGCCAAAGACTTTTTCATCATAGGCCAATCCAGCTCTGATTTTTTCAGGTGCGACTTGATAATATTCCGCTACAGCGGTCGCTGCCAATGCGTTATAGACATTGTACATGCCGCCAACTTCGATTCCATATGAATTCCCATCAATGACAAAATCAGCAGAAGTATTGTCCATTGCTGTGATGGCTGTCAGTTTGTAGTCTAGTTCTGGACGTTTGAAGCCGCAGTTTGGACAATAGTATTTGCCTAGATTCGCATAGGTAATCATTTGGTAATGTAAGATGTGGTGGCATTCTGGACAAAGAACCCCGTCTGTATTGTAATGGGCCATCTGCTCCTGATCAGGTAAGTGATCAAAGCCATAATACTTTCTTGGATTAACAGTAGTGACAGAATTGAACAACGGGGAATCACCATTACATAGAATGGTGGCCGTCGGTGAATTTGCTGCTCCTTCAACGATCATTTTATATGTTGTATAGATTTCACCATAACGGTCCATCTGATCGCGAAAAATATTCGTGAAGACAAATAGTTCAGGTTTGATATACTTCGTTACTTTGCTAAGACTAGCTTCATCAATCTCTAGTACTGCAAACTTTTTGCCGCCTTTTGGTTTGGCAGATAAGAAAGTAGAAACGATTCCTTGGACCATATTGGCACCTGTTGGATTTGTCAGCACATCATCAAATTCTTGCCGTAAAATATTCACCGTCAATGCAGTAGTCAAGGTTTTTCCGTTCGTACCAGTGATAACGACAACTTGATAATCTTTTGCTAGATGATCTAAAATATGCGGATCGATTTTTAATGCTATTTTCCCTGGCAGACTTGATCCGCCTTTAAAAAAGTTTTTTAATACCCACTGAGAGGTCTTACCGACTGTGACAGCCAGTTGACTTCTTAACCCCATAGTTGAACCTCCAAACGAGATGATTGTCTTTTTAGTTTAAATTCAATTTATCATACCATATGTTCTAAAAAAGGTTAAACGGCTTTTCGATTTCTTTAAGTTTCTGCAAAGAGTTCAGTTTATTGTACCAAAAAAGGCAGAGACATTCGTTACAAACAAGATGTCTCTGCCGTTTCAACACGCTTGTGGAAGGCTCACGACTTTAAGATACAACGCTTAGAATCTTCAATAGCGCCATTTTACTGGCTGTTTAACCAATAATAATCTTCTCGGTTGGGTATTCATAACCTAAATCTCGGGTTTCTTTTGGCACAAACAACAACAACGTATAAAGCATACCTACACGTCCAATGAACATCAGTAAGGCTATCACTAACTTACCCACACTTGAGAGATCATCGGTGATCCCTAACGATAAACCGGTGGTCCCAAACGCAGAAGCTACTTCGACAATGATGGCAATCAACGGGATATCTTCAGTGGCAGTCAAAAATAATACGCAGAAAAAGCACATTCCTAAGGATAACATGAAGACAACAACAGACTTACGCACATCGTCTTCATCGATCCGTCGGCCAAATATGTTGATATTGTCTTCACTCTTTAAGAAGGCATAAAGATAAAGACCAATAATGGCGATCGTTGTCGTACGAATCCCGCCACCAACTGAACTTGGGCTACAACCGATAAACATTAGTAACGAAAAAACGATCAATGTCGTGGTCTGAAAGTTCCCTAAATCATGGATTTGCAGTCCAGCATTACGAGTAGTCATGGAATAAAACATACTGTTGATCCAGGTGCTGCTAAAGCCGTAATCTTTGAACAGATGGTCTTTCTCTAGGAAATAAATGGCGATCGTTCCACCGATAAACAAAATCACAAAAGCCAACATCGCGATTTTTGTAAACAATGAAAAGCGAAAAGGCAGTTGTCGGCGATTTTTTTTCAGCTTGAAGAGGGCCCATTCTCGGAAATCCATAATCACTGGAAACCCAATCCCACCGATAAAAATCAAAAACATGATACAAATCAAAAAGAAATAATCATGAGCGAAAGGTAAAATGGAATTTCCTGTCACGTCAAAGCCAGAGTTTGTGACCGCGGAAATAGCTTGGTAAAAACCATAAAATAGGGCATCCCGCCAATTGTCATAATAGCCATTAAAATAAAAATAAATAGAAAAAATAGCGCCAGAGATGGCTTGGCAAAGTAAGATGATCGTAAACGTGATTCGAATCATCCGCACGATTCCGCTTAGCTTTGGCTGATTCATATCCGTCATAATCAACTGACGCTGCTTCAACGAGATCTTTCTCCGAGAAACGATCGCAAAGAAAGTGGAGATCATCATAATCCCTAGTCCACCCACTTGAAAAAGAACTTCAAGAAGCACTACACCGCGATCATTGAACACATCATCGATAGGGAATGTCGTCAATCCGGTGACACTGACCGTGCTGACTGCCATAAAAAACATATCGATGAAGGAAGCATGAGAACGAGGTTCACGAAAAAAGGGAAGGTAAAATAAACCTAAGGAAATAATCGTCATCAGAATATAGTAAAAAACGATCACTTGGATCGAAGAAACATTTTGGGCAATAAAATATTTGCTTTTGCGTTGTGTCAGACGAGCAAACCGCGTGAAATTCATAACTAGTCTCCTCACTAAATAAACTACCCACAGTATACCAAAGAACCAAGCAGTTTCAAAAGAAAGCAAGATCGAAAGTAAGTAGCAGCCAATATCATCAAAGAAACGCTTTGCAAAAATATGAGATAGCGCCGCAAAACAATCACTGGAACAGAGAAGACGGTAGCCTGTCATTGAGAGAGTACTAGAAGATAGCGGTGAGTCGGACAAAAAACTGTAAGCCCAACAGACTTATCGGGCATACAGTTTTTTTGAAGAGAGCTGTTAGTTAGAGTGCTTCCACCGCTTCGATTGCGCGAAAGACTTTTTCTGGAGTGATCGTTGGGTCGATCAGGACAAATGTTTCTTCTTCTTTAACGGCATAAGTCAAAACAGGTGCAAAATAGGCGCGATCCACACGAGAGACATGCAAGTCCTTTAGTTTCATAGGTAAGTGCAATGCTTCGTAGAAAGGACGCAGTTCCTCGATAACAGCAAAATCGTTGGTGTAGGCAAGTTGTACCCAGATGCAGTAGGCCACTTTATTGCCATGGAGGACACTGTGGGTTTCACTCAGATAAGATAAGCCGTCATGTAATGCGTGGGCGCCAGAAGTTCTGCCAAACTCTACAGCAAATCCACCAACTTCTCCTGCTAAAGCGATGATGGCATCTGTGATTCGCGCAAAAGCTGGCGTCAAGCGCCCGGCTTCTAAATCAGTGACTGCTTGGATGGCATCTGCGATCAAGAGTTCTTTGATTAGTTTTGCACTTTGAAAACCAAGCCGAACTAAGGCTGTTTTATCTTCTTCTGCCATCGTGCGTACAATGGCTTCCATTTCATAATACTTAGCTAGCGTGTCTGCGATGCCTGCAATGAAATAATCCACGGGTGTTGCTAGCAAGAATCGAGTATCGACGATCGTCATATAAGCCCCTTTTTTGGCATAATCGATCTTGCAGATTGTGTGGTCTGGGTAATAGGCGACGATCACAGGAGTAAAGGGTGCACAGTTGGAAACCAATGTAGGGATGACGATCAGCTCCGCTCCCATTCTTTCTGCAGTAATTTTTGCGGTATCTGCGACACGTCCACCACCGATCGCAAGCAGGACATCTGCATGTTTGATCTTATCCGCTAACTCCTGAGCATTCTCATAACTTGAGGAGCCATCATAGCGATAAACAGGATAGTCAAATGGATGCGGATAATAGGTTTGAAAAACGTCAAATGATTGATCGCCAGTAATGACGGCAACCTGATCAAAATCATTGAGATACTCTGGTAGATCAAAAAGAACTCCTTCACCAGTAATATACCGGTTTGGTCCAGGGCGGACTTCATTGGCTAACATAACACAACACTCCTTTGCAATCGTCAGAATTTTCTAACTAGTGTAACGTGGAATAGCTCCTGCTGTCAATTTTTCTTTTGAGCCGTCTCGTTAAAATCAGTCAGACCAAAGTCAACTAGCGCAGACAGACATAAAAAAAGACCCTCTCAAAGGAGGGCTTGTTCTGGCTAGTCTTCGCATAATTAAGACTGTTTTGCGAAGATGCTCTCCTTTTGAGGGTCAGCTGTTGGGTGAGACAACAGCACTATTTCTATCTCAGAAAACTAAAGGAATATTCAAACTGCCGCTTCTCAAAATAGGTTATGTCCAGTTTTGACGGATGAAACCAGCTCGTCCTGAACCTTCACGGTAGGCGTTGTAATGCGCCGCATTTTTCTTATAAAAATCTTGATGATAGTCTTCTGCTGGATAGAAAGGTTCAGCAGGTTCGATTGTTGTCACGATTGGATCTGTAAAGCGGCCACTTGCTTGCAAAGCGGCTTTTGAAGCTTCTGCGATTTTTCGTTGTTCTTCACTATTGTAATAGATGACTGGACGGTAAGAGTCCCCACGGTCTGCGAATTGTCCAAAGGCATCTGTAGGATCGGTTTGTTGCCAATAGATAGCCACGAGTTCTTCATACGTTATTTGTTCAGGATTGAAAGTGATTTCTACGGCTTCTGTATGTCCTGTGGTTCCAGTTGTTACTTCTTGATAGGTAGGATGAGGGACATGTCCACCGGTAAAACCTGAGACTACCGAAAGAATTCCTGGTAAAGAATCGAAAGGTTTGACCATACACCAGAAGCAGCCACCGGCAAAAATTGCAGTATCTTTCATTGTGATTCCTCCTTTGGTTTTATGGTATGCTTCTTATAGAGAAAGACAAGCGATATGCTTACAAGAAACGGCCAAAGAAAGCGAGGTTTGCTGTGGACACGATCGTCATTTTATTGCGGGGGAATTCTGGCAGCGGCAAAACGACAGTAGCAAAGGCGCTGCATCAACAATTAGGGGCAGAAGCGGTGTTGATCTCACAGGATGTATTTCGTCGAGAAATTTTTCACGTGAAGGATACACCTAATAATCATGCTGTAGGTCTAATGATGGAGGCTCTTTTATATGCGCGAGGGAAGGTTCCTTTCATCATCGTTGAGGGGATTTTTGCCCGTGAAAAATACCAGGACTTCTTGCTCTTTTTACTAGAATCCTTTGAGAAGTGTCTCATTTATTATTTTGATGTGCCTTTTCAAACAACGATTGAAAGACACCGAACACGGCCGCAGCGGGCATTTTTTCCCGAATCATCGCTACAAAAGTGGTGGCTCGAAAAAGACCTTCTTTTTGGGGAAAACGGCATAGCGTCCGAGAGCAATGATACGAGTAATAAATCAGTCCTCTCAAAAGAGAAGATATTTACAGAGAAGCAGACAATATCTGAAATGATCACGATGATCTTGGAGGATACGAAACAGTTTCAAGAATAGCCTTGAAGCAAACGATCTGTTTTCCAAAAAACTAAAGCGAGGTATCTCTATGTTAGACAAATCAATTCCTTATGCAGAAATTTGGATGGAGCGCATGGCTGCGGATGAAGTAGCACCGGTCCCTGCCTCAAATAACTACATCATTCAACCTTATCAATCCGGTGATGCGAGTGAGTGGGCGCGGATTGAGACAGCGGTGGGAGAATTTGATACAGAAGCCGCGGCACTTGCGTATTTTGAAAAAGACTTTCTCCCCTATGAATCTCAATTGCCGCAACGAATGTTTTTTGCAGTGGATCCAGAAGGAACAAAGGTAGGAACAGCGACTGCTTGGTGGAAGAAGAAACAAGATGGCAGCATTGTGCCGCTCGTTCATTGGGTAGCAGTCATTCCCAGCGCTCAAAGACAAGGGATCGCTCGCGGCTTGGTAACCAAAGTTTTAGAAACATGCCAGCAACAAACGGCAGATTCCGAAGAGTCTGCTGCCGCTATTTATCTTCATACGCAAACATGGAGTCATGCGGCGATTGGACTGTATCAACAACTAGGCTTCAAACTTATTGACACAGACTATCAGGGACAGATGAATCCCGAGTACGATCAAGTATTGACTATTTTGAGAGACGTGGCGCAGAAGGAAAACGGGCAGTAAAGCCAATCATTTGCAGGCATCGTTCCGTTCAGTACCCCTCTTAGCGACTTCTGAATTTAAACCTGTAAAAATTCCTTGTTTTCAAGTATAATACCAAAGGAGTATCAGGAAGGATGGGCAAGATGGCACAACTTTTTTTTAAATATGGCGCGATGAATAGTGGAAAAACGATCGAGATTTTAAAAGTTGCACATAATTATGAAGAACAAGACAAGCCGGTCGTGATTATGACCAGCGGCATCGATACCCGAAGCGGGATCGGAACAGTTTCCAGTCGTATTGGGTTAGAGCGTGACGCCATTCCGATTTTCGATGAGACCGATTTGTATCATTTAGTAAAAGATCTAGGTTATCAACCCTATTGCATTTTGATTGATGAGGCACAGTTTTTGAAAAAACACCATGTCTTGGCGTTTACTAAAATCGTAGACGAATTAGGCATTCCTGTGATGGCATTTGGTTTGAAAAATGATTTTCGCAACGAATTATTCGAAGGTTCTAAATATCTGCTTCTTTATGCAGATAAAATTGAAGAAATGAAAACGATCTGCTGGTTCTGCCACAAAAAGGCGACCATGAATCTGCATTACATTGACGGTAAACCAGTCTATGAAGGCGATCAAGTTCAAATCGGCGGTAATGAAGCCTATTACCCTGTTTGTCGCAAACACTATTTTCACCCTGGAATCAAAAAAGAAGGAGAATAAAACATGTACGATCAGTTACAAGCGATTGAAGACCGTTATGAAGAACTAGGCGAACTGCTTAGTGATCCTGCTGTCATTTCAGATACGAAACGGTTCATGCAGTTGTCCAAAGAAGAAGCAAATACCCGAGAGACGGTCGAAGTGTATCGCCGTTACAAAGAAGTCGTTGAGGGCATCAAAGATACAGAGGAACTATTGGGCGAAAACTTGGATGCAGAAATGGCAGAAATGGCTAAAGAAGAACTATCTGACTTGAAAAAAGAAAAAGATGTTCTTGAAGACCGCATCAAAATCTTATTATTACCTAAAGATCCCAATGATGACAAAAACATTATCATGGAAATTCGCGGGGCTGCCGGTGGAGATGAAGCGGCACTATTTGCTGGAGATCTCTTTAATATGTATCAGAAATATGCGGAAACACAAGGTTGGAAAGTCGAAGTGATGGATGCCAACGTTACCGGCATCGGCGGCTACAAAGAAGTCATCATGATGATCAGCGGTGAGAATGTCTATTCAAAATTGAAATATGAAAGTGGCGCGCATCGGGTACAACGCGTGCCGTCGACAGAATCTCAAGGACGAATCCACACATCTACGGCAACCGTAGTCGTGATGCCAGAAGCAGAAGAAGTAGAGATCGATATTGCTGATAAAGATATCCGAACAGATATCTATCATGCTTCAGGCGCTGGTGGTCAGCACGTCAACAAAACGGCATCAGCTGTCCGCTTGACACACTTGCCGACTGGTATCGTCGTTGCCATGCAGGATGAGCGTTCGCAGTTGAAGAACCGTGAGAAAGCGATGAAAGTCTTGCGGGCAAGAGTATACGACCAAATCCAGCAAGAAGCACGAAGCGAATACGATGCAAATCGTAAATCAGCAGTGGGAACTGGGGATCGTTCTGAACGGATCCGCACGTATAACTTTCCGCAAAATCGGGTGACGGACCACCGCATCGGGTTGACTATCCAAAAATTGGATCAAATTTTGGCTGGAAAACTTGATGAGATCATTGATGCATTGATCATGTACGATCAAACATCAAAATTGGAAGAAATGCAAAATGGGTAAAACCTATCGAGAAGTCCTTTCACGGGCTTCTTCTTTTTTAGAAACAAAGGGACTAGAAGGGTATGCGATCCAATACCTTTTTCTGGCTCGTAAAAATTGGCAAAAACTAGATTGGTTGCTGCATATGGATCAGCAAATTTCACCAGCTGATGAAGTGCAAATTGAAGCAGATCTGGAGCAGCTTTTAGCGCATCGTCCCCCCCAATACCTTTTAGGCTATGAAGAGTTTTATGGCCATCGTTTCAAAGTAACAGAAGACACATTGATTCCTCGACCGGAAACAGAAGAATTAGTCGCTTTATGTCTGGAGCAAACAGAACTTGCAGAGAATTTGCGGGTCGTAGATATTGGGACAGGGACAGGTGCGATCGCGGTCTCTTTGAAATTGGCACGTCCTCACTGGCAAATCGCTGCTGTTGATCTTTCAGAGGCCGCATTGGCGGTAGCTAAAGAGAATGCGGCGCAATTAGGTGCAGAGGTCGCTTTTTATCAAGGCGACACCCTGACACCAGTGAGGGATCAATCATGGGACATCATTGTATCAAATCCGCCTTATATCAGTGAGCAGGAGTGGGAGCTGATGGATGCCAGTGTGCGTCAGTTTGAACCCCAAATGGCCCTTTTTGCAGCGGAGAATGGTCTAGTGATGTATCGTAAGATCGCAGACCAGGCAAAGAAGTTATTGACACCTGACGGAAAAATCTTCGTGGAAATCGGTTTTCAGCAAGGCAAATCTGTCCAGCGTATTTTTGCGGAAGCTTTTCCAGATAAAAAAGTTGCGGTTATTCAAGATTTATCTGGAAAAGATCGGATGGTCGCAGTACAATAATCCACAGCATGTGGACAACCATTTTTTTTGAAAAATTTTTTTGATAAAAAACAGTGATAGAGTAAGACTTACTTGCGAATAAAAGTTATAAACAGGGTTATCCACACTTGACAAACGACTTATCCACAAAATGTGGATAAAAACCGAAAAAATGTTGATAAGTGTGGAAGCCCTCAAAATAAGGATGTGGATAAACTGTGGAAACAAAAAAATTCAGTGAAGAACAATTATCCGAAGCAGCAAAAATTTTAGCCGCGGGTGGATTAGTTGCTTTTCCTACAGAAACAGTGTATGGCTTAGGCGCCAACGCTCTTTTGCCTGAAGCGGTAACACAAGTCTATGCCGTTAAAGGAAGACCTAGTGACAACCCATTGATTGTCCATCTCGCCGACCCGGAACAACTGAAGGATTATGTGGATAACTTGCATCCAGCAGCGGAAAAATTGATGGCAAAGTTTTGGCCTGGCCCCCTAACATTGATTTTTTCTATCAAAAATAACAGTTTACCGCCTATTGTGACCGGGGGGTTATCCACAGCGGCATTCCGTATGCCAGCGAATAAAAAAACACTTTCAGTCATTAAACAGGCACATGTCCCACTAGTCGGACCTAGCGCAAATACCTCTGGCAAGCCAAGTCCGACCTCAGCTGAACATGTATTGCATGATTTGAAAGGAAAGATAGCTGGTGTGATCGATGATGGGGCTACTAGTATCGGAGTTGAATCAACAGTCTTGGATTTAAGTGATCCGGCAGCAAACCCAATGATTTTGCGACCAGGAGCCGTGACCAAAGAACAATTAGAAACGGTTTTAGGCAGTGAAGTCGAAATAGATAAACATCTAGTATCTGAAAGTGAAAGACCCAAAGCACCGGGAATGAAATACAAACATTATGCTCCGGATACAAAGGTTGTGATGGTTCAGTCAGAGGACTGGCCAGCAGCACTCGATTGGGTCAAGCAGCATCGATTGCGAGCTGGTGTCTTGGCAGGCCCATCAATTTGTGAGACAGCCAGATTTGAAACAGCAGCTGTTTACATGTATGCGGACGACACGGTTGAGGCAGCAGCAAAAGGACTTTTTGCAGGTTTGCGAGCCTTAGATGAATCGATCGCTGGCTTGGAGATCATTTTAGCGGCCGCTTTTCCTGAGACAGGGATGGGCAGCGCCTATATGAATCGCTTGAAAAAAGCAGCCAATCAAAATTTTTTTCAGGTAAAATAGAAAAAACGCTGCTTTGATCATAGGTAGTGCTTAGGAAATATGATACAATGCTAGCATTAAGGTAAAGGGGTGTTGTATGAATGGACTATCAAACGTTTGATCCTGATTTATGGCAAGCCATTGAAAAGGAAGCGGATCGCCAACAAAACAATTTAGAATTGATCGCATCTGAAAATATCGTTTCCGCAGGTGTAAGAGCGGCTCAAGGCAGTATTTTAACAAATAAATATGCCGAAGGATATCCAGGTCGCCGTTACTACGGTGGTTGTGAATTTGTCGATGTTGTTGAAAATTTAGCAATTGATCGTGCCAAAGAACTTTTTGGTGCGGCCTATGCAAACGTACAGCCTCACTCAGGCTCACAAGCCAATACTGCAGCATATCTAGCGTTGATTGAACCAGGAGATACGGTGATGGGCATGGATCTATCCGCAGGTGGGCATTTGACCCATGGCTCTCCAGTCAATTTTAGTGGGAAAACCTATCACTTTGTTAGCTATGGCGTAGACCCAGCGACTGAAGTGATTGATTATAATGTCGTACGGATCTTAGCGAGAAAACATCAACCAAAATTGATCGTTGCTGGTGCCAGTGCGTATTCACGAACAATCGATTTTGCCAAATTCCGTGAAATTGCTGATGAAGTCGGTGCTAAGTTGATGGTAGATATGGCACATATCGCAGGGTTAGTTGCTGCTGGTCTACATCCAAATCCAGTTCCTTATGCAGATATCACTACTTCTACGACCCATAAGACCCTTAGAGGTCCTCGTGGCGGCTTGATTTTGACCAATGACGAAGACTTAGCGAAAAAAATCAACAGTGCAGTCTTTCCTGGCATTCAAGGCGGACCTTTGGAACATGTGGTCGCTGCCAAGGCAGTCGCATTCAAAGAAGCATTGGATGAAGACTTCAAGACTTATTCAGAGCAAGTGATCAGAAATGCGCAAGCAATGGCAAAAGTGTTCAATCAAGCGCCGCAAGCGCGGCTTGTTTCTGGTGCAACGGACAATCATTTATTGCTGATTGATGTGCGAGGATTTGAGCTTAACGGAAAAGAAGCCGAAGCATTGCTTGACCAAGTCAACATCACAGTCAATAAAAATTCGATTCCATTTGAAACCCTTAGCCCATTTAAAACGAGCGGTATTCGTGTTGGCACACCGGCAATCACTAGCCGTGGGTTCAAAGAAGAAGATGCTGTAGAAGTAGCAAAACTGATCGTCAAAGTGTTGGAACACCCTGAAGATACGGCTGTTTTGGAAGAAGCAAAAGCACAAGTGAAAGAGTTGACGGACAAGTATCCGTTGTATTAAGATGTAGCAGGAAAAGGGTTTGAGCCGTTGCTCAGATCCTTTTTTGAAGGAATATGGCTATGACGTGATGCAAGGTTGTATCAATCGTTGATTTGCTTTAAAATAAAAGAAAAACCAAAGGAGACTTTTAAAATGGGTAAATTCCAAGTAATTGACCACCCCTTGATTCAACACAAATTAACAATGATCCGCGACAAGAACTGTGGAACGAAAGTGTTCCGTGAAGTTGTCGATGAAATCGCCATGTTGATGGCGTATGAAGTATCACGGGATATGCCCCTCGAAGATGTAGTGATCGAAACACCGATCGAAGAATCGACCCAAAAAACACTTAGTGGTAAAAAAGTAGCAATCGTACCGATTCTACGGGCCGGACTAGGCATGGTCGACGGTATTTTAGAGTTGATCCCAGCGGCTAAAGTAGGACACATTGGTATGTATCGTGATGAAGAAACCCTTGAACCACATGAGTATTTCGTTAAATTGCCTGAAGACATCGACACTCGTCAGTTATTTATTGTTGATCCAATGTTAGCAACTGGTGGTTCAGCGATCATGGCCATCGATGCGTTGAAAAAACGCGGCGCTTCTAACATGAAGTTTGTTTGCCTAGTTGCTGCGCCAGAAGGTGTGAAAGCATTGCAAGATGCCCATCCTGATGTGGATATCTACACAGCAAGCTTAGATGACCGCTTGAATGAACATGGCTACATCGTTCCTGGATTAGGCGATGCTGGTGACCGTTTGTTTGGAACAAAATAAAAGAAAGAGCGTGAAACAAAAGTGAAAAACACTTTTGTTCCACGCTCTAAACACGTCTAAACGCTGGGAGCAGAAGCAACTCCTTCGGAAATAAATCGAACTACCAAAAAATTTGAAAAGCAATTTCTGCGTATTTCTCCTTATTTCTAGGAGATTAACACTTTTGTCCCAGTCTCCTTTTGAACGAACTACATTTTCGTTAACTGTTTATAATTAATGATCAATACACCATTACTTTGTGTAACAAGCTTTTGATTCTCCGCTGTCTGATTCAATTCAACAACCGCAGAGTTCTTAAGCTGCTTAGTGACTGTACCGGTTTGTTTTATTCCATGGATCGTGAACATGACAGGAGTAGCGACCTCAAAATTTGCACCTTCAGCTGATGGGACAACGGTTGTTTCGAACTTACCAAATGTTGCCATGTAAAAACCTCCTTGATATAATTAAATTATACCACATTTTTTGAAAATTTTCAGTAATCCTATTTTTTCCCTAAACTTCTCTTTACAAAGTTGTGTTTTTTTCTTATAATCTTCTTTGTGTTAGTTGCCAGCTTAGCTCAGTTGGTAGAGCAACGCACTCGTAACGCGTAGGTCACAGGTTCGAATCCTGCAGCTGGCATTGAAGCAGTCTAATTAGACTGCTTCTTTTTTTAGATGATTTTTTTAGAGAAAACTTTAAAGTTTCTAAATTTTTTCTGAATGAGAACGGGGAATCCTTTCTTTTCTGCGCAAACATCACTATAATGGATAAAGATTCTACAGAAGAGAGTGTGGGCATGGAAAATACACGAATAAAAAAGAATGATAATCGAATTGACTACGGTGTGATATTACCCGTATTTTTATTGTGCTTGATTGGGTTTGCGTCATTGTATGTCGCATTGACGAATGACCCAAGGAATCCATCCGTGGGGAAAACCTTAGGATTTCAAGCTTTATGGTATGTACTAGGAGTTATCGCAATTATAGTGATCATGCATATAAAATCCAAGTGGTTGTGGAAGTTGACTCCCTATATTTACGGAGCAGGATTGCTGGTAATGCTGGGACTCTTGAAGTTCTATGATGCAGGGTTAGCCGACTCTACGGGCTCGCGAAACTGGCTGCGTTTTGGCTCCTTTACGATCCAGCCTTCGGAATTGATGAAGATTGCCTTTATCATGATGTTGGCGCTGGTGGTCACCCATCACAATGTTCGTCATCGAGATCGAGATTTAAAGACGGATGGCTTATTGATCGCTAAAATGTTAGCTGTAACCATTCCGGTCCTAGTTTTAGTCATGCTGCAAAAAGACTTTGGAACGATGTTAGTTTTCTTAGCTATTTTTGGTGGGATCTTTTTGATGTCGGGGATTTCTTGGCAGATCGTGATCCCAGTTATCGCCGCTTTTGTTTTGATAGGGGGCGGGACCATCTTTTTAGTCACAACAGATATGGGACGAGAGTTTCTCTATAATGTCGGCTTTAAAGAATATCAGTTTGCACGTATCGATTCTTGGTTAGATCCGTTTCACGATACTCAAGGCCAGTCTTTCCAACTAGCTTATGCTTTAATGGCCATTGGGTCTGGTGGGATGTTCGGTAAAGGGTTCAATGTGAGTGATGTCTACGTGCCAGTTCGTGAATCAGATATGATTTTCTCTGTGATCGGAGAGAACTTTGGGTTTGTCGGCAGTGCCTTTGTGATTTTATTATATTTCATTTTGATTTACCGAATGATTCGGGTTTGTTTTGATACAAACAATGAATTTTATGCCTATCTTGCTACCGGGATCATCATGATGATCTTGTTCCATGTCTTTGAAAATATCGGTGCTAATATTGGCTTATTGCCTTTGACAGGTATTCCATTACCCTTCATCAGTCAAGGGGGATCGGCATTATTAAGTAACATGATCGGCATTGGCTTGATTTTATCGATGCGCTATCAGGCTGAGAGTACACCAAAAACCTTGTAAGGAGATAGCTATGATCACATTTTACTGGTATCCGAAATGCAGTACATGTAAAAATGCGAAAGCTTGGCTAGAAGCAAATGGGATTCCCTATGAGGCCATTGACATGATCAAAGAGGTGCCTACGAAGGCGCAATTGTTACAATGGATCACCTCTAGCGGCTTGCCAGCTCGCCGCTTTTTTAACACAAGCGGAATGAAATATCGTGAATTAGGTTTGAAAGAGAAAGTACCAACGTTGTCGAATGAAGAAGCCGCAACTTTGTTGGCCACAGACGGCATGTTGATCAAACGCCCGTTGTTGATTAGTGAAGATCGCTTTTTGATCAATGGGTTTAAAGAAAAAGAATATGAAGGAGTCTTGTTAGAATCATGGAAAAGAAATGCTTGAGAAAAAAAGATAATTTGTGGGTACTGTTCAATGGCAAAGAATACTGTGTTGGTTTGACAAAAGAAGCACAAGAAGAATTAGGTGCTGTGTCTTTTGCTTCTTTGAAAAAAGTTGGTACAGCCTTGAAACAAGGAGATACGCTAGTGGAGTTGGAAGCAGAAAAAGCTGTCAGTGAATTTCCAAGCCCATTAACAGGTGTGATTTCTTCTGTAAATGAAAAAATCGATCAAAACGTTGATATCTTAAACGACAGCGATGAAATGAATGCTTGGCTAGTCAGCTTTAAAGATGTTGATCCAAGTCAATTTGACGAATTATAAAACAAGATCCAACCACTGATTTACAAAAAGAATTGACAGCAGATTGAGACGTTGCTATAATTTGCTCAATAAATGAATGCTTTGAAAAGAAGAGTACATGTTCTTGACGTACACAGAGAGCCCTGTTTGGTGTAAATGGGCAACGAAGAGAAGATGGAAGATGGTCTTTGAGCAGGATGGGTGAGTCTAAGGACAAGCCTATCACGGGATGCACCCGTTACTGTGCAACAGTATGCGAAGAAATTCAAGTACTGGAAGAGGCTGTTGATGCGAGTCGACAGTAAATCAAGGTGGTAACACGGAAGTTGTGCTTTCGTCCTTTGTAACAGTATAATGTACAAAGGATGAAAGCTTTTTTTGTGTTTAACTAGTGAATGAATAAAGAAAGATGGGAAATTTATGGCATTAATCGAATTGACCCACGTAAAGAAATCCTTTGACGGTAAAAGTGGCGCAGTCCATGCCGTCAATGATGTTTCTCTGCAAGTGGAAAAAGGCGATATTTATGGCATCGTTGGTTATTCAGGTGCCGGCAAAAGTACATTGGTTCGTCTATTGAACGGATTAGAACTTCCTTCAGCTGGTGATGTAGTGATCAATGGCCAAAATATTTTAGCCTTGAAGAACAAAGAACTACGGGATTTTCGTAAAAAAATTGGAATGATTTTTCAACACTTTAACCTCTTGTGGTCACGAACAGTATTGGAAAATATCGAATTACCATTAGAATTGGCAGGGATCCCCAAAATCAAACGCCGCGAGCGGGCACAAGAACTGGTAAAACTTGTCGGGTTAGAAGGACGCGAAAAAG
This sequence comes from Enterococcus gallinarum NBRC 100675, assembly GCF_001544275.1. GTDB lineage: Bacteria > Bacillota > Bacilli > Lactobacillales > Enterococcaceae > Enterococcus_D > Enterococcus_D gallinarum. Next base: position 210,158 of record NZ_BCQE01000001.1, on the reverse strand, counting down.
CTTACCCTTCCCAATTGTCAGGTGGCCAAAAACAACGGGTAGGAATTGCCCGCGCGTTAGCAAATGAGCCAGAAATCTTGCTATGCGACGAAGCAACCAGTGCACTTGACCCTCAGACAACCGAAGAAGTTTTGGATTTACTGCTGTCCATCAACAAAAAACTGAATTTGACAATTGTGCTGATCACCCATGAGATGAACGTGATTCGCAAAATCTGCAATAAAGTAGCTGTAATGGAATTAGGCAAAATCGTTGAAGAAGGTTCCGTACACTCGGTGTTTCGTCATCCGCAACAAGCTGTGACTAAGCGCTTTGTGCAGCAGGATTTGGAGCCAGAAGAAGATCCCGAGGAATTGCGTCAAGCCTTTTTAAGAGAAAATCCCCATGGCCGCTTAGTGACATTGACCTTTACGGAAGACAATGCGAATGAACCAATCATTTCGCAAGCGATCCGAAAGTATCTGATTGATGTCAATGTTGTTTATGGCAAGATTCAGCAAACGAATGAAGGCTCTTTTGGCGCATTAACCGTTCTATTGACCGGTGAAACACCAGAAATCGATAAAGCATTGCGCTTTTTTGCGCAAGAACAAGTAGGCGTGGAGGTGATCGAGCGTGGGTAAATCATTTTCAGAAACCTATTTTGATTTTGAAAAAATCGATTGGGCAAACATGCAACAAGCGACGATCGATACGTTATTTATGACATTCTTCTCTATGGTACTAGTCATTGTGATTGGACTAATACTAGGATTGGCTCTTTATTCATTAGGTCGCAAGCAAACATTTGGATCACGCTTTGCCTATACCTTAGTCTCGATTATCAGTAACGTGTTTCGTTCAACTCCGTTTATGATCTTGATGGTTTTGATTATACCGTTCACGACACTATTGGTAGGATCCTTCTTAGGGGCAAAAGCTGCGATTCCAGCATTGGTTCTATCAGCAGCTCCTTTTTATGCACGGTTAGTAGAGATTGCCTTTCGAGAAGTAAGTCCAGGTGTAATTGAAGCTGCCGAGGCGATGGGGGCAAGTTACTGGGAGATTATTTATAAGATTATCATTCCTGAGAGTGTCCCAGCATTGATTTCGGGCATCACTGTCACTACCATTTCAATGATTGGTTACACAGCCATGGCAGGGGCGATCGGTGCCGGAGGTCTTGGTTCATTGGCTTGGCAAGAAGGTTTTCAACGGGGAAATTACACTGTGACGCTTGTAGCAACAGTGATTATTTTAATTATTGTCTTTATCTTACAAGCAATCGGCGACTTTTTGACAAAAGCAACAGACAAACGCTGATTGGCTGAAAAAGAAAAACATCAAACAGAAAATTGGGAGGAATAAAAATGAAAAAGATTTTTGGTTTTGCAACAACAGTATTGTTAACATTCGCTTTAGCAGCCTGCGGTACAGGTTCAAATAACAGCGCCGATTCAACGTCAGCTAGTGGAGAAAACACAAAATTGGTGGTGGGAGCATCTGTCACACCCCATGCAGAAATTTTAGAACAAGCAAAACCATTGTTGGAAAAAGAAGGAATCGATTTAGAAATCAAAACCTTCGATGATTACATCTTGCCAAACAAAGCTTTAGAAAATGGCGATATCGATGCCAACTATTTCCAACATATCCCTTACTTGAACAAGCAAATTGCCGATAATGGCTATGACTTTGTTAATGCAGGAGCGGTTCATATCGAACCGATGGGGTTGTATTCAAAACGGATCTCTGACATTTCTGAATTAGCTGAAGGTGCAACCGTGATTACTTCAAATTCGGAATCCGATTGGGGTCGTATCTTAACGATTTTACAAGATGCTGGTGTGATTAAGTTGAAAGATGGTGTCGATGCTGAAACAGCAACATTTGATGATATTTCTGAAAATCCAAAGAAATTAGAATTCAAGCATGATATTGATCCTTCACTATTGGCAACGGCTTACCAAAATGATGAAGCAGACCTAGTGGCAATCAATGCAAACTTTGCTTTTGGGATCGATTTGAATCCAGCAGATGATTCTGTTTTATTAGAAGCTGATAATTCACCATATGTCAATGTGATTGCCGTTCGCAGTGGCGACGAAAACAGCGATAAAATCAAAAAATTGGTTGAAGTGCTTCACTCTGACGAAATCAAAGACTTTGTCGAAAAACAATGGCAAGGTTCTGTGAAAATCGTTGATGCGGACGCAAAATAGTTTCATTCATTAAGCAGTACAAACAGAGCAGTGACATAAGTTAAAAACAGACGAAACGTACTAAATGATAAAGAGATTTGACCTTCCTCGCAATCTTGCGTCGAAGACCTCCTGAATCGCAGGAGTAATCTCTTTACGCTTCGGTTAGGTGGTTTGTTTCATACTTTTGTCACTGCTCTTTTTTAATTCCAATCTAGCAAAACAGAGCGGTTATGCCAGATCATTTCATACAGCAGCGGCAATTCTGGGTGCTTTTTTAATAATTGATCGTAGTGGGGGAGCTGGCCCAGAAACAGACGAATGAGTGTGAGGGTATCAGGTGAAAGTGATCTACTCGCTTTCAACAAGATCAGATTGCCTTCTAATAAAGCACAGAGCAAGTGGATTTGAGTGATTTTGACCAGACAGATTTGAAAGGAGTCACTTCCCAGACGTTCTTTGAGCAGTTCTGCAGCAAATATTTGGTTCAGCAAGTAGGTATCTTCTTCAGATAAATAGAAGGCTTCAAGTCCAAGTAATTGTTTCCATAAGAAAAGATAGTTGCGTTCATGGCGCAAATAATAGGCAGGGACAAAGTTTTTTGGAGAAACTGTAGCTAATGCGATCCCATTTTCCAACGGATAAACCGCTTTTCTTTTTTCATGGATTGTTTTGATACAAAAGAAGGCCTCACTGGAATTTTTTATCAAGTGTGGACACATCCAGCGCAACAATTGATAATAGAAAAAACGGATTTGTATTTCGTTCCCTTGTAAAAGTGGAAAATGCTTGCGATTCAGAGATAAGTGATACGCTGCCAAAGAGGATGATAGAGCAGTGAAACGTCGATTGACACTGGAAGGACTCAGGTGGCATTTTCTGCATAATAATGGATAAGTCAACGAAGGTTCTTCCAGCTGGGTGTTAAGAATACGATAGTTACTGCTCTTTTTTACAAGAGAAGCGATGACTTTTTTTGTAACTCAGCAACCGGCATTGCTTCCGTCTGTAAATAATCAAGTTGGCCTTTTTTAATCAAAAATTTGATTGGTAACTTGAGACCTAACTCGCTGGCGATCATCCGTCTAATAGTCTTGACGGAGATCCCTTGTTGCAGGGCTGCTTGTTGGAGGGGGAGCGGACTTTCTTTGAAAAGACTACGGATCAGACGCAACATGCGCAACACTTCTTTCTCGAGAAAATCCTCCAAGTTGTGAATCACCTCTTTCGGATGAGATTACATTTATTATAGTGGATAACTAGTTTCTTGGTTTTTTTAGAAAAGAATAATCATCAAAGTTTAATAAATAATTTTCATTACAAAGAGACAGATATGGAGCTAATCAGCTAAAAAGAGAAAAAAATGAAGAAAGCAAGGAAAAAAACAGGGATTCTGGATTCATAGTAGGAAATGATGGAAGGGGAAATTGGGTGATCCTGCAAGCAGGGCCGCTTAAAAGCAGACTCAAAAGAACCGAACAACCGAACAACTGAATAGCTGAACAATAGTAGGGCAACACTAAAAAAACTACTAGGCTAAGAATACCTTAAGCCTAGCAGAAAGTGTCTAGCTATCCCTCACTCGCTGGATATTTTGTACGTAATGCAGAGAAATAAATCATAGAAGATCAGCTTGCTTCACTAGGCAATAAAATGGTTTGGCGCTGACCATCGTCATAGGCATAAACGGTTTGAGGCAAATACTCATTGTAAGCAATCGGCAGATCGATACACATCCCAGCACGGCGATCATCTTGTGAAAAATGAATACTAACACGGCCGTCATTATTTTTTACGTGAAAAGTTAATAGATTTTCTAACGGAATAACGCCTTTCAGATCCAAGTCAATGATCAGCCATAAACTATCGATCAATTCTCCCGGCATGGTTTGGACGATACCGCCAGAAGCATAGCGGCTGCGGCCACTGTCAAATGGTTCAAACATGGTTGTTCCCTCCTTGAGGATAAAGTCGGTCGTGCAATCGAAAGATAGAATCAACTTGTTTAAAATAAGACCACTCCCCAAGGAATGGTCTTATTCTTTACTTCTAGCAAAAATTATTCTTGATCTTCACCAATAACAGCTGGTTCTGCTGCTTCACCGTTTTCGTCATCTTCTGAAAGTTCTTGTGCTTCAGCAACAGCAACGATTTGTTCTTCGGCTTCTGTGACGATCGTATAATCATCATTTTTCTCTAAATCGCCTACAGTCAACGCGTCACCAATTTCAAGTCCAGTGACATCAACTTCAATACGTTCAGGTAATTTATCTGGTGTTGCGGATACAACGACACTGTATAAGTTTTGTGTCAATACGCCGCCGGCTTTCACGCCTGCTGCATCACCAACTAAGGTCAATTCAGCTTCTACCTCAGTTTCTTCATTCATATCGACTGAGATGAATTCAACATGGGTCAATGCACGAGTGAACGTGTCTGATTGAAATTCTTTGATCAGTGTATTTACTTTCTTGCCTTCTAAGTTCATAGTGATTACGGTATTCAAACCATTTTCACGTAGCAGTCTTTCTAATTCCGCTGCATTGACTGCAATTGGAGTACTGTCTACTTGATAACCATTCACGATAGCAGGTACTTTTCCTTCGTGACGCAATTTGTTCCGTAATGAACGGGGGCGAACTTCTCTTTTCGTAACTTCTAATGATACTGACATAACTCAATTCCTCCTAAAATTTCCCGAAAAAAACGGGATGTTTTTAAGCAAATTTTGTTAACTCTGCACATTAAGTGGTACGTGAGTAAAAACACGCAAAAGGGCAGTTGTTTACACAACTGCCCCAGAAAGTTTTGGTTCAACTTTTCTCCACCAGGTCGTAACGCTGTGTATGAGAAACTTTATTTACTTTACTCTTTAACCTTACGTGGAAAGTCGAAGAAAGTCAAATGAAATGATGAGTCGAGGATTTGCAAGCAATTAAATCTGAGCTATAATAGCCAAGATGGAGAGAAAACAATGCGTTTAGACAAACTGATAGAAGAGCGGTTAGCGACCTCTCGCAAAGAAATGAAACGTCTTTTTCAACAAGGGAAAGTCTTGGTGGATCAGCAAATCGAACGGAACCCTTCTCGAAATGTCGACAGCCGATTGCATGAAATCAAGGTTGCTGGGGTACTGCTGCAAACAAGAGATGTGTATTATTTACTCAATAAGCCAGCGGGGGTAGTGACAGCAAATAAAGATCACCAGCATCCCACAGTCATTGATCTTTTACAGCCAGAAGACCGACAGGCGACACTTTATGCAGTGGGACGTTTGGATCGCGATACAGAAGGATTGGTATTGTTGACGACGAATGGACAGTTAGGCTATGAGTTATTGCACCCAAACAAGAAAGTGCCGAAACGATACGATGTCGTTGTCAATGGTCCGGTAACAGCGGAAGATGTGGCTGCTTTTGCTCAAGGCATCGTTTTTCATGGAGGTGTCGTTTGTCAGCCTGCCAAATTGACCATAGAGATGACTTCAGGTAGGCGGTCCTTTGTTCATCTAGAGATTGCTGAAGGGAAGTTCCATCAAGTGAAGAAGATGTTTTTAGCAAGAGGGAAAAAAGTGATTGCCTTAAAAAGAGTTGCAATTGGTCCTTTGGAACTAGGGGATCTATTGTCCGGAGAATACCGGGATCTCGCCCAATTTGAATTAGAAAGCCTAGCGAATTATTTTCGCTGAGAAAGAGGAGACTATGACTTATAAAACACTGTTATTTGATGTCGATGATACGATTCTTGATTTCCAAGATACTGAACATGAAGCGCTGATGGCTCTTTTCGCGGAACAAGGTCTGACGATGGATCTCGAAATGAAACAGACTTATCAAGAGGTCAATCACAGATTGTGGCAACAATTTGAACAAGGGAAGCTGTCTAGAGACCAAGTAGTCAATGAACGATTTGGCTTATTTTTTAAAAAGTATGGGCGAATCGTCGACAGTGAAGCGATGGAAAAACACTATCGTTCTTACTTGGATCAAGGGCATAAATTATTAGGCAATAGTCAGCTAGTGTTGGCCGAATTGGCTGACAAGTTTGATTTATATGTTGTAACTAATGGTGTCTCTAAAACCCAATACCGCCGGCTGTCAGATGCTAAGTTAATGCCTTATTTTCAGGATATCTTTGTATCAGAAGATACAGGTTATCAAAAACCAATGAAAGAATTCTTCACCTATGTTTTTGACCGGATTCCTAATTTTGAGCAACAAAAAACAGTCATTATTGGTGACTCATTGTCTTCAGATATTTTGGGCGGACATTTGTCAGGGATCGATACAATCTGGCTGAATCCTAACAAAAAAGTAGCTTCAACAGTTCTCCCAACCTATGAGATCCAGTCGTTGGATCAATTGCCATCGTTATTAAAAAGCTGATTTCTTAAAAATGGATAGTAATTTTTCAGAATTTCGCTATAATAGAAACAGTGTAAATTTTAGAGACGAAAGAGGTTAATTGAATGACGAATGGCAAGCCCATTATTATTGGTGTGACTGGTGGTTCTGGTAGTGGAAAAACAAGTGTGAGCCGAGCGATTTTCAATCACTTTCCCAATCATTCCATTATGATGCTTGAACAAGACTCTTATTATAAAGATCAAAGCAACTTGAGCTTTGAAGAACGGTTGAACACAAACTATGACCATCCGTTTGCCTTTGATACCGATCTATTGATCGAACATTTGCAGAAACTCCTTGCCTACGAAACGATCGAAAAACCGGTCTATGATTATGTGGCACATACTCGCAGTGAAGCAACGATCATTCAGGAACCAAAAGAAGTGATCATTCTTGAAGGAATCTTGATTTTGGAAGACGAACGTTTGCGAGACTTGATGGATATCAAACTGTATGTAGATACGGATGATGATATTCGAATCATTCGTCGGATCAAACGAGATATGGAAGAACGCGGACGAACGTTGGATTCCGTTATTGAACAATATTTGACAGTAGTCAAGCCCATGTATCATCAATTTATCGAACCTACGAAGCGCTATGCAGATGTCATCGTTCCAGAAGGCGGCGAGAACCACGTAGCGATTGATTTGATCACAACGAAAGTTGCAACATTCTTAACCGAAAGCTGAACATTTTTTCTTTCGAAAACACTTATTAAAGAATTTTTTGATAAAGCAGTAGTTTTTCTTTATCAATTATGGTAAAGTATACCTCATGCGACGAGTCGAGATGGTCTAGCTTTGGCTGACCAGATTGATAACAGAGGCACAAGGAGCGATCCACCTGCCGGATGCAGGGTGTCGGAATATTCCTTTTGTGGAGATAGGGTATTCTACTAGTAATAGTACTGTGAATAAAAAACAGCTTTGAACATTCATGTTCAAGGCTGTTTTTTTGTCTATTTCTGTAGGGGATAGCGATAGATCATCGATTCTTCTCCCCAAGGATGATAGCCTGTACCCATCAGTTCAAAACCAAATTTTTCATAAAACGAAACAAGATCTGTACATAAGTAAAGGGTCGAGAAACCAGCAGTAGCGGCAGATTGCTTGATCGTTTCGATCAAAAGCCGAGCACCACCTTGTCTGCGATAGTGAGGATCGACATAGAGGGCGCACAGCCAAGGCATCAAATCCATTCGGCTGATAAAATCATTCGTGATCAGTCCACCACAGCCAATGATCGAGGGGACAGCAGCGGCTTGGTCATCCACGAGTAGAAACCATTGCGGTAGATCGGTATCAGAAAAACTGTGGGTCAAGCTATCTTCATACACTTTCATGGATGCGGGACTCGCCCATTTTGATTGAAAATAAGCGATCGCTTCCTGTAAATATTCAGGATATTCTCTTAAATGAATGACTTTCATTTTTATCCCTCCTTTGGCAAACGGATTTGAAAAATAACGCCTTTAGGTTGTAGATCACGTACACTGATTTGCCCTTTGTGTTCCTCCACGATTTGTTTGGCGATGGCCAAACCGAGACCATAGCCGCCGGTTTCTTTTGAACGGGAGCGATCTTCCCGATAAAAGCGTTCAAAAATATGTTTCTTGTCTTCATCGCTAATAGATGGACCTGTGTTTCTAACTTCGAGCAGCCAATACTTGTTGGAGATTTCTGAAAGCAGTGTGATCTTATCTCCTTGACTTGTATATTTCAGGGCATTATCCAATAAAATTACTAATACTTGATGTATTTTTTTAGGATCGAAGACAGCAGTTGTTAAGGCAAGGTTTTCCAAGACAAATTGTTTGTTATTCATTTTGGCAATCTCTTGAAACGGTTTTGCCAGTTCTTGAATGAAAGGGGCGATGGCAATGGTTTCTTTGGCTAACATCTGCTGGTTGGAATCGCTGCGGGCAATCGTCAATAAATCTGCCGTCAATCCAGTCAACCTCCGGGTCTCTGCTAATGCTTGAGCAATACTTTCTGATTCCTCAATGATCGTATGATTGGGCTTAGTGAAGGTGCGCTCTAAACTATTTTGGATGATCGTCAAAGGCGTCCGTAATTCATGAGAAGCATTTTCGACAAATTCTTGCTGTTTTTTCCACGAAGCGAGGATTGGCCGCATTGTCAATGAAGAAAGGTAATAGCTGATACCGATTGATAAGATCCAAAAGAAAATCATCGATAAAATCAAAATTGTTTGAAAGTTGTTCATTGCATTATTGATTTGGTTGGTGTTGGCCAACACTTGAACATAGGCTACCCCTGATTGGTTCGTAGGCGCGGCAGCTGTGATCGAGTGAAACAGCAAAGTCTCCGCTTCATTTTGATCGCTTACGGTCAGTGATTGAATCGTATTTAAATGTTCAGTATCTAATTTGAGTGAAGCTAGCTGAGAGAAACGTCCGCCTAATGATTGTTTGTTTACTATCGTACCGTCTTCTGACCAAAGAATAAATTGGGTGTTGAAACGATTGGTTCCAGGAATCTTTGGCATTGCTGTATTTGGCGGTAAGGCAATGGCTTCGTTTTGATTAGCGTTGTTGATCTCTGCTTGGACCAGACGTGTATCTTTAACGGCTTGTTCAAGAGCAATATCGGTTTCTTGATACGCAGATTGATCAAATAATTCTAGTACAATGATTCCGAGCAATGTAAAGATCAATGCAAAAGCAGCCACATTGATCAAAAACACCTTGAGCCGTTGTTTCTTGGAGAGTTCTTTATTCATTCGCTAATCTCCTTGCATAATATAGCCTACATTGCGCAGTGTCCGGATCTCTTTATCGATACCAGTATCCCGAAGATGTTTGCGTAAATTGCTGATGTAGACCTCGACTACTGTGATCGTTGTTTCTGAATCAAATCCCCAAATACGGTCAAAAATTTGTTCTTTAGTCAAAATAATGCCTCGGTTTTGCAAAAAATAAACGAGTAATGCAAATTCTTTTCCTTGGATAGGTAATAGCTTCTCTTGACATGTCACTTCATTAGTAGAGAGATTGCAGGTCAATCCTTTATAGATCACTTGGTTTTCATTAAATAAGCCTAATGAACGTTTTAACAAGGCTTTGCATCGCATCAATAATTCTTCCCGATAAAAAGGTTTTGTCAAATAGTCATCGGCGCCCTTTTGAAAGCCAGTGACTTTATCCTCTAATCCATCTTTGGCGGTTAAGATCAAGACTGGTGTCTGAACAGTGTGCTGTCGTAATTTTGCCAATACTTCATAGCCGTTCATTTCTGGAAGCATCAAATCTAGAATGATCAAATCATAAATCCCACTTTGGGCTTCATACAGACCTTCACTCCCATCAAAAGCTTGGCTGACTTCACCAATTTCTGCAACGATTTCTTTAATATTTTCTGATAACGTTCTGTCGTCTTCGATCAGTAATAACTTGATCATTCTGTCACCTCTTTCATTATAAGCATAGCATGAGTAACATAAAAAAAACTTAAAAAAGTGATTTTTGCTTAAGCTGTCTTTAAGTTTCAGCGTCTTAAATAAGGACTATAGCAATCAAAGGAGGAAAATACCATGAAATTAAAAAAGGTATTTCAACGAAAAGAAACCAAGTATCTTTTATCGTCTGAGCAGTTTCAGCCGTTTCTGGGTGCGTTGCAGCAGAGGATGAAGGTTGATGAATATGGCCAACACACGATTCTATCTCTTTACTATGACACGGATGATTTTCGTTTCATCCGTCATTCGATGGATAAACCAAAGTATAAAGAGAAATTTCGCATCCGGAGTTATGGTGCTCCATCTCAGGACAGTTTGGTGTTCCTAGAAATCAAGAAGAAAGTCAATGGCATTGTATATAAACGGCGTGTTCCTCTAAGCTATTCAGATTATCAATCATGGGTACGAAGCGGGGAGTTTCCTACCACTATTCATCCGCTTCAAATTGCCGCCGAAATTCGTTGGTTATTTAAACAAAATCATGACTTAAGCCCGCGCGTTTTGATTGCCTATGACCGCCTTTCGCTTTTTGCATCAGAAGACAGTGAATTTAGAGTGACCTTTGATCAAAACATTCGTTATCGGGAAAACAATCTGACATTGTCTGAAGGGAGTTATGGACAATTGATAGCGCCAGAGATTGGTGTGTTGATGGAAGTCAAAGCAATGGGGGCCTATCCCCTTTGGTTTGTTGAACAATTGAATCAGTATGGTGTGCGCAAAGCTAGTTTTTCCAAGTATGCTCAAACCTACCAACGTCATTTGTTTAAAAAGGAGGATATTCAGAATGTTATCTAGTTTGTTAAGTGATACCGCTACTCTTGAATGGGGTGGCTTGATTATTTGTATTAGTGCCTCACTGATTCTGGGTCTCTTAGTTGCCGGAGTGCATATGGTAAAGAATGTTTATACAAAAAATTTTGTTATTACGTTGGCAGTACTGCCGGTTCTAGTACAATCAGTGATTATGCTGGTCAATGGGAATTTAGGAACTGGGGTAGCGATTTTGGGCGCATTCAGCTTGATCCGCTTCCGTTCCGTCCCAGGAGGTTCTCGCGAAATCACTAGTGTGTTTTGGTCCATGGGGATCGGCTTAGCCACCGGTATGGGTTATGTCGGTTATGTGGTGGTTTTTTCATTCGTGGTAGCTGCCTTTTTATTGATGCTGTATACCGTACCATTTGGCGAACGACGTAAGACGAGCGAACGGGAATTGAAAATAACTATTCCAGAAGACTTAGATTATCCCCAACTGTTTGATGACATATTTGAGAAATTTACACATACAGCCAAGTTGGATTCGGTACGCACAACAACCATGGGCAGTCTCTACGAATTACGCTATCACTTAGTATTGAAGGATCAAACACAAGAGAAGGCTTTGATCGATGATGTACGGACGCGTAATGGCAATTTACCTGTTGTACTCGGTAAAGTCGCGGCTAATCGTGATGAATTATAAGGAGGAAGACCAATGAAAAAATCTACCCATTGTTTTTGGCACTGTTACTGGCAGCTTGTGCGCAGCAATCTGAAACAAATTCTTCAAGTTCTGTCACTGGAACTTCGGAAGCAACGGTTACGAATGGATCTACTTCTTTGGAAGATACAGATTATTATGGAAAGTATGAAGAAGAGGATTTGGATGCTTCTTATGAGACATCTTCAGCTATAGCGATAAAACTGGCGGATGCACAAACGGAAGCTGGAGAAGGATTTACAGTTGATGATCAAACAGTAACGATTACTTCGGCAGGGACATATATGGTCAGCGGTTCTTTGACAGACGGTCAATTGAAAATCAATGTCGACAAAGAAGCCAAGGTTCATTTGATTTTTGCTGGAGTAAGTATCACGAATGCTAACAGTTCAGCAGTTGTTATCGAGCAGGCAGAGAAAGTCATTACGACATTAGCTGCGGATACAACAAATACGTTAACGGATGGAACGAGTTATACCTTTGCAGAAGGAGAAACCGAACCGGATGCTGCTTTTTATAGCAAAGACGATTTGTCGATCAATGGGGAAGGGAAATTGGTCATTGAAGGCAATTATAGCAACGGCATCCGCAGCAAAGACGATTTAGTCTTGGCAAGCGGCACCTATGAAATCACAGCAAAAAACAATGCGATCAAAGGAAAAGATTCGGTGTCGATTCGAGATGGGAATTATACTCTGACGACCTCTGAAGGAGATGGTATCCAAGCCAACAATACCGAATATGCTACAAAAGGCTATATTGGGATTGATGGCGGTATATTTACGATCCAAAGTGGTCGGGATGGTATCCAAGCTGAGACAAGTCTTAGTATTCAATCAGCAGAAATGACCGTTAAGACAGCTGATGGTGCAGCTAGTCAATCGGTCGTCGCTGATGAAAGTTATAAAGGAATGAAAGCAGGCGGGACAATCCTACTAGCAAGTGGTTCCTATGCTATCGATAGTGCGGATGATAGTATCCACGCCAATGATTCAGTCACCATCAATGGCGGGGAGATTTCAGCAGTGACTGGAGATGATGGCATTCATGCGGACAATGATCTAACCATTAATGATGGGACGATTATTGTCAACAAATCTTATGAAGGCTTAGAAGCAAGCGTCATCACCATTGCTGGTGGAGATATTCAAGTGCTAGCAAGCGATGATGGTGTAAATGCCGGCGGCGGCAGCGACACGACGGACAGCGGACAATTTGGACAAGATAGTTTTGGAGGAGGACCAGGCGGTGGCGATCAAGCAGATGATAGCAAAGAAGTTGTCATCACAGGTGGAACCTTGTCAATTGATGCTGAAGGAGATGGATTGGACAGCAATGGCAATGTCACAATGAGCGGTGGAATCGTGATTGTCAATGGACCGACGAGAGGCGGGAATGGCGCTTTAGATTATAATGGTACTTTTGAAATTACAGGTGGGACCCTCGTCGCTGCAGGAACCACTGATATGGCAATGAATGTGAGTGGCGGAACACAACGGTCAGTGGCGATTACTTTCGATCAATCTCAGGCAGCAGACACGTTGATTACCTTGCAAGATACTGAGGGCAACACGTTATTATCCTATGCACCTAGTAAGAATTTTCAACATGTGGTGATTTCAAGTCCAGATTTACAATCAACAGACTATACACTACTTAGTGGCGGCAGCAATAGTGAAGCTTCTGTTTATGGTCTTTATCAAGGAGGAAGTGTGAAGGATGCTTCTGAATTAGGCATATTATCTTTAACAGATACCCTTTCAAATTTGACTCAATCTGGCGCAACTGCCTCGACAAACCAAATGGGCGGATTTGGACGCTGATGAATTCTAGCAGCCCTCGTTGGAGGAACCAAAGAAAGAAAATACTACGAACGATGACCGCTACAACTTAGTTTATTCTTGCTATAAATGAGTGGTGAAAAGCTATTAAAGTGTAACATTCTGAAAGGATATTCTAGCCCTCTATTTCCGAAATTGAAGCAGACAGTGTCTAAAGATATCGTGGATAGACCAGGCCTATTTTAAGGTTTACTTAAGCTAGTAAACATATAGTCAAGCTACGTTTAGTAGAGGAGGATATGAGATGAATTTTATGAAACGCGGCTTACAAAGTTTGTGGGCAAAGAAAGGTCGAAGTTTGCTGCTGATTGCTGTTTTTTCGGCAATTTTGATTTTTGTTTTAGCAGGATTGACAATCCGCAGTGCTGCTTTAGTCGCAACCGAAAACGCACAAAAAAGCGTGGGAGCGACGGTGACGCTGCAAGCCAATCGGGAGTCTCTTCGACAAAACAGCCAAACAGCTTCTTCAGATACTTCAGAGGGGGAGTCGACACCGCCAGATCCAGGCAGTTTCCAGAATACACCGGTAAATCTTAGTGATGCTCAAGCAATTGCAGCATTAAGTGGGGTAGCATCCTATAGCTTTGAAGCGAGTACATCAGCCGATGCTGTCAGTGGCATTGAAGCTATTTCAAGTGAGGATGACGAAAGTACAGCGACAGAATCTACGGAGGATTCATCTAGAGCAACGAATGGCCAGCCAAATGGCATGCCTAATATGCAAGGAGGCAGAATGAGCAGCGGCGATTTTCAAATCACTGGTGTTTCCGAAAGTACGAACTATACAAGTTTTTCAGAAGGCACTGCAAAAATTACCGATGGTGAAGCCATCACTGCAGGAGATGAGGGCACGAATAATGTCTTGATCGAATCAGAATTAGCAGAAGCAAATGGGCTTTCGGTTGGCGACAAATTTGTTATTTCTGATAGTGAAGACAATGAAGTTGAAGTAACGATCAAAGGGATCTATGAAACCAGTGAAGTTGGGAACAGTATGAGCCAAATGTTCAATTTTTTGAACCCGGCCAATACATTGTTTGCATCCTATACTCTCGTTAATACATTGGCGGGTAATGAGGATACGTTAGATTCGGCGACTTATACGTTGAGCGATCCTTCAGAAATGGACAGTTTCGTTGCTCAAGCTGAAAAACTGATTGATACCGATACCTATAGTATCCAAACGAATGATCAAATGTATCAGTCGATGTTGACACCATTGAATAATGTTGCAAGTTTTGCCAAAAATATTATTGTGCTAGTTGCGGTTGCCGGTGTCATCATATTGACATTGATCGTAATGTTGTCGATCAGAGAACGCAAATATGAGATCGGCGTTCTGTTATCTTTAGGCGAATCGCGAATAAAAGTCATTTTACAGTTTTTTACCGAGATTGCTATCTGTATGTTCTTTGCATTGGGAATCGCTGCAGCTAGTGGCAATGTTGTAGGGAATATCGTGGGCGAGCAGCTGTTGGCTCAACAAACGACAACGGAACAAGCGAACACAGGGATGAATGGTCCGGAAGGAATGCCAAGTATGGGCAACGGCGGTCCTAATGGCAGAAGCGGGCTATCCGCTTTTACACCATCGGCAGAAGTCCAAGAGTTGGCTATTACGGTTTCATTCCAAGAAATCGGCTTATTGGCATTGTTAGGTGTAGGGATCAGCTTTGGTTCCATTCTATTATCTTCAGCTGGAATTTTGCGTCTCAATCCAAAAAAAATATTGGTTTCCTAGGAGGGATAGCATGACGTTACAAACAGAAAAATTAGGCTATTGGTACCAAACAGAATCTGAAGCCCTTTTTCGAGAAGTAGATTTGACCTTTGAGTCTGGAAAAATGTACGCGATCCTTGGTTCCAGCGGTTCTGGTAAAACGACATTTCTCTCATTGATCACGGGGTTGGACACGCCAAAAGAAGGGAATATTTATTACGATAACGAACCGTTGAACAAAATTGGATTGCGAGAATACCGTCGTAAAGATGTTTCTATCGTCTTTCAAGCTTATAATTTGTTGCCCTATATGTCGGCACTGGATAATGTGACTACTGCAATGGCGATTGCCAAGTCACAACAAACAGATAAAAAGGCATATGCTTTGGCAAACCTGGCTAAAGTTGGGATAACTGAAGAATTAGCTATGAAGAAAGTTACCCAGCTTTCCGGTGGACAACAACAACGAGTGGCCATCGTCCGGGCTATATGCTGTGAACATGAGTTGATTGTGGCAGATGAGCCCACCGGTAATTTAGATGAAACGACCTCAAAAGATATCGTTCAGCTGTTTCAAGAAATTGCCCATGAACAAAAGAAATGTATCATTTTAGTGACCCATGAACAAGAAGTAGCGAAAGTCTGTGATGTTGTTTATGAACTAAAAGAGCGTCAATTTGTCATGCGGGACTCAAAATAAACTTGTTACTGAAAGACTAAACTCAAGGCTGTATTTTCTCATCAGAGAGGATGCAGCCTTGTCTTGCATCTTGCAGTAGAAACTTCTACAATAAAAGGAAGGGGGCGAGACGATGCGATTACTGATCGATGGGGATGGTTCTCCAGTAAAAAACGAAGTCATTGAATTAGGCGCGCAGTTTGCATTGCCAGTTGTGATCGTCACTAGTGTCGATCACTATACGGCCAAAGAATATCCAGATTTTGTTCATTTTGTCTATGTGGATAAGGGAGCCGATCGAGCCGACTATGAGATTGTTAAAGAAATTCAACCGGGCGATTTTTTAGTCACGCAAGACTATGGCTTAGCTTCACTTGTATTACCAAAAAAAGCCCGTGTTTTTCATCATAACGGGACAGAATATTTGCCGGAGACCATTGACTTTTTATTAGGACAACGGTATTTAGGAACACAAATGCGTAAAGCCGGCAAGCGGACCAAAGGACCGAAACCATTCACGAAAGAGGATCGTCAACAATTCAAACAAGTTCTAGAGCAAGAAATTAAAAAAACGATCCAGCAGTAACCATCATTGAGGAGACTGCTGGATCGTTTATTTTTTTCGAAAACGATCATAAAAATATTTTCCGGCAACGATAACGATGGCCACAAAGGCTATACAATAGCCAAAGATACCCATCTGATGAACAAAGCCGCCCTGTTGGGGACTTGCAACGACTAAAAGAGAGGAACCTAAAATCACTGCTGCTAAGATAATGCCAATCACTAGCCGGTTGATCATTTGATCAAAACGATCCAGCAGCTGTTTTTGATGGCGGATCTCAATATTCAGACGATGCTTGCCAGTAGCTAGTGTGTTGACAGCAGCTAATGTCCGATCAGGGAGTTGACTGAGTGCTCGGAGACTTTTGGCACTGGCTAACAAACTTTTTTTCATTTCTTCTTCAAGATCCAGCTGCTGCAAAAAGTATTTCTGAGCAAATGGTTGTGTCACTTCCATCATCGATAATTGAGGGTCAAGTGCCTCGATTACTCCTTCAAGCGTTCCGAAAGCTTTGATCAGCAGCGTGATGTCACGGTGCATTTGCAGATGATTGTCATGACAGATAGTGATGACTTCAGCTAATACTTTCTGCAAATCAATATCTTTGATCGGCATGTTGTAATAATTTTCAACAAAAGACTGAAGATCTTGATAGAAATCCACTTCATCGAAGTTTCTTTCCCGACGGCAAAGGCGTAGGACAGCTCTACCAACTTGCTGGGTATCTTGAGTGTACAATGCGATCAAGGCATCTGCCAGCCGACTGCGAAGGGTCTGGTCCAGATGTCCCATCATTCCGAAATCTAAAAAGATCAAGCGATAAGGCGGCAATGTCTCCTCATCCTGCCATTTTAAGGAGTAATCGACACCGCCTAAAACACCAACTTTCTTTTTTACATGGAAAGGAGCTGTTTGCTGATCGGGGTCCAGTGGTTGCAAGAAGAGATTTCCAGGGTGAGGGTCCGCATGGAAAAAGCCATCTTCAAAGACTTGCTTCATAAAGTTCTCTACCAGCAGGGTACCGACTTCTTTCTTGATTTCTTTTACTGTCCGGTTGGGAAAAAATTGTTCATTGTTTTTTCGAGCAAGCAAACAATTTAGGTTTTCTCCTTCCATATAGTCCATGACGATGACTTTACGTGTACACCACTGAGGATAGACTTTTGGAATCTCGATCTGCTGCCAGTGGTGATTGAAGTGATAAAACTCTTGCGCATTTTTCGTTTCTTGCAGAAAGTTTGTTTCATTATCCAATGAGCGTCGAACTTCATGCAGAACGCTTTTAAGATCCACCACATTCGTTTCTGGAATATAGCGAATCAAAGGAATCGCTTTTTCAAACAAATCGAGATCTACTTGGATAGCGGAAATAATGCCGGGATGCTGTACTTTGACAACAACTTCTTTGCCATCTTTTAGAGTCCCACGGTGAGCTTGACCGATAGATGCCGAAGCTAAGGGCTTTTCATGCAAAGTTGTAAAAATGGCTGTCAGAGGTTGTTCCCATTCTGCTTCTAACAACGCTTGGACTTGCGGAAAAGGATCGCTTTTGACATTGTCTTGCAAGTGTTTGAATTCATTGATAAAAGCGTCGGATAATAAGTCGCTACGGACGGAAAGCATTTGTCCGATTTTAATGAAGGTGGGTCCTAATTCTTCAAAGGCTTTGCGTACAGCGATGGGATCTTGCTGCTTACTTAAATTTTGAATCACTTTGTATTTGAGAAACACTTGAACGATCTGTCTGAGTCTTTTTTTCTTAGATGGTGATTCCTGTTCCATACGGGCACCTCTATTCTTTAAGTTTCGCTAGTCTAATAGTACGAAGAAATCGAGAAACATTCAACTACGGATGATTTCAGTTGTTAAAATCGGCAAGAAATAATGTCGCAGCTTCGTTTTTGTGCTAAAATGTGGAAGAATTAGTTTTGGTAGAAACAATGAATACAGGAGGAATTTCTTTTGAAAATTATTTTATTATATGGCGGACGCAGTGCAGAGCATGATGTATCGCTTCTATCCGCTTTTTCAGTAGTCAATGCTGTATATTATAATTACTACCAAGTACAATTAGTAATGATCACGAGAGATGGCCAGTGGCTAAAAGGCTCTTTATTGACTGAAGCCCCTACATCCAAAGAAGTGTTGAATCTGACGGATTCGGCTTACCAAGGGACGCCGATCCAACCTGGTGAGATCAAAGAAGAGGATGCGATTGTTTTTCCGCTGCTCCACGGACCAAATGGAGAAGATGGAACGATCCAAGGTTTTCTAGAGACCATCGGTATGCCTTATGTAGGCGCAGGGGTTTTAACTAGTGCCTGTGGCATGGATAAGATTATGACCAAATATATCTTGCAGGCGGCGGGGATTCCGCAAGTTCCTTATGTACCCGTTCTTAAAAACTATTGGAAAGAAAATCCTAAAAAAGTATTTGAACAATGTGAAGGCAGTCTTTTGTATCCAATGTTTATCAAACCCGCCAATATGGGTTCAAGTGTTGGGATCACAAAAGCTGAAAATCGGGAAGAATTGCAAAATGCACTTCAAGAAGCTTACCGTTATGATACACGGGCGATCGTAGAACAAGGGATCGAAGCTCGCGAAATCGAAGTCGCTGTTCTTGGAAATGAAGATGTGCGTACGACAATGCCCGGCGAGATCGTTAAAGATGTAGCTTTTTATGATTACAATTCGAAGTATCTTGACAATAAGATCGAGATGCAGATCCCAGCTCAAATTCCTGAGGAGACACAAGCGAAAGCACAAGAGTTTGCCAAAAAAGCTTATACGATGCTTGGAGGAAGCGGCCTCAGCCGCTGCGACTTTTTCTTGACGAACAAAAACGAATTATTCCTGAATGAATTGAACACGATGCCTGGTTTTACCGAGTTTAGTATGTATCCGCTATTGTGGGAAAAAACCGGCCTGCCATATGGTGATTTGATTGAGGAATTGATTCAATTAGGAGTCAACCGTTTTAAACAGCGTCAAGCCTTTTTAACCGATGTCGAATAATCACAAACAGGGAAATCAGTTCAACTCAAGGTGAAGCTTGAAAGGACCATGATCTTCCCTGTTTTTAACTTAAGGAGATAAATAAGATGAACCTATCGATAAAAGAAGTTGCCGCTTTATTTGGCGTAGAATGTGCCGATCAGACAATGATCAGCAGTGTAGAATTTGACAGCCGCTTGGTCACTACCGATAGTTTGTTTGTGCCGTTGGCCGGAACGAGAGATGGCCATGAGTTTGCTCAACAAGCGCAAGAAAAAGGAGCAATCGCTGCTTTTTGGAGCCATCCGACAATCCAGCCGCCAGAAGGACTATTGATCATCGAAGTATCAGACACCCTAGCTGCCTTTCAAAAGCTGGCAAAATTCTATAAAGAAAAACTGGCGCCAAAAGTAATTGCTATTACAGGCAGCAATGGTAAGACTACTACAAAAGATATGGTAGATGCGGTGGTGGCACAACAGTTCAAAACCTACAAAACACAAGGAAATCACAATAATGAAATTGGTTTGCCACTAACGATTCTGCATGCACCAGCGGATACAGAAGTTCTTGTATTGGAGATGGGGATGGATCATGCGGGAGAAATCGAGGTCTTGTCACACTTGGCTCAGCCAGATGTTGCAGCGATCACATTGATCGGTGAAGCCCATATTGAGAATCTTGGTTCTCGTGAAGGAATCGCGAAAGCCAAGATGGAAATCACGGCCGGCTTAGACCCAGCAGGATTTTTCATGATACCAGCAGATGAGCCTTTATTGATCCCCTACCTTGCAGAATTGACTCAGCAGGTAGAAACCTTTGGTTTGGGTGAAGGCGATCTTAAAGGAACGATCCAAGAAGAAACCCAAGAACAAACAGCTTTTACGGTAGCGGATCAAGTCTATACGATTCCAGTGATCGGCGGCTACAATGTAAAGAATGCCTTGATCGCGATTGGCATCGGCCGCTATTTGGGGATTGAAGAAGAAAAAATCAAAGCAGGATTGGCTGATTTTCAACTGACAAAGAATCGTACACAATGGTTGAAAGCTGCGAATGGCGCTGCTATTTTAAGTGATGTCTATAATGCAAATCCAACAGCGATGGGATTAGTCTTAGACAGTTTCAGAAAACTGCCTCTGACTGGCAGACGGATCGCTGTGCTAGCAGACATGTTGGAGTTAGGTCCTGATTCAGCGAAGATGCATGCCGGGATGGCGGATCATTTAGATGAAAGGTTCGATTTGATCTTTCTGTACGGTAGTGAGATGCAAGCGTTGAAACGTGTATTGGATCAAAGCAGCTTAGCTGATCGAGTCCATTTCTTTAGTAAAGAGGAAAAAGCGGCGTTGATTACACAACTACAAAAAGAACTGCAGCCTACGGATAGCATTGTTTTAAAGGGAAGCAACGGAATGGGCTTGGTTGAGGTAATTGATTCTCTAACAGCAATGTAAAGTAAGCGTGAAATCTTGCTGAAATTTTCATTCTGTGCTATACTTATTTAATGCCGAAAGATGAAGCACAGAATGATTACTGTAAATAAACATTGACGTTTTGAGATAAAATGATGGCTGAGACAGAAAGATTTGTTTTAGCCTTTTATAATGCCTTCGTGAAGCGGTTTTTCGGTAACAAGAGAAAGATAAGAGATGGGACTGCTCTTGTGTTTCTGAAGAAAGTACGCTTCGATTAAAGAAAACAGGCATCATGATGATGACCAAATTAGGAGGATCCATTTGAAATTTAAAGATCTAGAATTATCAAACGAATTATTGACTTCTGTTGAGCGTGCCGGCTTTGAAGAAGCAACACCAATCCAAGAAGCAACAATTCCCCTTGCGTTGCAAGGAAGAGATGTTATCGGTCAAGCACAGACCGGTACCGGAAAAACAGCAGCATTCGGCTTGCCAATGTTGGAAAAAATCGACCCAGCAAATCACCAACTACAAGGATTAGTGATTGCACCTACTCGGGAATTAGCGATCCAAACCCAAGAAGAACTATATCGTTTAGGAAAAGACAAAAAAATCCGGGTTCAAGCGGTTTACGGTGGTGCGGATATTGGTCGTCAAATCCGTCAACTAAAAGATCGTCCCCATATCGTTGTCGGTACACCAGGACGTATGTTAGACCATATCAACCGTCACACATTGAAACTTGGCACGGTGGAAACACTTGTTTTGGATGAAGCAGACGAAATGTTGAACATGGGCTTCTTGGAAGATATCGAGAAGATCATCAGCCAAGTACCTGAAGAACGTCAAACATTGCTATTTTCAGCAACAATGCCTCCTGCAATCAAGAGCATTGGCGTAAAATTCATGAAAAACCCTGAACATGTTCAAATCAAGACGAAAGAAATGACGGCTGATTTGATCGATCAATATTATGTTCGTTCAAAAGACTATGAAAAATTCGATATTATGACTCGTTTGTTGGATGTGCAAACACCTGAGTTGACGATCGTTTTTGGTCGGACAAAACGTCGTGTCGATGAATTGGCACGAGGACTAGAAGCTCGAGGCTACAAAGCGGAAGGGATCCATGGAGACTTGTCTCAACAAAAACGAATGAGCGTATTACGTTCATTCAAGAGCGGTCATTTAGATATTTTGGTTGCTACAGACGTTGCAGCTCGGGGATTAGATATTTCTGGTGTGACTCATGTCTACAACTATGATATTCCTCAAGATCCAGAGAGTTATGTTCACCGTATCGGACGGACGGGCCGTGCAGGTAAAGGCGGAATCTCCGTAACTTTCGTTACACCAAACGAAATGAGTTATTTGCATGTTATTGAAAATCTAACTAAAAAACGGATGTCACCAATGCGTCCGCCAACCGAAAAAGAAGCTTTTAAGGGGCAATTAGGTGCAGCACTTGAACAAGTAGAAGTGAAAATGGATGAAAACGGGTTGGATAAATACCTCCAAGCTGCAGATGATTTATTGGAACGCTACTCAGCACAAGACTTGGCTGCTTTGCTTCTTAAAACAATCGCGAAAGATCCATCTGATCTTGTCCCTGTGAAGATCACACCAGAAAGACCATTACCGCAAGGAAAGAAATCTTTCAATAAAAATGGTCGTCGCAGCAACAACAGCAACAACCGCAACCGTAAAGACAACGGCGGCAGCCGCAACGGCAAAGCCCGAGGAAATTACAGCAAAGACGGCGCTCGCAAAAATAACCGTCGCAGCAATGACAAAAAACGCGGCTTCGTTATCCGCAACAATCAAGACTAGTCCTTAGAGGTCGCTTTCAGCACCTTTTTCGACACCAAATTATCTGAACTTTTTTCGATCAACCTGCCAATGTGTGCCACTGACCAAGAGGCCACTTGGCGTGATCGATCATTGTTCGGATATTTTTTTTGCCCTTTTTGAGAAAAGACGGTATAGTCAAGGAAAACTGGAGAACGAGCCTCTCAAAAATTTCTTAACCATCCATTAAACCCTTTAGTTTTGAGTGGTAATTCCCTTTTTTTTTGGTAGAATGAAACTAAAATAAATGAAGCTGATGTATTTAATAGATAGATAATCGTAATGATCAGTCATGGAATAAAGGTTCTTGCTGAACAGAAAAGGATAGAAAATGATCAAAGGTATCGGGATCGATGCAGTAGAATTAGCCCGCATCAAAGAATTGATTGAAAACAAACCGCAATTTATTCAGCGTATTTTAACTGAGAAGGAATCTGAACTGTTTTTCAAGCTGCCAAAAAAAAGGCAGATTGAATTTCTTGGGGGACGGTATGCTTGTAAAGAAGCTTTTTCGAAAGCTTGGGGAACAGGAATTGGGAAATTGTCTTTTCAAGATATCGAAGTGCTGACCAACGAGGCTGGAGCGCCCGTTGTTACAAAGGCACCTCACCCTCTACATCAGACGTTTGTCAGTATCACTCATACCAATGAGACTGCCTTTGCGCAAATCTTGTTGGAGAATGAATAATGCCAGAGATAGCGATTCGTTAAGGGAATCACTAGAGAAAGAAGGAAAGTGGAATGGTCGTTTCAATCCATAGACCAACGAAAGCCATTATAGATTTAAAGGCAATCAAAGAAAATGTTGAAAATGAAGTGGCGCGTTTGCCAAAGGCAACGAATTTATTTGCTGTGGTCAAAGCAAATGGCTACGGACATGGGGCTATTGAGACAGCAACAGCAGCTCTAGAAGGGGGCGCTTCCGGTTTTTGTGTTGCGACAGTCGATGAAGGTATCGAGTTGCGGGAAGCTGGATTCAGTGAACCAATATTGGTGTTGGGGATCGTATCTGTGGCAGACATCGGTTTGCTGAGCCACTACAATCTTTCATTTCCAGTAAGCACAAACGAGTGGTTGCAAGAAGCGGCTGCTTTCTTGCAAAAAAATCCTGTTACCAATCCGCTGAAGGTCCATTTGAAAGTTGATACAGGAATGGGGCGAATTGGCTTTATTTCTAATGAAGAGTTACTCTTGGCTGTCAAATGGCTCCAAGAGCAGTCTATGTTCACATGGGAAGGGATTTTCACCCATTTTGCGACAGCCGATCAAGCAGATGATACGTATTGGCAAGAACAAAATCAACGGTTTCAAACCGCATTGGCCTGTCTGCCTGAATTGCCAAGGTATGTCCATGCCGGCAATAGTGCTACTGCTTTGTGGCACGCAGAAGCCGTAGGGAACATGGTTCGCTATGGCATTGCGATGTATGGATTGAATCCTTCAGGAACGACATTGCCAGAAACATATCCATTGAAACCAGCCTTGTCTCTTGTTTCTGAACTGGTCCAAGTGAAATTACTTGAAAAAGGAGCCGGAATTGGCTATGGTGAAACATATATCACGCCGCAAGCAGAATGGATCGGGACGGTACCGATTGGTTATGCGGACGGCTGGTTGCGAAAAATGCAAGGATTTTCTTTATTGGTAGCTGGTGAGTATTGTGAAATCGTTGGTCGTGTATGTATGGATCAGCTGATGATCCGTTTACCCCGGTCATTTCCTGCGGGAACAAAAGTCACATTGATCGGCGAAGACAACGGACAGTGCATCACTATGCAAAAAGTAGCGGAACAATTAGAGACGATTCATTATGAAGTGGCATGCACGCTTTCTGCAAGGGTGCCGCGAGAATATAAAAGTTAGGGTGGTCCTATGGTAAAAAGGGGAGACATTTATTTTGCCGATCTGTCACCGGTCGTTGGATCGGAGCAAGGAGGGATTCGGCCAGTATTAGTGATTCAAAATGATTTAGGCAATCATTTTAGTCCAACAGTGATCATTGCCGCGATCACGGCTAAAATGGCTAAGCCAAAACTGCCGACCCATATTGGGATCTCAGCGACTTGTACAGGGATCGGTAAAGATTCAGTGATCTTGATGGAGCAGATTCGGACAATCGACAAAAGTCGACTAAAGGAGAAGGTTTGTCATCTAGATGAATCAATCATGTGTGAAGTCGATGCGGCATTAATGATCAGCGTGGGAGTCGAGACGGCTTATTCCACGTCGTCGATTCATTCATGATGCTAGGGTATTTGTTATTAGCGGCAACACTGATACTATTTTTATTTTATACTTATCAACACCTGCGGCGCTTTTTACGAGAAACTAAAAAGGGACAAGAAGACGTTGAAAAAGGGTATTATTTATTGAGCCATACATATGAAGATCAGGAAAAAGCAAGTTACTATGGTGTCTTTCAGCAAGGAGAAAAGACATTGACACTGGAGATGCCATTGCAGCTTTACCTGCACACAAGCCCACCGCAACGTGGCGAATTAGTCGCGAAAGATGGCAGAGTCATTGAATTCAATACGTGAATACAAAAAAACTTTCCTTCACTATATGTGATACGTGAGGAAAGTTTTTTGCATTAGCAGGGAAAGTTTTAGCGGAAACGATGAATTAGGAAAAAGAGCCCAGTGTCTAGAACAAGATCGTTCAGTCTTGTATCTTTTTTTTTATTCTGAGATCAGAGTGTTGTATTCGTAGTTCTGCTTTCAACAAGCCTCGGAGATGAGTTGCTTTATACGCAAAATTCAGTTATAGTATGTAGCGACTATTTTGAAAAGAGGAAGCAATGTGAAACCTTCAATTTATGGATTAACCAAAGAGTCATTATCTTTGTGGATGACTGAGCAAGAAGAAAAGAAATTCCGCACGAATCAAGTGTGGGAATGGTTATATGAGAAACGAGTAGCGACATTTGAAGAAATGACCAATTTGCCTAAATCATTGGTATCTAAGTTAAATGAATCGTTTGTGATCAATCCTTTGAAACAAATCGTCTTGCAAGAAGCAAGCGACGGCACAGTCAAATATTTGTTCCAGTTACCCGATAATCATATGATCGAGACTGTTTTAATGCGCCAGGAATATGGTATGTCAGTCTGTGTGACGACACAAGTCGGCTGTAATATCGGCTGCACATTTTGTGCGAGCGGTCTGCTAAAAAAACAACGAGACCTAACTGCTGGAGAAATTGTCGCTCAGATCATGCTGGTGCAACATTATTTCGATGAATTGAATGCTGGAGAACGTGTCTCCCATGTGGTGGTGATGGGAATCGGCGAGCCTTTTGACAATTACGAAAACGTCATGCAGTTTCTGCAGATCATCAATGATCCGAAAGGACTAGCGATTGGTGCGCGCCATATCACTGTTTCAACCAGTGGCTTAGCTCATAAGATCAAAGAGTTTGCTGAAAATGGCTTACAAGTGAACCTTGCGATTTCACTCCATGCTCCAAATAATGAAGTACGAACTTCGATGATGCGGATCAACCGCAGTTTTCCGATTGAAAAACTAATGGAAGCTATTGACTACTATTTGGAAAAAACCAATCGGCGAATCACGTTTGAATACATCATGCTGGATCATGTCAATGATCGACCAGAGCATGCGCGGCAATTGGTCGAATTGCTCAAGAATAAACGCAAGCTTTCTTATGTGAACTTGATTCCTTACAACCCTGTCAGTGAACATGATCAGTATGCTCGCAGTAAGAAAGAAGATGTTTTAGCATTTTATGACATCTTGAAGAAAAATGGTATCAACTGTGTGATTCGTAAAGAACACGGGACGGATATCGATGCAGCTTGCGGTCAGTTGCGCAGCAAACAGATGAAAAAGCAAGTCACTGCCTAGAAACAAATAAGTCTGACCATGAAGGCGGGAAAGTCGCTCATTGAACAGACCACTATCAAAAAACGGTCTCCTGTACCGTTTTTTTCAAAATCAGAAAAGTAGGTGAACGGCACTCTTTGTTGACAGACAGCTGAAAAAGCCAGATCTGAGACAAAGACGGGTGCGGTTCCTGCTTTTGCTGATTTTTTTATTTCAGAAAAGAACTGTTTTGGATAACAACGAAGGAAAGCGGTTTCTCTGAATTTTTTCAAAATTCCGATACTCATGGCTTGAAAAATCGTCTATACTATAAGAATTGATAGAAATAAAAATAACACACATGATGAAAGGATGATTCCATGGAATGGATCAAATTGATTGGTATTTTGGTAATTCTTGTCGGCTTTTTGCTGAAACTCGACACGATCGCCGTTGTTCTGATCGCAGGATTAGCAACCGCATTAGTTTCGGGGATAGATTTTACTGATTTCTTATCAATGTTAGGAAAGGCATTTGTAGACAATCGTCTCGTGACCTTATTCCTACTCACACTACCAATGGTAGGAATCTCAGAACGCTTTGGATTGAAACAACAGGCCGTTGTTTTGATTGAAAAAATCAAAGGATTGACCCCAGGCAAGTTTTTAAGTTTGTATTTGTTTATTCGAGAACTAGCAGGTTTCTTCTCGATTCGGATCCAAGGACACACGCAATTTATTCGTCCAATCGTTAACCCAATGGCGCAAGCCGCAGCGGAGAACAAGTATGGCGAAATAGAAGAAGCAGATCAGGAAAAAATCAAAGCTCGGGCGGCAGCTAATGAGAACTACGGGAACTTTTTTGCCCAAAATACGTTTGTGGCGGCTTCGGGTGTTTTATTGATCACTGGAACGTTAAAATCATTGGGTTATGACGTAGCCGCCAGTGCAATTGCACAGGCTTCAATCCCTATCGCGCTGATCGTTTTAGTCATTGCTACCCTTTCAAATTTGGCTTTCGACCGCAAATTATCTAAAAAATATGGCGAAAAGGAGGAAAAGTAAATGGAAGCAATCATCAATAATATTTTAGAATTCTTTTATATTTTGATCGGTCTCTTGTCAATCATGACTGCTGTTCGAGTCTTTAAAGATGCGACCCATCCAACACGACTGGGTACAGCAACATTTTGGCTTTTACTAGGTATCGTTTTTGCTTTCGGAAACTTTATTCCTTACATCATTGATGGGATCATCATTATTTGTATGGGCGTATTGACGTTCTTCAAGCAAGTTCGAATTGGTAAAATCGTGGATGTCGATGAACAAAAAGCAGAACAAGCCGCCGAAAGAATCGGCAGCAAGATTTTTATCCCTTGTATCTCGCTAGCAGTCATCGCAGTTGCGATTTCCTACACACCTTTAGGCGGACAAGTTGGGATCGGGATCGCTTCTGTTTTGGCGTTGATTTTAGCAATGATATTGACCTCTGCTAAACCAAAAACAGTGCTGGATGATTCCGATCGTATGTTCCAACAAGTCGGTACTGCTGGTATCTTGCCACAATTACTAGCGGCTCTAGGCGTGATTTTTAATGCTGCTGGTGTTGGAGAAGTGATCTCCCATGGTATTTCAGGTGTAGTACCCGAAGGCAACCGTTTGATTGGTGTGATTGCCTATTGTTTAGGCATGGTTTTATTTACAATGATCATGGGAAATGGCTTTGCGGCATTTACTGTCATTACTGCCGGAATCGGTGTCCCATTCGTAATCGCTCAAGGGGGAGATCCCGTTGTAGCAGGAGCATTGGCGATGACTGTCGGTTTTTGCGGAACATTGTTGACACCGATGGCAGCCAATTTCAATGCATTACCCGTCGCATTACTCGAGATGAAAAATTCGAATGCAGTAATCAAAACCCAAGCACCGATTGCCGTGCTGCTAATTGTGATCCATATCGGATTGATGTACTTTTGGGCATTTTAGTGGTAAAAAGGAATAGAAAGGATGATCAATATGAAATGTTTAGTCACAGGATTTGATCCATTTGGCGGAGAAGCAATCAACCCAGCGTTGGAAGCTGTTAAATTATTACCAGAAGAAATCAACGGAGCAAAGATAGTTAAATTAGAGATTCCTACTGTTTTCGGTAAATCAGCTGAAGTTGTACAAGCTAAAATCGAAGAGATCCAACCTGATGTTGTTTTGAATATTGGACAAGCAGGCGGACGTTTTGCTATTTCACCTGAGCGAGTAGCGATCAATGTCGATGATGCACGTATTCCAGACAACGAAGGCAATCAACCAGTAGATGAAGCCATCCAGCCTCAAGGCCAACCTGCTTATTTCAGTCAGTTGCCGATCAAAGCAATGGTAGCTGCGATGAAAGAAGCCGGGATTCCTGCTGTTGTTTCAAATACTGCCGGTACATTTGTCTGCAACCACATCATGTATCAAGTACAATACATGATCGATACAAAATACCCAACGCTTAAAGGGGGCTTCATTCATGTCCCATTTATTCCAGAGCAAGTTGTTGACAAGCCTGGTCAACCGGCTATGAGCTTGCAAGATATTGCGAAAGGATTGGAAGCGGCAATCGGTGCGATTGTCGATTATCAAGAAAAAGAAGACATCAAAGCAATCGGGGGCGCCATTCATTAAGCGGCACGAACAGATTGTCGATTAAAATGAATTGATTTAACGATAGATCAGACAACTAGGAATATAACTTGTAAGAGGATAGGTTGCTTGCGAGAATAAGCCGATGTTGTCTGGTCTTATTTATTTCAAGTAACGAGCAAGTATGAAGCGCGGAAAGTCATTTATTCGTCTTTTTATCGATTTATTGATAGAATTCATCTAGTGGAACACGCGAAATGCGAAGGGGGCAAATCATGATCATTACTGAATTTGATAGAGAGAATTATATTTTACGTGATCAGCTGATCGACTTAGCCGTTCTAATTTATCCGTCTACCTATCAAAAAGAGCAGCGAACAGCAGAAGAATTACTGCAGCCGAATAAAGTTGTCATTGCAGCTATTGAAGGAGAGCAATTGGTCGGCTTTGTGAATGCCTTCCAAAAAAGCGACACTATCTGGCAGCAAGAGATCAGCTTAGTTGATCCCCGTCATCCAGATGAACAAATAGGAGAGCGTTTGACTGCCTTTTTGCGAGACGAAGTTGTTGCTGCTGGTGGAGAAAGGCTAGTTTCTTAAGTCTTCTAGTTGAACATTGCTTGTCAAAACGGACACAGATAGTTATAGTGGCCAAGATGTTTCTTAAAACTAGTCGAGAGTTGTAACATAAGTTGAAACAAATGATATCCGAATGATCAAAAATGAAGGTCGCAAGAATCATCAAGGTTAGCGACAAGACACGGCTGTAAAGTGGGTGTCTTTCATTGATTGTTCGGATATTTACTTGTTTTTTTGTAACTTATGACACAACTCTTTTTGTTTTTTTTAAAAGAAAAAATGGTCTTTAAAATAAAAATGAGAAGAAGATGAAAGTAGCATATTTATTAGTTTTTTAGGAATATTTAGTAGAAATTCTTCAAAGTTATTGTCTTTTATCGTGTTTTTTAATGCTAAAAATTGCAAAAAAAGATTGCTTTTTTAATAATTATTAATTAAAATCTAATCTAACTTCAGAAAAGAGCGATTATTCTGAAAATTAAATCAATTAAGGAGTAGTTCAGGATGAAAAATAAATGGGCATATGGATTGGTTGCTGTGTGCGGCTTAGTTTTAGCAGGCTGTACCACAGGTGGTTCAAATAATTCAAGCAGCGGATCAGCTGCCAGCAGCGAAAGTAATGCGGAACAGGTATTCAATGTTGTGGTTCAACAAGAAATGCCAAGTGCCGATTTGTCCCTTGCGACAGATACAATCAGTTTCAGTGCGCTAAATAATGTATATGAGGGGTTGTACCGCTTAGACGCTGACAGCAAACCGCAGCCAGCTGGAGCAGCAGAAGAAGCAGAAGTCAGTGAAGATGGATTGACTTATAAGATCAAATTGCGTGATGATGCAAAATGGTCAAATGGCGAACCTGTAACAGCAGCTGATTATGTCTATGGTTGGCAACGAACAGTCAAGCCTGAGACGGCTTCAGAGTATGCCTACTTGTACGCACCAGTAAAAAATGCGGAAGCTATCACAGCCGGAGAGAAAGATCCGTCTGAATTAGGAATCAAAGCAGTTGGCGATCATGAGTTAGAGATCACACTAGAAAAGGCCACTCCTTACTTTGACTACTTGCTGGCATTCCCATCTTTCTTCCCACAAAGTCAAGCGGTTGTTGAAGAACACGGGGATCAATATGCGGCAACTAGCGACAATGCCGTCTATAATGGACCTTTTGTTCTTACCGGATTTGATGGGCCAGGAACCGATACCGAATGGGCATACGAAAAGAATGATCAGTATTGGGATAAAGATACAGTGAAATTAGAAACCATCAATGTGAGTGTTGTTAAAGAATCAGCGACTGCATTGAACTTGTTCCAAGATGGTCAAGCTGATGATGTCATTCTTACAGGGGAACTTGCACAGCAAATGGCCAATGATGAAGCGTTTGTCTCTCAACCAGAAGCAACGACCTATTATTTTGAAGTCAATCAACGCGATGAAAAATCACCATTCCGCAATGAAAATTTACGTAAAGCAATTTCATATGCCATTGATCGTGACGCTTTAGTGACATCGATTTTAGGGGACGGCTCAATTGCTTCGACAGGACTAGTACCAGAAGGCATGACCTTTAGCCCATCCGACAATACTGATTTTACTAAATCAGCAGGCAGTGTCTTAGAATATGATGAAGCCAAAGCCAAAGAGCATTGGGAAAAAGCTAAAGAAGAATTGGGAATCGATTCTCTTGAATTTGATATCTTAGCCTCTGATACAGATTCTACGAAGAAAATCATTGAATACGTACAAGATACATTGCAAAAAACATTGGATGGTTTAACAGTAACGTTAAGCCCCGTTCCATTCTCTGTTCGTTTGGATCGTTCCAACGCTGGAGACTTCGATATGTTGATGGGTGGTTGGGGAGCTGACTATGCAGATGCTAGCAGTTTTACAGACCTATTCACGACTGGCAACTCATATAACCGTGGTCAATGGAGCAATGAAGAGTATGATGCCTTGATTAAATCTGCAAGTACGACTAACGTCAATGACCCAGAAAAGCGTTGGGAAGATTTAGTCAATGCGGAAAAACTAATCATGAGTGAACAAGGAGTAATCCCAGTTTACCAAAAAGCAGAAGCTCATTTACGTGCACCAAATGTAAAAGGTGTCGTTGCTCATGCAGCAGGCGCACAATACGATTACAAGTGGACATCGATTGAATAACCACTTGAATGCCTAGCGGCTGGGACAGTAACTGGATACAAGATGACGATTATCGATGAATAGCTGGAATAACAGGCATAACAAAAATGGAGAAGCAGCAGCTTCTCCAAAATGCCAAGTGCTTCACTATTTGTCACGTATGGAAATCTTCTCTTGAATACAGTCTCAGCCGGCTTTTTTTTCTAAAGCAGAAAGGCAGTCGACAAAAGACACGAAACGATAGGTTACTAAATTAAAGAGTATTGATTAATAAAAAGAGCAAAGAAAGTAGCAGTAAAAAAATTCCTGGCCATAGCCAAAAGCCGTAGCTTTGTTTACCAACATCGGAGAGTTTAAGGTAATCGGTTTTATTCTTGGAAAAAGCTTTTTTCATTGAATATTGGAAATGATCAAAGAAGCCAGAGGCAAAGACCCAAAGAAAACCGCCGATGATCAAGAAGAATAAAGCCCAAAGAAATAGTGCATCCGAGATAGTTGACAGGGTCAATTCCTTTTTGAAAAACAACCAGCTAATGGAAATAAGGGTACATATGAGGGCGATCAGCCCACTACTTTTTTTTATCCGCATAAGTTGACTCCTTTTTAATGATTCGTACTACTTAATTTACATAATTATTGATAAGAAGTCAAAATACCTAGGGGGAAGACGCGTGAACGGTTTTTTGAAATATTTATTGAAACGGATATTCTATATGGTATTGACCTTATGGTTGATTGCCACGATCACATTTTTCTTAATGCAATTTTTACCAGGAACACCTTATACCAATGCAGAAAAACTGAGTCCCGAACAGATTGCCTTATTGAATGAACAAGCAGGTTTAGATAAACCGATGATTACTCAATATGGGCTGTACTTGACGAATTTAGTTAAAGGCGACTTTGGGATTTCATTCCAATTCAAAAATCAACCGGTAGCGAATCTATTATCTGGTCGGATTGGTCCTTCTTTACAATTGGGACTGCAGGCAATTATTTTTGGGACTTTTTTCGGTATCATTTTAGGGACGATCTCCGCTATGAAACAAAATACATGGGTTGATACAACGTCAACGCTAGTAGCGATCTTGGGACGTTCGATTCCGAACTTTGTCTTTGCCGTTTTGCTGCAATACATTTTTGCCATCAAATTAGGTGTCTTGCCAATCGCCAAATGGGAAACTTTTGCAAGCACGATTTTGCCAACGATCGCATTAGCCATGTCGCCACTGGCAGACTCTGCCCGCTTTATTCGAACCGAGATGGTCGAGGTGCTCCACAGTGATTACGTTGAGTTGGCTCGTGCCAAAGGGCTGAGCCGCTGGGAGATCGCCTTCAAGCATGGTTTGCGGAACAGTTTGATCCCGCTGCTTACCTTGTTAGGGCCTTTAGCCGTTGGATTGATGACGGGTTCATTGGTTGTTGAGAATATTTTTGCGATTCCGGGGATTGGCGAACAATTCGTAAAATCAATCATGACAAATGATTATCCAACAATCATGGCAGTCACGATTTTGTACTCTGCCATGTTAGTATTTGTGATTTTAGTGGTAGATATTTTGTATGGTATCGTTGATCCGCGTATCCGTGTGTCAGAAGGGAGCCGTGGCTAATGGAAGAGAAAACAATCAATCAAGTAGCTGCCATTGATGCAGCCAAATTTCAGCCGTTACAAAAAAATACCAAAGAAGAACGAGAAGCAATTGCTGCGCCATCGCTGACCTTTTTCCAAGATTCATGGCGCCGTTTGAAGAAAAACAAAGCAGCTGTATTTTCGATCGTACTATTGCTGATCATTATTGCAATCTCGATTATTACGATCTTTGTTTCTCCCCATGACCCTACTGCGCAAAACGTGAAGTTCACGAATCTGCCTCCCAAAATTCCCGGACTCAATCTCCCTGGATTAAATGGGTATGCAATGGTTGGCGGTGAATTGGTTGATAAATATGCTGCTGCCAATGTTCCAGAAGGCACTTACTATCTACTAGGAACCGATGGACTAGGACGGGATCTGTTGAGCCGTTTATTTGTCGGAACGAGAATCTCGCTATTGATTGCCTTTATTGCCGCTTTGCTAGATATCATCTTTGGCGTGACCTATGGATTGATTTCCGGTTTATTAGGGGGAAGAGTGGATAATATCATGCAACGTTTCTTAGAGATCCTTTCTGGGATTCCTAATCTAGTGGTGATGATTTTGATGCTGGTGGTCTTTAAACCAGGAATCTTTTCGATCGTAGCTGCGATGGCTATCACTAACTGGATTCCAATGGCTCGGATCGTTCGCGCGCAAACAATGAAATTAAAAGATCAAGAGTTTGTGCTAGCTGCTACGACATTAGGTGAGAGCCGTATGAAGATTGCGATGAAGCATATCTTGCCGAATATTTCGAGTGTGATTATTGTCCAAATGATGTTCAGTATCCCATCAGCGATTTTCTTCGAGGCTTTCCTAAGCTTTATCGGTTTGGGCTTAAAGCCGCCTTCAGCATCGCTAGGGATGTTACTGAGCGACGGGTACAAGACCTTTTTATTCTTGCCTTACCAAATGTGGGTGCCGGCGGTTACGTTGTCGGTCATTATGATCGGATTCAACTTACTTGCTGACGGACTCCGTGATGCTTTTGATCCGAAAATGAAAGAGTGATTGCTATGGAAAAAGTGTTAGAAGTGAAAAATTTAGAGATCTCCTTTGATACCTTTGCAGGGAAAGTCCAAGCGATCCGCGATGTCAGTTTCGAACTATATAAAGGCGAAACACTAGCGATTGTTGGCGAATCCGGTAGTGGGAAATCAGTAACTACCCGCAGTATCATGGGATTATTAGCTAGTAACGCCAATGTAGATAATGGAGAGATTCTATTCAATGGAACGGATATTCTCAAGAAATCTGAGAAAGAACTACAAAAGATTCGCGGAAAAGAAATTGCGATGATCTTCCAAGATCCCATGACTTCTCTGGACCCGACGATGCCCATCGGCAAACAAGTGGCCGAATCTTTGATGAAACATAACAAACTTAGTAAAAAAGAAGGGCTCCGACAAGCCTTGGATCTTTTGAATCTGGTAGGGATCCCGAATGCTGAGAAGCGTTTGAAAAATTATCCGCATCAATTTTCAGGGGGACAACGGCAACGGATCGTCATTGCCATCGCATTGATCTGTTACCCACAGATCCTGATTGCTGATGAGCCGACTACGGCACTGGATGTAACGATTCAAGCCCAAATCCTTGAGTTGTTGAAAGACATCCAGCAAAAAATCAATTCATCGATCATTTTTATTACCCATGATTTAGGAGTAGTAGCAAATGTGGCAGATCGGGTAGCCGTCATGTATGGCGGTAAAATCGTAGAGGTGGGAACAGCAGAAGAAATATTCTACAATCCACAGCATCCTTACACTTGGGGGCTGTTAGGTTCCATGCCTACCTTGGAGGGGACGGGGGATCGTCTTTATGCGATTCCTGGCTCACCACCAGATTTGTTGGATCCGCCGACTGGGGATGCTTTTTATCCTAGAAATGAGTTTGCTTTGCAGATCGATGCCGAACAGCAACCACCATTCTTTGATGTTTCACCGACCCATAAAGCAGCTACGTGGCTTTTAGCTCCGCAAGCTCCTAAAGTTACCCCTCCGGATGAAATCTTGATTCGTTGGAAAAAATTCCAAGAAAAAACTAGACAGGCATCTGTATAAAGGAGGAGAACCCATTGGAGAAAGTGCTGCTTGAAGTAAAGAACTTAAAACAATATTTTAATGTCGGCCGCAAAGACGAAGTCAAGGCTGTAGATGATATCTCCTTTCAGATTTATGAAGGAGAAACCTTTGGACTAGTAGGAGAATCCGGTAGTGGGAAGTCAACGACTGGCCGAACGGTCATTCGACTGAATCATCCTACGGCAGGAGAAATCTTGTTTGATGGACAAGATGTCATGAAAATCAAAGAAAAAAAAGATTTAGCTGATTTCCGTCGAGAAGTACAAATGGTTTTCCAAGATCCGTATGCATCATTGAATCCTCGAATGAAAGTTCGCGATATCATTGCTGAAGGGATCGATATCAACGGATTGGTAAAAAACGAAAAGGAACGCAACCAGCGCGTAGATGATTTGTTGAAAACTGTTGGTTTAAACCCAAGTCATGGAACTCGCTATCCCCACGAATTTTCTGGAGGACAGCGGCAACGGATCGGGATTGCCCGAGCACTAGCGGTAGATCCCAAGTTCATCATCTGTGATGAACCGATTTCGGCTCTGGATGTTTCGATTCAGGCCCAAATCGTCAATTTGCTGCAAGATTTGCAGCAAGAACATAAGCTGACTTATCTATTCATCGCCCATGACCTGTCAATGGTCAAACATATCAGCGATCGCATCGGTGTGATGCATAATGGTAAACTTTTGGAAGTAGGCTCTAGTGATGAAATCTATCATTATGGGGTCCATCCATACACAGAGAGCCTCTTGTCGGCGATTCCACTGCCAGACCCAGATCATGAACGAGAACGGAAGCGCATCAAATACGTCAGCGAACCAACAGATGACAAACCTCGTGCCATGGAAGAAATCGCAGAAGGGCATTTTATTTATGCTACGAAGGAAGAAGCGGCACAGTATCAGAAAAAATTGGCACAAAAAAAGGGGTAGACCTGTTTAGGAGGAGATGAAACTGAGTGTTTTAAAAGCATACAAATTTCGGATCTATCCTACAGAGGAACAAAAGCAGTTCTTTATCCAAACGTTTGGTTGCGTACGCTTCACCTATAATCAATTGCTAAAAGCAAAGATGGAAGAACTTACTACAAATGCAGAAAAAGAAAAACTAACACCTGCAAAATTAAAAAAAGAGTATCCTTTTTTAAAAGAGACCGACAGTTTGGCACTGGCCAACGCCCAGCGCAATTTGGAACGGGCTTTTCGCAACTATTTTCAAAAGCGAGCAGGCTTTCCTAAACTGAAGACGAAAAAGAATGTTTGGCAATCGTATACGACAAACAATCAACAACATACGATCTACTTGGTCGATGATCAGTTGAAATTGCCTAAATTGAAATCATTCGTTGCAGTCAAGCGTCATCGGCCAATCAATGGTCAGATTAAATCGGCGACGATTTCTGCAAGAAACAATACTGAATTTTATATTTCGATTCTTTGCATCGAAGAAATTCAGCCTTTGCCGAAGAACCAACGAAAGATTGCCTTGGTTTATCATCCAGAAGTGTTGGTAGAGGCCAATGCACAGTTACCCTTTATCAGTGCCAATGCCATCAAATCGCAACAAAAGCTGGCTCGTGCAGAACGAAAACTAAATGTGAAAGCAAAAGCTGTCAAACGAAAAAAAATGGTGCTTAGTCATGCTCGTAATTATCAAAAACAAAAAGGAAAAGTTTCTCAGCTATATCGGGCGCATCGTGATCAAAAAAAAGAATACATCGATCAAGTAACCTTTCATCTGGTCAAACAATACGATACGATTTTTTTGGAACGGCTGATCGATGAGACTTGTAGATCTACAGGGAATTTTTCAGTCAGTGACTGGCATCAGTTTATTCGTAAAATCACGTACAAAGCAGAGTGGTACGGCAAAGAAGTCCGATTTATTTCTTTGTCGGCCAAAGATTGTCAAAAAATGACGCAAATGTTGCGTGTAATCGAAAGTGAAACAAACTGGGAGGAGCGCCAGGGATCGCCTAGGGGATAGAAAAAATCTTCGGATTTTTGTTTCTAGGAATTCTGCTCACTAATTATGATTAACCAGCGAAGAGGCTGTGACGTCAGGCAAAACAAAAAATACCCAAACGATACACAAACCCACAGACGCTGGCTTTATGCCCAGCTGAAAGTGATTCGTCTATCGTTTCGGTTCTTGTTTGCTTATGTTGCAGCCTCTTTGCACGGCCTACATTTTGTCGCCAAGCACATCAGCATTCAATTCATAGATTTTCGAAGGTCGTCCAATACCGACGGGCTTTTCACCGATTTCCGTGAAATATTGAAGCATGGCTTTTTTGAAATTTGAATGGTCAATCAATTTAAAATCGATCCCCAAAAATTTAGCGAAGACTTTACGTGCTTCAGTGATCGTGAAGCTTTCGCCTAGAACCAGCAGTACTTGTGGTTCGTGTTCCATTTTGTTTGCCACTCGTTCAAATGCTTTCAAAATAATCGCGCTATGGTCAAAAGCCAATGTATCCTTACCGACAGATTGTCCCGAGACTAGGTCCAAGATAATCTCAACATCGCCACTAGATAAAAAGATTTGGTTCGCCTTTCTCTCTAATGAAAACCAGCGGACTTGATTGGCATCATCCCCAGCGCTCAAAGGTTCTTCGCCGATAAAAGCGAGATAACTGACCGTAATGACCCAGCCCCGCGGATCTCGCCCTGGTGTGCTGAAGGTATGGAGTTGTTCGATGTTTTGCTTTGAGATGGTTACGCCGATCTCTTCTTGCGTCTCGCGAATGACACTTTGACCAGTTGACTCATTCGGATTGACGAAACCACCCGGTAAAGCCCAAGAATTTCGAAAGGGATGCCCTTTTCGCTGGATCAGTGCAATCTTCAGTTCTTCTTCTTCTTTGTTGTAACACATCAAGACCATATCGACTGTCACAGAAGGCTTCTCGTATTTTGGCTGGTCCTGACTGCGATACCAAGTTAAAAATTCTGCTTCAGAAGCTTCTTTTTCATAATACTCTTTTTCTGCTGTTTTTGAGGTGAATTCTTTCATTCCTGTCTCCTACTCCTGATATGATGAAATAATAATGATGATGGATTAGTTAAAAAAATAGGGAAAAATCAAATTGATAAAAAAGAGTGCTAAATAGAAGAATGCCGCTTTTTGTGTGTGCTTCATGGCTAAATATCCCCACACAGCGATCCATAGCAGGAACACATAACGAAGCAATGATGTGATGACCACAAAGAAGCTAGCTAGATTTTCCCCATTGAAATAGCCGTAAAAATACAAATAAAAACTAGAAAAAATCAAATGAATGATCGTTAAAACAGCTAAGATCATGAAGCGCTGTTGTTGTTTTTTCAAGCGAAAAACCCTCTCTTTCAAACGTTCATTCCTATTATAGCAAAAAAACAGCTCATAAACCAAAAGGAGCTGATAGTAAAATCATCTCATCAATTTGGGCAAAAGAAAAAAGGAAAAACTCGCAGAAAATTATGGTATACTACCTTAGTATACACTTTACAGGTGAAAAGGAGGACGTACGCCCATGGCTGAAAAAGAAACATTTTACATTACGACGCCAATCTATTATCCAAGCGGCAAATTGCATATCGGAAATTCTTACACAACGATAGCTTGCGACGCAGTAGCACGTTATAAACGTCTAATGGGCTTTGATGTGTTTTATTTGACTGGTGTTGATGAACACGGGCAAAAAATCGAAAAAAAAGCGGAAGAACTAGGTGTTGATCCACAAGAATATGTAGATAAAATGGCTGCCGATGTCAAAAAATTGTGGAAAACATTGGACATCAGCTACGATAAATTTATCCGGACAACGGACGACTATCACAAAAAGGCAGTCCAAAAAATCTTTCAACAATTATTGGACCAAGGAGATATTTATCTTGGCGAGTATGAAGGATGGTACTCCGTCTCTGATGAAGAATACTTCACAGAAACACAATTGGCAGAAGTTTATCGTGATGAAGAAGGACATGTGATCGGTGGGAAAGCACCAAGCGGCCACGAAGTAGAATTAGTAAAAGAGTCTTCGTACTTCTTCCGCATGAGCAAATATGCAGATCGTTTGGTGCAATATTATGATGAGCACCCAGAATTTATCCAACCTGAATCCCGTAAGAATGAAATGATCAATAATTTTATCAAGCCAGGTTTAGAAGATTTAGCTGTCTCCAGAACAACTTTCAAGTGGGGGATTCCGGTAACGGCGAGTCCTGAACATGTGGTCTATGTTTGGATCGATGCTTTATCAAACTATATTACAGCACTGGGCTATGGTTCCGATGACGATTCATTGTTCCAAAAATACTGGCCGGCAGATGTTCATATGGTTGGGAAAGAAATCGTTCGTTTCCATACGATCTATTGGCCAATCATGCTGATGGCATTAGATTTGCCATTGCCTAAAAAAATCTTCGGTCATGGTTGGCTGATGATGAAAGACGGCAAAATGTCGAAATCTAAAGGCAATGTCGTTTATCCAGAGATGCTTGTTGAGCGCTATAGCTTGGATGCTTTGCGCTACTACTTGCTGCGGGCAGTGCCTTTTGGCAGTGACGGCGTCTTTACACCAGAAGACTTTGTTTCCCGGGTAAACTATGATCTAGCCAATGACCTGGGTAATCTATTAAACCGTACTATCGCTATGATCAATAAGTATTGTGAAGGAATCGTTCCTAAATATGCCTCAAAAGTAACTCCTTACGATAGTGAGTTGTCGACAACCGCAGCCAACGTCGTAGGTCGCTACCATGAAGCAATGGACAAGATGGAATTCAGTACTGCATTGTCGGAAGTATGGACGTTGATCTCTCGTGCCAACAAATACATCGATGAAACACAACCGTGGGTATTGGCCAAAGATCCTGAGAAAAAAGCAGAATTAGACAGTGTGATGGTCCATCTTGCAGAAAGTTTGCGAATCGTAGCAATCTTGCTGCAACCGATCATGACCGAAACACCGGCGAATATTTTCCATCAGTTAGGCTTAACTTCAGAAGCCATGGACTTGAAAGACTTACGGTTCGGTGAATTTCCTAGTGATACCAAAGTAGTGGCTAAAGGAACGCCAATCTTCCCTCGTTTGGAATTAGAGACGGAAGTCGCTTATATCCAGAAGAAAATGGCGGAAGGAACGCAAAGCACTGCTGAAACAGTCAAATGGAACCCAGAAGAAACGGTTCTTGCTTCTGAAAAAACAGAGATCAAATACGATGATTTCGACAAGATCGAATTGAAAGTAGCTGAAGTGATCGACTGTCAAAAAGTCAAAGGAGCAGATAAACTGCTTCAATTCCGCTTAGCTGCCGGTGATGATCAAGATCGACAAATCTTGTCAGGAATCGCTGAGTTTTATCCAGAGCCGCAAGATTTGATCGGTAAGAAAATCGTAATCGTAGCTAATCTGAAACCACGTAAGATGCGGGGGCAAATCAGTCAAGGGATGATCCTTTCCGCGGAAGATACCGAAGGACGAT
The DNA here is from genome assembly GCF_001544275.1 of Enterococcus gallinarum NBRC 100675. Taxonomy (GTDB): domain Bacteria; phylum Bacillota; class Bacilli; order Lactobacillales; family Enterococcaceae; genus Enterococcus_D; species Enterococcus_D gallinarum. Next base: position 169,187 of record NZ_BCQE01000001.1, on the reverse strand, counting down.
TAAAAATCGTTGAAGCACCAAAGGGAATGCCTAACGGATCAATCATTGCCTAAGCGAGACAGTATTTAATCATTTCTGTTCTTTTTCAGAAAATGAAATTGCAACCGAATGAAACATTTTGTATAATGGTCTTTATTGAGATGATCATGAGGGAGTAACTGGCAGCTTATCGTTGCGGCAACATCACCATCCTGAAAGAAATTTCTGGTGTTGCCTTAAATAGTGAGACTCGTGTATGTGTTTTAGTGCATACATGAGTCTATTTTTTTTCATTTCATGTACAATAAAGAAGGAAGAAGAATAAAGGAGGAAAAACATGTCTGAAGAGAATAAAAAAGAGCAACTCTCACAAGCTTTTTATGCACAAGAAGCTGAGGCTGTTCTGAAAGAGCTGCAAACCGATGCCAACGGTTTGACAAATGACGAAGCCAAAAGTCGTCTGTCACAATATGGCGCCAATGAATTAGAAGAAGGTAAGAAAAAATCGATGGCTCAAAAATTCTTTGAACAATTCAAAGATTTGATGATCATCGTCTTGTTAGCCGCTGCGATCATTTCTGCAGTCGTGTCACATGAAATCGTCGATTCAATCATTATTTTAGCCGTTGTTATTATCAATGCGATCATGGGCGTGGTTCAAGAAGCGAAGGCCGAACAAGCCATCGAAGCGTTGCGGGAAATGTCGACGCCAAATGCCAATGTGTTACGAAATGGGCATACGGTGACGATCAAAAGCGATGAACTGGTACCCGGGGATATCGTTCTTTTAGAAGCCGGCGATGTGGTACCAGCGGATTTACGCTTATTAGAAGCTAGTTCTTTGAAAATCGAAGAAGCGGCATTGACTGGTGAATCGGTACCCGTAGAAAAAGAATTGACTGTGATCGATGCAACAGATGTTGGGATCGGTGATCGTGTCAATATGGCTTACTCCAACAGTAATGTGACTTATGGACGGGGAAAAGGGGTCGTTGTCAATACAGGGATGGCGACAGAAGTCGGTAAGATCGCTGGTATGTTAGCAAGAGCTGAAGAAACGGAAACGCCGTTGAAACGTAACTTGAATGAACTTGGTAAATTCTTGACGATCGCCATCATCGTGATCGCCGTAATTATGTTCTTTGTTGGTACGATCTTCAATAATACTTCTTGGGTCGACATGTTGCTGACATCAATCTCTCTTGCGGTTGCTGCGATTCCAGAAGGATTGCCAGCGATCGTAACGATCATCTTAGCACTAGGCACACAAGTCATGGCGAAACGAAACGCTGTTATTCGTAAATTACCGGCAGTAGAAACATTGGGTGCGACAGATATCATCGCTTCAGATAAAACAGGTACATTGACACTAAACCAAATGACAGTTGAAAAACTTTATGTCAATGATAAGCAACATGCTGCTTCTGAAGATATTCCATTGGATACAATGGCTCTGAAAGTCATGAACTTCGCGAATGATACTAAGTTCGGTGAGGAAGGCAACTTGATTGGTGATCCTACTGAAACAGCACTTGTTCAATTCGGGATGGATCAAGGCTTCCACGTGAAAGATCAAGTGAGTGCAGAACCTCGTGTAGCGGATCTGCCATTTGATTCGGATCGTAAATTGATGAGTACGATCCATGAACAAGAAGATGGTCGTTACTTAGTTGCAGTGAAAGGCGCGCCAGATGTCTTATTGGGACGTGCGTCAAAAGTCTTGTTGAACGGACAAGAAGTACCAATGACTGAAGAAGAAAAACAAAAAATCTTGTTCAACAATACAGATATGGCCAAACAAGCACTTCGTGTCTTGGGAATGGCATACAAGTATGTAGATGCAGTACCAGAAAACTTGGAATCAGAAATCGTAGAAAATGATCTAGTCTTTGCTGGTCTTGTAGGGATGATCGACCCTGAACGGGCTGAAGCAGCCGATGCTGTGCGAGTAGCTAAAGAAGCTGGCATTCGTCCAATCATGATCACAGGAGACCACCGAGACACAGCAGAAGCAATCGCTGGACGTCTAGGAATCATCAAGCCTGGTGATGACGCAGCTGTATTGACGGGTGCTGAATTGAACAAAATGAGTGATGAAGAGTTTGCACAAAAAGTGACCCATTACTCGGTTTATGCACGGGTTTCACCTGAACATAAAGTTCGGATCGTGAAAGCATGGCAACATGAAGGCAAAGTCGTCGCTATGACAGGTGATGGTGTTAATGATGCGCCTGCACTGAAACAAGCTGATATCGGTGTTGGTATGGGAATCACTGGGACTGAAGTATCTAAGGGTGCTTCGGATATGGTTCTGGCTGATGACAACTTCGCAACGATCGTTGTGGCTGTTGAAGAAGGACGAAAAGTTTTCTCAAACATCCAAAAAGCGATCCAATATTTGTTAGCAGCTAACTTAGGTGAAGTTTTGACATTGTTCTTAGCTACCTTATGGGGCTGGGATACACTGTTGCCGATTCATCTGTTGTGGATCAACCTTGTAACAGATACATTCCCTGCAATCGCATTGGGAATGGAGCCAGCTGAGAAAGATTTGATGAAGCATGCCCCTCGTGGCCGGAATTCGAACTTCTTCTCTGGTGGAGTTATGAGCAGTATCATCTATCAAGGGATCTTGGAAGCTGCAACGGTCTTGTTCGTCTACTGGTCAGCAATTCAATGGCCGGTACACGATACCTATGATGCAATCCATGCAGATGCATTGACAATGGCGTTTGCTACATTAGGATTGATGCAACTGTTCCATGCCTTTAACGTTAAGTCTGTTTACCAATCATTATTCAAAGTGGGACCTTTCCGCAACAAAGCCTTTAACTGGGCAATCTTGCTTTCCTTTGCATTGATGATGGTCATCATTGTTGTTCCTGGATTAAATGATATCTTCCGAGTGGCTCATTTAGATCTCTATCAATGGGGAATCGTCCTAGGTGCATCCTTCGCGATCATCCCGATCGTTGAGATCGTTAAAGCTGTCCAACGTGCAATGGGCAAAAAATAAGCAGTCTCTAAATTTATTCCGCAGGCAGAGTATTCTGTCTGCGGTTTTTGTTCACACCAATCGTCGTAAATGAATAATAGGGGCGAATAAACAATCTGCTTTTGCCGACCTTTTCATTTTTGGCAATAAACGGTAAAATAAAAGATAGCTAAGAAGAAAGTAGGGGAATGAATCGTGCGACCGAATTTAGGTTTTTATGTACAAACAATCAATGATCTAGTGAAAGAGACAGAGAAAATCGGGGAAACCATGAATCCGAATTATGAAGAGATTCGTCAGGCTCTCGATAAAAAAAAGGAATCTGAACTATCACCAGAGCGTCTGGAAACAATCGAAGCATCCTTTAAAAAAGGAACGGACAAATACCGTTTGATGCTGGAACAGATCTCTAAATTACGTCCGCCTGCAACGGTCATGGGGATCCACAAGAAATTTGAACGAGCATATATGAAGTATGTTGCTGGCTGTGAAGAAATGATTCTAAGTATTGCTGATGGGGTCGATCGGGAAGCTTTCGATGCGGCAGAGAAAAAACAAGACGAAGCCACTGATGAAATCTCTTTTGCAATTCAGCGGATGACAGCTCTCTTGTTAAAAAAATGATAAAGTTCGTTTCTTAAACGAGAGTTATTTAATTTAAATGTTATGTTATTCTTATGTAAAATGACGATGGTGGATGTATAATGAATTCACAACCAACAACCTTTTTATTTTTCATTTTACTCCTTTTGCCATCAGGACTAACCAACCTGATGGTTTTTTTATTTTTATAAATGTTTTTTTACTCAAAATAATAAAATGACTGCAAAAGATATTGTGAATAAATTTACCTGACAGTTTGTTAGTATCGTTTCACTGCTAATCTAAAAACAAGTATCGCCAATTGCGGTTTTTCGCGGTAGATGCTATACTGAAAACAACTTATAAACGAAATGAGGGATCCTCCATTGAAAAACTAACCAATTTGTTGGAAGCTGCATAGAATCATGTTCTCTAGGGAGCAGTGTGCAGATTTTCAGGATTGGTGTGTTTTTCTGGAGGGTCTTTTTGTGTACTTTTCTGGAACCTGACCTGAAAATAGGCGCGGTTTTTGTCTAGAGATAGACAGGAGGTACAAAAATGTCAAATATAAAAATTGAACAATTAAGTTTTGGCTTCGATACTCAGAATCATCTGCTGTTCGATCAAGCTGATTTGGTGATCGATACCCAGTGGAAATTAGGGTTGATCGGTCGAAATGGTCGGGGGAAAACTACTTTACTCAAATTACTGCAAGACCAATTGCCTTATAGCGGGACTATCACCCATCAGCAAGCATTCGTTTACTTTCCTCAACCAGTGGCAGATCCGCAGCAACTAACCTATGATACATTACAAGATCTGTGTGACTTTGAGCAATGGCAGATCGAGCGGGAGTTAAATTTGCTTCAGTTGGATCCAGATGTCCTCTGGCGTCCATTTGAGACATTGTCTGGTGGGGAACAAACCAAAGTTTTACTTGCACTGCTGTTCATCGATGAGGAACACTTTCCGTTGATCGATGAACCCACCAATCATTTAGACATTACAGCTCGTGCGCATGTGGCTGCTTATCTAAAACGGAAAAAAGGCTTTATCGTCGTCAGCCATGATCGACACTTTGTTGACGAAGTGGTGGATCACATTTTATCAATTGAAAAAAGCCGACTAGTGATTTATCAGGGGAACTTTTCTGTTTACGAAGAACAAAAGCAACGGCAAGATCAGTTTGAACAGGAGCAAAATGTTAAACTGAAAAAAGAGATCGGCCGTTTAAAGCAAACGGCTGCCGAAAAAGCAGAATGGTCACGAGGACGGGAACGAGATAAACTGGGATCACCAACAAAAAAAGGCAGTGGAGCGGTCTATGACACAGGGGCGATTGGTGCTCGGGCAGCCAGAACGATGAAACGATCCAAAGCCATCGTCAAGCGGATGGAAGATCAAGCACAAGTCAAAGAACAGTTGTTGAAAGACATCGAATATATCGATCCCCTTTCTATGAATGTTAAAGCCTCGCATCACAAAGTTTTGCTGCGAGTGGAAAATTTGCAGTTGATGTATGAGCAACCGTTGTTTGATCCGTTGAATTTTACCATCGAAGCTGGTGACCGGATTGGTATTTTGGGTGCGAATGGTTCTGGAAAATCGAGTTTAGTGGCTGGTCTATTAAGTCATTTTACTGGAACTGTCACCGGCTCTGTTTGGATGCCGCAACATTTGTCCATCAGTCGTGTTCGCCAAAATTACGAGGATAATCGAGGCACCTTGACTGAGTTTGCTGAATCCCACCGATTGGATTATCAAGAATTGTTGAATAATCTGAAGAAATTGGGCGTGGAGCGAAATGTCTTTCAGACTCGAATCGAAGATATGAGTATGGGGCAGCGTAAGCGTGTGGAATTGGCAAAATCGTTGGCAACCCCTGCTGAGCTGTTCATCTGGGATGAACCCTTGAATTATCTGGATGTCTTTAATCAGAATCAGTTAGCTGAAGTGATCCAACTTGTCCAACCGACGATGTTGATCATTGAACATGATCGCCATTTTCTGGATCAAGTGACTACACAACAATTTTTGCTTGAACATACAGATCCAGCGCGTCCATAAATCGAACCGGGATAGGATTTTTTTAAAATCTTATCCCGGTTTTGTTATTTTAAAGTAGTAGATTTTTGAGAAAGCAACCCTATTTTGATCGTTAGTCTGTTTTTTTGATTTGAGTGGTCTAGACAAAAAATAATAAATGGGTTGCCTGTTTTTTCTTTTTTTATTTATTATAGCTGGATTTTTTATTTATTTTGCAAGAAAAAAAGCCTTACACCGCAATATTCTGTTGTTTAATAATCTCATTTTTTTCTCATCATTCTGCTAGTTAATTAAAATTTCTTTCATAATTACCAAAGGGTTTTACAAAAGATTTACAATAACAGTACCGAATAAAAATATTCATTTGTTATCATAAAAATCGAATTTCTTTGAGCGTTTGACAACAGCCTGTAAGAATTCAGCTGTTTTTGTGTTCCTATCTTGCTGGTCGAACAAAAGCGGCAAAGAGAAAAATAATGGAGGTTCTTTTTTTGATAGAAGTAGTTGGGTTGAAGAAGGTCTTTGACAACAAGTTTGAAGCTTTGAAAGCGGTGGATTTTACGATCGAGAAGGGCGATCTTGTTTGTTTACTTGGGCCTAGTGGATGTGGGAAGTCGACGATTTTGAATTTGATCGCTGGATTGTTGAGTCCGACAGATGGGGATATCCGCTTTAACGGAAATTCCGTAGTGAAAACGGAGCCAAAGGATCGCAATATCGGCTTTGTTTTTCAAAATTATGCCTTGTATCCTCATATGACCGTTTTAGAAAATGTCATGTTTCCACTGACTGTTGGTGATAAAAAAATCAAGAAAAACGAAGCGCAGCAAATTGCTGAAAAATATATGCAGCTGACCAATATTGAAGAATTGAAGGATAAAAAACCTGGTACATTGTCTGGTGGGCAGCAACAGCGAGTTGCCATCACTCGTGCGTTAGTCCAAAATCCTGAAGTACTATTGCTGGATGAACCATTGAGTAATTTAGATGCGCGTTTGCGTTTAAAGATTCGCGAGGAGATTCGTCGCTTAGTCAAAGAAGTTGGGATCACGACGATTTTTGTAACTCATGACCAAGAAGAAGCGTTGTCTATCAGTGACAAAATCATTTTGATGAATGAAGGCGTGATCCAGCAAAATGATGATCCGCAAAATCTTTATTTAGAACCCAATAATTTATTCGTTGCAAAGTTTATCGGAAACCCAATTATCAATATCTTGCCAGTGGAAGTGACAGATGGTGTCATGCATCATCCAGAATTCACAATCCCTGCAGAGCGCTTCGTGGATATCCGCTTCAAGAAGCCTTTGACAGATGGTCATTATACTTTAGGGATCCGTCCAGAAGATGTGTTAACGACGACCCAAACACCATTATTCAATACTGAGATAAAAAGTGTTGAACTAATTGGTCGTGAACGGATCTTGAACTTTGATCTGGCTGACATCCACGTTAAATCGATCGTTAGCATCGAAGAAATCATTGAAGAAGGAGCACACTTAGCCTTTGACTTCAATTACAAAAAAGCGTTCATCTTTGATGAAAAAGGGGAGCGAGTTTATTGATGTTCAAAAAAAATTATAATCCCGAAAATCAACCCAAAGCTTGGCTGTTCTTATTGCCCTCACTGGTCATTATTTTGCTCTTTAGTGTGTATCCATTATTTCGTTCATTGTTTATGAGTTTTCAAAAAGGATCATTGATCAATCAGCGATATGCCGGATTAGAAAACTACCAAAAAGTGTTGACAGATCCAGTGTTTTTCAAGGCGCTAAAGAATACAGCTTGGTTTGCATTCGCTGTGGTTCCTATTGCATTAGTGATTTCACTAGCGATCGCTTGGATCATCTTTGAAAAGGTGAAGCATAAGAGCTTTTTTGAGACGATCTTCTTTATGCCCTATGTCACCAGTACCATCGCCATTGGGATCGTGTTTCGCTATTTCTTTAATGGGTCTTATGGGATCATCAACTACTTGCTGGGCTTAGTGGGGATTCCCGCCGTCAATTGGCTGGATAATGTCAATATGAGTATGCCGACACTGATTATTTTTGGGATTTGGAGCAGTCTGGCATTCAATATTATTATTCTCTTAGCAGGGATGCGTAACATTGACAAAGAACATTATAAGATCGCAAAAATGTTTGGCGCCAATAACTGGGAGATTTTTCGCAAGATTACTTTTCCGCAGTTGATTCCGACATTTGCCTTCTTGTTGACCGTTAATATCATCAGTGCCTTTAAAGTCTATACACAAGTCTATGCCTTGTTTGGTGGTCAACCCGGTATCGCCAAAAGCGCAACCACAGCTGTCTATTATATTTATGACAAATTCCATATTGCGGGCCGTCCTGGGATCGCAATGGCTGCGACTGTGATTCTCTTTGTTATTATTTTGGCGGTGACCTTTATCCAAAATAAAATTTTAAAGAAAGTAGGGGAATAAGATGAAAAAAGTCGTAACCCTCATCTCTCTGATTTTTTTGGCGCTCTTAGCGATCATCACGATTTTTCCGTTTATTTATATGATTCTCGCGGGACTGATGACTTATAGTGAGGCTACCAGTATTCCGCCTACGATTTTGCCGGAGTCCTTCCAATGGAGCAACTATGCCGAAGTCTTTACCAAAGCGCCATTTCTCCGTTACTTTCTGAATACAGTCTTTGTTTCAGCAGTTACGACTATCGCCACATTGATTACTGCTATTCTGGCAGCTTTTGCATTGACTAGTTTGGAATTCAAATTCAAAGGGCTTGTGATTGCTCTAATGATTTCCTTATTGATGGTTCCTTATGAATCAATCATCTTTACCAACTACAACACGATTGCTCAGATGGGGTTATTGAATACTTACAGTGCGTTGATTATTCCCTTTCTGACGAGTATCTTTTATATTTATTATCTGAATGGCTATTTGAAAAGCATTTCGAATACCTTTTATAAAGCAGCAAAAATCGATGGTGCAAGCGATATGGCTTACATACGACGGATATTGATCCCAATGTCTAAACCGGCACTAGTGACTGTTGGAATCTTGACGTTTATCTCGAGCTGGAATTCTTTCTTGTGGCCATTGTTAGTCACGAATGAAAAAAAATATCGGTTGTTGAATAATGGGCTAGCGGCCTTCACATCAGAAAGCGGTAGCGATGTTCATTTGCAGATGGCAGCTGCAACGCTGACTGTCATTCCGATTTTGATCATTTATTTGATTTTTAGAAAAGAGATTATTAAAGGAGTGGCAAAAGATGGCATCAAAGGCTAAAACAACGATCACATTTCACAGTGGCATTCTAACGATCGGCGGCACGGTTATCGAAGTGGCATACAAAGATGCCCATATTTTCTTTGATTTTGGTTCTGAGTATCACCCAGAGCAGCCGTTACCCGATGAAGCATTGCAGACCTTAGTGGATCATCGCTGGGTTCCGCAATTACGCAATGTTTATGATCCACGTCTGTCTTATACGTATCAAGGGTCAGAACAAAAGGACTATCAGGAAACGGCCGTTTTTCTTTCTCATGCCCATCTTGATCATTCAAAGATGGTCAATTATTTGGACCCTGCAATCCCTTTATATACACTGAAAGAAACCAAAGCGATCCTAAAAGCATTGAATCGCACCGGTGACTTTTTGATTCCTACTCCCCATGAAGGGCCTGCCTTTGTGCGGGAAATGATTGGCTTGGAACCCCACGATGTGATCAAAGTTGGTGAGATCGAAGTGGAGATCGTTCCTGTGGACCACGATGCTTATGGCGCAGCGGCATTGCTGATTCGAACACCGGATCACTTTATTGCCTATACGGGTGATTTACGATTGCATGGCTATCATCCCGAGCGGACAAAAGAATTTTGTCAGTTAGCAAAACACACGGATCTATTGATGATGGAAGGAGTCAGCATCAGCTTTCCTGAAAGAGAAAGCGATCCAGATACTATCGAAGTAGCCAGTGAGAAAGAATTGGTAGCGGCTTTTGTCGAGTTAGTCGAAAAAAATCCACAACGGCAAATCACTTTCAACGGCTATCCTGCCAATGTGGAACGCTTTTTAGCTTTGGTGGATGCTTGTCCTCGGACAATCGTTCTTGAAGCACACCAAGCAGCATTACTGAAAGAAATCTTTGACAGAGAAGTTCCTTATTACACGGTTGAAGGCGGAGCTTCCTTAGCAGAGTTAGATCCTGCACTAGAAATTGATTATCGTTCTTTATGTGTCGACACTGACCAGTACGTCTGGCAAGCAGTTGACCATTTTGAAAATCTACAACCAGGCAGTCTGTATATCCATAGCGATGCACAACCACTGGGGGCTTTTGACCCTGCCTATGAAGAGTTTCTAACTTTGTTAGCAAAGCTGGAAATTGAGTTTGTACGGCTGCCGGTTTCGGGACACGCAGTTCCTGAAGATCTTGATCAGATTATTGCGTGGATCGAACCAAAAAGATTGGTTCCAATCCATACCTTGAAACCAGAGAAACTGGTGAATCCGTATGGCGAAAGAATATTGCCAGAACGTGGCGAGAAAATAGAACTATAAAAGGATAGAGGAGAGTAAAGAATGAAATCAAAAAAACTAGCATTTGCAGCAGTGGCTGCGGCAACTTTAGTGTTAGGGGCATGCGGCAACAATGGCTCAAATGACAGTGCAAAAGGCAACGATGAGATCGTTACAGAGGTTCCGAAAGATACAACTGTCACATTCTGGCATGCAATGAATGGTGCACAAGAAGAAGCACTGACGAAACTGACAGATGAGTTTATGGAAGCAAATCCAAATGTGAAAGTAGAACTGCAAAATCAATCTCAGTACTCCGATCTGCAGGCGAAAATCAATTCGACACTACCTTCACCAAAAGATTTGCCAACCATCACACAAGCGTATCCAGGTTGGCTTTGGAATGCGGCCCAAGATGAAATGCTTGTTGATTTAGGCGAGTATATCGATAATGATAAAATTGGTTGGGGTGACCAAGAAGAAATTCGTTCTTCATTATTAGAAGGTGCACAAATTGATGGTGTCCAATATGGTATTCCTTTCAACAAATCAACGGAAATGTTGTTCTACAATGCAGATCTTTTAAAAGAATATGGTGTAGAAGTACCGACAACATTAGATGAGTTAAAAGAAGCTTCAAAAACAATTTATGAAAAATCAAATGGCAGCGTTGTTGGTGCTGGCTTTGATTCATTGAATAACTACTATGCTATTGGCATGAAAAACAAAGGTGTTGACTTTAACAAGGATTTACAGCTAGACAGCGATGAATCGAAAGAAGTCATCAATTATTATGCGGAAGGTGTGAAAGACGGCTACTTCCGGATTGCTGGATCCGATCAATATCTTTCAGGACCATTCGCAAACGAACAAGTTGCGATGTTCATCGGCTCGATTGCTGGAGAAGGATATGTCAAAAAAGACACCGAAGGCAAATTTGAATATGGTGTCTCTGCCCGCCCAGAAAAAATCAATCTACAACAAGGAACAGACTTATATATGTTCACAAGCGCATCTCCAGAGGAACGTACCGCTGCTTTTGAATACATGAAGTTTTTGACCTCTCCTGAATCACAATTAGAATGGGCAGTTTCAACAGGATACATGCCAGTTGTTCAATCTGTTTTAGATAGTGATGAATACAAGAACAATCCAGATACGAAAGTTGCTTCTGAGTTAAGTGAAGCAACAAAAGAACTTTTCTCGATCCCAGTAATCGAAAATGCAGACTCAGCTTACAATGAAGTTCGTTCAATCATGGAAAATATTTTGTCGAATACTGACAAAGATACCGATAAATTGATTAAAGATTCCATTCCACAACTTGAGGATGTTTGGAATCAATAATTCTGCTCGTAAAAGGGCCAGACAATGACCCTATCAATCTGAAAGAGACCGTCAGATATCCCTGCGGTCTCTTTTACATAAATGTTAGAGGAGTAATGAGAAAATGCAAATCACCTTTCTTGAAACCAGCGACATGCACGGCTATGTCTACCCAACTAATTTCGCCGACGACCACGATCTGGCTATTGGGGCAGCGAAAGTCGCAACGAAACTAAAGCAGTTAAAAGCCGAAGCCGATGGTCCTGTTGTAATGATCGAAAATGGCGATTTTATCCAAGGATCCCCACTGAGTTATTATATTGCCAAAAGCCAGCATCCGGTAGCAGAATTGACCAAAGTGATCAATCACATGGCATACGATGTCCATGTTTTAGGAAACCATGAATTTAATTATGGATTAGCGTATCTTCAAGAGGCAATCGCTAGTTATCAATCCCCTGTTTTAGCAGCGAACATCTTAAATGAAGAGGGACAGCCCTATTTCGGCAAAGCCTATACGATCCTTGAAAAAGATGGGATTAAAATTGCGGTGTTGGGATTGGTGACCCAGTATATTCCTCATTGGGAACAACCAGCTACCATCAAGGGGATGCGGTTCGAAAGCATTATCCAAACGGCAAAAAAATATGTGCCAGAGCTAAGGAAACAAGCAGATCTTGTCATCGTCAGCTATCATGGCGGTTTTGAGAAAGATTTGGTAACCGGTGAAGCCACCGAATTGTTGACCGGAGAGAATGAAGGCTATGAGTTACTGCAAGAGGTGCCGGGAATTGACGCTTTCTTTACTGGACACCAACATCGGGAAATCGCCGCCATTGTCAATGGGGTCCCTGTGGTCCAGCCAGGTTATCGGGGTAGCCAAATCGGCCGAATCCAATTAACAATAGAGAAAAAAGAGGGGCAAACAGTGATTACGGATCAACAAGCGACATTGCATTCAGTGGCAGAAGTTTCAGCCGATGAAGCAATTTTGGCAATGATCGAACCAATTGAGACGGAATTGGAAAGCTGGCTTGATCAGCCGCTAGGGAAAGTGAACGGGGATATGCGAATTACTGATCCGATGCAGGCACGGATCGTGGAACATCCATACGTGGAATTTATCAATCGCGTTCAGATGGCTGCCAGCGGAGCGGAAATATCTGGGACAGCGCTCTTCAATAATGAAGGGAAAGGTTTCGGTACAACGATCACGATGCGGGATGTCATCACGAATTATATTTATCCTAATACATTGGCTGTCGTAAAAGTGACCGGAGCAGAGTTGCGTCTTGCGTTGGAACAGACAGCGAATTACTTAGCCGTCGAAGCAGGAAAAATCGTCTTTAATCCAGCCTTTATCGAGCCGAAACCGCAATACTACAATTATGATATGTACGAAGGAATCGACTATACGATTGATATGAACCAGCCAGTTGGCAAACGAATCACGCGCTTGTTGTTCCATAATGAGCCTATTACTCCGGAACAGGAGCTGGAAGTTGTCGTAAATCAATACCGAGCGGTAGGCGGTGGGAATTACGCGATGTTTACAGCCGACAAAATTGTACGGGAGATCCAAGTGGATATGACTGAATTGATTGCTGATTATTTGAAACAACACCCAGTACTAGAAGCTAAGACGAATCAGAATTTCAAAATCGTGTACTAAAAAGCCAAAAAGGGCTGTGACATAAGTCAGGCAACAAACGAACGATTCCGAGGAGAATGAGACTGTGCTTGCGCTTCAGCAAGTTTCCATCGCCAATGTACGATGGGTGACACCCAGTTATCCTCGGATCGTCTTGTCTAGTTGCTACTTATGACACAGACCCTTTCTATGTTCTTGTAAAAGAAAATCAGATTAGTTTTCTACATTGCGGACATATTCATCGAAGTAGCGAATCAAATCGGCTTTTACTTGCTGATAGTCTTCTTCGCTATAGTTTTTTTCCTCTAATTTTGCTTGGAAAAAAGGAAGTTCTAACTCTTCTTTTAAGCGCTCAAGCACTTCTTCTTGGTTCATGAGATCACCTTTTCGTCTATTTGGTACCATCATAACAAATTGAATGCGGCTGTCAATGCTTCATACATTTCTTTCATTTTTTCCAAACGACTTTTAAGAGAAACAAAGTCATCGTCATCATGGAAAAGGACTTGTTTCAATTCAAAATAGTAAATCTCAAAAGCATCAAAGAAGCCAGTAACTTCGGATGTTTGCAATTCTTTAAAGGTATCACAACGAATATAGGCTTTTTCTGCAATGGCATAGGTTTCAGCCGTAGTCAATAAGACGAGGGCTTCATTGTAACGGCGGCTAGTGACCAATTCATAAGTTGACTGGCACTTATTATAAATATTTGAAAAATCTTTCAGTACAAGCTCGATGGGTGTTTTATCAAACATGGGGGAGTCCTCCTGATCGTTTTATTTTTCAAATAAGACACAAACACATTCAGGCGCGTAAACGTCTTTTTGAATAGTAGTGAGTTCACCAGTTTCGGCGTTGCGACGGTACAAAGTCAAGTTGTCGGAATTTTGATTGGCACAAACTAAGAATTCGTTGGTTGGGTCCAAGTCAAAGTCTCGCGGGAAGTCACCTTCCGTTGATAGGCGTTGAATGAATTTCAATCCAGCGCCATCTTCAGTTACTTCAAAGACAACGAGAGAGTTGTGTCCACGATTGGATGAATAAACGAAACGTCCATCTGTTGATACTCGGACAGCAGCCCCACTATTAAAGTCGGTGAAATCTTCTGGTAAAGTCGGTACTTTTTGGATTTCTTCAAAGCTGCCGTCCGCTTCATTGTAGCGTAAAACAGTCAAAGAGCTGTCTAGTTCTCCTACCAGATAAGCATATTGGTGGTTAGGATGGAACACTAAATGACGAGGGCCTGTTCCGGCAGCTGCAACATAAACAGCTGCTTCTGTTAATTTTCCTTCAGCAGAAACGTCATACATATACACACGGTCTGTTCCAAGATCACATACAGCTAAGCGTTGATCCGGCGTTAAGTCTGTGTAGTGTACATGAGGGTTGTCTTGATTTTCGTGAGGACCAACAGGTTCATCATGATAGATGTGATCAGTGGCTTCAATACTGCCGTCCGCCAATATTTTGTAGACGTTTACTTCACCTTTATGATAATTAGCGCCATAAACAAGTTGACGAGGTTCATCTACTGCTACATAACACAATGGTGCGCCTTCTTCGGTCACAGTATTCAACAACTCAAATGCAGGCGTATAAGCACCACAACCGCCTGCGCCATCAACTTCGGTCACAGTATAAACTCTTTCTTTTTTACTGCGGGCAAGATACGTTGGGCTCTTTTCTTCCGCACGCAAGGTCAAGTCGACCAATTGTTCTTTTTTTGTATCTAAAGTGATCGAATAGATCCCTTTACTTTCGCGACGCGTATAAGTGCCTAGGTAGATCGTTTGCAACATAAAAAAAGCCTCCTAATAGTTTGATTTCTTATTAATTCTACCATAGAATGCGGAAATGGGCGGATAGAAAAACTTCTTATGTTATAATAAAAAAAGAACATAAAGGGGAGGTTGTTGTATGAAACAAGGAACAATCAAAGCGATTGGGCCACAAGCGATCGATCAAAAAGAAAAAATGCTGATTTTTTTTGGCGACCAAGCAACAGAGATCTTAAGGGAGTATTCAGTGATCCAATCGATCCCAGATTCTCAAGATTTGGTCGTAGAAAACGGCGATACACTTATTTTTGGGGATCAGTCGTACACCGTGACACATGTCGGTCCTATCGCAAATCAAATTTTGCAAACGATCCAACATGTGACATTTATCTTCGATGAAGTACCCGAAGAACAACTGACCAGCGCTATCTATTTAGAGCCTTTCAATTTGCCGACTCTTGAAGTTGGTATGAAAGTTATCTACAAGTAGGAGGCGGGGAAATGAAGGAAACAGAGAAGCGTCCTTTGTCCTGGTTTTGGAAGTGGTTTTTAAATAATCAAGCAGTCACGAGTCTATTAGTGGTTCTACTCGTCTTATTGATCTTGTTTATGTTTACGAAAGTATCCTATCTATTTGAGCCAATTTGGCAATTTCTGGCGATTGTTGGATTGCCGATCATTTTGGCGGGGATTTTGTATTACTTGATGAATCCTGCGGTTGATTATCTGGAACGAAAGGGAATCAAACGCATCTATAGTATTTTCGGTCTTTTTATTTTGGTCATCGGATTGATCGTCTGGGGCGTTGTGGTGATTGTGCCGAAGATCCAAGAACAGTCCATGAGTTTCGTTGAGAATTTGCCCGGATATTTGGATATCATTGAAAATAAAGTCAATGAGATTTTGTCCGATCCGATTTTCTCACAAGTTCAAGATCAATTGGAAGCATCTAATGAGAAGTTGATTGCATCAATGACCGACATCATTCAAAACTTATCACGGAGCACGATTCAAAATATCGGCAGCTTTTTTGGGGCCGTTGCAACGGTGGTATTGGCTGTCATAACGATGCCGTTTATTCTCTTTTATCTTTTAAAAGATGGACGACAGTTAGCACCTTATTTCGTGAAATTTTTGCCGACAAAAATGCGTAAACCATCATTGACGGTTTTAAAAGAGATGAATGATCAAGTTTCTTCTTATATTCGCGGACAACTAACAGTCGCATTTGCAGTAGCCATCATGTTTATGGTCGGTTTTAGTTTGATCGGCCTAGATTATGCCATCACATTAGGGATCGCAGCTGGCTTTTTGAACTTGATTCCATACCTAGGCTCTTTTCTAGCGATGGTTCCGGCGGTCTTTTTGGGTATCGTCGGTGGTCCTGTCCTGTTGGTGAAAGTCCTGGTCGTCTTTGTGATCGAACAGACTATTGAAGGGCGATTGATCTCACCACTCGTTTTAGGAAACGAGTTGTCGATCCATCCCGTGACGATTTTATTAGTATTGCTGACTTCGGGTAAACTCTTCGGACTTGTCGGTGTGATTCTGGGGATCCCGGTATATGCTGCGGCAAAAGTAATCATTACCCATATTTTTGAATGGTATACGACCGTATCAAGTTTGTATGAAGAAGAGACGGAAAGCGATGTTCAGCAAGAATAGTTCGAAGAAAATTTTTTGACGAAAGATCTTTGTGAAAATCACACTGACTCACACATTTTTCTAGTTTTTTATCGGAGTAGAAGAAAGCTGAATTTAGAAGGCTGGAGCGAATTGCTTCAGCCTTTTTGTTATGTGCGATTTTTGACACATAGTTGCAAGAAAAACATATAGCTTCTGTTTCTAGAGAATGCTTATACTGAAAGCACATACAAGCAAAGGAGCGTTGGAATGAAGATTCTTGCAGTAGATATCGGAGGGACAATGATCAAGACGGGGTTGTTGAATAGTCACGGGGAAAGAATACAATTAGGGAGCTTTCCGATGAATAAAGACTATTCAACTGTGATCGACCGATTGATTTCACATATTGATAATGACTATCCAAAAGACTTTTCAGGAATTGCTATTAGTACGACAGGATTAGTCGATCCAGTGACACAACAGATTGGGATGGATTCACCGCTTTATGAGGGATTTGGCAATCGCATGGTTTCTTTCTTAACGGACTATTATCAAAAACCCGTCATCGCGGAGAATGATGGCAATTGCGCGCTTTTAGCAGAAAAATGGCTGGGAAGAGGAAGCGGCGCTAGCAGTTTTGCTGTCATTGTTTTAGGTACCTCTGTGGGAGGCGGATTGATGGTCGATAACCAGTTGATTCGTGGCAAACACTTTTTAGCTGGCGAGTTTGGTTATATGCTGTTTCCTGAAGTCGAAAAGAAAGATTGGGAAATTTGGAGTATTGCCGGTGCAACAAGAACATTGGTAGAACAAGTTGCAGCCGAAAAAAAAGATCCCTCGATCGATGGGTATAAAGTTGTTGCTTACTACCAACAAAACGATCCGGCAGTGACGATTTGGGTGGATCGCTTTATTGAAAAGCTAGCCGTGGCCTGCTACAACCTACAATACATTCTTGATCCAGAAATTGTTTTGATCGGAGGCGGAATCAGTGAAAGCGACTTTTTACTGCCGCTATTAGAAAAGAAGATTCAGCAGATTGCAGCGCAGATTCCTAGTACAGTTCGATTGCCAAATGTTGCCTGTTGCCAGTTTGGGAATGAGTCCAATTTAATTGGTGCTTGCTACAATTGGTTACTGCAAACTTTTGAAATGAAAACTAGCTAAAACAGTTGCAATTCTAAGATAAAAATGTAATAAAAAAATAGTCTCTATTTTTATAATATGTAAGCGTTTAAATTGTAGCGAATGAAACAAGGGTCAGGTGATAAAAGTGAAAAAGTTTTACGATCAAAACGGGCAAAACACGTTCAGAGGGATCGCGCGCTCAATCAGTTCCTACTTGCTGGTATTCCTGATCCCCTTTTTAACGGTCTCGTGGATTTGGTATGCGACTTCTGTCAAAAGTATCAATGAGCAGGTCGCATTAACGGCAAAGAATCAGTTGATTCAATTGAAATACTCCTTAGAGAACAACTTCCTTCAATTGAACTACCTGACCCAGAAAATGACGGATGACCATCAACTCTCATTAAATTTTTTGACCCATCCCTATTATTCAAAGGAAGGCAAAGCAAGCCTGCAAACCTACAAGATCACGAATGAGTTTGTCGAAGAAGTTTATTTATACTATAAAGAAGAACCGGAGAACTTTTTTTCTTCGATTGGCAAATTATCCGTCGAAGGTTTCTTAGAAAAAGTAATCCCAGATAATGATATGCAGCAAGGACAGCTGATCGATCAACTAGAGAAAGCTTATCCAACGTTGTTGACTATCGAAGGGGCATCATTGGCACGGCATCATTCCCGATTCTTCTACATTGTGCCGTTACAAAATGATGAACTGACTGTCTATGGAGCAGCTATTTATGAGATCAAAGAAGCCAGCTTAGCAAAAATGCTGGACTTGACCAATAGTGATGGTGCGAGTACGAATTATTTGATCAATGATGAGTTTCAGATTTTAGCTAGCACAAATCATAACGATCTGACAGTTTTTTTGAATGATCCCCAAGAAATGGCTCAGATCACCACTCAGGACACCTTTCAGTTTAATCAGCAAAAGTACCTCGTTCAATCAATTCCCAATGAGGAACTGCATATCTCTGTGGTATCGGTAACCAATCCTTCACAAGCATTATCGCTGGTCAATCGCGTTCAAGAACATTTCATTCTTATTTTTATGTGTATTCTATTCGTGGGGATCATTGCTGTTACATTGATGGGGATCAGAAATTATCGACCGATCCGCAAAATTGAACATTTGGTTCGAGAATTCCATAAAGACATGGAGATGTCGGTCAATTCGATGGATGATGTTCATAATACATTGGCTGCTGTTTTAGAAGAACAGCAG
This sequence comes from Enterococcus gallinarum NBRC 100675, assembly GCF_001544275.1. Classification (GTDB taxonomy): domain Bacteria; phylum Bacillota; class Bacilli; order Lactobacillales; family Enterococcaceae; genus Enterococcus_D; species Enterococcus_D gallinarum. The sequence goes on along the minus strand of NZ_BCQE01000001.1, from coordinate 150,348 downwards.
GAACTGCATAAAGAAATCCAGATGCAGACGCCACATGCTCGAGAACAAGTTCTTAGAAAGCTGATGAGCGGTCGTCTGCGTTCGGAACAAGAAGTTGCAAGGCTGATCGAAGCCGTTCATATTCATTTTCCTGCGGACAATTATTTTGTCATCACGATCGATACCAAAACCGTGGCTTCAAAATATAAAGCCGGCGAGAGCTGTTTTCTGATTGACTATATTGAAGAAATCAGCAGCCAAGGGTACACAGCCTACGCCACCGAGATCCTTTCCACTGAAGTGATCGCATTGACTGTAGGATTTGATCAAAGATACCAACAGGAAGAGATCGTTCAAGAAGTCGCGGCAAAAATAGCAGTTGCGATTGGACTGCTTCCAGCAATCGGGGTTGGAACCATCGTCAATGAATTGACGGCTATCAATGAATCTTATATTGAAGGATTAGCTGCATTGGATTATCATGTCAGTAACAACCAGCAAATTATTTATTACCTTGAAATTTCCGCAGAAGAACAACGCTCGGCGATCCAGTATCCCGACAGTCAAAAATTAAAACTGATCCAAGCACTGAATCAAGGAAATAGCGATATCGCAATTGAAACGGTGCATTGGTTAATCAAAGACGGGTTAAGTAAACAACGTTCTCAGCCGGTCCAAAAGATGTATGGCTATTATTTATTGAATACGGTTGCACAGACTGGAGGCGAACTAGTGGGAGAGGAGATTTTGCTATTTGCAGCCGAACATGCAGATTTTACCAATCTGATGCAACTAGGAACGGTGTTGCAACAATTGGTCCAGCATATTTGCGAAAAAGTGAGAGATCGACCGCAAAATCAAGAATCGGAGTTGAATGAAACGATTTTTGCCTACATCAAAGCAAATTTTCAGTCTTCTCAGCTGTCATTGGAATCCATTGCGGAAGAATTTAAAGTATCCGTCTCTTATATTAGCCGATTTGTGAAAAAAGAAAGTGGCAAAACATTTTCTAAGTATATCCAAGAACTGCGGTTAGAAAAAATCAAACAAGAATTAGTCGAAACCGATCTACCGATCAAAGAAATCATTCGGGACAACGGTTATTATGATGTCTCGAACTATACGCGTAAGTTTCGAACGATCGTTGGTGTAACACCAGGACAATATCGCAAAATCAACCAAAAACGCTAAGAATGCGAAAAATGAAGGGAAATGTGACAATGAAAGAAATGACTCAAAAAGCGAGAGAACTTTATACTTCTATTGGTGTCTCATTAGAAGAGGAACCCAACATTGAGATCGAACCTGCACTAACGGCAGATTTTATTCTTGATGAGGAACAAAAAACGATCACTGCGAAAGATCCCCAGCAATTATTTTATGGTCTGACAACCTACTACTTGAATCAAGTGACGAAGAAACAGCAAAAAAACAGCTACACCGCCCAAATCAAGGAACGCTGCCTAATGATCGATATTGGCCGCAAATATTTTTCCTTAAAAGAACTAAAAGCACTCGTTCACAGTATGGCTTTTTTTCAGTTCACCCATTTGCAAGTTCATTTTTCAGAAAATGAAGGATTTCGAATCGAGTCTGAACGTTTTCCGGAGATTGTATCAACCGAACATTTAACAAAAACAGAGATCCGAGAACTAATCACATATGCCAAAGGTTACGGTATCGAGATCATTCCTGATTTTGACTCCCCAGGACATCTCAAGCAAGTCTTAGCCACCCATCCCGAATGGTGTTTACCTAACGCGACTGGTGGGGTCGATGCTAGAGCATTGAACATTCTTGACCAAGAAGCTGTCGCTTTCATCCGAGAGATCTACAAAGAATACGCAGAGCTATTTGTAGACAGCCATTATTTCCATATTGGTGCGGATGAATTTGTTGATTTTGACCGTCTAGAAGAGTTTCCGACTTTAGTTGAAGCTGCCAAAGAAGCATATGGACCAGAAGCAAGTGGGATTGAAGTATTCATTACGTATGTGAATGATTTGGTGGACTATGTGACTGATTTAGGATTTGTTGTTCGTGTATGGAATGATGGGTTTTATCGCTTGAATCGAAAGGAACAGCTTTCCTTAACGAAAAACTGTGAGATTTCCTATTGGACACGCTGGAATCAAAATATGGCACCAGTCGCTCTTTATTTTGACAAAGGCTATTCTGTGATCAATCACAATGACAATTTCTTTTATTATGTAGTAGGTGAAGCTGCAGGGTATACGTATCCGACATATGAAAAAATAAGCGATGAGTTTACATTAACGACTTTTGCCAACGGACAGCAAGTGACCCAAGAACAACTAGCACAAACCCCAGCGATCGCATTAGCGATTTGGGCAGATATCCCAGATGCAAAAGAAGGTGCGGCAGTGATCACAGAAGCTTTTTGGCTGCAAGCGATCATCAGCCTAAAAGTTTATGAAGAAACAGATCCAGGGAAAGAAACCTTTAGTCAACTATTTCAGAAATGGCAGTCGTTGTTGACTAAAGAGCAGTAAAGCGAAACGTTCTCTAGGAAAACGAGACTTGTTTTAAAGTGGACGATAAGAAGAGATTCCAAAGAAGAATACATGGAGAGAATACATGAAGAGAATACATGAAGAGAATACATGAAGAGAATATATGAAGAGAATACCTAAAGCGAGTATTTAAAGCGAGTACTTAAATAGTAGACGGCAGTCTAGTGAATCTTTGTCGTGGTTTGCGAGGAAGATTTACTGTCTGCCGTCTATTTGCTAGAGATATTGTCTAGGGCTTTACGGTATTCTTTGTTCTACTCTTTTCACTTCAATGTAATCTCAAGGACCGGAATAAGAACATTAGGTGGCACTACCGGCAGCGTGACGACTAGATCATTAGGAGCAATGACTGCTTCCGTAGAAGTGATGACTTCATTAGGATCAAAGCCACGATAAAAAATTTCAGAGCCATCATGCAAGAAGCGGATAAAGCGAACTTGATCAGCAATTTCCGGCAAATGAATATGTTTGAAGGGATAACTATATACATGCAAATAGAGTTTCTTGCCATTTTGAGTATAACGACAATCTTTAGGTACCGGGTATTTACTAGGACCACAATCGATGATAGCTTCTTTATGCAGCCGTATCCATGCACCAATCGCCTGCATTCGTTTGACTGCCCGCGGGTCGATCTCTCCTCGGGAATTGGGACCAATGTTCAATAAAAAATTACCCCCTTTTGAAACCGTATCGATCAACATTTTCAGCAGCAGATCACTTGATTTCCATTCCAACGCATCGCGATCATAGCCCCAAGTTCCGTACATTGTCTGACAGGCTTCCCAAAGAACAGGTAAACCGTCTTTTTCTAGTGGTTTTTCTGGTTGAAATTGTTCAGGGGTGGTAATTCCCCGACCAAGTTCCAAGCGATCATTGATCAGCATATCCGGTTGGAGTGTCCGACAGATTTTTTCCAGTCGCGAACTGTCCCAGTCTTCTGCTCCTTTTCCTTTAGACCAGCCCCAATCACGATGACTGTAAGGAAAGTCGAACCACATATAATCGATCGTGCCATACTGAGTCAATAGTTCGGTCACTTGACCAGCAATGAAATCTTGATAAATAAGCATATCCCGTTGAGAATTGGACTCTCGAGCGGCTAAGTCACTTCTTTGAGGATGCAATCCATCGATCGTAAAATGAGGGTGGTACCAGTCAATCAGCGAATGATAGAGTCCAATTTTGATTCCCACATCACGAAACGCAGGCAATAATTCTGCGAGTAAATCTCGCTTAAAGGGTGTATTGGTGACTTTATAATCGGTCCATTCACTATCCCATAGGGCGAACCCTTCATGATGTTTCGTAGTAAAGACTATATATTGAACACCACAGTCTTTAGCTGTTTGGCCCAAACAGCAGCATCAAATAAATTGGGATTAAATTGGTCGAAATAAGTTTCTCGATAAGTTTCTGGGGCAATTTCTTCGGTGGTCATAAACCATTCGTGGCGTGCACCAATACTAAATAAGCCAAAATGAATGAACAACCCAAACCGATCATGAATAAACCAGCTAGGATCGGGGTAATGATCAGGCCAATTCTGAAATGTTTTCATAGAGATACTCCTTAATCAATGAATTCGGTGTTTGTCATAACCGTTTCTTTAATCTTCCACTGCCCATTCTCGAGCACAAAGGTATGATGGGCTTGGGTAATATGGTCGCGATAGTCATTCTGTCCTTGGTTCACTGTTTTTTGCTGTGCAGCTACTAGCATGGAGTCTGCTTCTTGTTTGACAACTTCAAAAGATAAGAGTTCATGAGTCAAATCATATTTCGCAAAAAAAGCGTGCATTTCCTTTGCCGTAGATTCTCTGGCAGAAGTAACAAGGGTCGCTGTGTAGCCCTCAACGTCTTTCTGGGTGGCTGCCTGCAGGTTTTGCTTTAGCACGGTCAGACACGCTTGTGCTGCAGAAGAATCTGTAACGGCTCCAGTAACTTGCAAACGCGCTACAGTAGTTTCTGCTGAACGAGAAGTTGTCTGTTGATAAAAAAATAGTCCGCAAATGAAAAGTAAACCAACGAAAAATAGGGGATAACTCTTTTTTTTCATGCAAATCCTCCTTGTTTTCTGCACTATTTTTTGTACTTTTTTTGTACTTATACGTCAGATATCTTGCTGGCACTATAAATGCCATGGAAAAGATTTCTTCCTAAACTGCCGACACTTGAGGGATCATCTACTGGCAACAGTGGCATCTCTAGTTCTGGTAATCTAGTGATGTGACCATCCAAATAGTTCTGCAAACGCCATTGTGCCATCTCGGCACGTTTAGATAGAGCGCCGTAGCGAAGATCGATCACCTCAAACCCAAAGGGGCGATTCCATTCAAACCACAGATCTCGATGAGATTGATGCAAGTGTTGTAATTCCTGCTGATAGCGCTGAATCTTCTCAAGGGCTTTTTGAAGGTTCACGCGGTTTTTTTCATGATAGGCCTCTGAGATCCAGGGACTCAAAGAAGCTTTCAAAGCTAGTACCACCGCTAATTGGTGATAAAAGCGGAACATCCGTTGTGTGTCCTGTGTTCCCGTGACTGCGGCCAATCGTTGGGCCAGCTCCTCATAATGTTGGGTCAATGGCACCTCTCTGAATGTCTTTTCATAAAGGCCATAAAGAATATCTTGATAAAGCAATAATTTACTTGGATTTGATCCAGAAGGATTTTCGGCAGCAACACCGGGAGTTTGGTCAAAAAGATCCAGCAAAAGAAAATCTTCTGCTTGTGATCCATGAAATAGTTTCAAGTGATCTGTGACAATCTCCCACGATGGCGTGGCATAAAACTGGGCCTCGCTAAATAATTGTAGACCTAATAAGCTGGCAATCATCGGGGTTTCTGCGCCGTCATCTCCCCATAAGGTAGCATAGACTTCAGTGATGCCATTTGCTTTGGCACTTCTTAATGCTTGCTCCATTGTAGCGATGGTTTTGCCATAATTGGGTGCCAGTCCATTCCATGTCCAAATACCGCCAGCAAATACTGTGGGTTGGTTTAGCTTTTTATGTTCAGCAAACAGTCGTTGATACGTTTGAAAATCATGATGATAATAATCCCAGTACACCATGTTGACCGCTGGAATTTGCTGAATGACTTCTGGAGGAATGACGACTGCTGGATCATAGTAATCGCCTGTTGGAGAACCGATCCGAAAGAACATGTCACTCCACATCATGGGTTCTAGCTGTAGCTGTTCACAGAGAGTGATGACGTGTTTTAAATGTTTGATCATGATGGCAAAGCGATCTTCTAAACCATTGTGTTCGAGGTAACGACCTTTTCCTAATTGGTGTGCTTCATCCATACCAATATGGATTTTATTTGTTTTGAAGCAGCTGCGAATGGAACGAAGAGCGGCTTCAAGAAAAATGTAAGTTTTGGGCTCACCAACTAGCAGAATGTCTTCCGTGTCACGTATCTCTTTGGCAAAATGCCACTTTAATGGATTTGTCAAATGAGCGAGTGTTTGGATCGCAGGGATTAGTGTAACGCCTAATTGGTCAGCGTAATGGTCCAATTCCCGCAAGTCAGATTGACTGTATCTCCCTCGCAAGTGGCCAAAATAAGGATATTCAGGAATTTCGTAAGTATCTTCCATATATAGCATGAGACTGTTGAGACCCATTTTACTGCTCAACAAAATGAAACGTTTCAACTGAGGTACTGTCAGTACTGCATTTCGAGATAAATCGATCATAGGACCAATTTGGTCAAATTGCGGGGTCTCTTCGTGGACAAAATCGGTATTTGCTTGCATCTATAGAAGGAGCCCTCGAAATAAATGGGCTTTTTCCTGATAGTAAATCGTGGCTTTTTCTGTATTGGAAATGATTTTCAATGATCCTTTTCGGCGGATCAATTCAAGCGGTTTGCCGGTTTCTGATAATGACAAGCCAAGTTCAGGAGCAACGATTTGAAAAAAAGCGGCGACGTCTTCGTTGGTGACAATCTTTATTTCCATGATTCACTCTCCTTTAGTAAAAAATCGTCAGTGTTCATTTGTCAGCAACTCTGTTTTTTGGATCGCTTGATAGGCGAACCAACTGATTGGCCAGAGAAGCAAAGGGATGAAGGCAATGAATAACAAAATCGGCAAAAAGGTAGCGGCGAATGTAACCAAAAACACACCTAAGATCATGGCAATCGTTTGTGGCACACTAACGATCATTAAAAGAAACGCATTCCTGAAATAGACCCAAAAAGGAAGATGGTAGCGGACAAAGACCGGCAGCAAATAAAAGCTGATGAGCAAACCGCTGATAAAGAGTACCGTCAATCCGAAATGGAGAAAGACATTTTGCAAGAATGTACTGGAGATCCGCAGCTCGATCCATAGCAGCAGCAAGATCGCCATTTGCAGCAAGCCTAGTTGATTACTACGCCAAAAATTTTTGGCTGCTTGTTGTTTGAACCAACTATAAAGTTCGGCAGGCAGTGGTTTTTTTGCAAATAATTCAAAGAAATAGCGAATAACAGTAGCCGTCGCTGGAAAGAAACCAAAAATGATTCCCCCCCGTAAGACAAAAAAGAACCACAAAAAATGCAATCGAATCACCATCAGCAAATAGTCACCCAAACGGTAAGATAGATCAAATAACCCTCGTGATTGTTTCATGGACACACCTCTTTTAACTAATTGATAAAAAGTAGAAAACTACTAGCCAAATAGTAGCAAGAAATGGACCTTTTAGAAAGCGTATTCAAAAAATTACATAGCCGAACCAGCTAATACATACACCCCCTAAAGCTATCTTTTGAAAACATTCGATTGCGACGAGGAGCGTCAGCCCGCAGGAGCAAGTTTTCTAAATAAAGAGAAAAGTACGACGAGAGCGCCAGCTCGCAGTTTTCTTACAAATGAGAAAGGCGAAATTGCTAGAGTGAACATGGCGTCTGATACCGTGAGCTAAAATTTCAATTGAAGTGGTGTGTTTCTTAAAAAGAGTGCTCTTTTGTTGCAAAAAAATAAAGTTTGACACAGTTGCTGAAACTACATATTGATAGCGCTTTATTTTCTCGTTAGATTAGTGGCGAAAGGGGTTGGATAAATTGACAACAATTCGTGGGGACATTGAGTCTGCGAAAAACAGTAATCAGGATGATCGTTGGTACCCTGAGTCAGAGATGCTGGCCAAGCGTTTGGAATGGTTCCAAGATTTAAAATTTGGGGTGATTTTCCATTATGGTTTATACGCACAAGCGGGTATCGTTGAATCATGGCAACTATCAGAAAAAGATGAATGGGCAAGGGAAAATAAAGCTTATCGAGAAGATATCAACACATTGCGTCTTGATTATTGGCAACTGATCAAAACGTTTGCACCGATAGAATTAGATACGGATCAGTGGGCTGAAACGTGTAAAAAAGCTGGCTTCAAGTATTGTTTGTTCACAACGAAACACCATGACGGCTTTAATCTCTTCAATACGATGGAGTCAGAATTCAAAATTGGCGGTAAATTGAGTCCTTTTAAACGGGATATCCTAAAAGAAGTTTTTGCCTCGTTCCAGCAAGCAGGTATTGCTACTGGGGCTTATTATTCTAAGGCGGACTGGTACTCACCGTTTTATTGGCTGGATGATGAAACGATCAAAGGGCGTCACGCGAGTTATGATCCATTAGAACAGCCGGAAATCTGGTCGCGGTATGTGGATTTTGTTCATCGACAAATTCATGAGATCACCGGCAACTATGGAAAAGTGGATTTGCTATGGCTAGATGCCGGCTGGTGTGGGCAGGGGAAAGAAGATTTGCAGATGGATCGCTTAGCGGAGATTGCCCGGCGCAACCAACCAGAATTGATCATTGTTGATCGCATGATGGGCGGCAGACATGAGAATTATGTGACGCCAGAACGCAAGATTCCTTCTTTAGAAGAAATCCCAACAAAAGTTTGGGAGAGTAATATACCTATAGGCAATGACTGGGGCTATGTTCCCCATGACACCTTTAAAAGTAGTCAAGAGTTAGTCGATACATTGATCGATGTAGTCAGTAAAGGCGGAAACTTAATTTTAGGAGTGGGTCCAACACCAGAAGGAACTTTCACGAAAGAAGAGACCCAGCGCCTGCTTGAAGTAGGTGATTGGTTGGAACAATATGGAGAAGGCATTTACGAGACCCGAGCTAGACCAGAAGCGTGGGCGGAGAATTGGCATCTTACCTATAGCAAAGATCAAAAAACACATTATGCCTTTCGCAGTATCACAGCAAATATGCAGCCGCGAATTTTTCTGAAGGAGATCCATGCAGATGAAAAATCCGTGATCACAGATTTAGCAACCAATCAATCACTGACGATTCATGGAACGGGTGAAAATGCCTATATTGCTTCATCAGAAGTGCATCAGCCCGAACTTGGAGCAGTTGGCATTCGCATTTCTACACATTGAAGAAAAAATACACATTGCTTTGAAAGCGAATTCATTTCATATTTAGTTTACAAACCAAAAACACAAGGAGGAGTATGAATGGAAACAACAACGATCAGAGAGCCTGTGTCAGCATCAAAAAGTAAAATCAAAGAAATGAAGACTAAATTAAAAAAGAGTCGACAGTTATATTTGTTTGTTCTGCCTGCTTTTTTGATTATTCTGATTTTTTCTTATGGGCCGATGTATGGTGTGATCATCGCCTTTAAAGACTATATGCCTTCTTTGGGAATATTAGAAAGTCCTTGGGTAGGGTTCAAACATTTTCAACGCTTTTTTGATTCTTATTACTTCTGGGATCTAATGAAAAATACATTAGGTATCAGTTTGTACTCTTTGATCGTCGGATTTCCGCTACCGATCATCCTTGCACTGGCTTTGAATGAAATCAAGGATGGCCCATTCAAAAAAATTACCCAGACAGTCACGTATGCCCCGAACTTTATCGCAGTAGTGGTAATGGTCGGAATGGTTATTGCATTTCTGTCTCCTTCCACTGGGATCATCAATCACTTTCTAGATTTTATCGGCGTGGGAAGAATCAATTTTATGACTGAACCGCGCTGGTTCAAAACAATCTATGTGTTATCAGGCGTCTGGCAAGGCACAGGTTGGGGATCGGTTATTTACTTGGCGGCATTGTCTGGAGTGGATACTCAGCTGCATGAAGCTGCCACCATCGATGGTGCTTCTCGGCTCCAAAGAGTTTGGTATATCAATATTCCAACGATAATGCCGACCATGGTGATTTTACTGATCATGAGTTTTGGTAGTTTGATGTCGGTGGGATTCGAAAAAATCATTTTGATGCAAAACCCATTGAATATGGAATCATCGAATGTCATTGCAACCTTCGTTTATCAGCAAGGGCTTTTAGATGCACAATATAGTTTTGCAGCAGCTGTTGGGTTATTCAACTCGTTGATCAATTCAATTCTCTTGATTTTAGTCAACGGGATTGCGAAACGGCTGAGTGATTCGAGTCTCTTATAGAAAGGTGGTATAGGAATGAAAACAACTTCATTAGTGAAAGATACACGTGCAGATAAAATCTTTTTGGTTTTTGTTTATTTCTTTTTAGCCATAGCATTACTAATCGTTCTCTATCCATTGATCTATATTGTTAGTGCGTCGATTTCAAATCCTCATTTAGTCAACTCGGGGGAAATGTGGTTATTGCCAAAAGGGGTCACCTTTGAAGGCTATCGAACTCTCTTAGGCAATAGCAGCATCTGGCGCGGCTACTTAAATACGATCTATTACACTGTTTTAGGAACATCAATCAATTTGTTGGTGACACTGCCTTGTGCTTACGCACTCTCCAGAGATGATTTCTATGGCAGAAGAGCTTTTACCAATTTCATGCTAGTGACAATGTTTCTCTCTGGGGGCTTGATCCCTAGCTATTTACTGATCCGCAGCTTAGGTATGTTGAATACAGTTTGGGCTTTGGTTATCCCAGGAGCTGTCTCTGTCTATAATGTGGTCGTTACGCGGACCTTTTTTCAAACGACGATCCCAAGAGAGATGGAAGAAGCGGCAATCGTGGATGGCTGCTCGGATTTTCGCTTATTCATGCAGATCGTACTGCCTTTGTCTACGCCAATCATTGCAGTCATGGCACTTTTTTATGGGGTAGGACACTGGAACAGTTTCTTCAGCGCATTGATCTATCTGTCAGATAAATCCATGTATCCATTACAAATGATTTTACGGGAAATTTTGATTTTACAAGATATGTCATCAAATACTGTCAGCAATGTGACTTCCGAAATGGCCAGTATGCTATACAGCAAGCAACAGTTAGCAGAGGTCATCAAATACGGTGTCATGATCGTTTCATCATTACCGGTCATTATTGTCTATCCATTTTTGCAGAAATATTTTGTCAAAGGCATGATGGTAGGATCAATTAAAGGATAAAACATAGAGGAGGAAGAAGATGGGAATGAAAAAACTTTTAGGAGTAACAGGGGTGTTTTTGTGCAGTGCGCTTTTACTCAGTGGGTGCGGGAATACAAAAAAGGAAACAACAGGAGAAAATGAAGGGGTAGCCATCAATCATGACAGCCAATTTCCGATCATTAAAGAAGGCGAAGAGCTGACGCTGAACATTATGGCGCCAGGAGTAGGTATGGCAGAATGGGAAGACATGCCGACGCTGCAGGATTATCAAGAAAAAACAGGGATCAAACTGACTTATACAACACCCCCTTCTGCTGATTTTAGTACCAAGTTGAACTTAGCATTTGCTTCAGGGGATCTGCCGGATATCGTTTATGGCGCAGGATCGAATTCGCTCACTTCTTCAATGGAGATCGATTATGGTTCCCAAGGAATTCTGCTGCCGTTAGAAGAATATATCACGCCGGAAATTATGCCTAATCTTTATGCATTGACCCAAGAAGATCCGTCCATCTTAAAATCAATCACCACACCAGACGGACACATCTATTCATTGCCGATGATTTCGAGAAATGCTACATCTATTTGGTGGCAAGGACCAATGTGGTACAACGGAACATGGCTAGATAAGTTGAATGTCAAAGAGCTGCCAAAGACAACGGATGAATTGTATGATTTGCTGACGCGATTCAAGAACGAAGATCCCAATGGCAATGGCAAAGCCGATGAGATTCCTTTGACCGATGTCGATATGAATTCAACAAGGGTATGGCTGATGGCCGCTTTTGGGTTACGGACACGAGGCGTTCAAGTAGATGATGATGTGGTTTCTTATACGCCAATCTCGGAAAACTATAAAGCATTCCTTGAGTATATGAACAAATTGTATAGTGAAGGTTTGCTGGATGCGGAAGTTTATGGCCAATCTGATGAACAGAAAAAAGCAAAAGGACAAAATGATCAGTTGGGCTTGTTCGCCGATTACTTCAGCTTCTTTACGACAGGCCGCAGCGAGATTGAAGCGATGAACGATGCCATGTTCCAACCATTGACTTCAAAATGGTCGCCAGAAGCAGTGATTCCAGGAAGTCCACGAATTTCTCGGGGCACCTTTGCGATCACAAATGTCAATCCATCACCGGAAGCTTCGATGCGCTGGGTGGATTACTTCTATTCTGAAGAAGGTACGAAATATATCGAACAAGGACCTGAAGGCGTTCTTTGGGAGTACAAAGAAAATGCTGACGGCCAAAAAGTACGAGTTTATGCAGAAGGCATTGATACAGAAAATACAGAAGATGAACGTGGCAAGATCACACCAGCCTACGGGTTGACAACACCGAACATTGTTATCGATACGACAGGTGAATATCAAATCTTGAAATCCGCGGATGAACAACCTGATACTCGTTTCAGTGACTGGGTGGCCAAAGAAACAGCAGATAAGATGGATGACATTGCGGAAGTGCCATTCCCATTACTTTATCTGACTGTAGAAGAAAATGATAAAGTGGCTGCTACGGCTACTGACTTGACAACGTATGTCGAACAAATGGAAGCCAAATTCATTACGGGTGTCGAGCCGATCAGTAATTGGGATAAATATGTTTCGACGATCGAGTCCATGGGGATCGATGGCTACATTTCCGTTTACCAAACAGCATATGATCGTTGGAAAGAGAATTAGAGTCACGGCAATAGGAGAAGCGGGCTTGGACAATTTCTTGTCTACCCGCTTTTTTCCTCCTCAGAAACCGAGTAAAGGAGAGAATACAGCGTGCAGTTATTTGAATTTGAACGTATCCGTAAGATTTTATTTCAATTAAAGAATTATCGGATTCGCTATCAGGTGCCTGTTACTGACTTGCAGTTAAAGCAAGAAAACTGGGCACCCTATGTGCAAGGAACTTTTTTTGGAGAAAAGAATTGTTATTACACAATGAAAGGAACTTTTGAACTACCGGAAGACTGGAAAGAGATGTCGGTTGCATTGCAAGTCTATTCTTCGCTCTCTGAATGGGACAATACGACAAATCCGCAAATGAAAGTGTCCTTGAATGGGAATTACATTCAGGCAATTGATGTCAACCATCGAGAAGTGCGGTTGGATCCCTCAGAGCTAACAGGAACGACAGCCTTACAGATCGATATTTTTTCGGGACGAGAAGAGAAGAAGTTTCCGCTTTACGTAAATCTATTGGCGATCGATCCTATTGTTGAGCAAATCTGGTTTGATTTCTCTACGATTTTTGACAGTTGGCGAGCAATTAGGAAATTTGGCGGAGAAGAACAAATCTATCAAAACTGTCTGTCACAAGCTGCCAATGCACTGGATTTTCGAGCCCCTTATACGCCACGATTCTATGAAGGTCTCACAAACGCACAAGAATATCTGCAAGCGTGTTACAGCCAAGAGATTCGTCAAAAAGTGACCGCAGTCGGGCATACCCACATCGATCTGGCATGGCTTTGGACGGCACAGCAAGCGGTTGAAAAAGGTGAACGCAGTTTTCAGACCGTATTAAAATTGATGGATGAATACCCTGAATATACTTTTCTCCAAAGTCAGCCCCAGTTATATCAAGCGATCAAAGAACAATATCCTGAGTTATATCAGGCAATCAAAGATAAAATCAAATCCGGACGCTGGGAAGTAGAAGGTGCTATGTGGGTAGAAGCAGATTGCAACTTGACCTCCGGTGAATCATTGGTAAGGCAGATTTTATACGGCAAACGCTTTATTAAAGAAGAGTTTTATCATGAGAGTCAGATTTTATGGCTGCCGGATGTTTTTGGCTATTCCGCCGCATTGCCACAGATCTTGCAAAAGACCAATACACCTTATTTCATGACAACTAAATTGTCTTGGAATCAATTCAATCAGATTCCTTATGATTCTTTTTACTGGCAAGGGATCGATGGCAGCAGAGTTTTGACCCACTTTATTACAACGATCAGTGAAGGCTACAGTCCAAGACCCTACTACACCACTTACAATGGGCTTTTAGACCCTTATACAGTCAAAGGCAGCTTTGAACGGTACCAACAAAAAGATCAGCATGATGAGATCTTGATTGCATACGGCTATGGAGACGGCGGCGGAGGACCTACTAGAGAGATGTTGGAGACAAAACAGCGGTTATCAAAACCACTCCCTCAGATGCCAGTGATCACTGGCGATCATGCGGGCAAATTTTTTGACCGATTAGCCGCAGCTTTTGCTCATTCAGAAGCCCCGGTCTGGTTTGGTGAACTCTATTTTGAGTACCATCGTGGGACACTGACCTCCATCGGTAAAAATAAGAAAGCCAACCGCAAAGGCGAATTTTTATTGCAAACTATTGAGAAGCTTTACAGTGCCTATCGAAGCGAAGCGTATCCGCAAGAGCTCCTTGAAAGGCTCTGGAAAAAATTGTTGTTCAATCAATTTCACGATATTTTGCCAGGAAGTTCGATTGGCGAAGTATACCAGCAGACAGAAGAAGAGTATGCTGCTCTTTTCGAAGAAGGCGAGCAATTGATCCAGTCCCTCGTGGCAGCGGGAACTGCCAGTGATAGAAAGCATCAGGTGGTCTATAATCCATTAGGCTTCACTCGCGATGCCGTAATCAAAGTTGATAGTCCGGCGATTCAAGAAGATTATCTGACACAGCGAACCGAAGATGGTTGTTTGCTGGTCAAAGTCCCGCAAGTCCCGAGCTTAGGTCTGCGTTCCCTAACGTTGAGGGAGACTATCTCAGAACCAGTAGAACAAGAATGTGTTCCGTTGACTCGTCAACTGGAAACGACCGACTTTGTCGTAACATTTAATGCGGCATATGAAATGACTGCTCTTTTTGACAAAAGACACCAGCGTGAAGTATTACCAGCAGGAGAAGTGATGAATCAATTGATTGCCTATGAAGACTTACCGATGGACTATGATGCCTGGGATATAGATATCTACTACGATCGCAAAGCGTATCCAGTAAAGGATGTAACTGAAGCGTCGTTCGTCGAGCGAGGAGAGATTCGTGACACGATTCGTATCAAACGGACGTTTGAGCAATCAACGATCATTCAGCTGATCCATTTCTATCATGGAACCGGAAGGATCGACTTCGAGACGACGGTCGAATGGCATCAGCATCATCTTTTATTGAAGGCGCAGTTGCCAATTGCCGTCAATACGCTAGATGCCACTTTCGATATCCAATTCGGGAATGTCAAACGCGCCATCCACAAAAATACCACTTGGGATTTGGCACGTTTTGAGAGTTGTGGGCAAAAGTGGGTCGACTTGTCTGAAGATGGTTATGGCGTCAGCGTGTTGACGGATTGTAAATACGGATTCAGCACAGCTTACCAAAAAATTGGTCTCTCTCTTATCAAGTCGGCGACTGATCCCTATCCAGAAGCAGATCAAGGACTTCATTCGTTTACCTATTCTCTTTATGTTCATGAAGGTGACTGGAAGAAAGGACAAACGATGGAAGAAGCGTTGGCACTCAATGTACCAGCATATGTATTGGCAGATTTTGATCAGCAGCAAGAGCAATCTTTTTTACAAGTGGACCACAATAATGTGCTGATCGATTCGGTCAAAAAGGCTGAAGCAGATGAAGCCATCGTGGTACGTTTGTATGAATACCACAATCGCAAAACGACATGCTGCTTGACTGCAGCTAAAAAAATCAAACGAGCAGTGCTAACGAATTTATTGGAAGAGGAACAGCAGGAGTTAGTGGTTACAGGCGAATGCCACCAAGTGGTGATTCCTTTCAATCCTTATGAAATTCAAACGGTCAAGGTCTATTTTGACTAATCGGCATTTTTGATGATAGGAGTTTAAAATGATCGAAGAAATCGTAAAGAAGATGTCCCTAAAAGAAAAAATCGGCCAGTTAAATCAGCGATTGTATGGCTGGCAAGTTTATCAGAAAAAAGAAGGAAAACTTTATTTGACAGACTACTTCAAGTCGGAAGTTGCTCGCTTTGGCTCGATTGGCTGGATCTACGGCGTTTTCCGAGCAGATCCTTGGTCGGGCAAGGACGCAACAACGGGTCTCTCGGTGGAAGAATCACGGGAAGTCAGCCGGATGATTCAGGACTATTTGAAAGAACATACTCGTCTTGGGATCCCAGCTTTTTTGACAGAAGAATGTCCTCATGGTCATCAAGGATTAGCAGCAACAACACTGCCGGTCAATTTCAGTACAGGGGCTAGTTGGAATCCTGATCTTTATCAGAGCGTGCAGACGTTCGTGGCGCAAGAGTTACGAGCTAAAGGGGCACATGTTGGGCTAATCTCTACATTGGATATCGTACGAGATCCTAGGTGGGGACGAACCGAGGAATGTTTCAGTGAAGATCCCTACTTAGCCAGTTGTTTTACGCAAGCTGCGGTCAAGGGAATGCAAGGGGAAATGGTTGGTCATGAACCGACAACCCATGTACTGGCCGTGTTAAAACATTTTGCAGCTCAAGGTTCAAGTATGGGCGGGCACAATGCCGGACCAGTCACTATTGGGGAGCAAGAATTGCGAGAGATTCATTTACCCGCTATGCTGGCGGGAATTCAAGCAGGGGCTTTAGGGTGCATGGCTGCTTATAATGATTGGGATGGTGTCCCTTGTCACGCGAACCCTCGCTTACTTCAAGAGATTTTGCGAGAGGAAGCCGGCTTTGCAGGAGTTGTGATGGCAGATGGTTGTGCGTTGGACCGTTTAGCGGATTGGCTAGGAAACAAACCAGAAGCGGCAGCCCGGGCCATGAACAGCGGTGTAGACATCAGTTTATGGGACAATGTTTTCCCTCAGTTGGAAGCTGCTGTTGATCAAGGGTTGATTAAGCAAGAAACCATTGATCAATCCGTGATGCGCGTTCTGAAACTGAAAGAGCAGCTAGGACTTTTTGACGAACCGGTGCCTGCGGTGTCCGTTCCGAATCAAAAGCTGTTTCAAGAAAGTGCAACTCGTTTAGCAGAAGAAGCCATCGTTTTGTTGAAAAATGAGCGGGTCTTACCGTTAAAGAAACAAAGACAAACAATCGCTGTTATTGGTCCTCATAGCAATAACAGCTATCATCAGCTAGGGGACTATACTCCTTTCAAAGAACTGTCTGAGTGCCGCAATCTGTGGGAGGGGTTGCTGGAAATCAATGGGACCGAAACTACTTTTATTCAAGCAGATGGCTGCGGCATCACAGAAGGAACCGAAGAGCAACTGACTGCCGCATGCCAAGCGGCAGCAACAGCGGATCAAATCATTTTAACGATCGGCGGCTCTAGTATTCGTGACTTTTCGACGGATTTTGATAAGAATGGAGCTGCCTTGCAAGGATCTGCGGAGATGACCAGTGGGGAAAATATCGATCTGGCGTCTTTGGCATTGCCAGAATGTCAAAAACGATTGATTACTGAATTGAAAAAATTTCAGAAACCCCTGATCGGTATTGTCATTGCTGGCCGTCCTCATCTGTTAAGTGAGGTCAGTGCCGCTTTTGATGCGTTGCTTTTTGCAGGCTATCCAGGGCAATTTGGCGGAAGTGCGCTAGCTCGGATTCTTTTTGGCGAAACGAATCCCAGTGGGAAATTAGCTGTTTCTATCCCAGATGAAAATGGGCAGCTGCCAGTTTATTACAACTACCGTGAGGCTGCTTTCCAGAGAGATTACGCAGATTGTTCAGGAACCCCTCGTTATGGGTTTGGTTATGGTCTAAGTTATGCAGACTTTATGCTTAAGGGAATCCATGCGCAGTATGCTCCGCAAGCAATCCAAATTAATGGAACAATCGAGAATCTTTCGGCGATAGCAGGAGCTGAAGTGGTACAAGTGTACCTTCGCAATTACTCACAGCGGGTCTTACCGCGTGTCAAAGTGTTATGCGGTTTTCAAAAAGTCTTTTTGCCAGCCAAAAGCACCGTCGACTTTTCTCTAACAGTTTCTTATGAAACGTTGAAACGGTTAAACATTTCACCAAATGAATTGCCAGCTGATTTTATCATCCAAATCGAAGCAGCCAATCAGAAACAAGTATTCACGAAGCCATTGGAGCAAGAAAAAAATGGAAAAGGAGAGAAATCATGTTAAAATTCCAGGAAGGATTTTTATGGGGAGCAGCCGCTTCTGCTCCTCAAACGGAAGGCGCTGCGGCGATTGATGGCAAAAGCCCTTCAACTTGGGATAAATGGTTCGAATTGGAGCCAGACAAGTTCTATGATCACGTAGGACCTAGTGATACTTCGAATACCTACCGACACTTTCGAGAAGATGTGGCACTGATGAAAGCCATGAATCTGAACTCTTATCGGACGTCAATTGCTTGGACACGACTAGTACCTGATGGAAAGACGGTCAATCCTCAAGCAGTCACCTTCTATCGTGCCTATTTTCAAGAAATGGTCGATCAAGGAATCGAACCCATCATCAATTTGTTCCATTTTGATATGCCATGGTGGTTGATGGAAAGAGGTGGTTGGGAAGCCAGAGAATCGGTAGATTACTTTGCCGCTTATGCTCGTATCGCCTTTGAGCAATTTGGCGACATTGTCAAAAAATGGGCCACATTCAACGAACCTTTAGTTCATATTGAATGCGGATATATGGGGGATGCCCATTGGCCTAAAGTTCATAATTTTAAACGAGCGATCCAAGTAGGCTATCATACACTGTTAGCTCATGCAAAAGCGGTAGCTGCTTTTCGCGAACTTGCGATTCCTAACGGAGAGATAGCGATTATCTTAAATTTATCGCCCGTCTATCCGAAAAGCCAGCAGTCTGCTGATCTTGAAGCTGCTGAATGGGCAGACTTACTCTATATTCGCAGTTTTTTAGACTGTACAGTCCTCGGACGATTTCCAGAAAAATTAGTCGCGATGCTGAAAAAGTCAGGTCTTGCTCCTGTAACGGAGGAGGGGGACCGAGAACTTTTTGCCTTAAATACGGTGGATTTTATTGGTTGCAATTACTACCAGCCATTACGAGTTCAAGCCCCGATTGCGCCGAACGATCCAATCACAGGGCCGAGGGATCTTTTTCGAGGCTATGATTGGCCGGACAAAAAAATCAATCCTCATCGCGGTTGGGAAATCTTTCCGCAAGGTATTTATGACATTGCCATGCGTCTAAAGAATAGCTATGGCACGATTCCTTGGTATATTTCTGAAAATGGTATGGGGGTTTCTCAAGAAGAACGCTTCGCAGCGCAAGAGGGACAGATCAATGATACCTACCGTATCGAATTTGTAACAGATCATCTCAAAGAACTGCAGCGGGCGATCGAAGCAGGAGCCCCCTGTTTCGGCTATCATATGTGGACATTTATCGATTGTTGGAGCTGGCTGAATGCGTATAAAAATCGTTATGGGTATTATCGAGTAGATTTGACAGATGATACCCGAACTCCAAAAGCGTCGAGCTTTTGGATGGCGCAAGTAGCAAAGGACAATGGGATCGATTCAGGGAATGGGCCTGATTAGCCAAAAAATAAAGCATGCTTCAGAGGGACGATTGGACCTCTGGAGCATGCTTTGAGTGTTTCAACTGATTTTATTTTATGCTTAAGTTTCGACCACTGAATTTAGCAGGCGCATTTGACGATCAGAGATATTTGTGACGATAGTCAGCAATGGCCTGTCTTGATTCGTAGATATTTTGAGCCAGCTGTTCATTTTTACTCAAAAAGACATAGAACAGCACATCAACTGCCAAAAGATGAGCAATAATCGAGTTGGTTGCTGCACTGCGCATATTGGCTTCTTTCGGTCGGGAAACTTGTAGCGGAACATCTGCTAATTTCGAAAGGGAATTGCTGCCAAAGCGAGTCAAAGATAGAACTGGAATCCCCATCTCCTTCGTAAACTCCGCAAGGTGCAGGATTTCAGGTGTTTGACCACTGTTTGAGACAGCCCAGAGCAAACATTCTTTTTCGTGTTTGATCAATTGAGGCAACAGCGAATTATAGTCAGTTTCGAAAATAACCACTTTGCCTAAGCGAGTCCATTTTTGTTGGATATCTTGAGCAATCAAAGAGGAAGCCCCAATACCACATACGAAGATCCGATTGCGGGTTTTCAGTAGATCCGCTGCTGCCAGCATTACTTGTTCTTCTAAAAGGTCCGCAGTCTCATGCATAGTCACTTGGGCATTATGGCTCAATTTCGCAGTAATATCATGAAAAGATTCGTTCAATGCAACATCTGCATAGCCAATGATCTCCTCATGGGTTTGTCGGGAGCCAGATTCCGCAGAAAGCTGAATCTTAAGATCAGTTAGGCTGGAAAAGCCTGTTTTCTTTGCAAAACGAACAACTGTAGGGGCGCTGATCCCGGTAGCTTGAGCCAACTGACTCGCAGTCATCGAAGGAACTTTTTCAGAATTTTTTTTGATGTAATCAAAAAGTTTTTTCTCGGAATTGGATAATTCGCTCTGGATACTTTCAATGCGAGAAAGGACGCTCATAAGGTCACCTGCTTTAAGAAATTTCTAGATTTAGTATACCATAAGTTGGGGTGTTGCTTTCATTTTAAAATGAAAAGATTCAGCGAAGAAACTTGCATTTTTAGGTAGAATAAAGTAAAGTAATTACGTGTGAATACACGCTACCTGTTACTTGGTTCAACGAGTCACCAACGTTTTACTCAGTCGCAGGTGAAAAAAGAAAAAAGAGGTGAAAAACATGGCAATTACAAAAGAACGCAAAAACGAAATCATCAACAAATTTGCTCGTCATGAAGGAGATACTGGTTCTCCAGAAGTTCAAATCGCTGTTCTTACAGAAGAAATCAACCATTTGAACGAACATGCACGTATGCACAAAAAAGACCACCATTCATACCGTGGCCTAATGAAAAAAGTTGGTCACCGTCGTAACTTATTAGCATACCTACGTCAAAAAGACGTACAACGTTACCGCGAATTGATCCAAGCTTTAGGATTACGTCGTTAATCAAACAAAGAAAAGTGAGGTTCAACCCGAATCTCACTTTTTTGCTATGAATCACTGCGACTGGGCGGCACAAGCCGTACAGAGCAGATGATGAATAGTACTAGGCGACTAGCAGGAGCGTAGTTACCCGAGCGGAATCACTGCGACTGGGCGGTGCAAGCCGCACAGAGCAGATGATGAATAGTACCAGGCGACTAACAGGAGCGTAGTCACCCGAGCGGAATCACTGCGACTGGACGGCACAAGCCGCACAGAGCAGATGATGAATAGTACTAGGCGACTAGTAGGAGCGTAGTCACCCGAGCGGAATCACTGCGACTGGGCGGCACAAGCCGCACAGAGCAGATGATGAATAGTACTAGGCGACTAGCAGGAGCGTAGTCACCCGAGGGGAATCACTGCGACTGGGCGGTGCAAGCTGCACAGAGTAGATGATGAATAGTACTATGCGACTAACAATAGTGGCCCAATCTTTTTAACAAACTCAATTAGCGGGACTTGACTGGTGAATCAAACCCGCAACTAAAAAAGAATCTCTGAGACACGGCGAGCAGCTTCCTACTAACCAAATGAAAGCAGCGGAAGCACCGATCCGCTTTTTTCATTTGTTTAGTAGTGACTTGCTTGGCTCAGAAAAAAGGAGCAGATTATGACAGAAAAACAAGTATTCAAAACGACTTGGGGCGGGCGTCCGCTACAAGTTGAAGTTGGCCAATTAGCCAAACAAGCAAATGGCGCAGTACTCGTCCGCTACGGCGATACAGTAGTTCTTAGTGCAGCCGTTGCTTCAAAAGAAGCAAAAGATACAGACTTCTTCCCATTAACGATCAATTATGAAGAAAAAATGTACGCAGTAGGGAAAGTTCCTGGTGGTTTCATCAAACGTGAAGGTCGTCCAAGTACCGAAGCAACATTGACTGCTCGTTTGATCGACCGTCCGATCCGTCCAATGTTTGCGGATGGTTTCCGAAATGAAGTCCAAGTGACAAACATTGTAATGAGTGTGGAACAAGATTGCTCACCAGCAATGGCTGCAATGCTAGGCTCGTCTTTAGCGTTGTCTATTTCCGATGTGCCTTTTGACGGCCCAATCGCTGGTGTTGAAGTTGGCCGCGTCAATGGGGAATACGTGTTGAATCCAACCGTTGAACAAGCAGAGCAAACAGATATCGAGTTGACGGTTGCTGGTACGAAGAAAGCCATCAACATGGTAGAATCAGGAGCGAAAGAAGTTTCTGAAGATGATATGTTAGGCGCTTTGCTGTTCGGTTTTGAAGCAATCAAAGAATTAGTTGCTTTCCAAGAAGAAATCGTTGCAGCAGTCGGTAAACCAAAAATGGAAGTGACTTTGCTTCAAGTAGATGCTGACTTGAAAAAAGAAATTTTCGATGGGTACTATCAAACAATGAAAACGGCTGTTATGACCGAAGAAAAATTGGCTCGTGAAGACGAGATCGACAAAGTCAAAGAAACAGTTAAAGAAGTTTATGCAGAGAAATTTGCGGGTCATGAGGATGAAGCGCAACTTCTAAAAGAAGTGAAACAAATCGCAGAAGACCTTGAAAAAGATGTTGTCCGCGAATTGATCACGATCGACAAAATTCGTCCGGATGGCCGGAAATTAGATGAAATTCGTCCATTAGCCTCAGAAGTCGGTCTGTTGCCTCGTGTTCATGGTTCAGGACTATTCACTCGTGGGCAAACGCAAGCATTATCTGCTTGTACGTTGGCACCATTGGGTGAACATCAAATCATTGATGGTTTAGGGGTAGAAGAATCAAAACGGTTCATCCACCACTATAATTTCCCGCAGTTTTCAGTTGGTTCAACAGGACGTGCCGGTTCTCCAGGCCGTCGTGAGATCGGACATGGCGCTTTAGGTGAACGTGCCTTGGCGCAAGTAATCCCAAGTGAAGAGGATTTCCCTTACACAATCCGTCTGGTGGCAGAAGTATTAGAATCCAACGGTTCATCCTCACAAGCAAGTATTTGTGCGGGTACATTGGCATTGATGGATGCTGGTGTTCCAATCAAAGCCCCTGTTGCTGGTATCGCGATGGGACTTGTCTCTGATGGCGAAAACTATACGATCTTGACTGACATCCAAGGATTGGAAGATCATTTAGGCGATATGGACTTTAAAGTTGCCGGAACAAAAGATGGAATCACAGCCTTGCAAATGGATATCAAGATCCAAGGGATCACCGAGCAAATCTTAACTGAAGCTTTATCGCAAGCGAAAAAAGCACGGATGGAAATCTTAAATGAATTGACTTCAACCATTGCTGCACCACGGGAAGAATTGAGTCCATACGCACCGAAGATCGAGATGATTCAAATCGACCCAGCCAAAATCAAAGATGTGATTGGTAAAGGTGGGGACACGATCAATGGCATCATTGATGAAACAGGCGTGAAGATCGACATCGATCAAGACGGAAAAGTATCAATTGCTTCTTCTGATGCGGAAATGATCAAGAAAGCTATTAAGATCATTGAAGATCTAACAAAAGAAGTCAAAGTTGGTGAAGTTTATTTAGGGAAAGTTGTTCGTGTTGAAAAATTCGGCGCTTTTGTCAACTTGATCAAAGGCAAAGATGGGTTAGTTCACATTTCTCAACTTGCAAATGAACGGGTCAACAAAGTAGAAGATGTTGTTAAAGAAGGCGATGAAGTTCTTGTGAAAGTCACAGAGATCGACAAACAAGGTCGAATCAATTTGTCTCGCAAAGCGTTATTGACTGACGATAAAGCAGAGAAAAAATAATTTTCTTAACTAGTTATCCGCAAGAGAAGATTTTGCAAACGCAAAACAACGTCCAAAAACCCCAGTAATCGATTCGATTACTGGGGTTTTTTTACGACATAAGGCACAGACATTTCGCTGATAATAAGGTAAACTGACTCAAAGAGGTCGGGTAATCAAAAATTCAAAAAACGTATAGAAGGTGAAAAAATGAAAGCCACACAGGGAAGTGTTTTTCGTCGACGGGAGGCCTTGATCACCTATTTGGATAGGTATGATTATGGGACTGTTTCAGAATTAGCGGATCGATTTCAGGTATCAGAAGTGACTATTCGCAGGGATTTGTTGTTTCTGGAAAAAAAGCAGTTGATTGAACGTTATTATGGCGGCGTGAAACGGATCAAGAAATCAGAAAAAAGAGAATCCCAACATCTTGGATCAGTAGAAGAATTTCCTTGGCAGCGACTGCTTCCACCGTTACACCTTTTGCTGCAAGAAAAGAAATTGATTTTTGTAGGGGCTGGACGTTGGTCGAAAGAATTGATCCAAGCAGTTGCTGATTTTGATTTAACGATTGTGACCAATGACCATTCCGCATTGATTGATCTAAAACCAGGACGGGCGATTGTTTGTCTGTGTGGAGGAGAAGTGGAAAGTAACTCCACTGCGTTAGTCGGAGATATAGCGACACTGGCTTTCAGCAAATATACGGCTGATTTGTGTTTGATTGAAGCCTCAGGAATCGACTCCCATGAAATCACGACAATGACGCTAAGTGAATCCTTTGTGTATCGGACGATGCTTCAGCATACTCAAGGAGAGAAAATCATCTATACGGAAGGAGAAAATATCGGCCATGTCCGAGGATTTATGATTGATCGTACGTTTATGGCGAATCGCTTGTTTAGCAATAGGCAACTTTCAGAGGTCGAAACGGCGCAATTTTCATCTCAAGGTCTGCAGTTTTCGCTGCTATGATTTTAATTTAGCATTGAAGCTGTTCTCAGACAATCAATTAAGGAAAATCGTTCATAAATATTCTTTCATGAACAGTTCTTGCCCGGCTATTGCTTTTGATCAAGGAGACGATTATCCTAAATACCAGAAAGCGCTTTACTAAAAGAAGACAGGAGAACATCATGACATCAAAATTTCCAACAGATTTTTTATGGGGAGCATCCATTTCCGCACATCAAACAGAAGGAGCTTATTTAGCGGATGGTAAAGGACTAAGTGTTCAAGATACTCGTCCCCGAGACAATAACGAAATCGCCGATTTTACAGTAGCAGTAGATCATTATCATCGCTATAAGGAAGACATCGCCTTGTTAGCAGAACTAGGAATCAAAGTTTTTCGCTTTTCAATTGCATGGTCACGGATCTACCCTGAGGGGCGGGGAAGTGTTAATCAAAAAGGATTGGACCATTATAGTGCTGTCATCGACGAACTGTTGAAGCAGGGAATCCAACCATTTATTACGTTAAATCATTTTGATTTACCACAAGCATTGGAAGATCAAGGAGGCTGGACAAA
The DNA here is from genome assembly GCF_001544275.1 of Enterococcus gallinarum NBRC 100675. Classification (GTDB taxonomy): domain Bacteria; phylum Bacillota; class Bacilli; order Lactobacillales; family Enterococcaceae; genus Enterococcus_D; species Enterococcus_D gallinarum. Next base: position 125,284 of record NZ_BCQE01000001.1, on the reverse strand, counting down.
TCGCAGTACAGTTGAAGCTTTTGAAATCTATGCTAAGACATTGTTCAACGCCTATGGTGATCGGGTGACCCATTGGTTGACGATCAATGAACCGAATATCATGCTCTTAGTCGATCGCAAGATTCTAGGTAAAACGATTCCCCTACCTGAGAAATACCAGCAATTCCATCATCTGATGATCGCTGAAAAGCTTGCCTTCAAACATTGCCATGAACTCATCCCAAATGGAAAAATTGGACCAGTCCCTAATATCTCGCTTGTGTATGCAGCAACCAGCAAGCCGGAAGACAATCAGGCAGCCCTTTATTTCAATAGTGTTCGGAATTGGGCGTATTTAGATTTTGCCTGCTTTGGGCGCTACAATACAGTCTTTCAAGATTACTTGAATCAAAATGGGGTGAAGATCGCTGTCCTGCCAGAGGATCAGGCTTTAATGGCCAGTGCCTTTCCCGATTTTATAGCCATGAACTTCTATACGACTGTCACAGTTGAACAGCCCGCAATGGATGGAGACATGACGAATGGAATCAGTGATCAACAAAGTGAAGACATCATGGAACGAGGGTTTTATAAAGGATTTACGAATCCGTATTTGAAGAAAAATGCGTTTAACTGGACCATTGATCCTCTGGGCTTAAAAACGACTCTACAAACACTCTATGATCGCTACCATTTACCAATCCTCATCACGGAAAATGGTTTGGGAGCAGAGGATCATCTGGAAGAAAACGGCGCAGTCCATGATCCTTATCGTATCGATTATTTGCAACAGCACATCCAGCAATGTCTCGCGGCTATTGATTCAGGAGTGGAGTTGATTGGCTATAGTCCTTGGTCAGCGATCGATCTGATCAGTGTTCATGAAGGCATCAAAAAGCGCTATGGTTTTATTTATGTGGATCGAAATGATGCCGATGAAAAAGAGCAAAAGCGTGTGAAAAAAGATAGTTTTTACTGGTATCAAAAGTTGATCGAAAACGGACATTGGGAGGGATAAGCAATGAATCATGTCTTTACTTTTTTAGAGCAGCGATTGATGCCGCCATTAAATAAAGTCGCTAACTTGCGTTTTATCCGAGCAATCATGCAAGCAGGAGTCATCACGGTTCCTTTCACGATCGTTGGCTCGATTTTTTTGATCATCAATAACCTGCCTCAAATTATTCCGCCACTGGCGGGCTTTTTTGAACAGACGGTTTTGAAATTTTCCCCGCTTTATAGTGTCGCGACAACTATGTCTATCGGCTCGATCGCACTCTTTTATTGTTTAGCCACTGCGTATTATTTAACGGATATCTATCGCAAAGAAGAAAAACTCCAATTGAGCAGCTTTGTTGGCGCAATTCTTGGGTTGTTTGCATTTTTGATGACGATCATTCAAGTCGATATTTCAGATAGTGGGGCACAATTGCTTCAAACAACTGGAGAGACAGCTATCATCTATAATGGTGTAGCACTTGGCTCTTGGGTGACACGGTTTAGTGGGATCGGTATTTTTATCGGTATCATTACGGCGGTGCTTGCAACCCAGGTCTATCGTTTTTGTGTCAAAAAGAAAATCACGATCCAAATGCCAGCGGGAGTACCAGATGGGGTCAGTAAAGCATTTGCTTCCCTGATTCCAGCGATTATTATTGCTTTTTTGATGATTCTGATCAATGGCTGTTTAGCCGTTTTTCATACCGACTTGCATGGCTTGTTGTCAAAACCATTTGAATTTGTAAAAGATTTGACAGGTTCTTGGCTAGGGATCATTGTGATCATGTTGTTGATCCATTTGTTGTGGGCCGTGGGTGTTCACGGAACAGCCGTCATCAAAAACAGTTTTATCAATCCGATTTTATTAGTTGCTTTAACCGAAAACATCGATGGAGCAACCAACATTTTTGCCGGTGATTTTGTCAATATGTATATTTTTATTGGCGGTGCTGGCAGTACGTTAGGGTTGGTCTTGCTGATGTTGTTTCGAGCTAAATCCCAACAGTTGAAAGTATTGGGAAAAGCGGCGATCCTTCCAGGATTGTTTAATATCAACGAACCAGTGATCTTTGGTGCGCCAATTGTCTATAATCCCTATTTGATTATTCCTTTTATTGTGACACCGCTGATCAATGTGACGATTGCTTATTTTGCTACATCCTTTGGCTTTGTAGCTAAAGTGATCACCGGGATTCCTTGGATCTCACCTGTTGGGATTGGAGCATTTCTTGGAACTGGCGGCGATTTTCGCGGAATCTTGATCGCTATCCTTAATTTATTGATTTCGGTTGTCTGCTATTATCCATTTTTCCGAATGTACGATAGTAAGCTTTTTGCGGAGCAACAAGCAAACGAAGCAGAAGCGACTCTCCATGATCAATAGACAAAAAGAGCGTGAGACAAAAGTAAAAAACACTTTTGTCCCACGCTCTAAACACGTCTAAACGGCGGAAGCAGAAGCAACTCCGAGAATTCAATCGAACTACCCCAAAATTTGAAAAGCAATTTCCGTGTATTCCGCCTTATTTTGCGGAGTTTAACATTTCTGTCCCAGCCTCTTTTTTAGCGAAAACTATAATCCGACAACGAAATATGCCGGGCATGACACCAGTCTTTGACAGAACCGGAGAAAATTAGCGGTACATTGGTCAAATCCTGTGTCCGGGTTTGTCCGACCATGGTGTAGAGAAGCTGAAGCTGTTCTTTCCACGACTGGATGGTCGCAATCGTTTCTGCAGGTCCTTTATCTAAGAGCATGGTCAAAATCGTAGCAGAGATTCCGACACTTTTGGCACCAAGACATAAAGCTTTGAAAATATCAAAGGCATCGCGAATACCTCCTGAAGCGATTGTCGTAAAGGCGTGTTGCACTTCGTTGGCTTCTAGTAAAGAGATAACCGTCGATTGGCCGAAGTGATTCAAGTAAGCCATTTCTCGTTTTTTTCTGCGGGCATTTTCAATTTGGGTAAAACTCGTTCCGCCGCTACCAGCAACATCGATCGTTTGTACGCCTACCGAAACCAATTGCTGAATAGTCTCTCGGGTCATACCAAAACCGACTTCTTTTACGACAACTGGTACTGGAGCTGCCTTTACGATTTGCTCAAGCAGTCTTAACCAATTGCTGAATTCACGGTCCCCTTCTGGCATCACCAATTCTTGAGGGGCATTCAGATGGATCTGTAAGGCATCTGCTTCAAATAAGTCGATCGCACGCAAGGCATTTTCAACGGAACTACCAGCACCGACATTTGCTAAAAGAAAGCCCTCTGGATTGACTTGGCGAACGACTTGGAACGTGTCGGACAACGCTGGGTCTTTTAATGCAGCTGAGACAGAACCAGTCGCCATCATCAGGTCACAAGCTTTCGCAACTTCAGCCAAGTCTTGGTTGATTTTTTTGCTTTTCTCACTTCCGCCTGTCATGGCGTTGATGAAAAATGGGGTAGCGAAAGAACGGCCAAAGAGTTCCGTTTCCAATGTGACTTGTGCGCTGTCAATCTCGGGAAAGGACTGGTGGATAATCTGAACCGCATCAAAATCATTCAACCGTGGCTTGTGAAAGGCTTTTGCCAATGAGACGTGTTCATCTTTTCGATTCATTAAATCTCCTCCCGATAATGATAGACATGCAGTGGCAATGGAATGATGTCGGCTTTTTCCCAAGCACTCATCAAGGGTAAGATTCCGGTTTTTTGATCGACGATCACAATGCCGCAATCCCCGCCGCCAGCGCCTGAAGACTTGGCGGCCCCGCGATAGGTTTCTGCTAAGTCACATAGTTTCTTTAAAGCGGGTGTTTCAATGGTTACACCAGTCAGACTAGATAATCCTACAAGTAATTTTCGGTTTTCGGTAATCATTTTTTTGATTGTTCGGCTGTCTTCATTTAAAAATCCATCAATCAAACGATTGACACAGTCTTTGCTGTCTGCCAAAAATTTGGCATAGCCCTTTTCTTTGGCTTCTTTTGATTGGTAGACTTGGTCAACTAAATCAGAAGTGGAAGCAGGACTACCTGTCCACCCAATCAACAGGCGCAATGATTTTGGTACAGTCAATGGACGGATCGAAAGCTCGGGCCAATCACTGGTCAATAGCTGAGTCAATGTCCATTCCTGCTGTTTTCGTAAAACCCACTCATGATCAAAGGTCGAAAAAGCAAGCCAGCCGCCATAACAAGAAGCAGCGATGTCGCCACACGAGCCATTCCCTTGCACAGCCAAATGGGCCAATGCGGCGATCTTGAATTGCGTCAAGCGATCCATTTTTAGATCATAGTAGAGGTTAAGTGCTTTGACGGTAGCAACGGTCACTGCACCACTAGAACCAAGTCCATATTTTCGACCATTGGAATTATCTAACTCACTCGTTACTTTTAAGTCATAAAAAGAGAGCAGGGTTCCTTTTTCTTGGGCGTATTTTTCTGTTAGACGAATAGCAGCTAGAATGTAATGAAAAGGATTTTCTCGGTGGTCCAGTACTAGTTCGCCATTGCGGCGGGTCCAGCGGATCGGCAAGTCACTGTACTGGGCAGATTGGATACTGCCGTTTTTGCGGGCACCTTCGATCGTCACATTGATGAATTGATCCACCGCAACGATGATCGCTGGATGTCCAGGTTCAACGACCGCATACTCACCTGCAATAAATAATTTGCCGGGGACTGAGATTTCTATCATTTCGACACTCCTTCATTTGTCATAGACGGATCGGTCACTGTCATTGGTAAATCAACCAACCCTTGTCCTGCGTGAGCAACGATTAATTGTTCAGGATGAAAATCTTTTTTCAGTTGGGTTAATATAGCTTCTTCGTTTTTTCTTTGACAAAGCACTTTGACGTTTGGACCGGCATCCATCGTAAAGTAGCAGGCCAGTCCTTTTTGACGCAAGGAACGGACGCAATCCATTGCTCGCAAGGATTCAGGAGACCAGTAGGTGAACGGTGGAGTCGCCGCCATAGTAGTGGCATGCATTTTTAGGGCATTGGCTTCTGTCGTTTCACCTAACAACTGAAAGTCTTTTTCGCGGATGGCTTGCTTTAGCTTTTTCAAATCCTGTGGTGTGCTTTCTAGCCAACCAGAATAATAGCTGGAAGTCTCTACAGTCCGCCGCATCCCGTCACGACTGGAAACATCTTTTTCTTTGTCGTTGATCAAAATGAAAAGCATACTTAGCTCTTTTTCCCAGCCTTCCGAAGCAATCGGTGTTGCGTAAGACGTGTCATCATCACCAGTATGCCATTCGACAAAGCCGCCAAAAATACTGCGACAAGCAGAGCCAGATCCCCGCCGAGCGAGACGGGATAGTTCTGTTTGAGATAATTGTAAGTCAAGTGCTGCGTTACAGGCTCCGGCTAAAGCAGCTAGTCCACTAGCAGATGAAGCAAGACCAGCAGCTGTTGGAACGAAATTGCGGCTGTTGACTTGCGCGAAAAAAGGACAATTGGCTTTTGCGCGTACAAGATCCAGAAAAGCGGAGATTTTCTTCGTTGCAGCCTCACTCTGCTGTTTGCCATCTAGGAAAAAACGGTCTTGAGTATATTCCTCTGAAAAGGTAACCGAGGTTTCTGTATAGAAAGCATCTAACGTCAAAGATAAGCTGTTATTCATTGGCAAGATCAGTGTTTCGTTCTCCTTGCCCCAATATTTGATCAAAGCAATATTCGTGTAGGCTCGCGCCTTTCCTTTATACATGTTCGTAAGCTCCTAATCCTTGAATCCAAGTGGCATGGGCGCCATTGGACAATAAAATACGGCTGATTACTTCAGCCTGTGTTTTTGTTTGAGTCAAAGCGATCATACAGCCACCGCGGCCACCGCCCGTCAGCTTTGCGCCAAAAGCGCCGTTGGCTAATGCCAGTGACACGAGATCGTCCAGGTTTTGATTGCTGACACCTAGTTGCCGGAGGGTCTCATGTGCGTGGGTCATTGCCTGGCCAAGCTGCGTCAGCTGATTATGTAAGATAGCTTCTTTAGCGGTCTTTGCCAAAGAACCTAAGCGGCTGATAGCCTGACTCGTTTGGTGTTTTTGCGTTTCAAACAGATGCGCGACGCTTTTGACAGCTGTGCGGGTCTGACCTTTGATCCCTGTATCGGCGACTAACAAAAAGCCATCGATCGTCAATGGAAAAGAAGTAATCGGCTGCCCTTTGGTAAAGTAGATCGCCTCGTTGCCGCTTGTTGCTGCAGCATCAATACCGCTAGGATTTCCATGGGCGATTTTCTCAGAAAAATCGACATAATCCAATAGCCGTTCTTTTTTTAAATCTTTGTGTTGCCAATCAAAAAAGGCCCGAGTCAACGCAACTGCAACTGCCGCACTTGAACCCATTCCTCGTTCTGAAGGGATTGTACTAACGATCGAAACAGAAAAGGGACTGGTTTGATGGTCTTGCTGCAAGCGATGAAGAAGTTCTTTGACATTTTTTAAATGCGAAGGGGCTTCTTCTAATGGGCCGTGGTAATAATTGGAGGTTAAATCATTCGTTAGGCTGGCAGTGATCGTCACGTGAACCTTTGCGCCAGCAAATGGAAAAGCGATGGCGGGTTCGCCATAGACGACCGAATGTTCACCCATTAGTATGATTTTCCCTGTAGCTATGCCAGTACCGAGTGACATTCATTATCCTCATTTCTCTTAGAACTGCAGCAGAAGCCGAAAAAATGTCTCAGAGGAAGCAGCAGGCAAAAAAATAAAGGTTCCCCTTTGATCCTGTGAGTCATTCATTTGAACTAAGCTGCAATCTACTTAATAATTACTAGTGATTTCATCATAGATCCTTGTTTTTCTGTTAGAACAGAAAAGTTCGCAGAAAAACGAATAAAAGATTCTTTCTTATTTTACTAGAAGAAGGCTGTTTCGTTAAGCATTCCGAAAAAGAAATCGTAAAAAACTGAAAATATTTAAACTTTTATTGAAAATTTTTTGTTTTTATGCTTCAAAAGCGCTGGGTTGACGATACAATATCTAGTAGTGTATAGTTGATTACGCAAATGAAACATACAATATTTAGTGATGAGTGAGTTGGGGGATATGAGCGTGATCGTATTAGCAGGAACTATCGGCGCAGGAAAATCAAGTTTAACTGCATTGTTAGCTGATCATTTAGGCAGTCAAGCGTTTTATGAGTCAATCGATGATAATGAAGTGCTGCCGTTGTTTTATGCCGATCCAAATAAATATGCTTTTTTATTGCAGATTTATTTTTTGAATAAACGTTTTGATAGTATCAAAAAAGCATTGAATGATGATAATAATGTATTGGATCGATCCATTTATGAAGATTCACTGCTTTTCCATTTGAATGCTGATTTAGGACGAGCAACGGATACAGAAGTTCGGGTTTATGATGATTTATTGGCCAACATGTTGGAAGAATTGCCTTATGCAGCTCATAAAAAACATCCAGATTTATTGGTCCATATTCGGGTTTCTTTTGAAACCATGTTAGAACGGATCAATAAACGGGGACGGGAATATGAACAGTTATCCTTTGATCCTACTTTGTATGACTATTATCAAGAATTGAATCTACGGTATGATCAATGGTATGAAGAATACCAAGAAAGTCCAAAAATCCAAATCGACGGCGATCAATTCAACTTTGTTGAAGATCCAGAAGCAGCCCAAAAGGTATTAGCGATGATCGATGAAGCACTGGCAAAAGTGCGCAAATAAAGCAACAGCTGGAGTCCAGCCCATAAAAGTGGGGATTCCAGCTGTTTTCTTTTATAATAGAAGAAAGCGAACATGTAACGTGTGGAGGGAAACCAGTGGAAAAAAAACGATTTTACAATGGCCGTTATGAATGGATTCAAGTGGACCAACAAGACAGTAGCAGTATTGCGCGTTTACAACGACAGCACCAGTTGACTGATGAGATGTTAACCTACTCATTAGATAAGAATGAACGTGCCCGTGTGGAGTTCGATACTGATGACCAAGCATTGTTGTTGGTGTTCAACGTACCTCAACAAGAAAAGAAAGACAATCATTTTGAAACAAGTCCGATGACGTTTATCTTAAAAAAAGATCGGCTGTTTACTTTTTCTTCGAGAAATACACAATATGTGATTCCGATGATGGAACGGATACTCGTGCAAAATCCTTTGCAAACACCGATTCATTTTCTTTTTAATAGTCTTTTTTTGATCTCAGGAACTTTTTTTCCTTTAGTCGAAGAAGTCAATAGCGATCGCGTGCATCTCAATCAACGGCTGCGGGAAAAGACCACCAATAAAAATTTGTTGGAGATGTCTGACTTGGAGATCGGACTCGTTTATCTGGTTTCAGCAACGAAACAAAACGCCGTTTTATTAGAACAGATCAAAGCTTTGTCATTCTTTCGCTTAATGGACGACAATGAAAAAGAGCAGTTGGATGATGCGCTGATCGAAGCGAAACAAGCCGTTGAAATGACTCAGTTAGCGTTTCAAATTCTGGAACAATTGTCAGGTACGTACAATAATTTGTTGAACAACAACTTGAACGACACGATGAAATTTCTGACTGTTTGGTCGTTGTTGCTGACGGTACCATCGATCGTTACTAGCTTCTTTGGCATGAACGTTCCGTTGCCCTTCACGAATACCGTGTTTGGCTGGGGAATCGCTTTGCTGATCAGTTTAGTCTTGTCAGGATGGATGTTGATTGCACTCTGGCGCAGAATCAAGTGATGCTTCAGTCAATCACTAGACCTAACCCTGCTGCAATCACTAATGCTTGTTCTTGGCCAACGATCAATCCCCGCAACAATTCTTGCGAAAGAGCGATTTTCTGGAAAGGATTGGTCCGCAGATCTAGCTGATAGAGTTTGGTTCGGAACCAATTACTGTTTGTTAGCTGATTGTGTTGCAACTGGAGATTTTTCCATTGGACTTCGTAAAATTCTGTGTCATTCAGCTGGCACTCTGCAAAGCGGATCGTTTTGAGATTGGTGTTGCTGAAGGAAGCAAAATTGCCGACGCAAGATTCAAATGTACAGTCACGAAAATAACTTTCTGCAAAATTCGTACCGGTTAGTTTGCAGTTTTTGAAGTGTACTTGATGAAAGCTAGCGCCCAAACATTCCATGTTGGAAAAGTCGCAGTTTTCAAAGAAAACATTTTGGCATTCCCAATGCTCCAGTCTTGTCTTTTGCATGGTGACCTTTTTCAAATGGCACTGTTTTAAAATGAGTCCCGTACAAGCGTCATAACTGGCATCAGTTTCTGTAAAAAAAGCTTGTTCAAAAATTTCTTCATCTTCAAGATAAAAATCTTTTGTTTCTGAGTGTTCAATAATCGGTAAAAGAGGATCCGGCTGCTTTTTTTTCATTTTGCACCTCAAAATTTTGTTTTTTTAATAGTATACCATGTTTTGGGCGATGCCTTTAGCAGTGCAAAGATGTTTGTTGGATAGATTGTGAATTTAATTCAATAGACTAACTTTAGCTGCTGAAATATCAAGGTTTTATGAAAAATAAATACGTTTATATTCACAAGGTTGTGAATTGTTTTAAGAAAAAGCTTCATTTCAGAAGCATAATTCAAGGATAATTCGGCAATAACCAGTAAAAACTGTCATTTTTTTAACGGTTTGCGAAAATCTTGATAGTTTTTAAATTCACAATGTAGCTATAATGAAACCATAAACAAAAGGGGGAAATTTTTCCATGACAAAAACAGTGATTATTGGTGCGAACCACGCAGGGATTGCCGCAGCAAATACCTTATTAGACAATTACCAAGATCAAGAAGTTGTAATGATCGATCGGAATACAAACCTCAGTTACCTTGGTTGTGGGACTGCATTATGGGTTGGTCGTCAAATCGATTCATACGAAGGCTTATTCTATACAAAACGGGAAGATTTTGAGGCAAAGGGAGCAAAAATCTATATGGAAACAACTGTTGACCATATTGATTTTGAGAAAAAAACGGTTCATGCAGTAACAAAAGATGGTGAAGAAGTGGTAGAAACATATGACAAACTTGTTTTGGCAACAGGTTCAGTGCCAATTTCGCCAAAAGTACCTGGTCGTGATTTAGCCAATATTCATTTCTTGAAGAGATTCCAAGATGGCCAATCCGTGGATAAAGAATTAGCAGCTGAAGAAGTAAAAAATGTTGCTGTCATCGGGGCCGGCTATATCGGAGTGGAAATTGCAGAAGCTGCAAAACGTCGTGGTAAAAATGTTCTTTTATTTGATGCCGCTAACCGTGCATTACCAAACTACTATGACAAATGGTTCACGGATGACATGGATCAAAACTTAGCAGAGAACGGGATCGAATTGCACTTTGGTGAATTAGCTCGGGAATACAAAGGAACCGACAAAGTAGAAGCAGTGGTAACGGATAATGGAGAATATCCAGTGGATCTTGTAATCAATGCGATCGGCTTCTTGCCAAACAATACATTAGGCAAAGAGCACTTGGAACTATTTACGAATGGTGCCTACTTGGTAGACCGTCACCAACAAACAAGTGACCCAGATGTTTTTGCGGTTGGAGACTGTGCAACGGTTTATTCGAATGCATTGCAACAAACGACCTACATCGCTTTGGCAACAAATGCCGTTCGCTCAGGGATCGTAGCTGGCCATAACATTGGCGGTACATCATTGGAATCAACTGGGGTCCAAGGATCAAACGGAATCTCAATCTTTGGATACAACATGGTTTCTACAGGTCTTTCCGTAGAAGCAGCAGAACGTAACGGTGTGAAAGTGAAGTATTCAGATTATGAAGATACTCAAAAACCTGGATTCATGAAAGAAAACGACACCGTGAAAATCCGGATCGTTTACGAAGAAGAATCACGTCGGGTGATTGGTGCCCAAATGGCATCACGTACTTCAGAAATCGCTATGGGAATCCACATGTTCTCATTAGCAATTGAAGAAGGTGTAACCATCGACAAGATGAAATTACTTGATATCTTCTTCTTACCACACTTCAATCAACCATACAACTACATCACAATGGCTGCATTGAAAGCTGAATAATAAATAGCTGAGGGAGCTGTGACAAAAATCTTGTCGCAGCTTCTTTTTTCAAATAAACGATTAGAAGTAGCTTCTTTGGAACCAAGCCGAAACTTCAGGTGGCTGGGCACTTTTGTTATGCGCTCTTTTTTGAAATAATCATGAAAATCATTGACAATAACTAAAAAAAGCAGTATACTATAAAAGTTGAGAAATTAAAGCAGAAGCACCCGCTTCTCGCCTGAGTGACTGTATCGCTGGGCAGAATAGGATTCCTACATTTTGTGTATGGAGTACGTGCGGGTTCGTGAAGAACTCGTTTTTTTTATTGTCTGATTTCGAATCGACAAGCTTTTCTTTCTCTCAAAAAACTCGGAGGTGAATGACCATAGCAAAGGATATGATGGTAAACGACGGCATTCGTGCACGTGAATTGCGTTTGATTGATCAAAACGGCGAACAACTTGGTGTAAAGAGTAAAGCTGAAGCATTGCAAATTGCAGAACGAGCAAACCTTGATGTGGTATTGGTGGCACCAAATGCGAAACCACCGGTAGCAAGAATTATGGATTACGGAAAATATCGTTTTGAGCAACAGAAGAAAGACCGTGAAGCTCGTAAAAAACAAAAAGTAATCAACATTAAAGAGGTTCGTTTAAGTCCAACGATCGACGTCAATGATTTCAACACAAAGTTGCGTAATGCACGTAAATTCCTTGAAAAAGGGGACAAAGTAAAAGCTTCGATCCGTTTCAAAGGCCGTGCCATTACCCATAAAGAGATTGGTCAGAAAGTGTTGGATCGTTTGGCTGAAGAAACAGCTGATTTAGCATCCGTTGAACAAAAACCAAAAATGGATGGACGCAGCATGTTCTTAGTATTATCGCCAAAAAACGATAAATAATGACTCACTGAGTTTCAGTTTAAAGTCAGATAACGAAAGATTTTGAGGAGGAAATTAGTTATGCCAAAACAAAAAACACACCGCGGATTAGCAAAACGCGTAAAACGTACTGGCGGCGGCGGATTGAAACGCTTCCGTGCATTTACTAGCCACCGTTTCCACGGTAAAACAAAAAAACAACGTCGTCAATTGCGTAAAGCTTCTATGGTTTCAGCTGGCGATTACAAACGTATCCGTCAACAATTAGCACGCATGAAATAATTGCGTCCCAGGCTTTACAAATTCAAACAACTATCGATTTTCATATTAGGAGGAATTATACATGGCACGTGTTAAAGGTGGAACAGTAACTCGTAAACGTCGTAAAAAAGTGCTAAAATTAGCAAAAGGTTACTACGGTTCTAAACACACTTTATTTAAAACAGCAAAAGAACAAGTAATGAATTCATACAACTACGCATACCGCGATCGTCGTCAAAAGAAACGCGACTTCCGTAAATTGTGGATCGCTCGTATCAACGCAGCGGCTCGTATGAATGGCTTAAGCTACTCAAAATTGATGCACGGTTTGAAAGTTGCTGAAATCGACATCAACCGCAAAATGTTAGCTGACTTGGCTGTAAACGATGCAACAGCATTTACTGCATTGGCTGACCAAGCACGCCAAGCCCTAGAAAACAAGTAATAGGCAACTTTTGAATACCCCGAACCCACTATAATCAGTGGGTTTTTTATTTTGCATTTTGTTATATTTCATTCATGAATTCAGCAAAACGATTAGCTGTTTTATCTCTTTGGTCTTTGGATAAGTGAGTGTAAATGTTCAGTGTCGTTTTCACATTAGAATGTCCAAGTCTTTCTTGAGCTTCTTTAATTGGGATATTTGCTTTGTACAATAGACTTGCATGTGTGTGCCTAAAACCGTGCATTGTAATTGTTTTGATTTCTTTACCAGTCTTTTTCCTATACAATCTCTGAATCGTTAAAAACCACTCTTTAGTTATACCTGATTCGAGATAAGTATTTTTGTAATTAGAAAAAATAATCTGTTTAGGATTTAGCTTAGGTAAATCAAATTTTATTGCTTGTTTTTCCTGCCATGTTTTTAAAGCTACTAATGTGGTATCGTCCAAACTTATTCTTCTAAAACCAGCCTTTGTTTTCGGTGGGTGAATTAGGGTTTTGTTTCTGTCTCCTTTAGCAACAGTTTTAGTTACTTCTAAATACTTCTCGTCAAAATTAATATCCTCCCAAGTTAAAGCAAATGCTTCTCCTTTGCGTAATCCAGTAAATGCCAATGTTCTAAAAAAGGCATATCTTTCAGAATCAAAATTTTCTTTTGTAAATCTCAGAAACTCGATTAATTCTTCTTTAGTAAAAAAATTTGAAAACTCTTCATACTGATTTAAATTAAGATTGGTTACTGGTTTTTTTACATTAGCCATTGGGTTTTGATAGATTAATTCTAAGAACATAGCATGTTCCATTACTCTATTAAAATAGTAAATAAACCTACTAGCTCTTTTTGGTTTATCTTTATACCATTCATTTACTATTTGCTGACAATAAATTGGAGTAATGTCTTGGATTTTCATTTCTTGAAATTTTGGCAATATAGCATACTTGAATTCACATTTAGCTGTAACTGCAGTGCTTTCCTTTACTAAGTTGCAATACTGCTTATACCATAGTGTGAAAATTTCATTAAAGGTACGGTGTTTCTTAGGTACATACTGTTCAGTTGCAACCAAAAGACTTAATTCCGCTAATGCTAAACTAGCTTCTTCCTCTGTTTTAAACCCCCTTCTAGTTGTTTTCTGTTTCTTCCCAGTTTTAGGATTGATGCCTACATAAAAATCAAACATATAATTGATAGTGCCATCCTGTTTTTTGTATGGTTTAATTTGTGCCATAAAAATTCTCCTTTTTATGGCATAGGATAAAGTTGAGATTATTATATGATATCGAGTAGTAAAATTCTATAAAAAGTATAAGTGGATTTTTCTACTTTTTCCCAGAGAAATAGGATTTTCCTGTTTACTAATGAAGATTTATTGTATAATAAATAATGAATATACCATCAAAATTTAGGAGATGTTTTTATGGAATTTGCTAAAATTTTTAAAAAAGTAGACCGTAATTCATGTGAATTTTTGCTGATTCCGTATGATTCTTCTAAGATTAATTATTCTGATTTTATCAAGTCGCAAAGAAAAAGAGGATTTAGACAAGTTTTATTTAATACAGAACTGATGCTTTTTTTAGTAAAAGCTACTTCTAAAAATTCAGATATTATTTTAACCAAGATAAAAATGTCTGAAGATGCAGAGGATGGTATTCAAGAAGAGCTTAATCATTGGTTACTGCAATTGAGGACGCAACCAAATAATATATATAAAATCGTTTCAGAATTAGAATGGATTTCAGACAAAGAATCTATAGATATTATGGAACTTAGATTTTTAAATAAAAATACTAGTTCTGAAATTACTATTAAATCAAATGGTATTTGTTTAGGACGAAAAATTGAGAAAGTTTTTGATAGCTTTATTTCTAAATGTCTTCTGAGGTACTTTTATGAAGAATGAAATATTTAAACAAATAAAGCAGTTAATAATTGTTATTATATCAGGAGTTTGTTCTTATTTTATACCGATTGCTCATTTTTTTGTTAATATCCCAGACACAAAAATCCTTACAGGATTTGATATTGCTATATTTAGTTTTATTGGAAATAGTTTATTCTCCGCTATAGACTATTTTTATAAAAAAAATAAGTTAATGATTAGAATTTCTATAGAAGCCATAGAACAAGAATCTGACAAACTAATTCTTTATGATAAAGATATAGATAAACAATTGGAAATAAAAGCTAACATTAAAATAGAGGGTAAAAAGAGGAAATGCCCATTGATTTCATTAAAAGTTCCTGATTGTTACTTATTACAAGTGCAGAACAATAAGAGTTCTTCTTTTGTAAAAGAAATTTCTACTTCTGAAGAATATGAAATTGATATAAATAAAATTTTACAGAAAAGCCCCAAAGAAGGAATATCGATTACAAGAGAAATTAAATTTATTTTATTATTAGAAGAGCATAATAAAGGAAATAATGATTATCTTGTTTGCGAAAAAGATAGTGGTTGGAAATATCTTGGTATGACGAATATAGATAGTAAAAGACTTCAATTGTTGCAAAAGTAGGAGGAGAATTTTAAGTTATGATTTATTCTAAATGGATTGATAATTCAAATGTTTCTTTGGATGATTTAATTAATAATATAAAAGTAAGTGAACAAAATCACGTAAGAGAGATAGATGCTTTTGATAATACTCCTCTGAATTATGAAGTTGATTTTGTATATGAAGAAAACCAAATTACGATAATAAATGGTAAAAAGGTATACTTTAATTATCTAAAATTTAATTATGAATATGTTAAAAATCACGAGGCTGTAAATCCGAATAGAGAAAAGCGGGTTTCTACTTATGCTATGAACGTAATTATTTTTAGCTTTGAGGGTAAAAACTATTACATATGTAATAAGAGATATAACAATAATACTCTGAAAAATTTAAGAAAATTAGTTGGCTATAAAAAAGACTTAGTTATAACAGAGCAACGAGTATTAGGTATAAAAACAGATTTATTTATTTGGATGACGCATTATTTAATAGACAATCCAAATGAGTTTTTGGAAGAAGATAGTGAAACTAAATTACTGAAGTTAACTGGTTTTAAGGGGAGAACTAAAGACAAACTAGCAGAAATTTCCGGTTCTGGGCAAAAAATTTTAAATATGTTAACAACTCTCTTATTTTTATTTGAAAATAAGGAAATATCAAGCGTTAAAGTAGAGTTATCAAGGTTTCAAGAATTTTTTTCTTTAACTTTAGGTGAGAAAAGCTATGTAGATATAGATGTTAATGAATACAGAGGAACAGAATATTTTGAAATGGCAGAAACAATAGAAGCTATTGTAGTTTTGAAGTGTTTTGTGGATGTAATTCCCTCTTTAGTAATAATGTTTTCTAATGAATTAGATAGTAAGAAGTGGACACCTAGAAAAGAAAATAAATTCTTTACAGGTATAGGGAAAACTCTGTCAAAAAAAATAAATGAGAGTTTGAGAAATAAATAATAACTGGAAAATATCACTAATATTTATTGGTGATATTTTTTGTTCTATAAATTTGCAACCCTTATAAGATGATGCTATAAAGGTCCTTGCAAGGGATACTTTTGTAATTAGTATCCCTTGAAGATGTTGATTTATCAACATCGAAACAGACCATAAAGATGATAAGGATACTTTAATTATTATTCAATATAAAAGTATCCCTATAGAACAGCAATAGGAGGAGGCAAAATGACACGATGACACGAAATATTATAAATGTAAAACCTATAAAAGACAAACAAGTGATGGTAGATTTTTTAACGGAATTGAAAAAAGGAAAACATGGAAAAAGAGACCATTTGATATTTACCATAGGTATTTTCACTGGCTTACGAATTTCTGATATTTTAAATTTGAAAGTTTCTGATGTTCAAAATAAGACTACTACAGTTATTGTTGAGAAAAAGACAAATAAACAAAGAGAATTAAATCTATCGAATCTAACAAGTTTGATTATTGATTATTTAAATGCTTATCATGATGGACAATCTAATTGGTTATTTTATAGACCTTCTGACCATTCTAAACCGTTAGGAACCCATCAATACTATAAAGTCTTGCAAAGAGTCGCAAATGTTCTTGAATTGGATTATATTGGAACACACACGATGCGTAAAACGTTTGGTTATAAATACTATCGTCAATTTAAAGATATTCCTACACTGATGAAAATTTTGAATCATTCTAGTCAATCAATCACGATTCGGTATATTGGATTAGAGGAAGAAGAAATTCGAGCAAGTTTAGACAAGTTTAATCCGCTAGATTGAATATCTAAGTTAGTCACCAGTGGATATTATCAACAATTTTTTATCGAATTACTTGTAATAGAAAATTATCTATGATAACATATAAATGAAAGTAAGAAGTTTATCTTTTCAAATATTTGTCGTTCCTCGATATACGACTAATAAAAGGTCGAGTTCAAATGTTTGTCGTTCCTCGATATACGACTAATAAAAGGTCGAGTTCAAATGTTTTTTACTCTATTCTTTTGAATAGAGTTTTTTTGTAGGAGGAAAAGAATGAATGTAGGGCATTTTTATTACTTAAAAGACCAGTATTTTATAGATTTTCCAGACCAATATTTAATGAAAAACAAAGAAAGAATTAATGGTGCATTTCACGATAGACCTTGTTTTTATACATTTCAAGATAGGAGTACTAGTTTATATTGGTTAATACCATTTTCTTCTCAAGTCTCAAAATTTAGAGCAATATATCAAAGTAAGATAAACAAGTTTAATCGATGTGACACAATAGTATTCGGGAATGTATTAGGTCATGAAAAAGCATTTTTAATTCAAAATATGTGTCCTGCATCAAGAAATTATATAAAAAATGAATACTTAGATAGTCGTGCAAATGTTGCTGTCCGAATAGATGGCGTACTGGAGAGAGAATTATTAACTAAAGCAAGAAGAGTTTTAGCTCTACATAGAAGAGGTATACGTTTAATTTTTCCTGATGTTTTAGAAATAGAACGACAATTATTACAAAATAATAACAGGAGAAATTCTTAAAATAATATAAAAGCACAGTCAGTCAAGATTGTGCTTTTTGTTTGCTCTTTTTTAGCTGAACTGTATTAAATTTTTCTTTATTTTGTTGACTTCTAGTATAGAGCCTATGTGCATAATTAAATTCTTGTTTATTTGAAGTAAAGTATAGTGAAGTCTTTGACTTAGAAAATTTAGCGACATAATAATAGAAATCCATTAGAGAAGAAATCACATGAACACCATATTGTCTGTTTTGCTCCATTTCATAGAAAATAAGTTTACCTAGGTTTTCAACATAAATCAGTATATCGTCACGTATATACTGACTATTCTTTTCCGAATTTCTATATGAAAAACTATCTAATTTTAGCTCAATTAGTGGTAAATATTCAATGTTAGGAACAACTAAAATATCAATCATATCTAATGAATGTGTGTGATAGTTTATATCTAATTTATTACGAAGACATGAAACTCGAATAGGAAATTTAGTTAATACATTTTTGATACATTCGACAAAAAAATTATATTCTTCAGATTGTTGTGGTAATTGATTCACTAATTTATTCGCTTGTAGTTTTAGATGTTCATTAGTTTGAAAAGTATCTTTACCTGAAGAATAACAAGATAAATACAATTCTTTTTGATGGTCACAATTCGTTACAATATGAATATTTTCTGTAAAAATACTATAAGCTACAAGTTTTTGAACAACATTAGTTTGTCTATCTAATAGGCTTAAATTCTTAGAATCAAAATGGTTCGTATAAAAGAAATATTTTCCCAATTTTTGTTTCGTAATCATTTTATTTTTTTCAAGTGTTTTTAACCGACTTTCTAAACTGATTCGATTGCACTGAAGAATCTTTAGTAGGGTGGATTCATAGATGCCATCTGAGTTATTTATTATCTGAAATAATTCTTCTGTGTCAATTGCTCGTTTGTTTACAAATTGTGTTGTCATGTTCACTCCCTCCAATAGTAATTTTGTATAATTGATAATATATTATATTTAGTAAACTTAATTGTTCATTCTCTAAACTATCCCTTAAAACTATCCATTCAATTTGCTGATTGTAAGTTAGTAGAAAATTAGGATGATTGTAAGGAGCAGCCAGTTAGAAAAAATTCACGGAGGTTTCCATTCAATTTTTTCAAAATCCTTTCAAATTTTCTATAGTTTTAAAAAAGTTCTCACGAAAGTTCTCAAAAAGTTCTCATCTGCTTTTATTAAAAAATGCTTTATGTAGGGTTTGTGAAGGGATTATGTAGCCTATAAATTTTATAGATGTAGGGTTTATGAAGGGGTGGTAATTTAATAAAAAAGAGTGTTCAATTCCTAAAAGTATCCCACAAGAGTATCCCAAATTCATAAGTATCCTAACCCTACTTCACCCCTTCATTATATCATCTTAAAATAGATGATGGAAATTTGAATCATGTCTTTAAAATTGTTGACAAACTAATAAATAAACCTAGTATGTTTTAACATACTAGGTTTATTTATTGCATTGTGTAGTAAGTATTATCTTCTAATCTTATTGACTGTGATTGTATCATTAAATCTTTACTATTATTTATGACTTTTTCAAATTCGGATGAATAAAATGCTCTGTTTCCGATTTCTTTTAATGAATGATTGATTATTAAATTGCCCGAGAATTTACTATACATAAAACTATCAGTGCCAACATATTCTAAGTCAGTGGGAAATTCTATGCTTTTTATAAATCTAGAATCTCTAAACGCTCGATTATCAATATATGTTAGGGTAGATGGTAATTTCAGCTCTCCTTCAAATATACAATTAAGAAAACTATCGTATCCTACATATTGTAGTTTATTTGGTAATCTTAAATGACCATCAAGCTTAGCTAATCTGAATGGATAATCACCGTTCTTGTTTCCTATATGAGTAATTGGTTTACCATTAATAGTATCAGGAAAAGAAAGACTACCAACCATGTCAGGTGTTCCGCTATTATAATTACTATCTGTAATACTTGATTTTACAATCCGCAAACCATTATTTTCTAATTTTTCAGCTTGTATCCAAATTTCTGTTTCATTTCTTTCGAGATTCGCTTCTCTTATTTTGGCGTATAAATAATGTTCATCTTCTCTTGTTGAGGATATATTTATTGAACATTCACCTGATAAAGAACAATTAGATTGCTCTAAACTGTCTGTAAATATTGTCGATAAGCTGGGTTTTAAAGTATTTCTAAATAATAAATAACTAATAGCTATAAAAATACCAAATATAATTATTGCAACAACTACGAATAAACCTTGACTTGTTCCATTTGTCATGAAATGACCTCCTTTGATAGTGTTATTTAATTTAGTACACATTATAGCAAGTACCTATGACAAATCAATTTTATAGAACAGGATAATTTCTGTAAAAAAGCGTTTTTGTTAGAATAATAAAGTGTTTAAAGGGAAATAATAGAAAAGTAAAGGAGGATTAATTCGCTGGACATTTGTTATTTTTGATGCAATAATAAATGTATACCTTGATGAAATACACCATTGTCATATAAATAGATACAATATTGGATAATTGTATTCCCTCTATATGATAGAAAATCCCTAATTTGCTCTAGTATCTCTTCTGTCTGGGATACTAGGGTATTTTTGTGTAGAAAATAAACGGTTAAACTAAAGAAGTAAGGAGGTTTATGAATATGCCAAATAAAACAATTGGATACATTAGGACAAGCAAAAATAATCAAAATCTAGGGGTAGAAGTTCAAAAAGAAGCACTTATTCGCTATAATATTGATTCTTATTTTATAGAACAAATCAGTGGTCGGAAAGAAAATCGAAAAGAATTGAATAAAGCGTTAGAATCTCTTGAAAAAGGTGATACCCTAGTGGTTTATAAAATTGATAGGCTAGGTCGTTCTACTAAGCAGTTAGTAAACATCATGAGTGAACTGCAAGAAAAAGGTATCAATTTAATTAGTATTAAAGAAAATATTGATACATCGACACCGATGGGAAAGGTTATTTTTACTATATTATCAGCGATTGCAGAGCTGGAAGCCGATTATATATCTGAACGAACAAAAGAAGCATTAGCAGTTTTAAAGGAAAATGGAGTGAAACTAGGAAACAAAGGATTGGATGTCAAAACTGTCAATAAAATAAAAAAACTTTATACTGAAACGACTTTAACTCAAAGGGAGATTGCAGAAAAATGTGATGTTTGTATTAAAACAGTATATAATGTGAAAAGGAAGTATCGTTTATCTAGATGATGGGTTTCACTATTATATATAATTTGATATAATTATTGCCGGTAACAAACGTTCGTTTGTTACCTATTAGATATAAAAAAATATAAATACATACAATAGTTGATAAATCTGAGTTCTACTCTTTAGATTTATCAGCTTTTTTTATTTGTTTCAAACGAACGTTTCGTTCATCTCACAAAAGAAGAGAAAGGATTGAGTTTTATGTCTTTAAAAGATGGTGTAAAAATAATTATCCAAGATGTAGTAGAACCAGAGCCAGAGAAAGAAGGTTGTCTAACAAAAATAGGAAGTTTTTTAGTTGTAATGGCAATTATTATTACTGTATTAGTTTTACTTTTTAAATTCTTTATGAATCATTTATTCTTGTTTTTTATTTTGTTAGTAGGATTTATTATTGTTGCAACAAAATTTGGTAGGAATTAGAAAATGTATTCAATGGAATTGGCACAAAAGAAATATGTCAAAAATAAGGTCAGGAAAGCATTTATCAAAGCAAATGTAACGATTCCTAAAATAGTAATCAATGGGATGGCTACTGCTCTATATAAAGAATTTATAAATTTATCTATTGAAGAGCAAGAAAGACTATTATTTAGTGATGAATTATTGCCTCTGTTGGTTCAAAAACATGTAGAACGAATGGAGCAAGAGTTTATTTTATAAAAATTTAGGAGGAAAAAAATGAATCGCTTAGAAAAAACAAAAAGAAAAATAAGAGGGAAGCAACTTCGGAAAACTGCTGTAATTGCCACATTGTCTACTATGTTGATTGCTCCCACAGTTTTGGCGGCTACTAATGGAACAAACAGCTATGAACCTAACAGCAGTGTCAAAGCAGCTGAACAAACAGCAAGCTTTACATGGAATGATGATGCAGATAAATGGACTCATGGTGATTTAGGAAGTGCTAAAACTGTAACTATTGGTAATGCTAAAATTGGTATTTATTCTCAACAAGAGGGTGTTTTAACAGTCGCAGCAGGAGATGCTCAATATGATAATAGCTACATGGCATCTCCAATGGCAACTATTCCTGTCGTTGAAGGAACTACTCAGTATGCTACAATTAATTTAGCTGATACTGGTTCTGAATTAACAGGAACTTTTACAGTAGCAGTTACTTTTGCTAAAGGTGAAACACCAACACCTGATAAACCACAAGCACCAAGTAATATTACATTTAATGATGCAGGTGATTTTGTTACTGCTTGGGTAGGAGCAAATACTTCAACTTCCGTCTATGATGCAAGTGGGAATAAAATTGATGATGGTTCAATGTATATGCAAACAGAAGGTCAAGCTCAATTAGACCTAGTTCGTCCATTAACTAAAGGTGAACAAATTTATGTTGTATCTATTAACCCTGATACACAAGTCGAATCAGATAAAACTTGGGCTACATTCATGCCTGTAACTGCTAAAACTGCAGTAACTGTAATGGGTATGGATAGAGATAGTGGAGAAACACTATGGTCTAATGTTCAAGAATTGGATTCTGATATGACACATACTCTAACTTCTCAAGCAGTTGAAGGTTATGATTTAGTATCACCTGCAAGTGAAGATGTTTATGTAACTGGAGATTCTATGACACATGTATTCTATTATGTGAAAAAAGCAGTTGTTCCAGAAGATAAATTCTCTACTGTAACTATTCAATATGTAGATAGTGAAACAGGACAATCTATTGCACCACAAACAACTATTAGTGATGTAAAAGTAGGAACTGATTATGTAGGAAATGCTATTGCAATCGATGGTTATACACTATCAGATGATGCATCAAAAACAATTAATGTTGTAGAAGATGCAAATAGTAATGTTATTAGCTTCCGTTATACAAAAGATGCTCCTGTAGTAGAAAAAGCAAATGTAACAGTAAAATATGTTGATGAAAATGGTAAATCAATTGCTGATGATAAAGTAGTGAAAGATTTAGAAGTTGGAACTAAACATACTGAAAAAGCAATTACAATTGATGGCTATGAATTGACAAGTGAAGCTGAAAAAACAGTAGATGTTCAAAGTGGTGGTTCTGAAATTGCATTTACTTATAAAGTGAAAGAAGTAAATCCACCAGTAGTAGAAAAAGGTAATTTAACAGTTAAATATGTTGATGAATCTGGTAAAGAATTAGCAACACCTAAAGTGGTAAAAGACTTAGAAGTTGGTAAATCACATACAGAAGTAGCTTTAGCAATTAAAGGATACGAATTAGTAGGTTCAGATACAGAAGAAAAAGAAATGGTTATTAAAAAAGGCGAAAACACAATGACATTTACTTATAAACAAGTAAAAGAAGTTGTAGCTAATGCTGAAAATGTAGAGTTCTTAAATGGTAAACAAATGACAGCAGTAATTCCAAAAGGATTAACAATGTATGTAGTATATAAAGGAGAAGTAATTGGTAAAGCAGAAAACCAAAAATCATTCTTCAATCGTGCAATGTTTGCAGATTTTGACCCAACATTAGAACCAACAACATTAAATCTAACAAAAGAAGTAGCAAAAGGAGATACTGTTCAGTATTACACAGAAAATGCTGAAGGGGAAAAATCAGAAACGTTAGAAATTACACGTCCTGAAGATGTAAACCCACCAGTTGACCCTACTGACCCTGTTGACCCAACAGAGCCTACAAATCCTGTTGTTCCAGAACCAGAACAACCCGTAAATCCTACTGAACCAACAACACCAACAGACCCTGAAAAACCTACTGATAATGGTGATGGAAATGGAAATGGTAATGTTGTAACAGATACTGAAGGAACTACTGATACTACAACAACAGATACAAATAAAGAAACGACTAAAGAAGATTCTAAAGAAAAAGAAACAACAAAAGATTCTAAAGAAGATAAGAAACTACCAGATACTGGTTCTAAAGTCATGAATAGTGCTATATTAACAAGTAGTGGATTGGTACTGGTGTTAGGCGTATTAATAATGTTTAAAAAAAGATTTAAGAAAAGTAAATAAACAAGAACAGGCTGAAATATGATTCTTAAACGAATCGTATTTCGGTTTTTTTATAGAGATTTTTAAGAGGTATCCGATATTCAAAAATGTTTTTTCGTATGATGCATGTAAATAGCTACCTTGGGTAGAGAATTTTTCTCTATTTTTCATTTCAGGAAATTTTTTTTCAAAATTTTTGTCAAAAACCACTTAAAAAATGCCTCTTTAAAAATCCAGTAAAATTAATATTTTTCTACTTGTTGACGGAAATACAAGATTACTGTTATATCAACGTTTTAAAGCACTGTTTTTCAAAAAACACCTCTCAGACTCCAATAAAAATTTTTGATGGAGAATTAACCACTTAAAGTTTATCTGAGATATATTTTCAGGTATATGTCTTGAATAAGTGTGGGAAATAAGTATAGATTACAGGGGATAGTAATTCTTTCGTTTTTGTATTTTGTTAACATATTTGTGGATTTTATTGTGTTTTATTTTTAATAATGTTAAACTATATTAAATATTATTTATCATTATGGGTGGAGGTAAGTATGTGGAATGGTTTTTCAAGTTAGAACCTGAGGAACAAGTATTTATTAAAAAATTTTTGTTGGCATCAGGTTCTTTAAAGCAGTTAGCAAAAGAATACGAAGTGAGTTATCCAACAGTAAGAATAAGATTGGACAGATTAATTGAAAAAATAAAACTTTTTGATGGAAAGCAAGAAGATTCTTTTGAAATATCAATTATGCAACTAGTTATAAATGAAAAAATAAGTTTAGATATAGCAAAAGAAATTATAAGAAAGCATAAGGAGAGTATAAATGAGTAATTTAATGGAAATTCTAATAATTATAGCTGTTATTGCGTTTCAAACGCTAAGTGGATATATAGGAAATAAATATATGGGAGCAATTTTACCACTTATTTTTAGTGGTTTAGTTATATATATCATTCTATCAGGGAATTTAAATCTATCTGTGAGAAATGTATTGATGCCTATAATAGGATTGGTTGCCTTGATTTGTATCTATGAAGGTGGAAAAGAATCAAAGAAAAAAAAGACAATAAAAGAAATGGAAAAAATGAAAGCTAAGGATATTTTGAATAAATAATAATAATTAAAATTCTATCTCAAAATAATTATAAAAACATACTTAAAAAATGACCTCTTAAAAAGTCGATAAAATCAAGGGTTTTATCTATGTTGACAAAATTAATAGATTGCTGTAATATCAACGGTTTTAATCACAATTTTTGAAAAAACACTTCTCAGATTCAATTAAAAAATTTTTGTGGGTAATCAACCACTTAAATTAATCTGAGATGTGTTTTTTTGTATGAATTGTTTCTTATACTTGTGATAAACATTGATATATCAGCGTTTTTTATTATTTCATTTGTCTGAGAGAGGTATAGATAGAAATAGCTGAAAATATAGAACACAGTCTGATAAAAATACACTAAACATTTTTTATTGTCCAAATCCGATACATTTGCTTTACTTCAGTTTTCTATGATGGTAAGGTCCTATCGTGATTAGAAAATTAATAACTATAAAGGAGAAAATTAGCATGAGCAATAAAAAATTCACAGAAGAAACTATTCAAAGACAAGAAAAAGTAAAAGAGTGGTTAGATACTTTAGAAGGATATTATGGAGTGAAGATGACTAGTGTAGCTAAGGCTGTTGGGATTCACTATCAAAATTTACATAATTTCAGAAAAGGACAACGAACGATAAGTGAAGAAAAATTAAGTGGATTAGAGGAACTATTACAGTTCAAATATGGTAAATTATTCGAGGAGGAGTTATAAGTATGAAAATTGAGCTGTGTATGGAAGATATTCAAAGAAAAAGTAAACCTAATCCTGATGAAATTAGATTGATTCAAAATACTTTATATAAAAAAATAAAGAAAAAAGAAATTGAAAATATTGCTGAAAGTATTGCTGTTAAAGGGAAAACAAGTATGTTGGCAACGTATTTTGAAACAGAAGAATTCTCTGAACGCATTCATTCGATTAATTTTAAACAGCAACAACTGATTATGCTTGATTTTGATAATTCTAAAGTAGATATAGAAAAATACGGTATGACCACTTATGACTATGTAAGAAATCATGACTTTATTAAACAAAATGCTTGTTTCATGTATCGAACCTTCTCTGATAAAGAAGCAATAGTTGATAAATTTAGAGTAGTCTTTGTGCTGAATAAGCCAGTAATAGACTATTTAGAAATTGGTAATATTTATACTAAATTGTTTCGTTTATTCCCATCAGCTGATAGGAAATGTTCTAATCCCAATCGGCTATTTTTTGGAAGTGATAGAGGGTATGAAGAAATTAATTTTTCCAATCTTTTGAATGTTAAAGAATTTACAAGTGATATTGTGCCGATGAAAAAACAGCCAAACAAAATAGTAAAATCAGAAATTTCTAACGAACAATATGAAATTCAAGATAGAAAGCTGGTTTGGCAATTAATTAAAGAAAATACACAGGAATCAATTAATGAGGCAAGAGCTATTATCCTAGATAAATTCGATTCAGAAATTTCTAAAATATATCCTTCTTACACAAATGCACGAGTGATATTACGGCAAACAATTGATATGAGAGAGTTTTTAGAACTACCTAAATCAGAACCGTTTCATGATATTTTAGAAAAAGACGAAAATCCAAGTGCGAGCGTGATTCAATGGGAAGATGACACACAAATTTACCATCGGTTTAATAAGGATTCTTTTGCCAATTTAGATATTTTGCGAGTAATTTCTAAACTGTTAAATCTAACAGGGTATGAAGGAAGTTGTAAATCCATCGATTTATTACTATATTTAACTGGAAGTAGTTTGGATAGAACTTCTGAATCAGCAGAACAAATCGATAAAATTCAATTCTTTAGAAAAGTACTGAAGAGTGAAAAATTAGCTGTTGAATACCCTAAATTCAGAAAGTTTCTAGGAAGTGATTTGAATATATCTATCGCATTGTTGGATATGCTTTCTGAATATATGTATGAAGATTTTAAAACAGGAGAAGTTCGACACTTACTATGCCTAACAAGTGAAAATATTGCAAAAGAAATAAATATTGTTCTGGGAACAAGGTATGATAGTAAAAGAATACAAAGAGTAATTAACAAACTGGCGATTACAGAAAATATTGAAAAGCTAGAAGAATCACAAATACCTACTGAATTATTTGAAAAATACACAGAAAATTCTTATGAAAAAATAACTCGCAATAAATATCATCATACAAATTTTATAGAGTTTAAAAATGCTGACATAGAAAAATCGGAGAACATATCTAAAGAATTATATGCTAATAATTATACATTGAGTGCTTTGAATTTTGAAGGAATTGCTAGAATTCTGGGAAAAGATATTGCTAGTAATGTATTTAAGCAAAGAGAAACAACTGTAGTATCTAAAAAAATTAAAGTAGATGAAAATCTATTATCAGAATCAAAAAAGGAAAATGAGTTGAAAATAGCTAAATTCATTTTAAGAAAAATAGAAACCCAAAGATATGTTGCTGAAAGAGATATAATTTTTTATGTTTATAAATATCTATTAAAGAAAAAGACAAAGAAAGATGCTGAATATTTGGTAAAACAATGTCGTGCAAATATCTGTAAAGACTATGATTTAGAGCTTATCAGAGTAACCAATAGTATTCGAGACAGTTATAAAATATCTAATGAAATTAGGAGTAGAAGTATCATATACGTGAAGAATTAGTATTATTGAAGAGATTGTATAAGTTATACCATAGTTTTATTGAATTGTAACTTTCATTTGATTTTTTCAATAAAACTAGGGGTAAATCATAACTTTTATAATCATACCTCAAAGAACTATTATTTATTTATTCTTATTTGAGGTATGATTATAAAACCTAATAAGTTTTACCAGAAAAACTGGGTTTTCTCCATGAAAGTTCCAATTCAATATTAATGGTGTATATCATGTAGGTTTTATAATCATACATACTGATTGAGTATTAGCAAAGCTATGCTTTGCTTACTTATATAAGGAATATTGAAATTTAAAAAGAGGATGTTTTCTTGTTTTTAGGTAGTAGCAAGTCAAAGACTTGCTTATTAAATAGGAATTCTAACTTTAGTCAAATAGCTAAAATTTGCTGCCTAGAAGGTTAGATGAAATCTTGCTAGAGTGAGAAATAAAAGAATAGAATTATTCAAAATAACTTTCAGAAAATTAGAGCTGATGTTTATAATAAATATGATATTAGGAGAGAATAGGTATTAATGAACAGGTAGGAATTCGTACCTGTTTTTTTATATTTTAAATAGTAATTATCAGATAATTACTTATTGTCAATAGATTATTTACATGAAAACTAATATGATACATAAAGAAAGTCCCCATAAAATCTAGCCTTTATTGACCAAAACGTTTTATAATAATAGATATATATATATTCTATTCTATTGTTATAAAACGCTACACTTAATTTTGCCCCTTTTTTCCTGATAAATTTGAATTTTTTTTCTAAAAATCGTGTAAAAAATTTTATTATACTTATTCTTCAAAACGTTTAGGTTTTTAAAAGTCAATAAAACTAGGGGTAAACTATCTGTTTTCACATATATAAATACGCAAAAACCTATTTACACTTGATGATTGTGTGATAAAAATAGCTATAAAATGTTGATATATCGGCATTTGTTTTTTTTACTAGCAAGATGAATCTTGCTTACTTAATAGCATTTGTTTAGGTTCAGTAAAATAGCTAAAATTTGCTGCCTAGAATTCAATATATAACAATAAATAAATGGATATATCGAATATACTTTTTAAGAAAAGCAATTTAAATTTTTTATACGAGCCTCTTCAGAATGAGAATATAACGTTAATGATATAAAGCAGTAGAATTTTATATTCATATGGATAAAATAACTTAAAATAAATTTTAAGAGGTCTGTATAATCATCTGTGAGTTGTTAAAATATTTTACGATAAATTATGCACAAAACTTTAAAACGTCTTAAAACGCAAATTAAGCAGTATAGAATTGATTTTACATTTTACAGAGTTACTTTAAAATGAGTAATTGGAGATAGGATTTAGTTAGGTAATAATTTCAGCGAGGATTTTTTAAACCTTGTTAATGCTGGAAATAATTTTAATTTGGAACCAATTCCTAAATGTATCCACATCATCAACTGATGTAGATGATGCTAAAAATGTTGCTATTTTATTTCTCCATTCGTGTTGAAGCTTTTTCGTATAGCAAAACCATTAGAAGTGTTATGATTCCACCCTGTATATGTTCCATCTTTATTTTGTTCAACGTTTGAAAAAAGAATAGAACCTTCAGGCAAAAGAACTGCTATTGCTGACAAAATCTCAAATAGATACTTTAAGTTTCCATATTCTGACATCATCTGTAAAAATTGGTGTCGTAAGCTTTGATATGCGTTATTCCATGAATATTGACGGTTTCCTTTAACATGTTTGTTAGTGAATGTTTTATTTAATCTTTCTTGGTTCTTTTTAAAGGGAGTGAATATTTTTTTTGGAAATTCATAATCTAAAAAGGTCACTATAACAACTTTATTTTCTAAGTCCAATTTTGCAATTATACAATCTTCATCATATTTGATGTCAGTTTTACCATACTTTTCTTTGATAATTGATTCTAGTAAGCTTCCAGAACGAAGAATTAAGTCAGCTATTCTTGGAGAGTAAACATTTTCTTGCTCTGCTTTAAAAGATATAGAATAAGAAAGGTCAATCACTTCTGTTTCAATATGATTTAATATTTTCTTGTATGCTTCCATGTAAGGCACCACCTTTCTTAAACAATAATAAATATATTGTTAAAGTTATTTTATCATAACTAATTAGTGAATAAAGTGAGTGTTAACTATAAATTCTATATCTATTTGAAAATATGTGAGTAAAAATTTATTTAGTAGTGGTTAATTCCCCATAAAAATTTCTTCGATGAATTTGAGAGGTGTTTTTTCAAAAATACCAAAAAACGTTAGTACTACAATAATATTGTATATTTGTTAACAAGTATAAAACCATTGATTTTATTGACTTTTATATAGGTTACTTTAAACGTGATTTCTGGTAATATTTTTGAGATGAAATTTATCTTTACATAGAGACAAATATTTTTCTTCATATGCTTTTGATAAGTAATAATTGATTTTAATTTTAATTTTAATTTGGTATTAAAAGGCTATCATAATATAATGAAAATGTAGATTTTCACTCTAAGGTGTGATGCTGATAGATAAGGATGATTCTGGAAAGGAGAAGAAAGTAATTAAGCAACAGAAGAAATTACAAGATGCATTTAATGATAAACGTGAAGTAGAAGTTATTCCTGCGAAAATTTCTGATTCGTATATCCAGAAGAAAAGGGGAGGCATATTGCTGAGCAAGTGCTTATGCCTAAGCTTAATCGGGTAGTTTCGAATTACAAATTCAATCGTATAAAGAAAAGATATTGTTAAATCTCGCATGGGAATTTACTGGTATTTATGAGTAGAGGAGCATCTGTTACAACTATCAAAAAAAGAGAACAATTTAATAGTATGCTAAATGATTGTCGGTTGAACAAGATGATTTGATTATTGTGAAAAGGATTATCCGCTTTTCAGGGAATACTGTTTATTTTGTTGTTATAGCAAGAGAATTCAGGACTTAAAAAATCTTGTAAGGTTTTATTGAAGCCTTAAATTTAAATACTTTTGATTTAGTTACGGAATGCTTAAATAATGAGAAGTTAGGAATGTTATTATGTGGAAATTAGATTCTTTAGAAATTTCTGGACTACATTTATTAATCGGAATATTTCTTATTCCAATAGTATTTTATGTAATAAAAAATATTATCAGAAAACTAATGTATCAAACCAAAATAACTGGAGTTATAGATATATTTTTTACTAAAAGATATTTATCATTATTAGGAGAGGTATTGCTTTTAATATTATTTTTCAGTTTATTTTTATTTCAAAAGAGACTATCAGTTAGATTATTTGAACCTACTACTTTTAAATTTAACTTAATAGAAATTTACGGTTTTGTAATTGGCATATTGAGTATCTATGGGATTTATATTGGTTTTTTACAATTTGTTATTGGTGATAGTGAGAAATCTAGGTGGTTAGGAAAAAACAAATTGAAATACTTAACAGACACATCAATTTGGTATCAAATTACACAAACAAAATACTTTTTAATTACATTGTTTATATTGGTTATCCTTCCAGTACCTATAATTTATACAAGTGATGAAATTCAGAATGATTTACTCTACATTTGGCAGGCGAGCTTAGTAATTCTTTTATGTATCTATATTTTTCTAATAGGAATGAGTTTAGAAATGTTGTTAATTTTATTTTTAATAAAGGGAGAAAGTGACTGGGGGCTTGAAAGGAATATAAAAAAGTATATTGAAAATGAATACTATAGGTATTTTAAAAAGATGTATAAATATGGATTTGATGCAGAAAAAATTGAAGTATTTTTTAGAAAATTAGCAAATAATCTTCAAAAAGTCAACGATGAGGAGGTTGACGAATTCATACTAACTATTTTTTCTGAAATAAATAAAAATATGATGTATCCTTTCGGTGAATTTAAAAAAGTACGAAAGATAAAGACGTTTTATGGAACTGATGATAAATTTTTATACTATGATTATAAGCGGTTTATTTATAAAAAGTGGGAATTTTTGACTAGAATACAGGAAGATATTAGATTTTCATCTTTTAAAGAGTTAATTGATGATGATATGTTTATTATTAGTCAGCTAGTAAAAGAAAATCCTGAATTTATAGAAGAAAGAAATGTCATGCAGAGAATGTGGTATGAACAAAATGAAAATACTCATGAATATTTATTTGATAAGTTGATAGAAAAAGCTATTCTAGACAATCGTATGGATGAACTTTGTAATGAAGTTAAACGAACAACTATGCAACTTGAGCATATAAGTAATGAAAAGAAAATCTTAATTGACTTTTATACGAATATCGAGAAATATAAGTGGGAAAAGATTTTTGAAGAGTACTGGAAAAACAGTGGTCAATTTGAATTGCCTAAATTTAGAAAAAAAGAAGAGAGAGTAATATCTACAAATAGATACCAAGAGAATATAGAATTGATAACGATAGACCCAGATAACTATGAATTATACTCTTCAGTTTTGTTTCATTATCTAATAAGTAATTTTGGTGACTTAGATAAAAAACATTTTGACAATGAAAAAATCAAAAAAATGATTAAAGCGATGGATAAAGAGTATTCTGTAGCATATTCTTTGTATCAATTATTATATCCAGATGGAAAGAACAATTGGAATGAAACTACGTTTTATTTTGGTAAACAGCTAGATAAATATTTTGATTTCTTTGATGAGAATGAACAAAGAGAAAAGCTATATATGACTGCTGCAAGTAAGGTGTCAAACACTCATATCGGTCATAGAATTACTTTAAAGGTGTTACGAGAATTATTTGACACTAGATATCAAATTATTACAAGTATGACTTATTTTGAGCAATTTCCTTTTAGTCGAATATCAATGTTAAAATGGTTATATGTCCAAGAGATGTTAGTTGAAAAGTATGAATGTAAAAGTAGTAGTATTTTGATTGATAATAAGGAAGATGAAAAAGAACAAAGACTTGTTGAAGAATTGGTTGTCAGTTATCTAAGAATGATTGATGATTTGCCTGAACTAAGTACTAATGAAGGCTTAAGAGATAAGATAGTGTCTTTATTTGAGTGGGTAACTATTAGAAAGTGGTTACTTTCTAAGGGGTTAGGTGTAGTAGGGTTAATGTATTATGAATACTTGCTGATGTATCATACAAAAAATTTTAATCAAGAAATATTTATTGATGCAATTAGGTTTAGTAATGACGAAAAAGAAAGGTATTATTTCATGTCTGATGGGATACTTGAATTTTTTGTATGGAAATTAATTGATGATACCTATAAAAAAATTTTTGAGAATAAGGAAATATTATTTTCTATAAAGTCAAAAGTAAGTTATACATTAAGAAGTAAAAATATGACTGTCAATGAATTTGTTGAAGAAATTTACATTAAATTAGATAAACTAGAGTTTTTACAAGTGGGAAAAATAGATATTGATTTGATAACAAACCGATTGTCTGAAATATTGTTTGAATAATGAACTTAAAAAGAATCATTTGAGTTAGGTGCTGTGGAATATACGCAAAAGCATTATCCTTCAGCAATCTTATTGATAGATTTAATTCCTAAAAATAAACGACATTTCATTCATTAAACTAAGTATATTTGTTATTTAATCTCTTTTTATTTATTTTTTTAATAAAAATCAACTTTATCCTATGCCTGTTTATTTTTGATTGAATACCCCATTGAATACCCCTAAATTAAGTGGAATGGAGTAACGATATTAAAATTAAATTTTTTTTGATAAGCTGCCTTGTCGTCAAAAGAAACGTGACTTCCGCAAATTGTGGATTGCTCGTATCAACGCAGCGGCTCGTATGAATGGCTTAAGCTACTCAAAATTGATGCACGGCTTGAAATTAGCTGAAATCGACATCAACCGCAAAATGTTAGCTGACTTGGCTGTAAACGATGCAACAGCATTTACTGCATTAGCTGACCAAGCAAAAGACGCTTTAAACAAATAATCTCACGTTGTTCTACAACGATTGAACCCGCTCACTGAGTGGGTTTTTTTGTTTCTTCCACTAAGCAAAATACCAAATTCGCTTGACTAATGGTATAGTAGTCTACAATGAAATCGGATTCCTATTAGAGCTGGGAGGATATAAAATGAAACTAGTAACGAGGAATGAAGTATTGGAAGAATCAAAGGCAGTCCTGAAAATCATCGTGGGTAATAGTTTGATGGGATTTGCTTATGCGAAATGGATGAAACCTAATGGGATCATCAATGGTGGTGTCACTAGTATGGCGATGATTTTAGAAAAGGTGACCAATGTACCGATCGTTTATTTGACATCTGGTATTACGACCCTTCTGCTGGTTTTTTGTTGGCTATTTTTAGGAAAAGCCAATTTTTTCAAGTCCATTATCAGCAGTGTTTTTTATAATTTATTTTTTGCTCTTTTTTATTATATGAAGATTGATTTTCAAGTAAACCTGATGCTTGATTTCTTATTTGCGAGCTTGTTCATAGCGGTAGGGTACTATTGCTGCATCACGGCTAACGCTTCAACTGTTGGGATGGATGTGATTGCCATGGCTATCAACAAAAAGCGTCCTGATTTTAGTATTGCTCGGGGCATCCGGTATATTAACTTTATAGTATTGGCACTAGGTTTTTTGACGTATGGCTTCAAATCAGTAGTGATCGGATTATTATTTAGTTTGGTCAATTCTTATTTATTAGATTTTTTATTGAAAAGAAGCAGTCGGTGATTGAACCTACGATGGCATGGTTGTTATTCCTCGTAGAAATACTATAGTAATACGACAACAGACTAAAAATAAATAATGAATTTTGTCCTATTATGAGACAGACAATAAGGAATAGGCGAATAGAAATAAGTCTGTTTATCAAAAAGGTCATGCAAGTATTGAAAAAAATAGCTTTCATAAAAGTTTTGATGTAACGATTGTTTTTATTGGTAGGAAGAAGTGAGATTGAACTACGATGGTAGTAAAGAAATTGACACATGTTTTCTTTTTCTGGATAAACAATAAATAACTAGACTAAAAAAAATAATTTAGCCTTTATTCTGTCAGTTACACGAGCTGAAAATATTCAATAATAATATTGAGTATTTTTAGTTCTTTTTGTTTAGTTTTTACTTAAAAGAAAAGCCATTTTTTGATAGCAACAATATTTGACAGATAGCATGAGCAATAATTTTGTCGTTGAGGCTCGGATGGGGTTGTTTTGATTAGCTGCGTTGGTTACAGTTTTTTGACCTTTGTTTTCGATAGATGCAAAAGAAACGTCGTCGAAAAAGCTAGACAGCATGAATAAAACAGTGCAAGACAAAGAGTCTTGCTATCTTGCTCGTAACTTCTCATAGAGAGAGAAGGTTGCAAAAAGACAAGAACAATGAAAAATGACACCGCAGTGCATTTAGCAGACTAGACACTTTGGGGAAGCAAACTTTGGAATTCACGAATAAACGAATATAACTGTACGGAAAAAGAAGAATTGCCAGAAGAATTAATGCAGGAGAAAAACGTTCATTTCAAATATGACTACATTTTAGGAGAAAGCTGAGGGGAAAGCTTTTTCCTAAAATAATTGGAGGAAATCTGATGTTGGGCCAAACATTTCAAATCAAAACGATTCAAGACTATTTAAATTATTTCATTAACAGAGTAAATGATCCGGTATTCTCAACGAATTTACCGAAAATAAAAGAACGGATTCTGCAAAATTGTGTCGAATTGGAAAAACAAATTAATGGTATCAATAAAGATAATTTCTTTCAGCGTTGGGCGAGCATCAATCGTCTAGAAGCCCAAATCTGGATCTTGTTGGAATTAAGTGAAGTCGCAGTAAAAAAAGGAAGAGTATTCACGGAAGAAGAGGTCGTGCTTACCGCACAAGAGGACTGCCAATCGTATTTTAAAGAAAAATGTGGCATGCGACTTTTAGACGAAACACCGCATTCGCTTCATTTTTCTATCAATTAGCTGCTACGAAAAGGCTCGAGAAGCTGTCATCACACACGTGAAGAAATGAACTTGGGGGGCGTATTCTCTGAGGAGAGAGTTGAAGTAGCACTGTTTTTCTTTCGCCAATCGTTGTTTTAGTAAAATTGGAGCATACAAGTGAATATTTCAAGAAGGCAGTAAAAAACTTTTTGCTTCTGCATAAAAAAGTTTTTACTGCTTTTTTATCGGGAAAGCAAGTCTTATAAATTGAATTGCATAATATAAGATGATATATTCTAAAGTTTAACAATAATAAGGGGGCCTTACTGTGCTAGATTCTTTTTTTAGAGGACAGGATCGGTTAGTGCAAAGTTTTTTTACATTCTATTATCGTTCATACCAAAATACTTATACCTACAAAGAATTAGTTGAGGAACTGAATGTTTCTTATCCAGTATTGAATAATGTACTTGAACAGGTAGAAGAGATCCAAAAAGGATACGCAGAGTTTTCGATAAAACGAGATAATAAAGAGATTCAAATGACTTTCTCGGAAAAATTTCTGTTGAATAAAATTCGTGTCAATTTGACTAAGTCTACCTTGCTATTCACTATTTGGGATGCGATTTTTTATCAAAAATTCAAGTCGCTAGAAGCCTTTAGTCAGAGTCAATATGTCAGTGGTCGTACAGTCCAACGTCAGATTGGTATCTTTGCCCCGATTCTAGATCAGTATAAGCTGGAACTCAATTTAAAAAAGAATGGGTACCTTGTGGGAGAAGAGTATCGAATTCGCTATTTTTTCCATAGTTTTTACTGGCACGTATATGATGAGATCGAAAGCAACCGTCCCCCGATTGTTGAAAAAAGCACCACCGAAGTCTACAAAAAGTTAACCGATTATTTTCCATTTCTGAGGCACGCGGCCAAAGAACGTTTTATCAATCTTTTGGCTGTATCAGTTACGAGGATTAAGCAAGGCTATGAGATACAAGAAATACCGGAAAGTGTCAGAAAATTTTATAATCCCTTTATGGATAAGAGGACATTTGACAATGAGATTTTGCTTCCATTTTTTGAAACAAACTTGATTTTTCAGAAGGATCTATCGGACGACGAGCTTATGTATCTTTACTATATGTTCACAGTAGGTCAAAGCTATTCTCAAGAGTCATTGCAGCGGTTACGTCTGCAATCTCCGATGTATTTGAATGATTATCGAGAGTTGATTGATGACTGGATCTCCTTAATAGAAAAACAAATTCACTTTTCTTTTGGGCAGAATGAACGGAAATTGCTTTTCATCAATGCAACATATATTTTTTCTTTCTTGCTGACGTTTGGTTTCGGGAGCAAAATCGATTCCTTTGGTGATTACACCACATTGTCAGAAATCGAGAGACAGTACCACTACTGGTTCACGGTTTTAGAAAAGATATCTTGCAATCTTGAAACAGAAAATCCTGAATGGTATGAGATTCTAAATTCTAATTCCTTTAAATACTATGCTTCTCAGATTTTGTATTACATTCTCTCCGATTACGATGCACCTGTCAGAGTGGCTGTTGAGTCAAAAAGTCGTGGGATAGAAGAAGAAATCCAAAAGCAAAAGTTGGTACGGATGAGTCCACGACCAATCAATATCGTAGGCATCAGAGAAAATCCGGATGTGATCATTTCTGATTACGCTATCGATCTATCCAAGTATTTTGCAAAAGAGATCCCCTATCTTTTTCAGTGGGGAGAAAAGCAATACTTGCCGGATTGGATTCGCGTGATCACATTTATTGATAAGATCAGAGATGAGAAGTATTACCGTCTATTAGAAGAGAACTAGTTTATTGCTGTACGACAAACATTTGCGGAATTGCTTTAGCCAGCAAAAAAGGTAGTAAATCTTCATACAAGGAAAGATTCGTTTTTGAGAAATTGCAGCAAAGATAGAACGATCAAGTCATCCGTGCCGGAATCGTGGACAGAGTCTAAAATGTCGGTTACAGGCTTACTGAGTGGCTCGCGCTATCAACAAAAGTGGATCTTTCTTTTTTTATTTTCATCCTTAGACTAGATAAGCATCATTTCCATTGTTTCGCGCGGGAATGTGCTATACTAGATGCTTGTAATCGCACCAAGAACCGGTGCTTGAAAGAAGGAGCATAAGAAATGAAAAATTTAAAAGTTCAAGACCTGATTGCTGTCGGGATATATACAGCTATTTATTTTTTATTGATGAGTTTTTGTCTGCTGATTTTACGGTTTGTTATTCCAGGGTTTCATAATTTATTCATTCCAGCCGTTACAGCACTTTTTTCTGGGGTCATTTATCTATTGATGTTGAATAAAGTACCAAAGTTTGGCGCGATCACCATCATGGGCAGTGTGGTAGGTCTCTTTTTTTTGATTTCAGGTCACTTTCCGCTAGCCTTTATGCCGAATATTTTGTGTGCAGTACTGGCAGATACGATCCAGTATAAAAGCAAGTGGAAAGGAAGTCTCAAGACAACTATTAGTTATACCGTATTCAGCTTTGGTTTAATGGGTCCCATCTTGCCATTGTGGTTCATGAAAAATGCGTATATTGATTCGCTAGTTGCTCGTGGAAAAGACCAAAGTTATATTGCAGGGGTCTTTGCTCATACTTCCACAGCGATGCTGGTGATTTGCGGGCTCGCTGTACTGGTTGCTTCGATTGTCGGAATAGGCCTCGGTGCTCGACTATATCAAAAACATTTCCAACCAACGTTGCATCAAACAAACGGGTGATCAATGTGACTAGGCTCTCACTTGACCCCAGAAGCAAATTATTTGTGACATTCTTTGCAAGTGTCACATTGATGATTTCATTGACGTGGACAAAAGAGTTGATTGTGATCAGCTTTTTGTTTATCTTGTTTCTACTTAGCGGTTTCTGGCGAAAGGGATTGTTGTTTTTCGGGCTGTTTCTATTATTGTCCTTGGTAGAAGGGATTTTTGCAGGGCAAAACAATTCAATAGTAACCACACTGCTGGATTTCTTTTCCGTAGGGTATCGCCGATTGTTACCGACGATCATGGCAGCCGTATTTGCGATGAGTGGGACGAAAATCAGTGAATGGTTAGCTGCTTTGCAAAAAATCCGCATTCCCTCATTTTTGCTGGTACCGCTGGCCGTACTGTTTCGATTTTTTCCAACATTGTTGCAAGATGTCAAAAGTATTCGCCAAGCGATGCGCTTTCGGGGAATTGCTTTGAACGGCTGGTCCTACATAAGGCATCCGCTGCAAACGGTGGAGTATTTCTTGATTCCTTTATTGATGTCTGCAGAAAATACTGCGACAGAATTGTCAGCGACCGCATTAGTAAGAGGCCTGTCGGCAAAAAATACCCATACGTCGGTTTATACACTGCGATTGAAACTTGCCGATTATGTAGTGTTTGGTACTGTGTTGCTACTTATTTTTTTGTTTGTAAGGATGTGAAGGAATGATCACCATCGAAAACCTATCTCTTAAACGGGGCACGCAGCAGGTATTGAAAGACGTCTCTTGTCAGATTTTTGCTGGTGAAGTCGTTGTGTTATGCGGCCAAAGCGGTAGCGGTAAGTCAACCTTGTTGAATGTTCTCAATGGCTTGATTCCTGAGCTATATCCAGCAGAAATGACGGGGGCTGTTCAAGTGGCAGGGGATTCTTTGCCGACGGAAGACTTTCCCGCCTACGCCAGAAAAATCGGTGTCGTTTTTCAAAATCCCAAAACACAATTTTTCACAACAGATGTTTATTCTGAACTGGCGTTTACAATGGAAAATGCAGGGGTAGAGCCAGTAGAAATACGAAAACGGATCAAAGAAGTGGCAGAACAATTTTCTTTGTCAGAATTGTTGGATGCAAGTGTTTTCGAACTGTCTGGTGGCGAGAAGCAGCGAGTAGCAATCGCTTGTGCAACGATGCTTTCTCATGATCTCTTTTTGTTCGATGAACCTTCCAGTAATCTTGATGAAGAAGCACTACAAAAAATTGCCGCAGCGATCCGTCTTTTGAAAGAGCAAGGGAAGACGATCGTCATTGCAGAGCACCGATTGTCCTACTTGACGGGGATTGCGGATCGCTACATATTACTAGCAGAAGGTCGCTTGGTCACAGAGTATACCAGTGAAGCATTGCTTTCTCATACCCCGCAACAGATTCACGATCTCGGATTAAGGCGGATCAACGAGCCGCAGTTTGAGTTGGCAATCAACGAAACAGAGGAAGCGAGTTCCTCAGCTGGTCTGATTGCGACGAATCTCCAAGTCACTTATCGACGCCAACAGCAACCAGCTCTTGATATTGCGAAACTTGTTGTGCCTACGCGACAGGTCGTGGGTTTGATTGGCCCGAACGGTGCTGGCAAATCAACATTGTTTCAAGTGTTCGCTGGCTTAAAAAAATGTTCAGCAGCTCAATTTTGGCTGCATGGTCAACCAATCAATCAAAAACAGTTATTGCGAGAAAGTTTTCTGGTTATGCAAGATGTGAACCTGCAGCTTTTTTTTGAATCTGTCGAAAAAGAATTGTTGGCAAAAGCTGCCAGACCGGAACGTTTTGAACAAGTCGTGACTTTGTTGGAACTAGAGCATTTACTGCGAAGACATCCACAATCTTTGTCCGGTGGCGAAAAGCAGCGGGTCGCGATCGGCAGTGCATTGCTTTCAGGTAAACGCTTGTTGTTTTTCGATGAACCGACTAGTGGATTAGACCTGCAACAAATGGAAGAGGTTGGAAATCTGCTGCAGGAAGTTGCCAAAGAAGTCGATCTGTTAGCCGTGATCAGTCATGATAAAGAGTTTTTGGATGAAACCTGCCCTTACGTGATCCAACTCGAACAGGGAAAGTTAGTTGATACCTATCAGTTAGCGACAAATGGGGAATAAAAGAAAAGCGGAGTGAGCGTTGGTTCACTCCTTTTTTGTCTGAACATGAAAAAATCTTCATGATTTTTTCTTTCAATCCGTTAGGAAGTTTTTACAAAATCCGTTATGATAGAAGCAAAAATAGGAGGAGAGCAGATGGCCTTGAGAATCTTGATAGTGGAAGACGAAGAAAGTTTAGCCAGTTTTATCCAGACTGAGTTGACTTTTGAGGGGTACGACACGGTATGGGCCAAAGATGGCCAAGAGGCATTGACCTTGTTCAATCAGCAAACTGATCTGTTTGATCTGATTTTGTTGGATTGGATGCTGCCAATCTATGACGGTATCACGGTAGCGCGGCGAATTCGCAAAGAAAGCGATATTCCGATTTTGATGATGACAGCCAGAAATCAAACCGCCGATGTCGTGACTGGTCTTGACGTTGGTCTAGATGATTATTTAACGAAACCCTTTGAAATCGAAGAATTGTTTGCCCGGATTCGCGTGATTGAGCGACGACTGCAGCGGGAAGCCCAACAGCAAAAGAACCAACAAAATCAGTTGGTGGTAGGCGAGTTGATGATGGACATCGCCAAACACTTGGTCCAGGTTACCGGAGAGACCATTGAATTGACCCCTAAAGAGTTTGGGATCTTGTATGAGTTGATGAAAGAACCAGAAGTAGTCAAAACCAGAGATGAGCTATTGAATGAGATTTGGGGGTATGAATACGATGGTCAAACAAATGTGGTAGATGTTTATATTCGCACCCTTCGCAACAAGCTGGATGTCTGCGGCAAAGGTAAAATGATCGCAACCGTTCGGGGATTAGGCTATGTGTTGAGGACCGCCCATGAAGAATAAGGTTGCCAACCCACGCAGAAAAACTGCCCAGTTTCAATTAACGAGCCGCTTTTCTTTGATTCTATTTGGTTTGCTGATTCTCTTCAATGGATTGTTTATCTTGTTATCCGTAGGGTATTTGTTTGAACATATCGAAAATCGTGCGAGCAATATTCTTGAGGCTATCGAAAACGGGGAGGCTTCAGGCGATGACTGGAATGATCTAGTCAATGCCTATGTTTCGGCAGATGAAGAAGATGCCTTGCAAGTGATCTTAGCTGATGGCAGTGTCATTTTATCGGAAGATGCAGCAGAGATTTTTGCCGAGATCAATCACGGACGGATCATCCCATTTTTGGAGGGCATCATCTTTACAGATGATGGTATCTATTATACGAAAACCCAAGAAGTCGATGGGGATCAGGTAAAGATCGCCATCAATGGTGAGGACAGTGTGGAATTAGCCTATGGTCTCTTTATGATCAGCAGTTTCCTGAACCTGATCGCTGTAGTCGTTGGCAGTCTATTGATTTATTGGAGCGTTGGGAAATGGAGCCGGAAATTAACAGGGATGGCGCAAGAAATTGCTGAAATCGAACAAAGCCAAAAAGGCGAATTGACGATTGTTGAAGAACCAATCGAGATTCGTTCTGTGGTGTTGGCTTTCAATAAACTACTGAAAGAACAGCGTGAGACGATCGCGCGAGAAAAACGGTTTGTTGCCGATGCTTCTCATGAGCTGCGGACACCTTTAGCTGCGATTCGCGGACATGTCCAATTGATCCAGCGGCGTGGAACCAAACACCCAGAAGTCATTCCTTCTTCATTGGCCTTTATCGATAAAGAATCGAAGCGTTTGGAAACATTGAGTAATCAACTGCTGGATTTGGAAAAAAACCATACCCAAGAAATGAGCCTCGTGAATGTCTCACAGATCGTGCGAGAAGAATGTGAAAAACAAGCAACGATCGTTTCGCAATCGATTGAATATTTTGTGGAAAACCAGTGTAGGAAGCAAGGGCACAAACGTGACTTCCAACAGATCATCCAAAATCTTTTAGAAAATGCAGCGAAGTATTCACCAGCAGATCAGCCCATTCATGTGAAACTGACACAAGATCAAACGCACTTGTCTCTAAGCGTTGCCGACTTTGGTATTGGGATCCCCCATGATAAGAAAGTGATGATTTTTGAGCGTTTCTATCGAGTGGAAGATTCTCGTTCCAGTCAAATTTCCGGTTCAGGAATCGGATTATCACTGGTAAAACAGCTGGCCGATAAGTATCATGCTGAAATTACCGTCACGGATAATCAGCCACAAGGCAGTGTCTTTAAAATTGATTTTCCAAGTGAAAGAGAAAGATGAAGATTTTTTTAGATTTTCTTCAAGCATTTTTGATTCTTTTTTCTGAAGGACTTGTTATTCTAAATATATAGAAAAAAGGAATAGACAATTAATTGGAGGAATGAAACATGAAAAAAACAACAATTTTGTTCGGAATCGCTGCCCTAGGATTATTGGCAGGATGTACACAAAATAATACTGGAAATTCTGAACCTGCACAAAACAGTAGTTCAAGCACAACAGTCGCATCATCAAGTGAAACAACTTCTTCACAAGCTGCGGACAGATCTTCAAGCAGTGCAGCTATCGCAAATGGCGGTTTGCCTGCAGTGACAGTAGAAGAAGCTATCCAAGTGTTCCAAGAAAAATATCCAGATGCAGCAATCACTTCGCTTGACTTGGATACTTCTTTTGGTAAGTACTTCTATCAAGTTGAAGGCGTAGATGACACGAATGAATTTGAACTAAAGATCGATGCAGAAACAAAAGAAACTTCTGAAGAAAGAACGGAAAAACTAGATGCGGACGAACAAAATGGTGTCAAAAAAGAAGCCGATCAATTGGATCTGACCAACTTGCTTTCATTGGCAGAGATTTCCGATAGTGCTGTGAAAGAAGCTGGCGGTGGACAAGCAACAGATTGGGATCTTGATAAAGAAATGAATGTGACTTATTGGGAAGTCAAAGTTGAAGATGGCAACAAAAAAACAAATGTCAAAATCAATGCGCAAACAGGAGAAATTTTAGAAACTGAACAAGATGACTAGCAAAAGCGATAAGCAATAAAAAAAGCAAGGCAGCGAATAATGAAACTTACGCCAGTAAGCGTTCTTTCGCTGTCTTGCTTTTTATTGATTTGGCTTTACTTCTGTGAGAGGTTTGACTCGTCCGCCTATTTTTGCTGCAAAGGCTTCCGACTGCTTCCGATCTTCAAAAATCCACAACTTGTCCGGTATTTTTTCACGAGTGCGACGACCATCTTTGCCAATGTAACCATGCAAGACTTTAACAACATACATTGTCATCATCCTCCCATAAAAATTACCTTTGATTATACAAAAAAGTGCTCTAAATGCAATTAATCTGCCTCGAGATTAATTTTTCGAGGCAGCCGATAACGCCGCATAATCTGAAAATACTTGATGGATCTCAGGAAAGTTGCGCTTCAAATGGACCAGGCGATAGGTCTCTTTACTCAAAAAACAATGTTTGGAAGCGCCAGTTGTCACTAACTGATTGTTGTCAGTTCTATAGATCTCATAACGAAAATCAAGTCGAGTACCGGTGTAATGCTCGACGAGCACATCGATGCGTACTTGATCCTCATAACGGATCATTTCCTTGTATTGTGCGTTGACTTCAAGAACGGGAACAATCAAACCAGCTTCTTCGATTTTATGGTATGGCAATTGTAAAAAGGCTAGCATATCTACTCGTGCTTCTTCGAACCAACGGATGTAATTTGCATGGTGAATGATTGCCATCTGATCGGTTTCATAGTAATGAG
Source organism: Enterococcus gallinarum NBRC 100675 (assembly GCF_001544275.1). GTDB lineage: Bacteria > Bacillota > Bacilli > Lactobacillales > Enterococcaceae > Enterococcus_D > Enterococcus_D gallinarum. The sequence goes on along the minus strand of NZ_BCQE01000001.1, from coordinate 81,313 downwards.
GTTGGCGGATATAGCCGGAATATAAGGACATCGGGTTTGCTCCTTTTCATAACTGTTTTCATCAGCATAATACAAAACAAGAGAAATGCAAAGTGCCTTCTCTTGTTTCGGGACTATTTAAATTCAGCAAACAGTTGATCAATCGCTTGATAATCGGTTGCGGATAAATGGATATCCAATGCTTGCGCGTTGTCAGCAACTTGACTGGCTTGTTTTGCACCAGGAATAACTGCTGCAACTGCTGGATTTTTCATGTACCAAGCCAACACAAGTTGGGGGATCGTTGCATCATAAGAGGCAGCGATTGGTTGCAATTGGTCGACAGCCGACACGATTTTTTTAAAGCGATCACCTTGAAAGTCCGGCTTTTTACTACGGATATCGTCTTTTGCAAAGGTCGTTTCTTGTGTGTACTTTCCAGTCAACAACCCAGATGCTAGTGGAAAGTATGGAACAAAACTGATTGAATGTTCAGCTAAATAAGGGAAAAGCTCTGATTCAGCTTGGCGATGGATCAAACTGTACTCATCTTCCACAACATCGACGTACCCTTCAGCATTGGCTTCTTTTAATTGTTCAAGTGTGAAGTTGGAGACACCGATCGCACGGATTTTGCCAGCTTCTTTCAGTTGATGCAATGCGCGAATCGCTTCATCTTTAGGGGTGGTTTCATCTGGAAAATGAATATAAAATATATCCAGATAGTTGGTTTTTAAGCGTATTAAAGCTTCTTCAACGGCTTGGGTCAGGAATTCTGGCGAATTATCTTTTTTGTTTGGTTCTTCTGGTCGATGAGCTGCTTTGGTGGCAATGATAACTTGATTGCGATCGAACGCCTCTTCTTGCAAGACATCACCGATCAGTTCTTCTGAACGACCTTCACCGTAAATATAGGCAGTATCAATCAAATTGATCCCATTGCGCAGCGCCGTCCGCACAATTTCCTTGCCTTCTTCTTCATCTAAGTTTGGAAACAAATTGTGGCCGCCGATGGCATTTGCACCTAAGCCAAGGGAGCGTACATAGACTTGTGATTTGCCGATTTGAACATCTGTCATAAAGCAATTCCTCCTTCTAATCTCTTCTTTTAGTGTAAAGGAAAAACTTGAAAAACGATATTCATAAGTATTGAAAAAGCCTATGAAACAGCTTGACATTTCCAAAGGATTCTTGTAGTTTATAGATAATATCAAAAATCTGTGAAAGATCGAGTACGTCATTTTGGACCTTCAAAGAGAAAACTGCCATGGCTGCAAGCAGTTTAGGACAAATGCCGGAAAGACAATCTGGAGATGAACAGAAGAAAAGCTGTTCCGTGAACGAGCGTTAATCGAAAGGAGAATGAAAGTTCTCGAATTTTAGGTGGTACCGCGTGTAATAACTCGCCCTTGTGTAGAAAACAAGGGCGAGTTTTTTGCTGTGAATCACTGCGACTGGTCGAAGACCAGAGCAGATGATGAACAGTAGTAGGCGACCAAAGGGAGCGTAGTCACCGCTTTCCGAATCACTGCGATTGGTCGAAGACCATGCAAGTCCTTCTTAGCGACAGCTTAGAAGCGACTGTAGGCGTAATGCAGAGTAGACGAGCAGATGATGAACAGTACTAGGCGACCGGAGGGAACGTAGTCACCACCTTCCGAATCACTGCGACTGGTCGAAGTCCATGCAAGTCCTTCTTAGCGCTAGCTTAGAAGTGACTGCAGGCGAAGCGCAGAGTAGAAGAGCAGATGATAAACAGAAAATCGTTTCCCACAATGAATCAAATCAGTATAGTTGTAATGAATACATACGATCGTTTTTGATCGATCGAAGATACCCACAATAGGAGGATGAAAACAGATGAGTTATCAACGTCCAAAAGGCACCAATGATATTTTACCAGGAGAATCCGAAAAATGGCAGTTTGTTGAAGAAACAGCCCGTTTGGTTTTTCGTGACTACCAGTACAATGAGATCCGCACACCGATTTTTGAACACTTTGAAGTGATTGCTAGAAGCGTTGGCGATACAACCGACATCGTTTCAAAAGAAATGTACGATTTCTATGACAAAGGAGAGCGCCATGTGACATTGCGTCCGGAAGGCACAGCGCCGATTGCTCGTTCTTATGTTGAAAATAAACTTTTCGGACCAGAGTACAACAAGCCTTACAAAGTCTTTTATGTTGGACCGATGTTCCGTTATGAACGGCCGCAAAAAGGTCGCTTACGTCAATTCCATCAAATCGGTGTAGAAGCATTTGGTTCCGCAAATCCTGCGACAGATGTTGAAACGATGGCGATGGCGATGGATTTCTTTAAACAATTAGGGCTAAGTCAACTTCGACTAGTGATCAACTCTTTAGGGGATAAAGAAACGCGTAAGAATTATCGCCAAGCACTGATTGATTATTTATCGCCTCATGAAGCAGAATTGAGCGACGATTCAAAACGCCGCCTGCATGAGAATCCACTGCGGGTTTTAGATAGCAAAGACAAACGAGATCAACAGTTCGTTGCGGATGCTCCTTCGATCTTGGACTATTTGAGTCCAGAAGCTAAAGCCCATTTTGAAACAGTCATCACGATGTTGGATGCTTTGGACATTCCTTATGAGATCGATTCAAATATGGTCCGGGGATTGGATTATTATACCCATACTATTTTTGAGATTATGAGTGAAGCGCCAAAAATGGGGGCGCAAGCTACGATCTGTGCGGGTGGACGCTATGACCATCTGGTCGAAGAATTAGGCGGCCCACAAACGCCAGGTTTCGGTTTTGCGATGGGCTTAGAACGTCTATTGATCACAATGGAGGCAGAAGAAGTCGTTATTCCAGCATTGAATGAATTAGATGCTTATGTTGTTGGTCTAGGAGAAGCAACCAATTTGGAAGCATTGAAAGTCGTTCAGGCGATCCGTAATTTTGGCTTTTCTGCAGATCGTGATTTTATGAATCGGAAAGCAAAAGCGCAATTCAAATCGGCAGATAAGCAAGGGGCGCGTTTGGTGCTGACCCTAGGTGAAAATGAATTAGCTGAACAAGTGATCAACATCAAATCGATGGCAAGTCGGATCGAGAAACAATTCAAGCTAGCCGATCTATATGATCATTTTGATGAAATCTATGATGAAATGACTACAATCTTAATCAAGCAAGGAGAAGAAGAATGAGCAAACGTACAGTATATTGTGGGCGCGTCTCAGAAGCCCATTTAGATCAAACCGTTACTTTAAAAGGCTGGGTCCAAAAACGTCGTGACTTAGGCGGAGTGATTTTCATTGATTTGCGGGACAGAGAAGGGATCGTGCAAGTTGTCTTTAATCCGGAAGTATCCAAAGAAGCATGGGCGATTGCAGATACTTGCCGCAGCGAGTATGTGCTAGAAGTGACAGGTCAAGTCATCAATCGGGCACCAGAAGCAATCAATCCTAAGATGAAAACCGGGCACTATGAAGTGATGGTCAGCGAGATCACTATTTTGAATACAGCCAAAACACCTGCATTTTCAATTGAAGATGATCAAATCGTAGGAGACGAAACGCGGTTGAAATATCGTTATTTGGATTTACGCCGTCCCAAAATGACTAAGAATATCATGATGCGGGCAAAAACGACACAAGTGATTCGTCATTTCTTGGATACCAATGACTTTCTAGATATCGAAACCCCTTATTTAGCGAAATCAACACCAGAAGGCGCCAGAGATTATCTCGTTCCTTCCCGGGTTTACCCTGGTCATTTTTATGCATTGCCACAATCGCCACAAATTTTCAAACAATTATTGATGGGTGCTGGATTCGATCGTTACTATCAAATTGTCCGTTGCTTCCGGGATGAAGACTTGCGGGGAGACCGTCAGCCTGAATTTACCCAAGTCGATATTGAAACAACCTTTTTGACGGCAGAAGAGATCCAAGCTTACACGGAGGAACTGTTAGTCAATGTCATGCGTGAAGTCAAAGGGCTAGAAGTAACTACGCCGTTTCCGCGAATGACTTACGATGATGCCATGGCACGTTATGGCAGCGACAAGCCAGACACTCGGTTTGATATGGAATTGATTGATTTGTCCGAAACTGTTAAAGATGTTGATTTCAAAGTTTTCCAAATGGCGCTTGAAAATGGCGGTGTGGTGAAAGCATTGAATGCGAAAGGTGCTGCGGATAAATATTCCCGAAAAGATATGGATAATTTGGGACATTACGCAGGACAGTTTGGTGCGAAAGGGTTAGCATGGGTCAAAGTAGAAGAAGATGGCTTAAAAGGACCAATCGCAAAATTCTTGACTGACGCTGCAGCATCGATCATTGCTGCTACGAATGCAGAAGTGGGCGATATCCTAATGTTTGGTGCGGATAAGTTTGAGATCGTTTCGGCGGCTTTAGGAGCAATCCGCAGCAAGTTAGGAAAAGAATTAGGCTTGATCGATGAAAGCAAGTTCAATTTCTTATGGGTAACAGATTGGCCACAATTTGAATACGATGCAGAAGCTGGCCGCTATGTCTCTGCTCACCATCCATTTACGATGCCTAAAGAAAAAGATGTACCATTGTTGGCAACTGATCCTGCAAAAGTGTATGCGGAAGCTTATGATATCGTCTTGAACGGTTACGAGCTTGGCGGTGGGTCTCTCCGGATCCATCAGCGGGATGTTCAAGAACAAATGTTTGAAACCCTTGGTTTTTCTCGGCGTGAAATGGAAGAGCAATTTGGTTTCTTGTTGACGGCATTGGACTATGGGTTCCCACCACATGGCGGAATCGCATTAGGTTTGGATCGTCTAGTGATGTTGCTGGCTGGCGAAGAAAATATTCGTGAAGTGATCGCGTTCCCTAAAAACGGGAAAGCAGCCGATCCAATGTCACAAGCGCCAAGCAAAGTTGCTCCTCTGCAATTGTTTGAATTGAATATTGATGTCACGACAGTTGAAGAAGATTAAGTAAAACGTAAGTAATAAGTAAGTAATAAACGTGCGAATGATGAATGAAAATAGACGATTAAGAAAATTCCATGAGAATTTGTCTATTTCTTTCATTGTTCGTTTCTTTTTTTACTATCTGAAGTATAATAAGAGCAAATCAACAAAGCGAGGCTCTTGAATGAAATGAATACCCTCTTTAAATGGCTGCCACACCCTGATTATGCCAACAAATTATCGTTTTCGATTGTCTATGCCATTTTATCGGCGATCGCAGTCAATTTTTTTTATCAACCCGGCAAAATCTATTCTAGCGGGATCACAGGGATTGCTCAAATTTTGACCACCGTTTCCACGGATTGGCTCGGATTCTACATCCCTGTCTCAGTCGCCCTATTGTTGCTGAATATTCCGCTTTTCTTTCTCGGCTGGTTCAAGATTGGTCATAAATTTACGATTTTCACAGGAATTACTGTAGTCCTAACATCTTTGTTCGTACAGATCCTTCCAGAAGAAACACTGACGACAGATCCGATGATCTGCGGGATTTTTGGGGGAGCCATCAACGGAGCCGGTATTGGTTATGCGCTAAAAAGCGGACTTTCCTCTGGCGGCCTCGATTTTGTAAGTATCGCGATCCGGAAACGTACAGGGAAAACCATCGGATCCATCTCGATTTTTTTCAATATTGCCATCATGTTTGCTGCGGGCATCCTGTTCGGCTGGCAGTATGCGCTATATAGTGCCATTGCGATTTTTGTCAGCGGTAAAGTCACCGATGCTGTTTTTACCAAGCAAAAGAAAATGCAGGTAACGATTATTACGAGAAGTCCTGAAGAAGTCATCCATACGATCCAGAAAAGTCTGCGCCGAGGAATTACGATCATCAATGAAGCAGAAGGAGCCTACAAGCATGATAAACAGACAGTGTTATTGACTGTCGTTACCCGCTTCGAGTTGCCGATGTTACGTTCTGCCATGAAAGAAGCAGATCCCAAGGCATTTGTCAGTATTGCTGAAAATGTACAAATATTGGGTCGTTTTTATGAAGAAGAATTATAGGAGAGCTTGGATCAAAGCGTTTCGTGATGAAATGCTTTTTTCTTTTTGTAAAAATTAATTTTTTTAGAAAATAGAGTATTCTTGCTAGCTTTCTTGTTGCTTTATCTGGTAAATTATGAAGAAATGGGTCATTATTTTTTAATGGTTCCACATTGACTGTTTCTTACGAAAAACAGTTGATCAAAAAAAAGAAAAGTGGTTGGAGAATGAACAAACGGTTAAAAACAAGCCGCTATATCACTGGTTTCGACGGTATCCGTACATTAGCCGTGATCGGCGTTATCTTATATCATTTATTACCTACTCAAATGCGAGGCGGGTATTTAGGAGTTCCTGTTTTTTTTGTAGTTTCTGGTTATTTGATCACCGATTTGCTTCGACAGGAGTGGGACCAGAACGGTCGTATTGCTGTCAAAGATTTTTATGTCCGCCGGATGAAACGACTGTATCCTGGCATGGTGGTGATGCTGCTTCTGTCTGCTGCCTACATTACATTATTCCAGCGGAATTTACTGAACAATCTGCGGGGAGTCGTCGTCAGCAGTCTCTTGTATGTCAACAACTGGTGGCAGATCAATCACGGTCTTTCTTATTTTGACCGATTCGGCAATGAATCTCCCTTTACGCATCTATGGTCTTTGGCTGTTGAAGGGCAGAATTATTTGATTTGGCCGTTACTCTTTATTTTATTGATGAAGTTAGTCAAAAATCGTGGGACGATTTTTAAAATCGTGATCGGCTGCTCGTTACTTTCGGCTCTTTTATTAGCGATCTGGTATTCACCAGGGGCAGACCCTACTCGAGTTTATTATGGTACCGACACGCGTTTGTTTTCGATTTGGATGGGAAGTGCGTTGGCTTTCATTTGGCCTAGCACCCATCTAAAAAAAGAAATTCCGAAGAAAGCGAAGCGGGTATTGAACCTAGCTGGTGGTCTTTCTTTTATTGGTTTAGTGATAACATTTTTTGTGCTAGATGATCATCTTTCCTTTGTTTATTACGGAGGAATGCTGCTAGTCAGCTTGCTTTGTACGATCTTGGTGGCGGTCACTGCCCATCCTGGAGCTAGTCTGAACCGTTGGCTGACAAATCCGTTATTCAGTTACATCGGCAAGCGGAGTTATGGGATTTATTTGTATCAGTTCCCTGTGATGATTTTTTATGAAGCAAAGATTGGGAATGTTGGCGAGAATGTTCTTCTGCATACATTGATTGAGATTGTATTGATTCTCTTGATCAGTGAATTGTCCTATCGATTTATCGAAAATCCGTTGCGGAAATTTCACTACAAAGATACTTTCCGTACGGTGCGCAATTGGTTCAGTAAGCCAGTGATCAGTCGCCAAAAACCTTGGCTGCTTCCAGGACTGCTTGTTTCCTTAGTTGCTCTTTATGGAATAGCTACCGCTCCGGTGAACTATGTAGATGCGCAACAGCAGCAGTTAAAAGAAAATATTGCTGCCAATAAAAAAGCGGCTGAACAGACACAAAAAAATGCGAATGGCTCGGATACAGAAAGTACAGGAGACAATTCTTCAAAGGCAACGGAAGCCGAAAAATCAGTAATGGAAAAATATGGGTTGACAGAAGCCCAGGTGAAGAAGGCCGAAGAGCTGGAAATTACCGCTTTTGGTGATTCTGTTATGCTGGATGCCACTGCTGACTTGCAAGAAATTTTTCCCAAAGCTGTCGTTGATGGGGATGTGGGACGACAATTGTATGAGAGTCCTGAACTGATCAAAGCGTTGAAAGAAAAAGATTTGTTACGAGATACAGTATTGATCGGTCTAGGAACGAATGGGTCCTTTACAGAAACTCAATTCGATAATTTGATGAAAGAAATTGGCGATCGCAAAGTCTATTGGATCAATGTGCGGGTACCTACGCAAAGATGGCAGAATGAGGTCAACAGCATGCTGGAGAAAATGGCTGCTAAATACGACAATATGACATTGATCGATTGGTACGATTTAAGTAATGAGCATGAAGAGTGGTTTTATGAAGATCGAGTCCATCCAAATCCTGATGGCATGTTGCAATATTGTACACTAGTTTCCCAAGCTATTTTGCAATAATGGCGTTGACAATTTCTTAGAAAAATAAACTAACCGAGAGGTCTCAAGCACAGATTCTTGTTTGTCTTCAAGAATCGCAAGAGATCTCTCGGTTTTTTGTATCGCCCTTCCTAAGTGGATGAGGATCTTTATCCAATCGTTGCAACAAGCGTTTCAAACAACAATGCACTGGAAGCGGCACCTGGATCGATATGTCCGATTGCCCGCTCGCCTAAATAAGAAGCACGGCCTTTTTTGGCGACTAGGTCTTTTGTATGTTCTTTGGCTTCCTCGATTTGTTCTTTAGTCAGACTGCCGTTTTTTAACGCTGCGGCAACAGGTTGCCAGACATCGACCATCGTTTTGTCTTCGAATTCTGCTTTGCCTCGAGCTTTGATCCCATTAAGTCCTTCTTCGATGATGCTTCCTAATTGTTCATACGAATCAATTGTTTCTAGGTCTTTTGTAGCTTTGGTCATGTTCATGAATGCTGAGCCATAAAGTGGACCTGAAGCACCACCAACTTTAGAGATCAATGCCATCGAGAGTACTTTGAATGTGTCTGTGATTGTTTTAGGCTGTTGTTTTGCAAATGCTTCTTGATAGGCTGCGACGCCGCGAGCCATATTGTTGCCGTGATCGCCGTCACCAATAGGGGTATCTAGATCACTTAAATAGCCTTTATTTTCCTCAATGGCTTTTGTAAATGCATTTAACCATTGTTGGGTCATCTCTGTTGTCATTTGCATTGAAAATTCCTCCTTTACCAAGCGATCGTTTCAACAGGTTCGTTGAGCGCATCCGTCGCATCGTTGTTACTGAAATCGATCATGGTCAATGATAGACCTTGCATATCGATAGAGGTCATATAGTTGCCGACTTTATGGAATGTGACAGAAATGTCTTTGTCTGCGAGCAATTTTTGTACATCGTTGGCAAAGACGAATTGTTCCATCAGTGGTGTACCGCCCATGCCGTTGATCAAGACACCAACTTTTTTCGGTGTTTGTTCATAATCAGCTAAAATTTTGTCCACCAATTCCTTGGCTAGCTCTTTCGATGGTTTCAATTTTTCCCGGCGATAACCAGGTTCTCCATGGATTCCCACGCCATACTCGATTTCATCATCTGCTAATTCAAAACCAGGTTTACCCACTTCTGGAACGGTTGCTGCTTTTAAGGCAACACCAATAGTTTTGATGGTTGGAACTAATGCTTCACCTAATTCTTTTAATTCAGTTAATGAACGTCCTTGACGAGCAGCAGCACCCAAAATTTTATGAACGAGAATGGTTCCAGCCACGCCTCGTTTTCCAGCAGTATAGGTACTGTTCTCGACGGCAATATCATCATCTACGACGACGATTTCAGCAGTGATGTCTTCCATCTCAGCCATATCTTTGGCCATTTCAAAGTTTAGGATATCTCCCGTATAGTTTTTAACGATTAAAAGCACGCCTTGCCCTTGATCGGCTTCTTTGATCCCAGTCAGGATCTGATCTGGTGTTGGAGAAGTGAAGACGTCTCCCAAGACGGCGGCACTCAACATACCATCACCAACAAACCCAGCGTGTGCCGGTTCGTGTCCGCTGCCTCCGCCTGAGACTAAGCCAACTTGTTCGTGGGTGGCGTTTTTTGCTACGACTCGGGAGTCTTCGACTTGATGAACCAGTTGCGGATAGCTGGCAACTAGACCAGCTAGCATTTCTTCGACGATCGCTGAAGGATCATTGATTATTTTTTTCATTATTGATTCCATCCTTTCTCAGCTGCTTTTTGGGCTTCTGCTGTGATCTGGGAGAGGTCATCACTGAATCCAGCGGTGATTGCTGCGGCAAAAGCACCTTCTACAAGCGGTGCATCAATCAAGTGATAGCGGGTTTGCTGTTCCGGTTCCAACATATCATAGGCTAGCTCTGCGTTTAGTACGGCACTACCCAAATCAGCAAAAACGAGAATCTGTTCGGCATCCGGAGACTGATTGACCGCTTCAACGATTTTTGTCGGATCAGACCCTAATTCGCCTTCAGCTGTTCCACCCAATGAAAAAAGAGTGACTGTTTCGCTGTCCGACATGTCTTCGATCATGGCTTTCAGTCCGTCTGTCAGTTGTTGACTGTGAGAAACAAGTAAAATACTTTTCTTCATTTCGATTCACCAACGCTTTCTTAAATAGATTCAGCGGCAGTAGACGAAACCGCCTTCACTAAAAGTATAACAAATTTCGCAAAACTTGCATGAATGACGATTGCTCCACTATATAAATAGAAAATAAGTGAATAAATAGAAAATAAGTGAAGAAAAGATAAAAAAACCGAACAACTACAAATAAATATCCTTAATTAGGAGAATTTATCATAGTTGTCCGGAATCATTTTCTTCCATTGATCAAGCCGTAGCGTTTTGCTCTAGCCGGCGGGTGATCTGTGTTGCAAGGGCAGATAGCCCCCACTGCAATAAGCAGTTGATCGCCATCAATCCAACAAAGATTGGCAAGGTGATGCTAGTCAAAAAGCCTACTTCTAAAATATGATGGAAGAGCATTGCGGCGATGTATGTTCCGCTAATCGTGGTTACGATCAAAAATAAGCGCAATGGATTTAGCGGCAAACAACTGCGGATCACAGCTAAACAACTGATGCCGATCAGCAGATAATAGAACAATGTAGTTGCGGTCATTGGTTCCCAGCCATAGTCAGTTTGCAGGAACTGTACAGCGAAATAATTCAAAAGCACCAAGAGTGCGCTCGGCAACGCCCGCAGCAATGCGGTAGGCAAGTAACGGCCGGTGATTCGCTTTTTGTCTTCTTCAAAGGAAAGGAAGAAGGAAGGGTATCCTTCAATCGCCAGATCCAATAATGTGATTTGGATCGGAATAAAAGGAAATGCCGTAGAAGTGGCAACACATAGTAAGGACAATAGGAAGCTGTAGATCGTTTTGATAAAAAAGATCCCAGATACTTTCGTCACATTATTAACGACACGGCGACCTTCAAAGAGTGCTGCTGGCAGTGTCGTGAAATCGGAATCTAATAAAACCAGATTCGCGATTTGGCGAGCCGCACTGTCCCCAGCAGCCATAGCGATACTGACATCGGCTTCACGCAGTGCCAACACGTCATTGACGCCATCTCCAGTCATGGCGACCGTATTGCCTAGTGCCTTCAACTCAGAAACTAGCAGTTTCTTTTGCTGAGGCGTCACACGCCCAAAAACGGTATAGGTTTGGGCAGCTTGACGAACATCTGCTTCTTCAGTTAGTTGGGAAAGATCGATATAGTTCTCGGAATCAGGCAGCCCAGCCCGTTTGGCGATGGCTGACACAGTGATTGGATTGTCACCCGAGATCACCTTCAAGTCCACTCCTTCTGCAGACAGGTAGGCCAACGTGTTTTCTGCATTTTCCCGAATCACATCAGCAAGAACAAGAACTGCCAGCGGGGCAGCCTTTGCTGGATCAAAGGGCTGATTGGCGTCGTTATAATGAGGGTCAAGAGTCAAGACGAGGACTCTTAAACCAGCCGATTGCGCTTCTTGAATTTGCGGCAGCTGTTGATTGGCAATCGTCTTTTCAGGTGCTCCTAGATAGACTGCCCCTAATTCGTGAAATGCGATAGCGCCCCATTTCCGATCAGAAGAAAATGGCATTGCTGCAAAGGACTGGTAATGATCAGATCCAGTGATGGTTTGGCGCAACGCTTGCATCGTCACATTGTTGTCAGTACTGGCAGCCAAATAGCTGCCTAAGATTGCCGTTACATCTTGGGTGTCATCGATTGGCTGGATCGATTCGACGGATAGTCGACCTTCCGTTAATGTGCCGGTTTTGTCCAAACAGAGGGTATCGACATGGGCCAGTGTCTCGATCGCGTACATATCTTGGACTAAGATCCTTTTTTTGGCTAGTTTGATGACACCCGTGGTCAAAGCAATGCTGATCAATAGGACGAGTCCTTTAGGCAGCATTCCCAATAAAGCAGCAGACGAAACGATCACTGCTTCTTTTAAGTCGCTACCACGAAATAAATAAGCTTGTAGAAATAGGATCACCCCTAATGGAACAATCACTAGGCTTGTGAATTTTGTGACTTTGCGAATCGAAGAAACTAGCTCTGAGCGCAGCGGTTTATGTGTTTTGGCTTCATTGCTTAATTTTGCCGCATAATTCTCTGCTCCTACGCGGATCACTTTTGCAGTGACCTCTCCACTGGCGACAAAACTGCCAGATAAGAGGATCGCGTCGTTTTCTTTGACGACGAGATCGGCTTCGCCTGTCAGCATCGACTCGTTGACATCGGTTTGCCCAGATAAAACCACCATGTCGGCTGGAATCTGTTCTCCTGCACCAATGACAACAAGATCGTCAAGGACCAGGGATTTGGCATCCACCGACTGTGTAACGCCATCTCGTATCACACGTATTTCTTGTTGGGCGATGATCGAGAGTTTTTTGACTAGATTCCGAGCGTGGATCTCTTGACTGATCCCTACAGTGATATTGATCAAAATGATTACCAGATAAAATAAATTGGAATAGGCGCCAACTGCCAGAAGACAGACACCAATCAACAAGTTCAGCAAATTGAACAATGTGAGGATATTGTCCTTAAAAATTGCTGTCGTAGACTTCGATGTTTTTGTTTCATAATCGTTGTGTTGGCCTTGTTCGGTTCGTTGTGTGACTTCTTCTGAGGTAAGCCCCGTATCTATTTGCTTCATATAATTCTCCATTTCTTTCAGATTCCTTGTTTAGTCTAGCATGCCAAGAAGTCATTGCAAGAAATGGTGAAAAAATAATTGAAATCTTAAAAAACAGTAGCGGTTTGTTCGGAAGAAGAGGCTTTTCATTGACTTGTTCCCAGAAACTTGATATAGTCATAATGCTCAAATAGTAATGATTTCGATTTGTTGTTTTTGAATCGAAAATGGAGGACTCTGCTAGCTGATTTCTTTTCTTTTTAGAATGATGGATAGAAAAAACAAAGGAGAAAATAATGGCCAAAAAATCAAAACAAGCAAAAGCAAAAAAACAAGCCGCAATGATCGAGCAATACGCAGAGATCCGTTACCAATTGAAACAAGAAAAAGATTACCAAGCTTTAGCAAAATTACCTAAAGATTCTAATCCGAATCGCTTGAAAAATCGGGATATGACCGATGGTCGTCCACGGGGCTATATGCGTAAATTTGGTCTTTCACGGATCACTTTTCGACAATTGGCACATGAAGGCAAATTGCCAGGTGTAAAAAAAGCCAGTTGGTAAACGTTTAATAGGTGTAAGAAAAATAATACAATCAAACGATCTCCCGTCTAGATAGCTCAGAAATACGCTGTATGGAGGGATATTCAAGGAAAACTATCTGAATGCTGAGGCAGCTGATCTCCTAAAAAGACTGGGAGATAGATGCCGAGCGTTTAGGTAGTTTTTTGTTTGAATTTTTTGAGGGTAGCGATTCGACTAATCGGAAGTGGTCTCGTATAATAGAAAAAGCAAAGACGAAGGTCTGATGAACACATGTTGGATAGGAGTATATCATGTCTTTAAAAGAGAAAATCATCGCAGAAAGCAAGCGTTTAGGTATTGATAAAATCGGTTTTGCTTCTGCTGAACCGTTTTATGAATTAGAGTCCTCGTTGAGGGAGCAGCGCGCAAAAGGCCATACATCTGGTTTCGAACATCAAGTGATCGAAGAGCGGATATATCCAGAAAGAACCTTTGAAAATCCGCAAACAATCATTGCGATCGCTCTGGCATATCCCACAAAAATCAAAGAGAAAGTGCCGCGAGATGAGAAACGGGGGATGTTTGCCCGCGCCTCTTGGGGGATCGATTACCATGATATTTTACGTGATCGCTTAGAAAAATTGATCCAGTTTATCAAAGCGCAAGCAGAGAATCTGGAAGAAGCAGAAAACTGGCGGTTTGCCCCGCAAGTGGATACCGGTGAGCTGGTGGATGTGGCAGTTGCACAGCGTGCTGGTTTGGGGTTCATTGGCCGCAATGGCTTATTGATCACGGAAGAATTTGGTTCTTTTGTTTATTTAGGCGAGATCGTCACCAATATTTCCTTCGAAACAGATGAAGCGGTACCCTTTGGCTGTGGGGATTGTATGCGCTGTGTTACTGCCTGTCCCACAAAAGCGCTCTTAGGGGATGGACGAATGAACGCACAGCGCTGCCTTTCCTATCAGACACAAACAAAAGGCATGATGCCTGAGGAGTATCGTAAAAAGATGCATAATGTCATCTATGGCTGTGATATTTGTCAGTTGGTCTGCCCCTATAATCGAGGCAAGGATTTCCATTTTCATCAGGAAATGGAGCCGGAAGTAGAAACCGTTTATCCTAAGTTGCAGCCAATGCTTTCTTTATCAAATAAAGCTTTTAAGAATCAGTTTGGGCATTTATCTGGTTCTTGGCGCGGGAAGAAACCATTGCAGCGTAATGCGATCATTGCCTTAGCAAATCTGGGAGATCGCACCGCATTGCCAGCCATCTGGCGGTGTGCGACAGAAGACGTCCGACCTGTCATCCGTGGAACAGCCTATTGGGCCATTGGACAATTAGGCATCAAAGAACCCGAACAATGGCTAGAACGCTTACAGCAGTGCGAAGAACTAGAACCGGAAGAAGAAGCACGCGTTGAACTACAAGCGGCGATCGAACGCTTAAAAACGATCGTGGCATCCTCCGGAGAAGAACGGAAAAACAAGTCAGTTGATTGATCGCGTGCTAGGTAGAGCTCCATAAGCACGTGAGCAATCGTACAAAAAATTGAAGCATGCGATTTTTGATAATAAAGAGCCGAGCAATGTTTAGCATACGTCAACTATGCCGCAAATGCGACATGACCTGAAAGGTCTGGAAGTATTCCAACATCGCTCGGCTATTGGTCGAATGGATGCTATTTTTGGGGGAAGATTTTTCACAGTAGCCTATTTTTTCAGCTTAATCCAGCACATCATCGCTTTCAACGATTTCTTCTGAATCTAATTCAAAGTCTGGTGCTGGATGGACACGTTCCGGTAATTCCATCTCTAGTTCAGCTGTTTGTTGGTATTCGTTGTCGCTATCAGCAACGTCAATCAATATATCCGTTGGCAGTTCTTGATCGATTCGATAGCCTTGTGCATGGCGCGCATCGAGTAGTTCTAAGAGGTGCTGCCATTCATCTTTGGCAATCACCACGACATCGATTCCTTCTTGATTTTGAATTTCGACAACAGAAGATAGATCAGTTCCAACAGTCTGAATGATTTCTTCTAATGACCATTTTACGTTTTCTAATGCAATTTTTTGTGCCATTTGGTTACCCCTTTCTTGTCAATTGACTCTCATTTCATTGTAGCGGGAATTTGGTTGATTGCAAAATAGTATGATCGCAGGTCTATGAAAGGGGTTAAAAAAATGAGAAGAAGAATTGAAGTCTTTTGTGAACAAAGGTAATATGGTATTAAAAGAAATGAGGGAGTAAAGATGAAAGAAAAACAAACGTTTCATGTTAACGGTTACTTAGCACTGATCGTCTTGATCGCCTTAATGATCGGCGGCGGCTATCTCTTTTATGATGGGATCGTCCGCAATGCGGTTTGGGAGTTAGTCATCAGTGTCGTGTTGTGGATCATCGCTATCTTGTTCATTAGTTCATTGACGATTGTGCAGCCGAATCAAGCGAAAGCGATTCTTTTCTTTGGTCAATATTTAGGTACCATCAAAGACAATGGACTCTTTGTGACTGTGCCGCTAACACAGAAAATCAATGTATCACTGAAAGTCCGTAACTTCAATAGCTCTTTATTGAAGGTCAATGATTCTGATGGCAATCCGATCGAAATCTCAGCAGTCGTCGTCTTTCGAGTCGTAGATACGGCCAAAGCATTGTTCGATGTCGATTACTACCAAGATTTTGTTGAGATCCAAAGTGAAACAGCGATTCGCCATATCGCTACCCAGTATCCTTATGACACTTTTAATGATGATGATTTGACTTTGCGAGGCAATACCAATGAAGTTTCTGAAGAACTGGCACAAGAACTGCAAGAGCGTTTAGCGGTAGCCGGTGTCGAGGTGATCGAGACGCGGTTGAATCACTTGGCGTATGCCACTGAGATCGCTAGTGCCATGTTGCAGCGTCAGCAAGCCAAAGCAATTTTATCGGCACGACAAATCATTGTTGAAGGAGCGGTCTCCATGACACAAATGGCCTTGGAACAGATCGAAGATGGTCAGGATATTAACTTTACTGACGATCGAAAAGTCCAATTGATCAACAATTTACTCGTATCGATCATTACTGACAAAGGCACTCAACCTGTGATCAATACAGGCGATGTGAAAGAAAAGGCGGTGTAATCAAATGAAAAAACTTTACATCAAGCAAAAAGTCTTCAGTATCGGTGAAAAATTTACTGTCATGGATGAGCAGCAAAAGCCGCGCTATTTTGTCGAAGGGAGTTTCATGAAGATTCCTAAAAGCTTTGCGATTTATGATGAACGACAACAGCAAATCGGTGAAGTCACAAAGAAAGTGTTTAGTCTATTGCCCAAGTTTTTTGTTGAGGTACATGGAGAAGAAGCAATTGTTCTAGAAAAAGAATTCACGCTTTTCAAAGCGCGTTATTCCATCCATGCCCAAGGAATTGAAATTCAGGGGAATTGGTGGGACATGGACTTTGTCGTCAATCGACAGGGACGTCAAATTGCTGAGATTCATAAACGATGGATCTCATGGGGGGATACCTATGAAGTAACGGTTTATGAGGAAGATCTGGAGGACTTGATTATTTGTCTCGTCATTGCCATCGATCGCGTAAAAGCCGATGATGGTGCAGCTGCGAGTTCTGCCAGTACTTAAACAGAAAATGAAAGCAACGATGGAAAAGGAGACGAAAAGATGTACGGATCGATAGAAGCAGGCGGTACAAAATTTGTTTGTGCGATTGGTGATGAAGAAATGACCATTAAAGAACGGGTCAGTTTTCCCACCACCACACCAGAAGAAACAATGGCATTAGTGATCGATTTTTTCAAAAAGTATGAAGACCAGTTAGTGGGGATCGGTATTGGTTCCTTTGGCCCAATCGATATCCATCGAGATTCCGCAACGTATGGCTACATTACCTCCACACCCAAATTAGCTTGGCAGAATTTTGATTTTGTAGGTACGATGAAACAAGCCTTTCCCATCCCCATTGCTTGGACCACAGATGTCAATGCTGCAGCTTATGGGGAATATGTTTTCGGTAAAGGAAAAGGACTATCCAGTGTAGTTTATTATACGATCGGCACCGGTGTTGGCGGCGGTGCATTACAAGATGGCCGCTTTGTTGAGGGATTCAGCCATCCGGAGATGGGACATATGCTGGTAGTGCCTCATCCTGATGATTCATTCGAAGGCAGCTGTCCATTTCATGGCAACTGTCTCGAAGGGATGGCCGCAGGTCCAGCGATTGAAAAACGCTTAGGAAAGAAAGGACAGGAACTGTCTGAAGATGAGCCTTTCTGGAGCATCGAAGCTGAATATATCGCGCAATGCGCCTACAACACTACATTGATGCTTTCACCGGATGTCATTATTTTTGGTGGTGGCGTAATGAAGCAGCGTCACATGGTGGAAAAGGTTCATCAAGCTTTTGAACGATTGGTCAACGGCTATGTCAAAACACCAGCAGTTGCAGACTACATCGTGACACCTGAATTAGAAGACAATGCAGGAACATTAGGCTGTCTGGCACTAGCACGAGAAGCTGTGTTACATTCCTGATACATGTGATCACACCAAAACATTGGTGTGATTTTTTTGTGATTGAAGGGATTATTTGGCAGGTAAGAGCAGAATGCGTATACTTAAGCAGAGGTGGAAAGAGATGAAAATTGCAGTTCGTAAAAGAAAAATCGGGAATATCCCAGTATTGGAAGTCGTTCCAGAACATTTGATCTATGAACCGTTGCCGTTGATCATTTATTATCATGGTTGGCAAACGAGTAAAGAATTGGTACTGACGCAAGGTCGAAAACTAGCACGGGAAAACTTTCGTGTGATTTTACCTGATGCCGCCAATCATGGCGAACGAAAGACCCAACTATCCGAGATTCCTTCATTGATTTTCTGGCAAAGCATTCATACCAACTTATTTGAGTTTTCTTATTTGGTGGATTTCTTTGAAAATCTAGGCTTGGTAAATGGGCAAATCGCTGTAGGAGGCGTTTCAATGGGAGGGATGACGACTTGCGGCTTGCTATGTCAACATCCGGAGATCACCGCTGCTGCGTGTGTGATGGGCTCGCCATCGATGATCGGTTACCGTGAACGGATCCAGAAACATGCGGGTGCTGCAGGTTTCTTTGTCCCAGATGACTATCAGTTGCTACTGGGATGGATCGAAGCTTATGATCTCCAGACGCAACCAGAAAAACTAGCTGGACGTCCATTGTTGTTCTGGCATGGGACGGAAGATGAGAAAATCCCTTACGCCGATGTAGAAACCTTTGTGCAAGAGAATCCAGAAGCGAATCTGACATTTATCTCTCGCGAAGAACGACATTTAGTTCGTGGAGAGACCATGGATCAGGTAACGGCCTTTTTTGTTGAACAATTAGGAAAAAGCACTGATTCACTCTGACAACAAAAAACGACAGGTATCTAGGTAAGCAAAGGGATTGTGTGGTTATGTACAAGCATAAAATTCGTGTTCTTCATTTTTCTTTTTTATACTGTAGGGTGGAAAAAAGGAGGAATGACTGTGAACTATCGCGTTTTATTATTTTATAAATACACGACCATCGAAGATCCAGAAAGTTTTGCGAAAGAGCATTTAGCTTTTGGGAAAGAGATCGGTATCAAAGGTCGAATTCTTGTTGCGAAAGAAGGAATCAACGGAACGCTTTCTGGAACGATTGAAGCAACGGATGCCTATATGGAAAAAATGGAAGCGGACCCCCGTTTCAAAGGAATCTACTACAAAATCGATGAGGTGGAAGAACACGCCTTTAAAAAATTGTTTGTTCGACCGCGAAAAGAATTGGTGTCATTGAACTTAGAAGATGATATCGATCCTTTAGAACTAACCGGAAAGTATCTAGAACCGAAAGATTTCAAAGAAGCGTTGTTGGATGAAAATACCGTAGTGATCGATGCGCGGAATGATTATGAATACGATCTTGGTCATTTTCGAGGTGCGGTCCGTCCCGATATCCGCAGTTTCCGTGAATTGCCTCAATGGATCATTGAGAACAAAGAGAAATTCATGGATAAAAAAGTGGTCACTTACTGCACAGGTGGGATTCGCTGCGAGAAATTCTCGGGCTGGTTGTTGCGAGAAGGATTCCAAGACGTAGCACAACTTCACGGGGGAATTTTTGCTTATGGCAATGATCCAGAAGTTCAAGGAGAGTTGTGGGACGGTAAGATGTATGTCTTTGATGAACGTATCAGTGTTGAGATCAATCATGTCGACAAGACCGTGATCGGTCGCGATTGGTTCGATGGCACACCATGTGAGCGTTACGTCAATTGTGCAAATCCAGAGTGCAATCGTCAGTTCCTCACTTCGGAAGAGAATCAAGCGGCACACTTAGGCGGCTGCTGCTATGAATGTGCCGCCAATGAAAACAATCGTTACGTCATTGAGCACAATATCTCTCAAGAAGAACAAGCAGCAGTTTTAGCACAACTAGCGTCTGAAGTGACGGTTTAAAAAGATCCTGAAAAGGATCTTTTTTTGTTCTTTAATTATCTGAAAAATCAAACGATTCCAATTGATTTTTTTAACAAATTTCACTTTAAAAAAGGCAAGCTCCTCGCATATTTGTTTGATTTGGAGTAAACTATACCTAATTGTCAGATAGGAAAGAGGAATAGAGATGAAAATTGTTATTGCTGGTGCTGGTGCCATGGGCAGCCGATTTGCCATTAAATTAAAAAGAGGCGGCAACGATGTAACGTTGATCGATGGTTGGCCAGCGCATATCGAAGCGATCCGTACCAATGGACTACAAGCAAATTTGGATGGAGAAGAAATCACAGAATCTTTCCCCATTTATCCACAGTCCGAAGTAACGGCGGATACGCCAGCGGATCTGATCATTGTTTTTACAAAAGCGATGCAATTAGACCAAATGATGCAAGACATTGCTTCACTAATCGGTGATCAAACAAGAGTACTTTGCTTACTTAATGGCATTGGACATGAAGATACAATTGAAAAATATGTCGCTACCGATAAAATTTTCTTAGGAAATACCCTATGGACAGCAGATTTGATTGGACCTGGACAAGTTCGATTGTTTGGGGAAGGATCGGTTGAACTGCAAAACATTGGTGAAGGCAAAGAAGCAGCGGCCAAAGAACTGGCTGAGGTACTAACTGCTTCTGGATTGAATGCGTCATACTCTGAAAATATTCGCTATTCAATCTATCGTAAAGCCTGTGTCAATGGTACATTGAATGGTTTATGTTCAATTTTGGATGTCAACATTGCACAGTTTGGAAATACAGCCACTGCACGACAAATGGTGCAAACCATTGTTGGAGAATTCGCAGCTGTTGCGGCTCATGAATCGGTAGAACTAGATGTTCCAGAAGTCGTTGCCCATATTGAAAAAACCTATGATCCTGCAGGTATTGGTTTACACTATCCTTCCATGTATCAAGATTTGATCAATAATCATCGTAAAACGGAGATCGATTACATCAACGGGGCTATTTCGCGTAAAGGTCGAAAATACAATGTTCCCACGCCTTATTGCGACTTCTTGACCCAATTGATCCATGCCAAAGAAGATGTGCTTGAAGCGAAGTAGTAGTAAAAATAAAAAACTATGATATAAGTCTAATAATAAAAGATCCGAATCATCTATGTAATGCCCTGGTAGTTTAGGAGAACATCGTCACACATTTTGGACGTTCAGGAGCAATCAAACATTTATGGTCCGGATCCTTTTTTTTGTTCATATCGTAGTGACTTTAATTCAATTGACGATAAAGAATTTTTCCTGCTATTGCTTATTACAAATTTTACTTGTGATTAATTAACTTTTTTTGAAAAGTGACGGTATTGAGTAGGAGTCATCTGCATTTTGTTTTGAAAGAGCTTGAATAAGGAGGGCGTACTCTTGTAACCTAAATTTTCAGCGATAGTATCAATAGTCATGGAAGATTCTCTAAGTAATCTTTGTGCTTCAATCAAACGTTTTTGGTCGATCATTTCTTGAAAAGTCGCGCCAGTTTTTGTCTTGAGCATATTACCTAAATAGTTTTGGTTATAACCAAACTCCGTGGCTAATTTTTTGAGAGTGATAGTTGTGTAATGATCGTTAATATATTTTAAGAGTGCAGCTAAATCATTTCTTTGAGAAGTTAACGACAGTTCATTCAAACTAGGAATTGCTGCTAATTCCAATAAACATGATCCTAAAAGGAGACTTAAGGAACGATGATAGAAGATTTCTTTGAGATAAAATTTGTGAATCATCAAGAATAAAAGCTGATTGATGATCGCGTGTTCTTTTAAATCAAAAACTAAAAAAGTATTATGAACACTATCCTTTTTAGCAGCATTCAAAAAGAAGTCCGTGACTGGATTACTTGAAGCGGGCAAGTGGTTCAAGAGCTCTGTTTGTAAAGTATGTTTGTCAATTAAAATATTGAGAATCAAATCATCTTTTCCTACATAATCAATTTGCTGAATCACTTCAGTGTCCATAATAATCAATTGCTGTTCAGTGAACCTCCATGCCTCCCCGTTTATTTTTTGCCGACAACATCCTCTTAGAAGGTAATTCATTTCAATGAAACTATGAGTATGAGCAGACGTATAAGAGTAGCGATGATGCTTATTGATATAAATAGATCCCTCTTCAAAAAAATCATTAACGGGTATTTTTGGAATTACTGATCCATGATAGTCTAAATTCATTTCATTAATATTCTTCCCAGTAGTTCTTTGCTGGGCTTCAATTCGATCTTCTATATCAAAAAGTTTAATCAAACTTTCCATCCGTCAATCACCTAATTTTTTTATATAGTTAGTTCTATATATAAGTTATTCCCAATAAATAGTCAATATTTACTTTGCTATTAAAGGGTTTGTCAGATCAAACAAATAGCCTTTCAAAAAAATTCAAATTTATGACCTGTGAATTTGATAGTAAAGACCTACATTTTTGAAATTGTACCATTTTGTGTAAGCGTTTAATATAACCCTATGAACAAGAAAGGATGTTTCAAATGGACACAAATGGAAAGCAGCAATCATTAGTGAAAAAGTATTCTCCTTTAGCAACTGCAGCCGGTGTAGGTTCTATGTTGGGTTCTGGATGTATCGTTGGTCTCTCGGCAACCATACCGGTTTGGCAAAAAGGGTTGAACTTATCTGCGGGACAAGTTGGATTAATCTCTGGTGCACTAACCTTTGCAATTGCGTTCGGCTCTTTGTTTGCAGGACAAATTACAAAAATCTTCGGCCTGATTCGAGCGTTCAACTGGATCAATTTGTTTTATGCTATTGGAGCAGCAATTTGTGTATTTTCAGGAAATTTTGTGGCTTTATTATTAGGAGTCATCGTCATGGGGATTGCATCTGGGGCGGATTTACCAATCAGTTTAACCGTTGTCTCTCATGATGCACCAGATGAAAAAACTTCTGCAAGTTTAGTATCTTCGACACAAATATTTTGGCAAATTGGTATTTTTATTTCCTATATTTGTTCTTTCTTACTTTCCGGAGTCAATGGAGTTTTGGGAGCGCGTATTGTTTTTGTTATTTTATTGGTCTTTTCAATCTTTGCGTGGGTTTGGCGGACAGTCTCAAAAAAATTTCGGATGTTCCACGAAGAAGGTGCAGCACGTCAGTCTGCGTTGAATCTGGTTAGCAATCAACAAAAAATTTCACTAAAAGAGATTTTTAGTGGGAACAATGCAAAAATTTATCGCAACTTTTTCTTCGCTATTTTAGTCTTTTATGTTTGTTGGAATTTGTTAGCGAATACATGGGGACAATTTCAGACATACGCTTTGACTAATGCTGGTGCTACACAAATGCAAGCAACAGGGCTAGGTATTGTGCTGAATATCATTTCTTTAGTGACTACGATTATCTTTGCTTCAGTAGCGGGTGGAAAGCATCGGAATAAAGCATTTTTTGTTGGCGCTTTTGTTCAATTCATGGCAATGGTTGGTATGGCAGTTATTGGCGGTAGTGCAGGATTCATCGCATTGGCGATAACGATTGCTTTTTATAATTTTGGAAATCCATTAGCAGGGGAAGCCATCTATAAAGTTTGGACTCAAGAATCATTTCCAACAGAATCTCGGGCATTCTTACAAGGCGTTATCAATGGTTTTTCACGGTTGTGTTGCGGATTGTTTGCCTTTGTCACACCATTTTTGGTATCGCCAAACAATATTCAATTTTCGATGTATGGCTTTGCGGCGATTGTTCTAGTAGCAGCTATTGCAGGAGCTGTCATGATGAAATTGCAAAAAGGAGCTAAAACGAGAGCAAACAGTCGAAGAGATTCTAATCTAGCTGATTTAGTAAAGTAGTTGATCGATAGAATATAAATGAGTAAACGAAAGGAACGGATAATAGTGATAACAAATGAACGGCCACGATGGATCTGGTATGCTGGCGATTTTGAAATACGTCAAGGACTTTTACAAAATTTTTCTAGAGAAGAACGAGGATACGATTGGCCAGCTTACTGGTATATTGATGACTGCCATAAAAATGTAAAATTTAAACGTGAATATGAATTACAAAGTCCCACGACATTTGTTGTATATGCAACAGGGATTGGCTTTGTAGAAGTGAATGAAGTGAAATATTCTTTTGAACAAGAGATTGTCTGTCAACCCGGTTTTAATAAGATTAGGGTGAATGTAGGGAATCCAAACGGTTTGCCAGCCATCTATATTGAAGGAGAAAGAATCAAGAGTGATGAAGGCTGGTATTGCAGTAACTTTGTTGAAGAAGCTCCAGTAGGATGGAGCAATCTTTATATGAATAAAGAGCAAGACCCTAATAAAGTCTATTATGAAATAGAAACTTGTTTCCCTGTTTCGAAGACGGCGGTTGCTGGCGGCACGTTGTTTGATTATGGACGGACGATTTTCGGTTCATTAATGATCGATAAATTGTTGTCGGAGATACCGATATCTATTTGCTATGGAGAATCAGAAGCAGAAGCATGTGATAGTCAAATGTGTTATTACAAACAGGAAAATGTAAGAAAAGAAACAAACATTCGCAAACGTGCTTTTCGTTATCTTTTCATTCCTAATATAGCACCAGAAGCAATTGATATTCGTGCGATGCATGAATATCTTCCCATACACAATCAAGCCACATTCAAATCAGATGACTCTGTGATGAATCGAATATGGGATATATCTATAGAAACCTTTACATTGTGCAGTGGGCTTTTCTTTATTGACGGAATCAAACGAGATCGCTGGATCTGGTCAGGGGATGCTTACCAAAGCTATTTTATCAACCAATACTTATTCTTTGATGAAGATATCAATAAGCGAACGATCATGGCATTGCGAGGTCAAAATGAAGTAAAACAGCATATGAATACAATTGTTGATTATTCCATTTTATGGATCATAGGGATTGAAAATCACTATATGATGTCTGGGGACAGCTCATTTCTTGCACAGATTTATTCGAAAATGGTGACTATGATGGACTATCTTGAAAAACAAACCAATGAGTTAGGATTTATTTATGGTCGCGAAAAGGACTGGATTTTTATTGATTGGTCTGAAATAGATAAGGAAGGGACATTGGCAGCGGAACAAGTCCTGTTATTGAAAGCATACAAAGCTATGACTGTTTGTGGCTCTATCTTGAATCGTGATATTGATCACTATGTGACAAGATATGAACAGTTGAAAGCTAATTTAATGAGTTATTTCTGGGATGAAGAAAAAGGGGCATTTATTGATTCTTATCTATCTGGAAAGAGAAATGTGACACGCCATGCCAATATTTTTGCGGTCTTATTCGACTTTGTAGATGAAACGAAAAAGCAACAAATTTTGAAAAATGTATTGCTTAATGATGAAGTCACTCAAATCACAACTCCTTACTTCAAATTCTTCGAACAAGATGCCCTTTGTAAACTGGGACAGACAAGTCAAGTACATGAGATTATTCTTGACTACTGGGGTGGAATGGTGGAACAAGAAGCGGTTACTTTCTGGGAGGAGTATATTCCTGGAGAAAGTGGAAATGCTATTTATGAAATGTATGGGGATCCTTTTGGGAAAAGTTTATGTCATGCATGGGGAGCCAGTCCTATCTACTTATTAGGACGTTATTTCGCAGGAATTCAACCTATTCGACCAGGTTATGAAACATTCTTAGTTGACCCTAAGCTCGATTCTTTTCATCAATTAACGTGTATATTCCCAGTTAAAGGTGGCTGGGTGAAGATTGAGAAGACAGATACGTGCTTAACAATTTGTACAAATCGAGACGGTGGGATCTTGCGGATAGATGGAAAAGAGCAGCCAATGTTTGCCAATCAACCTGTAAGTTATGAGGTTGTAAAAAAGGTCTAAGCTGGATTCATCAAAGAAAGGAAGAAAGCAATGAATAGTGATCGGTTAAAAGTGTCTGAAAAACTCGGATTTGCCTTAACAAATCTAGGGAATATTCCTATTATGACACTATTAAATACGTATTTGTTAATTTTCTATACGGATGTCATTGGTGTTAATCCAGCTTTGGTAGGAATGTTATTCCTTGTTTCGAGACTTTTAGATGGCGTTAGTGATCCACTTATTGGTTTTGTGATTGATCGTTTTCCAAGAACAAAGATAGGGAAATACAAACCTGTGTTGATTTTAGGAGTCATCATCTGTTGCTTAAACTATTTGCTTGTTTGGTTTTCGCCTCTCCTATTTCCAGCTCAAAAAATCATTGCTATTAGTATTTCTTACATCCTTCTAGGAATTAATTTTGATTTTATGGATATTCCTTTGAATAGTTTAATCCCCGTACTGACGCAAGAGGATGAAGGGCGTAATCAACTTTCATCAATCAAAGGGATTTCATATACGGTAGGTCCAGCTATCTTAAATGTAGCAGCACCTTTGGCAATCGCAGCTTTTGCAACGTCTTTGAAAGGATACTTTTATTGATTGTAGGGACGGTACTAGTTGTTCTATTTTTTACGATTGTAGGGACGTTGATGGTAAAGGAAAGAGGGACGGAAGCTGCCTATGTAACAAAGCCGGTAAAAGAAAAATATACAATGAAGGATGCGTTATCTGTATTCAAACTGCGTCCAGTTGTTTCATTGTTTCTAGCAATGCTATTCATTACAGCGGCAACGAACATCTTCAATGGTTCACTTCTATATTATCTTAGTTATATTATTAGCAACCCTAAATTATTGAGTGCAGCCAGTTTCTTAGGTATGCTGGGGGCATTGGCAGCAGGGCTTCTGGTTCCAAAATTATCGCAGCGATATGGAAAAAACATCTGTACATTACAGGTTTGGTATTGATTTCATTATGTATGCTGGGATTTCTGGTCATCAATCATCACTCAGCCGTTTTCGTTTTATGCTATTGCGGGGTGCAATTTGCATTAGGGTTGACGAATACACTGCAATACAGTATTTCGGCCGATAATGTTGATACGATAAGAAACGAATTAGACATAGAGGCGACAGCATTGATTGCTTCTCTCACTTCATTAATCATGAAATTTGCGATGGCTATAGGTGGTGCTGTTCCGGGATTTGTGTTAAGTTTTACCGGCTATGCAGCGAATCAGTCACAATCAAGCACTGCGGAAAAAGGGATTTTATTCGTGACTTTCGTTATCCCGCTGATTTTATATGTAGTGACGATCGCTGTGTTCAGCAGTGGTTTTAAAAGTAACAAAATTAAAAGTTTGCATGTGCAAAAACGAAAAACAATGAACTAAGAGCGAAGTAGCATTTTCATTAAAACGATCTTAAAGCGAGAAAAATCTATCTTGAAGATGGAAAGAAATAAATCCATTCTCCGGATAGATTTTTTCTGCTATTGTTATTCGACTAGCTATACGGATGCTTCGCAGGAAGAAGTTTTTGTTTACAGTATCCTCCCTCAACCTTCAGGCAAATCTGCCATGTATCTTTCGGTTCCTTGAAAGACGGCCAATTGTTCTACACCGAAGGAGCACAGCATCTGGCTCATTTCGGCAAATAACAAGCGATAATCACTGGACTTATGCGCATCTGAACCTAGTGTAAAGAGTTTGCCCCCCACACTTTGATAGAGCGGGATCGCATATTCGTAAAGTGATGCATTTTGATAAGGACCAAAGCTTTTGGCATTGACTTCAAAAGCTAGCTCGCGAGCGACGACTTTCTTGAAAATAACTGTCAGTTCTTTTTCGAAATGCTGTGCAAGTTCTTCTGCTGTAAAGTCGAAGCGCCGCAACCCGTAGTCAAAATGGGTCAGGATATGTCCGTCAGAAAAAGTATCTAAAACTGTGGCCATCTGATCAAAATAAGACTTGACGACGGTAAGTTTGTCTTTCTCCAATACGGCATCATCCATATAGTCAAAGGAACCGTTTTGATGGATGCTGACTAACTTCAGGTCATAAGGATGCTGATCCAGATAGTCGCGTATTTGTGTTTCTTGCCCAGGAACGACACCGATTTCGATCCCTTTCAAAAGTTTCGTTGCTGTTTGTTCCTGTAAAGTCTGATGGCATTGTTGAAGCTGTTCATAATCGGGAATATCATCGCGATAATTTGAATAAGGGTTCTTGAGATCAAAGTGGTCAGTCGCCACAAAAAATTCCGGTTGAAAAGCTAAATAATTTTCGAAGCGTTCTTCTGAATCAAAAGATAAAAAAGTATGCAAATGCTGATCGTAGTAATTCATAATAACCTCCTTTTTGTACAAGATACCATAAAAAGCGAGAAGCGACTATTTTTTCATAAAAAATCAGAAAAGCATTTCGTACAAAAATTCTTTGTTCTATAATGGATGAGAATGGAAGCAAAGGAGTAAATAGCAGTATGAGTATGTATCTTGAGATTCCGGAATTTGAAAGCGATTTTCGCTTTCGGACATTCCTTAATGATGGGCTGACGATCGTTTATCCCCATGTACATAAAGAAATCGAGCTGATTTATGCGAAACGAGGAAAAGTCAATATTGGGGTAGCTGATGAGATCATTGAGTTGGAAGAAGGCGAGCTGTACATTTTTGCCAGTGGCCAGCCCCACTATTTTTTGGCTTCTCCAGAGAGTGAGCGTTATGTGTATCAGTTTGATTTCGCACTGTTTGATGAAACCATTTTGCGAGAAAAAGAACTTTCTTTAAAAACACTTTTTGACGAGGGGGAACCCCACAGCAAGCATTGGCCAGTCAGTTTTACCGAAAAAATCACAGGATTGTTGATCGAACTCTACCAGTTAGAGGAAGAGCAAGTAGCTGGTAAACGCTATTTGACTATGGGTTTTTTGTATCAGTTGATCGGCGAATGTTATCAAGGGTTGCCGCCGCGTGCCAAAAAGATCGCTCCTTTAAAACGTTCTGCAGCTCAATACAAAGAAACGCTGCAACGTCTGGATGAAGTGTTTGAATATATTGAATCCCATTACCAAGATGTCTTAACGATGGAAGAAACAGCGAAGCATGTTGGATTCAGTCCCCATTACTTTACCCGCTTTTTTAAGACGAATACTGGAAAAACATTCATGCAGTTTCTGACGGAATACCGGATCAATCAAGCCAAATTCATTTTGGCAAACGAGAAACTTCCAATGGCAGAAGTAGCGGAAAAAGCCGGATTTGCCAGTGTCAAAACGTTCCATCACGTGTTCAAAGAGACCGTAGGACAATCCCCATTGCAGTATCAGAAACAATTAAATAATTGAATACTTGATGAAAGCTAGATCAACGAGCCAATCTTGTCAATCACTCGAACCCTTGAACAAGCGCAATTTTTAAGCGATTGTTCACTGTTTGTTTGGGTGCTTTTATTTGGTGTGAAGGAGTCTTTGATTCGTTTTAGTGAGAGTTCCATAAGATAAATTTCGGGAATTTTTTAAGAGGAAATTGGGAAGAACCTGTCAAATCCTTTCGCTATAATGAATGAGTAGAAAATAATAAGCGTTTTCAGGAGGAAAGAGATGACAGTAAGAATTGGAATCATTGGTTGCGGTGGGATTGCGAATGGCAAACACATGCCGGCATTATCACAAGTAAAAGAAGCGGAAATGGTCGCATTTTGTGATTTGATCGTCGAACGAGCAGTGGAAGCTAAAACAGCTTTCGGTACAGAAGATGCCCAGGTATTCAGCGACTACAAAGAAATGTTAGCAGAAGCTGAATTAGATGTTGTGCATGTTTGTACACCAAATGCTTCTCACGCGGAATTGTCCATCGCAGCATTAGAAGCAGATTGCCATGTAATGTGCGAAAAACCAATGGCAAAAACGACAGAAGAAGCAAAAGCAATGATCGATGCCGCTAATCGAACAGGCAAAAAATTAACGATCGGTTATCAAAATCGTTTTAGAAAAGATTCCCGCTACTTGCACGAGGTTTGTGCGGAAGGACAATTAGGCAATATCTATTTTGGGAAAGCCCATGCCATCCGTCGTCGTGCAGTACCAACTTGGGGTGTCTTTCTAGACGAAGAAGCTCAAGGCGGGGGACCATTGATCGACATCGGTACGCATGCTCTTGATTTAACATTGTGGATGATGAATAACTACCAACCTAAATTTGTTGTCGGAAAAGCTTACCATGAATTATCTCAGACAAAGAATGCGGCGAACGCTTGGGGGTCATGGGATCCAGAGAAGTTTTCAGTAGAAGACTCTGCTTTTGGATTTGTCGTGATGGAAAATGGCGCAACGATTTTCTTGGAAGCTAGCTGGGCGTTGAACAGTTTAGATGTCAAAGAAGCAAAAACAACATTGATGGGCAGCAAAGCTGGCGCGGATATGAATAATGGCTTAACAATCAATGGCGAAGACCATAGTTTGTTGTATGAAAAAAATATTGAGTTGGAAACTGGTGGTGTCGACTTCTATGAAGGGGACGGCGAAACGCCTGAAATCTTGGAAGCACAATCTTGGATCAACGCCATCATCAATGACACAGAACCTGTGGTCAAGCCGGAAGAGGCAATGGTAGTTACTGAGATTTTAGAAGCAATCTACAAATCCTCAGCAACTGGCGAACCGGTCTACTTGTAAAAGCAGTCGCTAAAAAGGAGCAAAGCATGAAACCAAAAATCGGACTACAGTTATGGAGCATCCAAGAAGCGTGTAAAGAAGACTTGTTCCAAGCACTTGAAAGTGTCAAAAAAAGCGGGTATGACGGAGTCGAATTCGCGGGTTACTACGGTTATTCCGCAACAGAGGTCGCAAACGCGCTAAAAGAATACGACTTGGGAGTTGCTGCTTCTCATCTACCCTTTGAAACATTGCGGGATCATTTTGAAGCAACACTGGCCTATGAAAAAGCGATCGGGAATCACCGACTCGTGGTTCCATATGCTTCATTTGAGACATTCGCAGAATGGCAACAGTTTGCCCGAGAGTTTGCAGAAGTTGCTAAGAAAGCAGCTGCTCAGGGCTTTGAATGCTACTATCACAATCATGCCCATGAATTTACCGAGATTCCTAATAAATCAATGATTGAAGAATTGTTAGCTGAAAATCCAGCACTTAAATTAGAAGCAGATCTTTATTGGATCGCTTATTCCGGCACTGATGTTTTCACTTGGTTGAAAGAACATCAAGAGTCCGTTGGTCTTTTGCATATCAAAGATATGCAGGAAGAACCAAAAGAAAGCACAGAAATCAATAATGGCATTTTACCTATCAAGGACTATGTCACAGTTGCGCAACAATTCCAATTGCCTTGGTTGATCGTGGAACAAGAAGCGTTCCAAAAATACGCACCTTTAGAAGCGACGGCCATCGATTATTTGCAATTAAAAGCTATCGTTGAGGAGGTTTACCAATGATCCATGTCACTGTTTGGAATGAATTTAGACACGAAAAAACAGATGAAACCGTTCAGGCAATGTATCCCGAAGGAATCCACGGACAAATCGCTGCCTTTTTGCAAGCAGATGATTTTCAAGTTCGCACAGCAACCTTGGATGAACCAGAACACGGATTAACAAACGAAGTATTAGCTGATACCGATGTGCTCGTTTGGTGGGGGCATATGGCCCATGATGAAGTACAAGACGAAATCGTTCAGCGCGTTCAACAACGGGTGTTAGAAGGAATGGGTCTGATTGTCCTCCATTCTGGTCACTTCTCAAAAGTCTTCAAGAAATTGATGGGCACTTCCTGTGACTTGAAATGGCGCGTGGATGATCAGCATTGTCGAATTTGGAATATCAACCCGAGTCATCCAATCGTAGAAGGTGTCGGCGAATTTATTGAACTTGAGAAAGAAGAAATGTATGGGGAACACTTTGACATCCCAACTCCAGACGAATTGATCTTTGTTAGCTGGTTCCCAGGAGGCGAAGTCTTCCGCAGCGGCTGCACCTTCCGTCGTGGCAATGGCAAGATCTTTTATTTCCAACCTGGGCATGAGACGTTTCCGAGTTATTACAACGAAAAAGTACAAAAAGTTATCAAAAACGCGGCACGTTGGTGCGCACCAACAGAAAATACGTACCCAACGTACGGCCATTATCAAGCCAATGAGGAGGTAGGCAAATGAAATTAGGAGTATTTACGCCATTATTCAATCATTTAACGTTTGAAGAAATGATCACAGAAGTTGCAGAAAAAGGATTGCAGACAGTTGAGATCGGTACAGGAGGTTCTCCAGGCAATGCCCACTTGGATATCGATAAGTTGCTTGCTAGTGAAGCAGACCGGAAAGAATATTTAGCTAAATTAGCCGACAAAGGACTAGAAATCTCGGCGTTAAGCTGTCACAACAATCCCATTTCGCCTTTAAAAAATGAAGCGCAGGAAGCAGATGAATTATTACGCAAAACGATCAAGCTGGCCAGTTTGATGAATGTCCCTGTCGTCAATGGATTCTCTGGTGTTTCGGGAGGAAATGCAACAGACACGCAAGTCAACTGGCCTGTTCTGCCATGGCCAACGGAATACGATGATAATTACAACTATCAATGGGAGCAAAAGCTGATCCCTTATTGGAAAGAAATCAATACCGAGGCAGAAGCTGCTGGTGTAAAAATCGGTATTGAGCTGCATGGCGGATTCTTGGCTCATACGCCTTATACGATGTTAAAACTTCGCGACGCTGCAGGTAAAGCAATTGGTTGTAACCTTGATCCAAGCCATTTGTGGTGGCAAGGGATCGATCCAGTGGCAGCAGTCAAGATTTTAGGTGAAGCAGATGCGATTCATCATTTTCATGCCAAAGATACGTATCTTGATCAAGATAATATCAACATGCATGGGTTGACAGACATGCAGCCATACAGCAATGTCAAAACAAGAGCTTGGACTTTCCGCTCTGTTGGCTGCGGGCACAGCTTGCAAGTTTGGTCGGACATCATTTCCGCATTGCGGATCTATGGGTATGATTATGTCTTGAGTATCGAGCATGAAGATCCAATCATGTCTGTTGATGAAGGATTGAACCGAGCAATCACTAATTTGAAATCGATTATGATCAAAGAAGAACCATCCGCAATGTGGTGGGTGTAACGAGGAGTATAGAAAATGAGTGCAATCAATTTTGTTGTCATCGGTTATGGCGGTATGGGTGCTTACCATGTGCACAACATCCTGCCGAATGAAAATGAACGGATCCATATTGTGGGAACCTATGATATTTCGGAAGAAAGACAAGCTATTTCACAAGAAAAAGGGCATAAAATCTATAAAAGTTATGAAGAAGTCTTAGCAGATGAAACCATTGAAGCAGTGCTGATCGCAACGCCGAATGATTTGCATAAGGATTTGTCGATCGCAGCCCTCAGAGCGGGTAAGCATGTTGTATGTGAGAAACCTGTTGCTTTAAACACTGCTGAACTAGACGAAATCGTTGCTGTGGCCAAAGAAACAGGCAATACATTTATGGTCCATCAAAACCGTCGCTGGGATCCAGACTTTCTGATCGTTCGCGATTTATATCGTAATAGGCAGATCGGTGATCTTTTCCAAATCGAATCACGGGTCCAAGGTGCAAATGGCATCCCAGGTGATTGGCGCCATGTGAAAAAACAAGGAGGCGGCATGGTATTAGACTGGGGCGTTCACTTGTTGGATCAAATACTTTGGTTAGTGGACAGTCCAGTGAAAGATGTGAAAGCTGACTTAAGCTATATTCTGGGAGAAGAAGTCGACGATGGATTCTTTGCTTTGATCACATTTGAAAATGGTGTCAAAGCAATCGTGGAAGTTGGGACCTCCAATTACACCCAATTGCCTCGCTGGTACATTAAGGGAATTGAAGGAACTGCTACGATCCAAGATTGGGCGTTGAATGGTAAGATGGTTCGGGCAACTGGCCGCGAAGATGTTGCCGCACCTAAACCTGTCCAAGCAGGTGTTGGATTAACGAAAACAATGGCACCGCCATCTGAATTGGCTGCAGAATCAATCCCATTTCCAGAAGCGAAAGCCGATTTTGATCCTTTCTACAAGAATTTTTATCATGTAGTCCGTCACGGTGCTGAACCAATTGTCAAAAATGAAGAAGTTCGCAACGTCATGGAATTGATCGAACGAATCTTTGCCGTAGCCAGCGCAAAATAAGAGCAATCAAGACACAGAAAAACGAATCCCGCCATAGCAAATGATCCCTGTTAAATCTTGCAGTCAAAGGAGAGTTAACAGAGATCATCAAGTGATGCAGGTGATTGTTTGCCTGTGTCTTTTTTTATTCCGAAATATAAAAATTGAAAAGCAGATCCTGCGGGTAATTGCCCCAACGATCGCCAAAAATAGTTAGACCGCCAGCGTTTTCTGCGGTTGCCGGTGCTGCAATTTTGAATGTAAAGAAATCACTGTGATCCAAATCGATCTCGCTTAAGTTATGGTCGGTCAGCTTTTCTCCGTCGATCGAAGTATCAAAACGGTTGATCCGCAGATGTTTCAACAAGCCGTATTGACTGAACTCATCGATCCACCATTGAGGGGTCAATGCCCCCCGTACATCTGAAAAGTTTCCTGGAACAGTATAGGTTCCTAAACAGACATCGTTGATATAGAAAGAAATATCACTCGGCCAATAATTATTGGAAATAGGGAATTCAGAAGCAATCTCCATGCTGATTTCCAGCATTTCGATTTTTTCCCCATTTTTTAGCGGTTTCGGAATTTTGTACTCTAAGAATCCATTGTTTAACCAGATAATACTGGCATCTACTCGTTCTTGTGCCAAAAAGGATTTAGGATCATCCAATGCGCCGATCAGGCGATCTTTTGTAGCCATTCCACAAGAAGCTTCGGCTCTAAAATCAGTGAAGTGACCAATTTTCACAGGTAATGAAGTCAAATTCATTTCTGGAAATACTTTTTCGGGGAAGTTGATGTTGATGAAATCAGTCTTTAAAGCTAGAAACTTCTTTTTCCAATCTTTTCCCGTTCCTTTTTCTAATCTGATCAATTGTGCCTGCTCTAATTTTTTGATGTGCTTGGTCATGAGTGCGTTGCTGATTGCCAGTTTTTCCCCAATCTCACTGATGCTTTTTCTTTCCCCGCCTAACTCTCTCAAAATTGCCAAACGCGTCTCATTGGCTAAAGCTTCATAAACCGGTAAAGAGGTTTTCTCTAAATTTAATTCCATTCTATTCACCTCGTTATACTTTTTTGTTAATTGATTGCGCAGGTTTATTATAACATAACTTGATGATTTTACACTATAGTTAAACGATATAAATATTTTATTTTAGTTGTTAAATAGCTGTTGATAGCGCTTTATTTTGATGTTAATTTAACGGTGTAAACAGTTTGGTTTTTATTGTTGTTGAAAAAAGTAAAGTGAGTTGGAATATCGTTTTACAAATAAGTTAAATAATAGGAGCGTGGAAAAATGAAATTTAGTAAAGCAGCTATAGTAGTAGGGGCGACGTTGCTGTGTGGCATCGTATTGTCAGCATGTGGAAGTGGCGGCGGCAACTCAAGCAAGAGTTCTGAAATTTTGTTATGGTCATCCACAACTGGACCAGATGGGGAGAAAATCAAAAAGACGATTGACGAATACAATGCGACGGATCCGGATTTCAAAGTGAAATTAGTGAGTATGCAAGGGGATACCTTCACCTCAAAACTAACTACAGCAGGTAAATCGGGGAAAGGTGTACCAGATTTGGCTTTAGTCGCTTCAGAAGCACTTCCCACCTATAAGAACCAAGAGATGCTGGATTCTTGGGATGACATGATCAAAGGTACAGAGCTAGATCGCAGCAATTATGTTGAAGCAGCTTGGGATACCGGCACTCTTGAGGACAGCCAGTATGGGATTCCTGCCACCATGGGGTCGTGGGTCATGTATTACAACAAAGATCTGGTAGACAAATACATTCCTGGAGCATTAGATGATGGCATCGTGACCTATGAAGAAATCAATCAGGCAGGTGAAAAAGCAAAAGCAGATGGCGTTTATAGCTTTGGTTATACCTGGGGGATGCAGAATTATTCCAATCTATATCAGCAAATGGGCGGGCAATGGCAAGATCAAGATGGCAAGATCAATATCGATAATGAGTATTCGTATAACACGGTACAGGAGTTCAAAAATTTGTATGATGCGGGCTACATGGTGCCAGACGGGGAAGATGCCAATAAACTTTTTGCGAATCAACAGCTGATCTTCTTGCCAGAAGGAACGTGGATGTTGAGCAATATGGAAGAAATCAGTGACTTTGAGTGGGGAGAAACCTTTACACCGCAATGGGATGCGGAAAATATCGTTCAAGGATCGGGAGTTGATCAGTTTGCGATGTTTAAGACAAAAGAAGAACGGTCTGATGAAAAGAAAGAGGGAATGGTGGATTTCTTGACTTGGTTGCAGGCAAACCAGTTAGAATGGGTGAAATCTGGCGCCAATCCAACTTCACTAGCGATGCTTGACAATGAGGAATATGTCAAGATGCCGCAATCTTTCTTGTTGAAAACAGAAAAAGGACAGGCGGCGATCTCTGTGAATGCAGTCGATGGATTGTCTTACATTTTTGATGAATACGACAATCGTTCTTGGGACATGATCACTGGAAAAGCCGATATTAAAGATACCTTTGGTGAAATCCAAAAAGTCGTGGAAGAGAAAATGAAATAGTCGCAGGGTCTGTGACAAAAGCTGAAGGCAAAGAAGATAGTGCTCAGACATGTCGAGAAGGCACATACCAAAAGAGGACTCATATAAGATTTCTCAAAGAGTGGCCTTTTGATCTGGTTAGCTTGGCAACTTACACGAAAGAGCATCTTCCATGCAGAAGTGGTTTTTGTCACAGTCTTTTTCTAGTCGATTTTATCAAGGCATGAAAGGATGCGTAATGTATGAGTAGCAAAAAAAAGCTCAGTGGTTGGCCCGTTTTGTTTATCGGTCCCCACATGATTCTTTTTATTTTATTCTTTTTGGTTCCTGCTGTAATTGGTGTTTATGTTTCCTTTACCGAATGGGATCTTTTTAGTTCACCGATTTTTATTGGTTTAGACAATTTTAAGACGATTCTATTTGATCAAGACTCGCTGTATCATACGCAATTTTTCAATGGGATGAAAAACACGCTATTCTTTGCAGTGATATCAGTACCTCTGTGTATCGCGATTCCATTGCTATTAGCTGTGGCATTGTCCGCAAAGCCAAAGATGATGCGCTTTTTTCAATCGGTTCTTTACTTGCCGACATTGTTTGCCATCTCTGCTGTAATGATCATTTGGGGGTTTCTGTTAAGTAAATCCTTTGGCCCGATCAAAGAAGTTTTTGGGATAGATATCAATTTTGTCGGGACACAACCATGGGCCTGGATCGCGATTTTGATCGTAACGATTTGGTGGACATTAGGAGGAAATTTGATCATTTATGTAGCTGCGTTGAACGGTGTGCCCAGGGAACAAATGGAGGCAGCCGAGCTTGACGGAGCCAGCAGTGTAGTGAAGTTTTTCCGGATTTCGTTGCCGAGTATTCGGAATCAGCTGATTTTTACAACAGTCATGACGACTATTGCTCAATTCAATATTTATGGACAGCCATTGATGCTGACCGGGGGTGGTCCGAACAATTCGACGAGAGTACTCATGATGTATATTCAAGAGAATGCTTTTGGCAGTAGTACGTCCGTTGCCGGTATGTCATCGGCGATGGCGATTTTACTAGGGATCGTTATCATGATCGTTTCGGTCTTTCAATTTATCATGATCAAAAAATTAGAGAGGTAAGGGGACAGCCATGCGAGAAAATAAAGTAGGAAAAAGAGTCGCATTTATCGTATTAGCTATTGTTTGTATTGTCTGGATTTTTCCTCTGATATGGGCTATTTTTACCTCTTTCAAATCAGATGCTGAGATTCAAAAAGTTGGCTTTAGCCTGATTCCTAAAGAGTGGACTTTCGCAAACTTTTTAGGGTTGTTGCAGGGGAATGATTCATCGCCAGTCTTTCGCTGGTTTTTGAATTCGATGATCATTTCAACAGCCCACATATTGTTGGTGATGGTGATCGTTTCTTTTGCGGCTTATGGCTATACACGGCTGACGTTTAAAGGTCGAGACTTGATTTTTGCATTATTGCTGGGAACGATGATGTTTCCTGGTGTCGTCAATTTGATCCCCAATTTCAAAATCGTGGATACATTAGGCTGGACCAACACGTTTCTAGCCGTGATCGTTCTTGGCGCAGCAGGTGTCTATAACATTTTTCTAGTTCGTCAGTTTATCTTAGGGATTCCTAAAGAATTGGATGAGTCGGCTGTAATCGATGGGGCCAATGAATTTCAGATTTTTTATCATATTATTCTGCCACTGATCAAGCCGGTTTTAACCGTCGTTGCGTTATTTAGTTTTACTGGTTAGTGGAACGACTTCTTGTGGCCTTCTATCGTTATGAGCGATATTGATAAACTGCCTATCACGCCGGGACTTCAGTTGCTGCAAGGGCAATATATGACGTATCCGGGAGTAGGAGCTGCAGGAGCTCTTTTAGCATTGATCCCGACATTCCTTTTATATTTAGTGGCGCAAAAGAGTTTCATGGAATCAATGTCATTGCAAAGTGGTATAAAATAAATTGTTTTTTGGAGGAACTATGAGCAGAAATGAATACCCTAGACCCCAGTTTCAACGAGAAAACTGGCTGAATTTAAATGGAGAATGGCACTTCGCCTTTGATGATAAAAATGTAGGACTAAAAGAGAAATGGTATCAAGAGGAGGAAGCCTATCCGCATAGAATCAAGGTGCCCTTCGTCTATCAAAGCGAATTGAGCGGGATCAACCAACGAGAATCTCACGATATTGTCTGGTATTACCGGACATTCACAGTGCAGGCAATGGACAGTCAACGTGTAGTCTTGCATTTTGGTGCGGTGGATTACGAGGCGGATGTCTTTGTCAATGGTTGTCATGTAACGAATCATCAAGGCGGTCATACCTCTTTTGAAGTAGATATTACCGATTATTTGGTCGACGGTCAGCAAGCGATAAGTGTGCGTGTATTTGATCCTCATGCAGATGAAAGTATTCCTCGAGGAAAACAATTCTGGGAGACAGAATCTGCTGGTATCTGGTATACGAATTCTACCGGGATTTGGCAGCCAGTATGGTTGGAAGTCGTTTCAGAGACTTATTTGAAAGAAATCAATTTGACTCCAAATTTTGATGAGGGGACCGTGACTGTTGAAACGATCTTGAATCAGTTCCAGCCGCAGTGTGAACTGGACTATCGGATCTCTTTTAAAGAACAGCTAATCGCAGCGGGGAGACTGTCTGCAGATTCGGCAAAAATGAAGTTCAATGTCGATCTTTTTCAGGAACATATTTTCAGAAGCAATTTCCATCATGACGGTTGGTCTTGGACACCGGAAAATCCCCGGTTATTTGATATTAAACTTTCTTTAATCAACGATGGAGAAACAATTGACTACCTGAAAAGTTATTTCGGCATGCGTAAAATCCATACGGAAAACGGCATGGTCTATTTGAACAACAAACCTTACTATCAAAAGTTGATTTTGGATCAAGGGTACTGGCCTAGTGGCCTCTTGACTGCACCGTCAGATGAAGACTTTAAAAAAGACATCTTACTAGCAAAAGAAATGGCCTTCAATGGTTGCCGCAAACATCAAAAAACAGAAGATCCGCGCTTTTTGTACTGGGCGGATCAGTTAGGTTTTCTGGTTTGGGTAGAATGTGCGGCTCCGGCGATTTACAATGAAGATTCTGTTGAACGACTGATGCGGGAATGGACCGAGATCATTGCCAGAGACTTTAGCCATCCCTCCATTGTGACTTGGGTGCCGATCAATGAAAGCTGGGGCGTGCCAAAGATTTCCTTTGACCGAACACAGCAACATTTCTCTCAAGCAATGTATCATTTCTTGCACGCATTGGATAAAACACGATTAGTGATCTCAAATGATGGTTGGGCAATGACAGAAACAGATATTTGCGCCATTCACAACTATGCCCATGGCCAAAAAGAAGAAACTGAGAAATATGATTACTTTAAAGAAACCCTCCGAACTCGCGAAAATCTGATTAAGCGGCTTTCTACTCCGTGGCCGATTTTTGCCAACGGCTTTTCTTATCAGGAGCAACCAATCTTGTTAACGGAATTTGGTGGCATCGGCTTTGATGTATCGGGACAACCAGGTTGGGGGTATACGTCAGTCGACAATGAAGTTGAATTCTTAAAGGACTACCAACGGGTGCTGTCGGCTGTCTATGCTTCAGTAGGGCTCTGGGGATATTGCTATACGCAATTGACCGATGTCGAACAGGAGATCAATGGGTTATTGACTTATGACCGTCAGCCTAAAGTGGACTTGGCAGCAATCAAAGCTATCAATGATCAATTTCATGTTTCTCAAGTTGAATGATATGCAGACGGCAACATTGGAAAGGAGAGACAATGAGAAAAAATGGTATTATTTGTGCATTGATTTTGGCGACTCCTTTCGTAGGAGGTTGCGGTACTTCTCATGAAACGCTGGTTGACGATTTCACAGCGATCATCGACAACGATGGTGCAGACCCGTGGATTTTTCAAGATGAGAAATATTATTATTATACGAAAACTACTGGTAACAACTTAACCCTTTGGCGTTCGGAAAATCTGACTGAAGTAGCAGCGGGGGAGAAAAAAGTCATCTGGGAAATGCCTGCGGAGTTTGAAAGTATCTGGGCACCGGAACTTCATCAGCTGGATGGTACGTGGGTCGTTTATTTTGCGGCCAATCATCCCTCAGAAACCCACCGGATGTATGTACTAGTCAACGAAAACCAGGATCCTTACAGTGATGATTGGCAGTTGGAAGAAATCAAAGGACTGGATGACAAGTTTGCTATTGATGGAACTGTCCTCGAATTAGACGAACAACGGTATTTCCTTTGGTCAGGTTGGGAAGGATATGAAAATATTGCCCAAAATATTTATATTGCTGAAATGATCTCACCTACAGAAGTCATTGGTGAAAAGCAGCTGATTTCGACTCCGGAATACGAATGGGAAATGCGGCAAACGCCGTTGATTAACGAAGCACCTCAAGTGATCATCAAAGAAGATACGGTGA
The DNA here is from genome assembly GCF_001544275.1 of Enterococcus gallinarum NBRC 100675. Lineage (GTDB taxonomy): Bacteria > Bacillota > Bacilli > Lactobacillales > Enterococcaceae > Enterococcus_D > Enterococcus_D gallinarum. The sequence continues at coordinate 40,583 of NZ_BCQE01000001.1, read as the reverse complement.
ATGTGGTCTATTCGGCTAGTGGAAGTTGGGACAATGATTATGCACTGGGACTTTTGACAATGGATCGCCAAGATGATCCATTAGATACCCGAAGTTGGACGAAAGAATCCGAACCGATTTTTCAGCAGACAGAAACTGTTTTTGGTCCCGGGCACAATGGGTTTGCCAAGTCGAAAGACGGCACCGAAGACTGGTTGATATTTCACGCTGCTCGTTGGGATCATTCTGGCTGGCAACGCTCGATTCGTTTGCAGCCGATCAAATGGGAAGAAAACAAGCTGAAATTAGAAGTTCCTTTAGCGGATAATGAAACACAGAAGCTTCCCAGTGGTGAAGCAAAAAGGATCCGAATGACCGCCAGTGATGCGCTTCTTGAAGGTGATTTAGTAACAGTGACAGACGAGGAAGCATTGATGAAAAAAGTGGTTCAAGGGTTTGAATCGATCGAAGATCGTTTGGTTTTTCAACCAACAATGGGACAGGCTAGTGAAGCGACGGTCATCGTTTATCTTAAAACTCAAGATTATTTGTCATTGAATGAGCCCGTGTATGTTCAACTGAAAACAGATGATGACAGCCAACGTTTGGCGGTCTATCCGTCACAATACTATCAGCCTATCCAAACTACTATGAATTTGAAAGCAGGCACTATCAAAATCGAAGTGTCTTCAGAAATTGGGGTCGACACACTGAGTGTCGATCGGATGGAGATCATACCAAAAGAGGGAGAATAGTTTCTAGAGCTGCTTTCAGTGGTTTAGATATCATAACACTGAAAGCAATGGCGTGGCTCAAATGGCCATGCTGTGATCTGTCTTGTTCAATTTAGGGCTGTTCTTCGATCCGAATGAAGCAAACTAACATCCTAAAGCAGTGTCATGGACAGACGTGCCATGATACTGTTTTTTTTTGAGTAATTAGGATGAGCCGCTGATAGAGCTCTAGGCCAAGATAGGCAGTTTTCCTTCTTCCATGTATAATAAAGACAAATGGGACGGAGCAAATCGTTTTACAAAGTAGACGTAAAAGTAAATGCAAATGAGGTGAATGGATGAAAACCAGGCAAGAAATGATTCGATCTTCAAACGGCAAAGATCAACTTTATGTGAAAATTTGGCAGCCGGAGGGACAGTCCAAAGGAATGCTTCAGCTGATCCATGGCATGATTGAACACATTGAACGGTACGATCCGTTTGCTCAATATCTCGTTTCAAAAGGATTCACAGTGATCGGTCATGATCACTTGGGACACGGGAAAACAGTAGCTGAGCAAAACGAGTATGGGACATTTGGAGAAACAAATGGTGCGGATTATCTTGTAGCAGATGTGGGATTGGTTCAGCGTTTTGCGTTGGAGCAGTTTCCAGCTCAACCTTATTATCTTTTAGGTCATAGTATGGGCTCTTTGGTTTTGCGCAATTTTTTGTATCAGAAAAATACAAAATTGGCAGGAGCAATCATTATGGGGACGACACTGGAAGCGCCGGCCAAAATGACCAGTGCCGCTTTATTGACGAAGTCGTTGATGCCTTTTCGACAGCAAGCATGGCCCTATCGCGTGATGGAAAATCTGGTTTTTGGTCAACATAATCGGCGGTTTCAGCCCAACCGAACGGCGAAAGATTGGTTGTCCAGTGATCCCCAACAAGTAGATGCTTATTTAGCAGATCCGCATACGCAATTTCATTTTTCATTAAGTGCCTATCGAGATTTGTTTTTATTGACAAAAAAAGCGAGTGCCCCCCGCCTGTTGCAGAAAATCGATCGCGAATTGCCGTTACTGCTGATTTCAGGAAAAGAAGATCCTGTGGGCCATTATGGCAAGAGTGTCCGTAAGCTAGCGAACTATTTGAACCAGCAAGGGCAGCGGCATCTGACAGTTTATTTGCTGGAAGGCGGTCGTCACGAGATCTTAAATGAAACCAATAAACAAGTCGTATTTCATGAAATCTGGCAATGGTTAGAAAGCAATTGATGAACGTCATCAATTGCTTTCATCTTTTTTTCAGAAAATTGAGAATTTTAATTATTTTTAACCTTTTTTCATATTCCTCCTTCTGCTATAATGGGTGTCACATCTAACAACAAAGGAGAGATTTTTGTATGACTGTTTATAACTTTTCAGCTGGTCCCGCCGTCTTGCCCCGCCCCGTATTGGAAAGAGCTCAATCCGAGCTTTTGGATTATCGTGGCAGTGGGATGTCCGTTATGGAGCTGAGTCATCGGTCCTCCTTGTTTGAAGAGATCATTCAAGACGCAGAAGCCCTCTTGCGGGAATTGATGGCGATCCCGGATAACTATCGGGTGCTGTTTTTGCAAGGTGGAGCAAGTCTGCAATTTAGTATGGTGCCATTAAATTTAGCGAAAAACAAAAAGGCCCTTTATATCAACACGGGCTCTTGGTCAAAAAAAGCGATTCAAGCGGCTGAAGCAGTTGCTACGGTTGAGGTGATCGCATCAAGTGAAGATAAGCATTTTACTTATATTCCAGAAATCACAGTAGATAACATCGACCAAACAGCGGCTTATCTGCATATTACTACGAATAATACGATTGAAGGAACAGCTTTTCAGACGATTCCGGATGCTGGCAAAGTCCCGATCATTGCTGACATGTCATCAAATATCTTGGCCAATGAGTATCGTGTAGAAGATTTCGGTATGATCTATGCAGGTGCCCAAAAGAACATTGGACCAGCAGGATTGACGGTGGTTATTATTCGAGAAGATTTATTAAATGAAGAAGCGGTCTTTGCTCCAATGTTGGACTATCGTCTTCAATCTGACAACGGTTCCCTTTACAATACGCCGCCTACTTACAGCATTTATATCGCAAAACTGGTTTTTGAGTGGTTGAAAGAATTAGGCGGTGTAGCAGCGATTACTGCGCAAGACCGTCAAAAAGCTGCACTGCTCTATCAAGCGATCGAAGCATCGAACTTGTTTAGCAGTCCCGTAGACAAAAATAGCCGCTCCCTAACGAACATTCCTTTTATCACTGGCGATAAGGAGCTGGATCGACAATTTAATGAAGCTGCAGAAGCAGCCGGCTTTAAAAACTTAAAAGGACACCGTTCGGTAGGCGGTATGCGAGCAAGTTTGTACAATGCGTTCCCTATCGAAGGCGTTCAGGCACTTGTCGATTTCATGAAATCATTCGAAGCGGAGGTCAAATAAATGTATCAGATCAAGACATTCAATGCGATTGCACCAGAAGGGCTTCAAAGGCTAGACAAAGAAAAATATGCCATCAATGAAAGTGATGAGCCAGAAGGAATCTTGCTGCGAAGCCAAAAGCTGCATGACTATCCTTTTCCAAAAAGTGTATTAGGGATTGCGCGAGCTGGAGCTGGTACGAACAATATTCCGGTCAAAGAATGTACAGAACAAGGCATCGTCGTCTTCAATACCCCAGGAGCTAATGCAAATGCAGTCAAAGAGTTGGTTATTGCAAGCTTGTTATTAAGTGTTCGCCCGATTCTCCAAGGTGCTCAATGGGTCCAAACACTGAACGGATCAGATGTAGAGGAACAGGCAGAAGCCAACAAAAAGCAATTCGCCGGTACGGAACTAGAAGGCAAAAAGCTTGGTGTGGTGGGGTTAGGCTCGATTGGTGCCATGGTCGCTAACGATGCCTACCGTTTAGGGATGGAAGTTGTGGGCTATGATCCTTATGTTTCGGTGGACACAGCGTGGACCATCTCCCGCAGAGTCAAACGGGCCAATGATTTAGCAGAAATTTTCACAACCTGTGATTTCATTACTCTTCACGTGCCATTGATGGAAAACACCCGCCATTTAGTGGGCAAGAATGAATTGGCCAAAATGAAGCCAACGGCTAAACTGTTTAACTTTTCTCGTAGTGAGATCGTTGATACAGCTGCAGCTCTTGCTGCGTTAGATAATAATGAGATTGCTGGTTATACAACTGATTTTGCAGATGAACGCTTACTGGGCCATGACAACGTGCTAGTTCTACCGCATTTAGGAGCATCGACAGAAGAGGCTGAGATCAATTGTGCCAAAATGGCTGCCCGCACATTGAAGAAATTTTTGGAGTTTGGGACGATCAAACGCTCAGTGAATTTTCCAACCGTAGAAATGGCGTTCCATTCGCCGTATCGTTTAACAGTGATTAACCGCAACGTGCCAAATATGCTAGGACAAATTTCCTCGATCATCGCTGAATCTGGAATCAACATCGATAATATGTTGAATCGCGGACGTGACGACTTTGCCTACACATTGGTGGATGTCGGAGCAACAGATGCTGCATTGCTTGAAGCGGTGGCAGATAAATTACGAGCTAAAGAAGATATTATTCGCGTGCGAGTGATCAAGAATCAGGAGGTAGGCTATTAATGGTTCAAGTTTTTCCTTTTAAAGCAATCCGCCCACAAACTGACTTAGCAGAGAAAATTGCGGAGTTGCCCTATGATGTAGTCAACACGCAAGAAGCAGCGGCATATGCTGCCGGCAACCCTTACAGCTATTTTCATATCGATCGCTCAGAAATCGATCTGCCAAATATTGCTCCTTATGATCCGCAAGTGTATGCGAAAGCAGCAGAAAATTTGGCTGCTTTTCGAGAAAAAAAATGGCTGATCCAAGACAATGCACCGTCCTATTATTTATATGAGCTGACAATGGCGGGGCGGAGTCAAACTGGGCTTGTTGTTTGCACATCGATTGAGGATTATGTAGCTGGTAAAATCAAAAAACATGAGTTTACTCGACCAGAAAAAGAAGTTGACCGCATCAATCACATCCAAGCTTGTGATGCAAACACGAGTCCAATCTTTCTAAGTTACCGTCAGCCTGAGTCCTTAAAAAAAACGATCCAGGATTGGCAGAGTCACCATCAACCGATCTATGATTTCACGAGTTACCATGAGGTCCATCATCGGGTTTGGCTGATCGATGATTCTGCGGTGATTGCTGCTTTATCACAAGAATTCTCAGCGATTGATGCGTTGTATATCGCTGACGGCCATCATCGTACCGAGTCGGCAGTGAAAGTCGGCTTGCAAAAGCGCAAGGAAAAAAACAATAGTGAGGAAAGCGAGCGCTTCTTAGCGATTTTGTTTCCGGAAAATGAATTGGCGATCTGGGAATACAACCGAGTGGTCAATGTACCGATTCCAGATCATTTCTTCGATCATCTAGCAGAGAAATTTCACATTGAGAAGCCAACTAGCAGCAAGCCTTCTCAAAAGGGAACCTTCTATTTGTATTTGGGCCACGAATGGTTCTCTTTAACCATCAAAGAAGCAGGGAATGACGCAGTCGAAAGTCTGGATGTTTCTCTTTTGCAAAAAAATATCTTAGCGCCATTACTCGGTATTGAAGATGTCCGCACAGATAAGCGCATCGATTTTGTAGGAGGAATTCGTGGTCCAGAAGAATTGGAACGGATGGTGGATTCCGGAGAATGGACAATGGCCTTTTTGATGTATCCAACGCAGATGAAAGATTTATTGGCTGTTGCCGATGCGAATGAGATCATGCCGCCTAAATCTACATGGTTTGAACCCAAATTGTTAAGTGGTCTGTTTTTACATGATTTAGAAACCAAAAGCTAGAAAGCTAAAAAGAAAAAAGCCGCACGTCTGCAGAGAAATGTAGTGACCCCAAAAAGTTAGACTTTTATGGAGTGGAGAAATCCACTCCTTTTTTGTATGATAAGATTAACTGTTAGACAGCTGTTTTTACAGCTTCTCGAAACTGAACCGGACTTCGCCAATTTAATTTCTTTTTGATGCGTTTATGGTTGTAATAATAGATATATTGGTCAATTTTTGTTTTCAATTCATCTAAACTCCGATAGACTTCTCCGTGAAAAATCTCTTGCTTTAATAAACCAAAGAAGTTTTCCATAGGCGAGTTATCTAAACAATTCCCTTTACGAGACATACTCTGGAAGATTTTATGCTGCTTCAATTTATTCTTATAAGCATTCATTTGATAGGCCCATCCTTGATCTGAATGGAAGGTTCTACGAAATGGACAATCATTTGTCATCTGGATTGCTTCTTCTAATCCTTCCATTATGGCTAGTGCGTTTGGTTTTTCAGAAATCCGATAAGATAGAATTTCACTATTGTAGAAATCCATGAAAGGATCTAAATACAGCTTTTTCTGACGAACGACACCTGTGGTGTCTACTTCATAATACTTAAACTCTGTGGTATCAGTTGTAATTTTTTGGTGACAGATATTTGTATAAAACCGACGATGAATACGATTTTTGGCGACAGTGCCAACCTTCCCACGATAAGAATTGTACCGTCGAGATTTTCGAGTGTAAGACTTTACTTCGATACCTAGTTTTTTTATCAGACGTTGAATCTTCTTTTTATTGACATGAATCCCTTGATTCTCTAATTCTTTTTTTAGTCGCAGACAGCCGTAATCTTTATGATCTTTGCGAATTTCAAGCATTTTTTCTTCAATTTCTTGGTCTGGGTTTGGTCTGTCAAACCGTTTCTGCCAATACATATAGGTTGCTTTAGGAAATTTCAATGTTTCAAGAAGCTCAACTAGTTTGAATGATCCTCGGAGGCTGGCGATGATTCGTGCGATTGATTCTTGCGTCTTTGCTGGGCTTCCTGTTTTCGCAGCTTCCTCAACTCTTTTAAAAAGGCATTCTCAATTTGAAGGGATCGGACTTGCTTTTCTAATGCCTTGATACGATCGCGTTCTTCAGTTGTTGTATTTTTCTTTTTTGTTTTCTTTTTTTCTAGTCAAAGTAAGTGGTCGCCCTTTCTCTTTTGAGAGCCCCTCAATACCTGCTTCTCTGAAATTACGCATCCAATTGGCAATAAGCGCAGGGTTGTTCATTTCTAAAGTGCTAGCAACTTCTCGATAGGACATCTCACTTGTTTGATATAACTCTAGCGCATTTAACTTAAATTGAACAGAATATTTCTGATTTTGATGCTTTCTCAATAGACCTTCCTCTCCGTATTCACGATAGACATTCACCCAATTACTTACTTGAGACTTGCTTGAAATACCGTATTTGTTGGCAAGATACCGATATCCGCCCACGTCACTAAGATATTCTTTAACGATTTTTAGTTTTAATTCAAAAGGATATTTTGCCATACAAATAACGACCCCCAAAAGTTAGATTTTTTGGTCTAACTTTTGGGGGTCGCTTCAAAAACTGCGATCGTGCGGCTTTTTTCTTTTTTTAAAAAATACCAGACATTGTTTCGATGATCAAGCGAATGTTGAGGACTGTTAATGCGATGGCGCAAATCCAGCCCAGAGAAGTGACCCACAGAGGGTTCTTGAACTTTTCGCCCATGATTTTTTTGGAACTAGTAAAGTAAACCAATGGAATCATTGAGACTGGTAATGCAATACTCAAAAAGACCTGTGAATAGATCAAAAGATTATCTAGTGCCTGTTCATTACCGCCAAAGTAGAGGGTACATAGTAAAACAGGTACGACAGAAAGGCCACGAGTGATCAATCGTCTTGCCCATGTTGGAATCTTCATATGGATGAAGCCTTCCATGACGACTTGTCCTGTCAGTGTTCCAGTGATAGTTGAGTTTTGTCCGGAAGCCAGTAATGCTACGGCAAAAAGAACACTAAGGGCTGGACTAGCCACCGCTCCCGCGATCGCTGAATTTTGTAAGGCATCATACAGCGCTGAAAAAGTACCGACTTCTTCGCTGTGACCGAAGAACAATGCGCTCCCTAAAATCAGCAACAGACAATTAACGACAAAAGCAGCCGAAAGCTGAATATTTGAATCCCATGTGGCAAAGCGAACAGCTGTAGCGACTTCTTGCGGATTCGTCCGATCAATCTTTCTTGATTGTGAAATCGACGAATGCAAATACAAATTATGGGGCATGACGGTCGCGCCAACGATCCCTAATGCCATGGTCAGCTGTCCAGGGTTCAATACTTGTTTTTGGGGAATGAAGCCTTGAACAAGTGCCGGAAGATCAGGTTGGGCAATAATCACTTCGTAAACAAAAACAAGCAGAATCACCAATATTAAGGTCATTACGATGGCTTCGATTTTTCGAAAGCCTAATTTCATCAAGAAAAGCAGTAAAAAGACATCGAAAATCGTCAAAAAGACCCCTACAACTAATGGTAGACCGAATAATAGATTCAAAGCAATTGCTCCACCGATTACTTCGGCGATATCTGTTGCCATGATCGCCAACTCGGTAATAATCCAAAGGAAAAAGCCCAGCTTTTTACTGGTGTGTTTACGGATTGCTTGTGCGAGGTCCATATGGGTGACAATCCCTAGTTTAGCTGCCATGTATTGGAGCAACATCGCAATCAGACTTGAAATCAAGATGACGGATAGCAGGAGATAACCATATTCGGCACCACCCCCGATTGAAGTGATCCAGTTACCAGGATCCATATACCCAACCGCGACTAACGCTCCGGGACCAGAAAAAGCTAAAAGATTACGCCAAAAATTCCCATCCTTGGGAATAGCTACGGTATTGTTTATTTCTTCCAAGCTAGGTCCATTTGCTGCCTGGATCAATTTTTTTTCTTCATTCATTCTGTCACATCCTATCTTTTTAGGTGTACCTAAAAACAATCTTATTGTATTCCTTGTTTATGAATTTTTCAAGAGAAAAACTTCTGAAAGTTTGCATTAACTAAAAAAACAGATATTAGAAAAGGACAGATTTCGTTTGCCAAGGTGATTGGTGATTGTTGGATTGATCAATCCTAATCTAAAATAGGGAATGTTGCTCTACATAGAATTGATGAATGAAGGAAATCTATTTGATCCCACTTGTTTAGAAAGACCGAAAATTTTCTTAAGAAACATAAAAAAACAAGAAGCACTCAAAATTGATGATTTTGAGTGCTTCTTGACGCTGGATTGTATGTCGAGGATGAATGAACTTTTATCAGGATCTTTTTTATATTCTTATTATGTCAAAAGAACAAGAAGAGCAGCCTTTAGAATGTTAATAACCAAGTTTATTAATCAAAGAACAGCCAAGAGGCTGCCCACTATTGTGCGACGTGTATGGCTATCAATAATAAAAAGTATCATTGTTTTGTGTTGTTGCTGATAAAACACTGTGTCAGCGTGTCTACAAATTCATCGAAGGTGGTTATGGCACTTAATTTATGAATGTTTTGTTCATCTGTACAAATCATGGCCAGATCATCAAAAATTTCCCGAAACACATGACGGTTATGGTAATTGATGGAAATCAAAAAAACCAATGTGACACGATTATTTCCCCACTGGATCCCCTTTGGATTGACGGCAATCGCAACCCCCGTACGATTGGCATTCATTGTCAGTGAATGTGGAATAGCCACTGAACCAAAGGCAGTAGAAGAAAGTTGCTCCCTCTCAATTACTTGTGGATAAAAGGTCTCGTCCACGATTCCTTCTTCTTTCATTTGACCACATAATTGTTTGAGCAATTCTGCGGAGTTTTGATTTTCAGTTGTATATGAGAATCGCTTTTTATCAACAAGCGATAGAAAGGTTTTCACAAATTGTTCTTTTCGTTTTTTTTCTTTGATATCAAAGATCTTGGCGGTAATTTGTTGCCGATCTTCAAGGGTAAAAAAAGGATTAATGATCACGTATGGGGTAGCGATCACTTGCTTCAGTTTAACAGCAGACACAATCAGTTCTGTATCTACATACTGCAACTCTTTTTCACTAGTAAGAATATTCTGGATCTCAAGGTCATCAGAGAAATTTTTCTGAAGCTTTTCCATCACCTGAATATTCATGTTGTAGTAATGAGGCACTAGAATCGTGCAGTTTATTTTATTCGTACGCTGTTTTTGAATTTCTAACGCATAGCCTAAATGAAAAGCTATGTAGGCAATTTCGTCTTCACTAATCGTATAACCGATTTCTTTTTGAATGACATGAGAAACCTGGACGGCACAATCATAGATGAGCGGACATTCTTTTTTTAGTGTTTCTGTCATTGGGTTTCTACAAGAGTAGCCGTTATTGATCCGATACAGTAAATTCTTTATATGGAGGGCAAATCGAATGAAGAACTCAGGTTCATTGCCATCAATAAAGTATAATTCATCCACTTTTGCTAGAATTTTTCTTACTAAGTCAAGGCAGTTTTTGTCCGTGACCTTCTCTAACTCATCAGGTGAAATTTGAGTGAAATTCACGCTAGTTCCATTCGCTGAAATTAGGATAGCTAAATCACGAATTTCTTCTTTGGGAAAACGAATACCGTACCGTTCCGCTACTTTTTCCGCGATTTTTTCGGAAATTTTTAGTACTGTCGGATGGATTGAGTGAGGCGCTTGAGCTTCTGCTTCAGGAGACTGAAAATTTCCTTTCATACGGTCTACGGCAATTGCTAGATGAATAACTATATTTGTTAACGCATAATCATTCGTGAAAAAATCATAGTCTGAAAAAAGTTCGGCAATAATTTCCTTGATATAATCAAGGTCAAAATCTATAAAACTTTCTTGTAGCTTAGTCATATCAACGAAATGATTATCCAATTCGGATAGCAATGTCTGATGGATTAATTGTCTTTTCGCTTTTTCTGTCCCAATCAACTGTAGTGTATCGTTGGTTAGTCTGACTTCGATAGCCAGTTCAGAACATTTTTTTTTAAGTTTTTTTGCATCACTCAATAATGTGGACTCGCTGATAAATAGTTCTTCTGCTAGATCATAAACAGATAGAGCTTCCTCGGTTGAAATCAGTCGCAAAAGGAGATAAGCAGTTCGTTCAGTAGGTGTTTCAGGGACACTTGTTTCTGTGTTATTGAAAAAAGTGACCAGATTACTTGCTATCACTCGATAGCCTTTGTTTGAAGAAAGGATCAAATCAGATTCATTGTCTTGAATATCTGCGATATACGATTTTATCGTCCGTTTGGATAACCCAAATTTTTCCGCTAATTGAGTGGAGGAAACCCAATTGTCTTGCTCATTTAGATAGTGAAGAAGTTTTATATACTTTGCTTTCATTGGCTGACACCCTCTCTTTCACCACTGCAGTGCAAAAGAATATTTGTTTCACCGCTGTAGATTGACTATAGTATAACTGTAATTGATAGCGCTATCAATGAAAATTGAATTGGGGGAGAAAAATCATGAAAAAATTGAATGTTTTACTTGTGTGTGGATCTGGAGCCAGCTCAGGTTTTATGGCTGCTAATATTCGTAAAGCTGCTGCTGAAAAAGGATTGGACATAAAAATTACTGCTCGCGGTGAAAGTGAGATTGAAAACTACATTGACGACATTGATGCGTTAATGGTTGGTCCCCATCTAGCGTATATTTTGGATGAAGTAGAAGAATTTGTTGGTGATGCACCAGTGAAAGTGATTTTGATGAAGCCTGAATACTATGCCATATTAAACGGAAAACAAGCTTTGGATCACTTGTTGGAAGAGGTACAGTAGCTTTCAGAATGGAGGGAATAAAATGCAATCCTTAATTAACTGGCTGGAAAACAGCTTTACGCCCAAAATGAATAAAATCAATCATAACGTTTGGATCGTGACTCTTAAAGACTCAATCATGCAGGCTTTGCCATTAATTTTCTTAGGATCGGTCTTTTGTATGCTGGCAATTTTAAATGATTATTTTCCAAGTTTACCCAATTTCTGGACACCATACGGATGGACGATGGGGATGATCTCACTCGTCATATCTTTTCTGATTCCTTTCAACTTGATGGAGAAAAAAAGACTGCGTAAGCAAAGAATCAATGCTGGAATGTCTGGAATCATCTTATTTTTGATTATTATTTCTCCACAAGTCATTGCTGACGGAGAACCTGGTTTTAGTCATAGTGCGCTTGGTGCAGGGGGAATGTTTATTGCAATTGTTGCAGGACTATTCGCTGGTATGGTGTTGAATTTATTTGGAAAGTTTTCTTTTTTCAGTGAGGAATCGGTGATTCCCGATTTTGTCCGCTCTTGGTTTGATGCTATGCTGCCAATCGGTATTGTTGTCCTTACCGGATGGATCTTCGTTGATCTTCTTGGCTTTGATGTCTACAATGCTGTTCTAGCCATCTTTATGCCATTACAAAGTGTGATTGAGACGCCATGGGGCTTTTCATTGATGATGTTGATTGTTTGTTTCCTCTATTCGTTGGGAATTTCAACATGGGTATTAACGCCTGTTTTAAATCCAGTTTTATTGACTGCTATTCAAGCAAATATTGACGGAAAGGCAATGAATTTAGTAACTGATCCAACTATTTATTCTGCTTATCTATGGATTGGCGGTATCGGCTGTACAATGCCTCTTGTTTTTATGTTGATGCGCTCCAAATCAAAAAAATTAAAAGCCTTGGGTACGGCTTCGGTTGCTCCGACGATTTTTAATATCAATGAACCGATTGTTTTTGGCTGTATTGCTTGGAATCCACTATTGATGGTCCCGATGTGGTTACAAGGGTTGATATTGCCATTAATTGTCTGGTTATTTACGAAAGTCATTGCTTTTGCACCTATTCCAACAGTCATGTTTCAAATGTGGTACTGTCCATTTCCGATTGCCACTTGGCTAACTACCGGAACAATTTCAGGCATTCTGCTAATGCTGATTGTTTTTGTCGTGGCGGCAGCGATTTGGTATCCATTTTTTAAAGCCTATGAAAAACAAGAATGCGAAAGAGAAGCTGCTGAAGCAACTGAAAGAGTATAGAAAGATAATTGTGAAAGAAGGTCTTAGAATGGTGAAAGAACAAATCGTTCAACATGCCATGCAGATAATTCTACATGCGGGAGATGCCAGAAAGCATTGTATGGATGCCTTGAAAGCGATTGAATCATATGATTTTGCACTGGCTGAAGTGGAAATAAAGCAAGCAAATGAGGAGATTGTACAGGCACACCGCATACAGACAGATGCAATTACGGCTGAAACATCTGGTGAAGATGGAGAGTATTCTGTGTTGTTCGCACATGCACAGGATACATTGATGACTATTTACAGTGAGATAAATATTGCTAAACGCATGCTGGCAATTTTTAAAGCCTATGATCGGCGCATTGAGCAATTGGAGAGTAGACTGGAAAGAGAGGAAGAAAATGACTAAAATACCTGAAGGTTTTCCAAAAGATTTTTTATGGGGCGGTGCTATTGCAGCTAATCAAGCTGAAGGTGCGTGGGATGTAGACGGAAAAGGCTGGTGTGTGGCAGATATTAATGAGTTTCTTCCAGATGTTGACTTAGAAAAGAAATCTAATATGGAAATAACGACAGCTTATATCAAAGAAGCAATGAACAGTACAGAGCGAATTTTTCCAAAACGGTGGGGAATTGATTTCTATCACACGTATAAAGATGACTTGAAATTGCTTGCTGAATTAGGGCTAAAAACATTTCGGACTTCTATCAACTGGGCAAGAATTTTTCCAAACGGAGATGAGTTGGAGCCGAATGAAGCGGGTTTGCAGTTTTATGACGATTTATTTGATGAAATAATAAAAAATGGTATGGAACCAATGATCACAATGTCTCACTATGAAATGCCACTTCATTTGACAACTTCGTATAAAGGCTGGTATTCAAGAGAAGTTATTGATTTCTTTGTCCGTTATGGTCAAGTTCTGCTAGATCGCTATCATGACAAAGTAAAGAAGTGGATAGTGGTTAATCAAATCAATTTAATTGTCCATGAATCGTTCAATCATCTTGGAATTCCTGAGGATGCAGTAGAGGATTTGCTTTCTGCTAAATATCAAGGAGTACACAATGAAATGGTTGCTAGTGCATTGATTACAAAATATGCGCATGCACATTATCCAGATAATGAGATCGGCATGATGCTTTGTGGCGGTCCATCTTATGCGGCATCTAGCAAGGCGGAAGATGTTCTAGCTGCATTAAAATTAAATCAAATGGAGTATTTCTTTGCAGACGTCTTACTTCGCGGCCGCTATCCTGGTTATGCTTTCCGTTACTTTGATGATAAAGGCATTCATGTAACTTTTGGAGAAGATGACGAAGAAGCACTGAAGCATACGGCAGACTTTATGTCTTTTTCTTACTACTATACACAAATATGCGATCAAGACTCTTACGATAAGGATTTAGGACCACACAGAAATAAGGAACTACCAGCAAATCCTTGGGGGTGGACAATTGATCCCATTGGCTTGAGAATTCTTTTAAATGAGTTTTATGATCGCTATCAGTGTCCAATTTATATCACTGAAAATGGGATTGGCTATTTTGATAAATTGGAAAATGGGAGCATTCATGATTCCTATCGTATAGAGTATTATCGAGATCATATTCGAGCCATGAAAGAAGCAATCAAAGATGGTGTGGATCTGCGCGGTTACTATGCTTGGGGACCCATTGATATAGTCAGCTGTTCGTCTAGTGAAATGAGCAAACGCTATGGATTTATTTATGTAGATAGTGATGATTATGGAAAAGGCAGTGGCGAAAGAATCAAAAAAGATAGCTTTGCTTGGTATCAAAGAGTTATCCGCAGTAATGGAGAAATCATTGACTAAGATTAAAGAGAGTTAAAGAGAATAGAAGATAAGTGCTGGCTGCTCTAGCTGAATGCTTTCTTTTAGTGGAAGCAGACCATCCACAAACTCAAAGGAGCAGTCCTCTATAACCCGGATTTTCAGGTTACAAAAGAGCTTATCGCAGGCATAAAACAAAAAGTACTCGAAAATGACTTTTTGTAGTGACCCCAAAAAGTTAGACTTTTATGGAGTGGAGAAATCCACTCCTTTTTTGTATGATAAGATTAACTGTTAGACAGCTGTTTTTACAGCTTCTCGAAACTGAACCGGACTTCGCCAATTTAATTTCTTTTTGATGCGTTTATGGTTGTAATAATAGATATATTGGTCAATTTTTGTTTTCAATTCATCTAAACTCCGATAGACTTCTCCGTGAAAAATCTCTTGCTTTAATAAACCAAAGAAGTTTTCCATAGGTGAGTTATCTAAACAATTCCCTTTACGAGACATACTCTGGAAGATTTTATGCTGCTTCAATTTATTCTTATGAGCATTCATTTGATAGGCCCATCCTTGATCTGAATGGAAGGTTCTACGAAATGGACAATCATTTGTCATCTGGATTACTTCTTCTAATCCTTTCATTATGGCTAGTGCGTTTGGTTTTTCAGAAATCCGATAAGATAGAATTTCACTATTGTAGAAATCCATGAAAGGATCTAAATACAGCTTTTTCTGACGAACGACACCTGTGGTGTCTACTTCATAATACTTAAACTCTGTGGTATCAGTTGTAATTTTTTGGTGACAGATATTTGTATAAAACCGACGATGAATACGATTTTTGGCGACAGTGCCAACCTTCCCACGATAAGAATTGTACCGTCGAGATTTTCGAGTGTAAGACTTTACTTCGATACCTAGTTTTTTTATCAGACGTTGAATCTTCTTTTTATTGACATGAATCCCTTGATTCTCTAATTCTTTTTTTAGTCGCAGACAGCCGTAATCTTTATGATCTTTGCGAATTTCAAGCATTTTTTCTTCAATTTCTTGGTCTGGGTTTGGTCTGCCAAACCGTTTCTGCCAATACATATAGGTTGCTTTAGGAAATTTCAATGTTTCAAGAAGCTCAACTAGTTTGAATGATCCTCGGAGGCTGGCGATGATTCGTGCGATTGATTCTTGCGTCTTTGCTGGGCTTCCTGTTTTCGCAGCTTCCTCAACTCTTTTAAAAAGGCATTCTCAATTTGAAGGGATCGGACTTGCTTTTCTAATGCCTTGATACGATCGCGTTCTTCAGTTGTTGTATTTTCTTTTTTGTTTTCTTTTTTTCTAGTCAAAGTAAGTGGTCGCCCTTTCTCTTTTGAGAGCCCCTCAATACCTGCTTCTCTGAAATTACGCATCCAATTGGCAATAAGCGCAGGGTTGTTCATTTCTAAAGTGCTAGCAACTTCTCGATAGGACATCTCACTTGTTTGATATAACTCTAGCGCATTTAACTTAAATTGAACAGAATATTTCTGATTTTGATGCTTTCTCAATAGACCTTCCTCTCCGTATTCACGATAGACATTCACCCAATTACTTACTTGAGACTTGCTTGAAATACCGTATTTGTTGGCAAGATACCGATATCCGCCCACGCCACTAAGATATTCTTTAACGATTTTTAGTTTTAATTCAAAAGGATATTTTGCCATACAAATAACGACCCCCAAAAGTTAGATTTTTTGGTCTAACTTTTGGGGGTCGCTTCAAAATGACTTTTCGAGTACTTTTTGTTTTATTGAGAGCACCATTAACTGACAGCTGCAATGCTCTCTTTAGCTGTGACTAGTTAGAAAGAATTAATCTGCCCGCAAAGCGATCGCAGCATCTTTTTTCGCTGCCATCCGTGCTGGGATATGGCCGCCGATCATGGTTAGGATCGTGCTGACCAGAATTAAGATCAATCCATGGACTGGATTCAGTTGTGCAACATTTTCCAACTCGGTCATATTGTATAAGACTGCGTTGATTGGGAAAGTAGCTAACCAAGCAATCAAGACACCTAATGCACCTGAAGCAATCCCGAGGATACATGTTTCAGCATCGAAGACACGAGTGATATCTTTTTTACGTGCACCTAACGCTTTTAGAACACCGATTTCTTTCGTACGTTCCAAAACTGAAGTATAGGTGATGATACCGATCATAATCATGCTCGTCACTAATGAGATAGCGGCAAAAGCAATCAGAACATAAGTGATGGCATCCATCAAGCCGCCGGTCAATTGCGTCATGGTTCCAGCTAAATCAGAATAAACGATTTGATCTTTACGATCTTTGCCTTTGTTGTAAGCATCAAGATAGTCCAAGATTTTTTCTTTGGAACTAAAATCATTTGGATAGATCATAATACTGTTTGGCAAGTCGCTGCCACCTAAGTAATCGATTAGAGAATCGCGCGTGCTAGCATCGATTTTTTCGTTGGTCATAACATTGATATCACTGTCTTTTTGGGCTTTGACGATTGCCGAGTTTTTGTTTTCTTTGATAACTTCTTGGGCTAATGCATCGCTATAAGCGATCCCGGTAGAAAGCAAATTCATCGTAGATTTTTCTTTGATACGTAAAATCCCGCTGATTTTTAATTCTTTATTTGCACTGTTGTCATAAACAGCTGTTAAATCTTGATTTGGGATAAAGTTCCCAGTTGGCAATTCAGTATAAAAGGCATCGTTAAGTGCCAACTTGACTGTTGTTCCTACGATATCATCGAAAGACACTTTATCGCCGTCTTTGATATCAAATCCTAAGTTGATCAATGCGTTGACGTTCGTCACGTTGTTCTCGTCAACGATCAGTACAACGTCATTTGCTGATGCAGGATATTCTCCCTGCAGCAAATCATAGTTGTCTTTCAGGAAGTTGCCGTTTTCCTCAGATAGTTGTTCTGGGAAGGTTGAAACGCCGATTCCCGTCGAAGCACTCATTGCGGACATCATGGCATTTGTCTGCTCGTTATCAGCTGAAGCATTTGAAAAGCTGACTTGTTCTACTTTATCATCGACCTTACGCAGTAAGTTCAACGAAGTCGAACGAGTGTAGCCAATGTTGTTGCTTAACTCAGGATCAATTTTATTGAGATAGTCAAGAAAGTCCTGATCAATATTATTGATATGGGTTGCCCGGTCAGCGTCACTCAGTTTTGCGGTCACTTCTTTAGTGGACGGGAAATTCTCTTCTTTAGTACGAGTACTGATTGCAGAAGGGTCTTGTTCCGTCGTTACTTTAGAGATCGTGATCGGGAAACGGGCCAATGTTTCAGACTGTGTATTATCGATTTGCTTTTGGAATCCGGTCGATAAAGACAAGACGATGGCAATGCCGATGATCCCAATGCTTGAAGCAAATGCCGTTAAGAAAGTTCTGCCTTTTTTTGTCCGGATATTATTGAAAGAAAGACGCAATGCAGTGAGGAAACTCATCTTCGTGTGCTTTAATTCAAATTGATCTTTCTTTTGTTCTTCAATATGCGGGTTAGAATCTTTTAAGATTCGACCATCCTTGAACTCAATGATTCGATCCGCATACTGATTCGCTAGTTCCGGGTTATGGGTAACCATGA
Organism: Enterococcus gallinarum NBRC 100675; assembly: GCF_001544275.1. Taxonomy (GTDB): domain Bacteria; phylum Bacillota; class Bacilli; order Lactobacillales; family Enterococcaceae; genus Enterococcus_D; species Enterococcus_D gallinarum. The sequence goes on along the minus strand of NZ_BCQE01000001.1, from coordinate 22,514 downwards.
TTACGAGCTTTTCATTGGAAAGCTCTTGGATCAGCTTCATGATTTGGACGCTAGTCTCTGAATCCAACGCACCCGTCGGTTCATCACAAAGCAGAATATCTGGGTCGTTGGCTAATGCTCGGGCAATCGCTACCCGCTGCATTTGCCCACCAGAAAGTTGATTTGGCTTTTTGTGCATATGGTCCGCAAGACCAACCCGTGTCAGCGCATCTTCGGCTTTCGCTCGTTTGACTTCTTTTGAAACACCGCTTAGTGTCATTCCTAGCTCAACGTTATCAATAATCCCCAAATGACTGATTAAATTGTAACTTTGGAACACAAAACCGATCGAATTGTTCCGATAGGCATCCCAATCACGGTCCTTGAAAGATTTGGTCGATTTTCCATTAATGACCATGTCTCCAGAGTCGTAGTTGTCTAATCCACCGATCACATTTAGCATGGTGGTTTTTCCAGAGCCGCTTGGTCCCAAAATGGCTACAAACTCTTGTTTTCGGAAAGCAACCGAGACACCGTCCAATGCTTTGGTGGTACTTGATCCTACTTTATAATACTTCTTGATATCTTTTAATTCTAGCATGCTGTCACTCTTTTCTTGCCATTTTCATGTTTTTTTCATCCTGTTTAAAAGCTATCATAACAGTTAACAAAAATCAACAATCGTTATTGTTTTGCAGAAGTTCTTATACTAAACTATAGAGAAGAAAAGAGGGAGAAAATGACAAAAGCGATAGAGAAGTTTGATATATCAGTATTTGCAGAAGTTTTCTCACTACTGGGAAACCTTTTGTTTGAAGAAGTTGGGTTTGAAGATTTAAAATTGACAAAGATGGAAATACTTGAATTGGTTATCATCGCAGCTAATGAAGGGATGACGATGTCGGAATTAGCAAGACAAATCGGCACATCGAAGGTCCAGATTAGTCGTTCGATTGCTGGATTGGAAAAAGCTGGGTTTGTCATTCGCAAAACCAATGAAACGAATCGGCGCAGCGTCAATGTCTTTATGTGTGAAGCGGGAAGAGAATTGTTTAGTCGCAAAAAACAACAAATTGAGGATCGCTTGAATGAGAAGGTTTCGGCAATGCGCCCTTCGGATTTTACAGAGCTTTATCAGGCGCTGACTACAGTGATTGGTTTGTTGCGGAAGTATGACATTTTAAAAGAACACGCTTGCTCGAACAATTCTAAACCAAGTAAATGATCCCCAATTTATAGCAATGCAAACGATTGCTTCGTTTGTGTTATTTGATGTTTCTATTATATTTCTCGCCCTTTTGTAAAAAGAAGAGGATAAAGCAATCGATTGCATATTTTGCTTGTATTCTCTTCTTGTGTGTGGGAAAATAGAGGCAACAAATAATTAAAGGAGTCTGCTATGAATACTACTGCTATTTATCATCGTCCAGAAAGTGAATTTGCTTATTTATTTGAAAAAGACAAAATGCACATTCGGCTGCGCACAGCTCGTCAAGATGTGCGTCACGTGCAATTATTATGCGGGGATCCGTATACCTTATACAAAGAAGCTTGGTACCAACGAAGGATCGAAATGGATAAAATCTTGTCTACGGACTTGCATGATTATTGGCAAGTGACTGTAAGTGCAGAATTTCGCCGATTGTCTTACGGCTTCTCAATTGAAAGTTTTGACGGTCTCCATGTTTTTTATGGGGATCATGGGGTCTATCCTTTTGAAGAGCAATACTTAGAAATGAACAACAATTATTTCCGGATGCCTTACTTTCAAGAAGCGGATCGGTTCAAAGTGCCGGAATGGGTCAAAGAAACCGTCTGGTATCAAATTTTTCCGGAGCGCTTTGCCAATGGCGATCCATCGAATGATCCTGAAGGCACATTGCCCTGGGGGTCCAAAAATCCTGATCGGCAAGATTTTTTTGGTGGAGATTTACAAGGTGTGATCGACCATCTGGATTATCTCGTTTCGCTAGGGATCAATGGGATATATTTCTGTCCGATTTTTGAAGCCTACTCCAACCACAAATACGATACCATCGACTATTTAGCGATTGATCCGGCATTTGGGGATAACGAGACCTTTAAACGGTTGGTGGAGGAATGTCATAAACGAGGAATCAAGGTCATGCTTGACGCAGTTTTCAATCACATAGGAGATACTTCCCACCAATGGCTCGATGTCATTAAGAATGGTGCAGATTCTCCCTTTGCCGATTGGTTCCATATCAATGAATTCCCTGTCAATTATAAAGAAGGCGAAGATTTTGAAGATGCTTATGATATCACGTATGATGTGTTTGCATTTACCCCGCATATGCCGAAGCTGAATACAGAGAATCCGGATGTTCAAGACTATCTCCTGAAAATTGCTCGTTACTGGATCGAAGAATTTGATATCGATGCTTGGCGCTTGGATGTAGCCAATGAGGTGAGCCATAATTTCTGGAAGAAATTTCGTCAGGTCTGTGATGAAGCCAAAGACGATTTTTATATTTTAGGAGAGATATGGCATTCTTCTCAAAGATGGCTCCAAGGGGACGAATTCCATGCAGTCATGAACTATGCTTTTACAGATGCAATCATTGAATACTTCGTCAAAGGCGAAATATCAATGACAAAGATGGTCTCGGAACTAAATAATCAATTGATGCTTTATCGGGACCAGACAAATCAAGTCCAATTCAATATTTTGGATTCTCACGATACGCCGCGTCTATTGACATTGGCACGAGGCGATAAGGACCTGATGCGGCAGGTGATGGCTTTTACCTACTTGCAGCAAGGGGTTCCCTGCCTGTATTATGGCGATGAAATCGGCTTGACCGGGGATATGGATCCGGATTGCCGGAAATGTATGGTTTGGGAAGAAGAAAAACAAGACCGCGATTTGTTGCGCTTCACAACTGATTTGATTCATTTGCGCAAGAGTCATCAAAAAATCCTTTCAGAGGGCTCTTTGAATTGGAACGTGATTTCTGAAGAAGAAGGATTGATCATTTTTGAGCGGGAATTAGGTGCGCAACGAATCATTGGAATCTTTAATACCGGGGAAGACCAACTCACATTGTCTTGCCCAGAGGAAATTTTATTAGATCAGTTTATGCAGATCGAAGATGAGACAATGATCATTGATAATAAAGGATTTGTCATTGCAAAAATCAACAATGAAATCAGCAATAATTAAAAAATAAAATGAGGCAAGATCTGTTAAAACAGGTCTTGCCTCATTTAGGCTGATTGGGTTTTATTTCCCCATGCACGTTGGAAAGAATCTTCCCCAAAATTCTTTCTACTAATATTATAGCCTATAACCCGTAGATGTGACAAATAATAACAGTCGAAAAATAACCCTTTTTTGAAAAAAAGCGAAAGAAGAGGGAATTTTCAGATTTTTTCTTTTTCTTTCTGAGAATGCTTATGTAAGATCTTTTCTTTTTGCTTAAATATGATAAACTAGTAAAAATGTATTTTTATTCGAGGAGTGATCAAATGGATAGAGGGTACCGGGTAGCTGTTGTTGGTGCGACTGGCGCAGTTGGAACAAAAATGATTGAGATGTTAGAAAAGACTACATTGCCGATCAAGGAATTGATTCTATTGGCTTCAAAGCGATCAGCTGGGAAAACCTGTGTCTTCAAAGGAGCCACTTTGGTCATTCAAGAATTAACTACGACCTCATTTATTGGAGTAGATTTGGCTTTATTTAGTGCTGGCGGCAGTATCTCCAAGCAATTTGCCCCAGAAGCGGTTAAAAGCGGTGCGGTCGTAATCGACAATACGAGCTACTTCCGAATGGATCCGAATGTCCCTTTAGTGGTTCCCGAAGTAAATGCTCATGCTTTAGCAAAACACCAAGGGATTATCGCAAACCCAAATTGTTCAACGATTCAGATGATGGTGGCATTAGAACCGATTCGGCAACACGCAGGTTTATCGCGGATCATTGTTTCGACGTATCAAGCTGTTTCAGGTGCCGGTGCTAAGGCAATGGCAGAATTGACACGGGAATCTCAAGCTTACTTGTCAGGAACACCAGCTGATCAGTTGGCACCAGAGATCATGCCAGCGGGCGGTGACAAGAAACACTATCCCATCGCATTCAATGCCTTGCCGCAGATCGATGTTTTTGCGGAAGATGATTACACCTATGAAGAGTGGAAAATGATTAATGAAACCAAAAAGATCATGGAAGACTCAGCGATCCAAGTAGCGGCTACTTGTGTTCGGATCCCAGTCTTTAGCGGGCACTCAGAATCTATTTATATCGAAACAAAACAACCTGCGGAATTGACTGCAGTCAAAGAGTGGATCAAAGCAGCTCCCGGAGCAGTTCTGCAAGACGATCCAAGTCAGCAGATTTATCCACAAGCACTGACGAGTGTCGGTAAGACAGAGACCTTCGTCGGTCGGATTCGAAAAGATTTAGATGTAGCGAATGGTCTGCACCTTTGGGTGGTAGCGGACAACTTGCTGAAAGGTGCTGCCTGGAACTCTATCCAAATCGCAGAATCGCTGCATGAACAGTCTCTAGTTCGAGTGTAAATCATAAGTTTTTCAGAAAAGTGTAGCGAATGCCACGCTTTTCTTTTTTTTGTTGTATAATGAAAGAGACGGCTTAGGCTAGGGAAATAAATAGTGTAAAAAAATCAAGAGGTGAATAGATTGGAAACTATCAAAATCATTCCTCTCGGTGGTGTACGTGAAAACGGAAAAAATATGTACATTGCTGAAGTTGGAGAGGATATATTTGTTCTGGATTGCGGTGTCCGTTATCCAGAAAACGAGTTATTGGGAATCGATACGGTCATTCCTGATTTCACGTATCTAGAAGAAAACGCAGATCGCGTAGCGGGGGTCTTTTTGACTCATGGACATGCCGACGCCATTGGGGCGCTGCCCTATTTCTTGGAGAATGTTCCAGTTCCGGTGTTTGGAACAGAGCTAACGATCGAATTGGCAAAATTGACCGTAGCAAAAAACGAAGCAACAAAGAAATTCAAAGATTTCCATATCATTGATGAACATTCAGAAATCGATTTTGGTCATGCAACCATCAGCTTTTTCCGGACAACGCATTCGATTCCTGATTCTGTCGGAATCAGCGTCAAAACCAGCGCTGGAAATATCGTCTATACAGGGGATTTCAAATTTGATCAAACAGCTATCCCAATGTATCAAACGGATTTCGGACGTTTGGCAGAGATCGGTAAAGAAGGCGTTCTGGCATTGCTGAGCACCTCAACAAATGCAGAAAACCCAGCACCGATTGCTTCTGAATTGACGATTCAAGATGAAGTGTTTGACAACATTCGCTATTGGGAAGGTCGGATCATTGTCGCAAGTGTAGCCAGCAATCTGCAGAGGGTTCAACAAGTGCTGGATGCAGCATATCGTTCCGGACGAAAAGTAGTTTTGACTGGTCAGGACTTTGGACGGATCATCCGCACTGCGATGAAGTTGGGTAAACTAAAATTACCAGCAGAGGATTTGCTGATCACCCAAAAAGAAATGAAAAAGTATGCCAATGAGCAATTGCTTATTCTAGAGACTGGCCGTATGGGTGAACCGATCAAAGCATTGCAGAAAATGGCGAACGGAACACATCGTACATTACGGATTCAAGAAGGGGATCTCGTTTATATTACGACGACGCCTACGACAGCTATGGAAACGGTCGTTGCCAAAACGGAAGATATCATTTACCGAGCGGGTGGAACCGTGAAGCAAATTTCAGATAATTTTCGTGTTTCCGGTCATGCGAATCCGAATGATCTGCAATTGATGCTGAATTTAATGAAGCCAACGTATTTCCTACCAATCCAAGGAGAATATCGTCAGTTGGCAGCACATGTGGACTTGGCTCATGAAGTGGGCATTCCGTTGAAGAATATTTTCATTACCGCACGCGGGGATGTTTTAGAATACAAAAAAGGCGAAATGCATTCAGCTGGTGCTGTACCAGCTGAGAATGTCATGATCGATGGGATCGGTGTCGGTGATATCGGCAATATTGTTTTACGCGATCGTAAAGTCTTATCTGAAGACGGTATTTTCGTCGCAGTCGTAACGATCAACCGTCGCGAAAAGAAAATCATTGCAGCACCGCAAATCACTTCCCGCGGCTTTGTTTATGTCAAAGCAAGTCGTGATTTGATTCGGGAAAGTGGTGAGATCGTTGCAGAGATCGTTGAAAAACATTTGCATGATGAAGAGTTTGAATGGAGTAAATTGAAACAAGACATTCGAGATCGCTTAAGCCGCTTCTTGTTTGAACAGACAAAACGCCGACCAGTGATCTTGCCTGTGATCATGGAATCCAGTCAAAGAAATCGATCACGCAAATAAAACATCCAGAAAACTAGGACGCCAGCTACAAACGTCCTAGTTTTTGCTTTGATTTTTGTGGTGTCTCTTTAGATACATAGCGCAGAAATACGAGAACATTGTCCGATCGATAATATCTAGGTCTTCATTGACAGGGTGTTGTCTAAAGCAAGTGTTCCAATAACCAAACATTGAAATTGCTCCTGTTTTCCGGTGCGGATTGGTGGGGTCTCTCAAGGCGTGTCAGTTATTTTTGTTAGTCTGGCTAATTTGACTTGTCCGAATGCTGGAGTGATGTCTGGATAAAAAACAATTCCACGAAGAAACTCGTGTTAAAAGAAAATTGATTGGATCGAAAGGATGGTTTTGAGTGAAAAGTTATCAAGAAGATACGCTTGTCCAGCAGAGAAAATGGTGGATCTTGATTGCTGTTGCGATGTTCACGTTTATGTCTACATTAGACGGCAGCATCGTGAATATTGCGTTGCCGACGATATCGGCAAATATGTCCGTACCCATGAACCAAGCGGAATGGGTCGTGTCGGTTTATTTGATGGTGGTTTGTGCTTGTTTGTTGCTATTTGGTAAGATTGGCGATAGTTGGGGGAAAATCAAGGTCTTTCGTCTCGGCATGTTGATTTTTACCATCGGTTCTTTATTGTGCGGGTTCAACCATTCGTTGGCTTTTTTGCTCTTTGCACGAGTCGTCCAAGCGATCGGTGCAAGTATGACGATGGCAACAAATACTGGAATCATTACGGAAGTATTTCCTATTAGTGAGCGAGGACGGGCACTGGGGATGATCGGCGCTTTCGTGTCGCTAGGATCAATTGCTGGTCCAGGACTAGGCGGGATCATATTGTCTCATTTTTCATGGCCTTATATTTTTTGGATCAATGTTCCTGTCGGAATTCTGACTATGATTGCCGGGGAGAAAATTTTACCCAAAGATATCACCATGAGCCGCAACTCCATCGATAAAAGTGGATTTGGTCTATTCTCTGTGGCGATCTTGACCTTTTTCGGTGGAATTTTCATCGGTCAGGAGCAAGGCTTCTTGACATGGTTGCCATTAGTATTGATTTTCGTTGCAATCATTGCTTTTATTGCTTTTATTCAAGTAGAAAAACGGGTGGCGATGCCGCTGATTACTTTCAGCATTTTCCGAAATAAAATTTTTACGTTAAGTTTGTTTACGGCACTTCTGATCTTTTCTGCTAATTTTTTTGTTAATGTCGTGATTCCATTTTATCTGCAAAATGCCCGTGGGTTGACTCCAAGTGTAGCCGGGATGTTGATGATGGTCTTTCCTTTGATGATGGTTATCGGATCGCCTATCAGCGGTTATTTGACAGACCAAGTCGGTCCAGAAATCTTGGTGTTGATTGGCTTGGCCTTACTATCGATTACCCAACTGATGTACATGTTTATGAACCAGCATACACCTATTTGGTATTATGTGGTGGCTACAGCAATCATGGGATTAGGAAATTCCTTGTTCCAATCGCCGAATAATACCATGGTCATGAGCAGCGTGACCAAAGAAAATTTGGGAGTGGCCGGTAGCTTGAACTCTTTTGCTCGTAATCTAGGCATGGTGCTAGGGATTGCAATGTCCACAACGATTCTATATTCTGCGATGAGCAGTGCCTATGGTCAGCATGTGACGACATATATCAATGGACGACCAGATATCTTCAATTATGGAATGAAAGTTACTTTCTTCGGTGCGTTTCTTTTATGTGCTGTGGCCCTATTGATGACTATGTGGCGTATCAAAAAACAAGGTGGCTTCCAGAAACATTCTCTGTAAGCTGCGAACCTAAAAAAACTGTTCTAGTTCTTTTTTCTGAAGACTAGAACAGTTTTTTTGTGATTTCTTGACTAAGAGAAGAATAACGTCATGAATGAAATGGATACACCGAATTGATTGTTTGGAATTTTGTATTAGTCTGTTATAATAGAAAATATTAGTCTGTATTACTTATGAATAGGAAAGGGGTAATTGTTGTGAAGATTACTTTTCATGGACACGCGGTTCTTTCGATCGAGTTGGAAGATGGACAAAAGTTGTTGTTTGACCCTTTTATAAATGGAAACGCTATGACTGATCTGGATGCAGAAACAGTTGATCCAGACTGGCTGCTGATCACTCATGGGCACAGCGACCATGTAGGAGATATGGTGGCGATTGCCAAACGTACAGAAGCACCTATTATCAGTGTAGTGGAAGTTTGTCAGTATGCAACAAGTAAGGGAGTAACGAAGACTCACGGTATGAATATCGGTGGCTCATATACTTTTCCCTTTGGCAAGGTACGGTTCGTTCAAGCTCAGCACAGTTCCGGTCTGGAAGAAGACGGCAAGATGATCTATATGGGAAACCCAGCGGGAATCATTTTAGAAGCGGAAGGCAAAACAATATATCACGCGGGGGATACAGCCCTCTTTGGTGATATGGCACTGATTGGCGAACAATTTGCGATCGATGTGGCTTTCTTGCCGATTGGTGATAACTTCACTATGGGACCTAAAGATGCAGCCGCAGCTGCCCACTTATTGAAAGCAAAAAAAGTTGTACCAGTTCACTACAACACATTCCCACTGATCAAACAAGATCCCGCCGCTTTTATCGACTTGCTGCCTGAGGGAGTAGGCACCGTTTTGGCTGTGGGAGAATCGATTGATTGTTGACCGTCTGATTGACGGATTTTATTAACTAGGAGAAAATTATGGCGACGAAACATGACTTGATTTTAGCGCATATCGAAAGTTTGCCGGTAGGAGACCGTATTTCAGTACGGGGAATCGCAAAGGATTTAGGTGTCAGTGAAGGAACCGCCTATCGGGCAATCAAAGATGCAGAAAATATCGGTCTGGTCTCTACCATTCAACGGGTAGGAACCATTAGGATCGAGCGTAAGTTAAAAAAACATATTGAAAAATTGACCTTTGGAGAAGTCGTACAAATCATTGAAGGAGAGGTTCTAGGAGGCGCAGCCGGTCTAGATAAGGACTTGAATAAGTTTGTTATCGGTGCGATGAAAGAATCAGCAATGGAACGATATATCACCCCGGGATCGCTCGTGATCGTAGGGAATCGAAATGAAGTTCACCAATTAGCATTAGAAGATGGTGCTGCTGTCTTGATCACTGGTGGGTTTGAAACATCAGAAGAAAACTGTCGTTTGGCCGATAAGCTGGAACTGCCAATATTGCAGACGACTTATGATACGTTTACCGTTGCAACGATGATCAACCGGGCATTGAGTGACCAGCTGATCAAAAAAGATATTATGCTCGTTAGCGATATCTATATGCCGCTGGAAAAAACAAAGTATCTGCATACGTTTGACACTGTCAAAGACTATAAACGTCTTTCAGAAGAAACCAATCATTCTCGCTATCCGGTAGTTAACAAGAACATGCGCGTGGTTGGGATCATTACGGCAAAAGATGTTTTGGAAAAACCCGATACGCAAATCATTGAACGAATCATGACTCGTGAACCGCGAGTCGTGAAAAAAGAGATGAGTGTTGCTTCTGCCAGTCATCAAATGATTTGGGATGGCTTGGAAGTGATGCCAGTAGTAGCAGATGACTTATCTTTGATCGGAATCGTGACTCGGCAAGACATTATGAAGGCGATGCAACTAGTCCAAAGACAGACCCAGATTTCCGATACGATCTCTGATCAGATTTCTGGTCAGATCCAAATCATTGAACAAGATTTTGAAGGCAATAAATTGGCACAGCCAAACTTTCGTTTCGCTGTGACTCCACAAATGGTCAATGAAGTAGGAACGATTTCTTTTGGTGTGCTCAGTGAAGTGATCGCCAATGCTGCCAAACGAACGATGCAAGTCAATCAGCGGCGAAACAGCTGGATCGAACAAGTGAATCTACACTATTTCCGCTTGATCCAATTAGAAAGTGAGATCATTATTCAGCCCAAAATTTTGGAGCTGGGGCGCCGATCTGCTAAGATCGATATTGAAGTCTATATCGAAAATTCCATGGTAGCTAAAGCAATTGTCGTCTGCCAAGTAATGGAGCGCCCTTAATTCGAACAGCAGTCATCAGATAAATGCTTAGAAAATGGAGATATGCAATGAACGTACAAGAGGAAATATTGACAGCAATTAAGGAATATCAGACAATTATTATTCACCGCCATCAGCGACCTGATCCGGATGCACTAGGGTCACAAGTTGGATTGGCAGAAATTTTACGAGCTAGTTTTCCTGAAAAAGCGATCTATCAAGTGGGAGGGCCTGTTGAAGGGCTAGACTACTTAGCAGAAATGCAGGAGATTTCGGATGAAGTCTACAAAAATGCCTTAGTGATCGTGACCGATACCGCCAATTCACCAAGAGTCAGTGATCAGCGCTATGCCAATGGTGCAAAATTGATCAAAATCGATCACCATCCTAATGACGAACCTTATGGAGATTTGGTCTGGGTGGATACTACTGCTAGCAGCTGCAGTGAAATGATTACGGCATTCTGGAAAATGTTCGCTGAAGAACTTACTATGTCGCAAGAAGCTGCGCGCCTGCTTTATGCCGGAATCGTAGGGGATACGGGTCGTTTCCTGTACCCAGCAACGACCTCCGCGACATTGCGTTACGCAGCTGATTTGTTGGATTATGGTTTTGATGCACCAAAAATCAATCGTGAGATTGATCAGGTTTCGAGAGCAGTGGCTCGTCTTTCCGGCTATGTCTTTGAAAATTTAGAAGTTGATTCACTAGGAGCTGGCAAAGTGATTCTGACAAATGAGATTCAACAGCGTTTTGGCGTTGTTGATTCAGAAACATCTGCTATCGTGTCCTTACCAGGGAAGATTGAAGATGTCTTAGCATGGGCAATTTTTGTTGAGCAGCCAGAAGGCTATTATCGGGTCCGGATGCGTTCGAAAGGACCTGTGATCAATGAGATCGCCAAACGTCATCATGGTGGCGGACATCCGCTTGCCAGCGGAGCGAATGCAGCGGATCTGGAAGAAGTGGCAGCCATCTATCAAGAAATCCAGACCGCAGTTTCAGCTTTTCGAGAACAAGCATAGACTTTATTCGTCGTGATCAGTGTTCTTTTGCAGAAGAAAAAACCAACAGCGAGGAATCTTAGGACTTGCTAGGGGAATGATCGGTGAGTTTTTGATTGTAGTAAATAACTGTAGTAAAAAATTACGCAAATAAAAAAAGCGTATGACTCGCGGGTCATACGCTTTTTTGCAAGTTGCAACAGGCGAGATCAGCCCCGCAAGTCGTCAAGAAACTCGGTTTTACTAGCCGTCTTTTCATCTTTCATCTTGATGACTTTAGCCGGGGAACCAGCAACTACAGCCCCTGCCGGTACATCTTCTGTGACTACAGATCCAGCAGCAACCACAGCACCTTCACCGACACGAACACCTTCAAGGACTACGGCATTGGCGCCGATCAACACATGATCTTCGATAATCACTGGGCTAGCTGAAGGTGGCTCTAAGACACCAGCTAAAACAGCCCCAGCTCCGATATGGGCTTTTTTACCGACAGTAGCCCGGGCGCCTAAAATCGCCCCCATATCGATCATTGTTTCTTCGCCGACAACGGCACCAATATTGATGACCGCTCCCATCATGATGACCGCATTCTTCTCAATGATTGCTTGATCACGAATGAAAGCCCCTGGTTCGATCCGAGCATCGACTGTTGTTAAGTCCAACAGAGGGATCGCAGAATTCCGACGGTCATTTTCTAAATAGAAATCAGTGATTTTATCTTGATTGGCCGTTAGAAAATCAGCTACTTCTTGACTGTCTCCAACAATAAAGTAAAAGGAGCCAGCCCCAAAAATTTTCAGTGTCTCGGAAGAACAGGTAGATAGATCACCATTCAAATAGACTTTGACTGGGGTCTGCTTATTGGCTTCTTTGATGTATTTGGCTAATTGATAAGGATCAGAAAATTGTAATTCAGTCATACGTTACCACCTTTACTTGTCAAGTAGATTTTCCATGTCATATAGTCCAGCAGGTTGTTGTGCAAGATATTCGGCAGCCTTCAACGCACCATTGGCAAAAATATCCCGTGATAATGCGGTATGTTTCAGCTCAATGATCTCGTCTGCTCCTGCATAGATCACCGTGTGTTCGCCCGGGATCGTGCCACCGCGAACAGCGTGAATACCTAATTGTTTTCGATCATTGGTCAGATCGTTGCCAGAACGGCCATAAAGATATTCTTTTGGTTCTTGACAACTTTCATTGATGCTGTCTGCCAGTAACAATGCAGTTCCGCTTGGCGCATCGATTTTTTGATTGTGATGTTTTTCAATGATTTCAATATCGAAATCTGCTTCCAAAGGTGGGGTGATCGCTTTTAGGGCTTTGATCAATACATTGATCCCCACGGACATATTCGCAGAATAAAAAACAGGAATCTTTTGAGCAGCGGCGACCATTTTTTCTTGGGTTGCTTGACTTAAACCAGTCGTAGCCACAACGATGGGCAGTTGGTTGGCAACACAGAAGTCAAGGAGGCCTGCTACATTGCTATGATGTGAAAAATCGATCACCAAATCAACAGGTTCTTTGACTGCTTCTGGTGCAGAATAGATTGGAAAGTCGCCAGTTGCTTCCGTGTGACGGTCTAATCCAGCACTGATCACAAATTCAGCATGTCCAGCAATCATGTGCTGCAAAACTTTTCCCATTCGACCATTGGCACCGCTCAATAAAATATGTCTCACTTGATTGCCTCCTTATAAAAGCCCATAAGCGGACATTTCTTTTTTTAGACGGTTGATTGTTTCTTTCTCAGGCGGTCCTAATGGCAACCGATAGTGCAAGTCAGACTTTCCTAATAAGGAAACTGCCGCTTTGATGGGCACTGGATTGACTTCACTAAAAATCGCATCGATCAAAGGTTTTTGTCGTAACTGCTCCTGAATCGCTGCTTGAATATTTCCAGAAAGAAAATCTGCCACCAAAGTCGCTGTTTGTTTAGGGGCAATATTACCGATCGTCGAAATCACACCAGAACCGCCTAATGCTAAGATTGGTGTGACTTGATCATCATTGCCGGAATAGAGAGAAAATTCATCATCCACTAGTTGCGCGATAGACGCAATTTGTGAGATATCTCCACTGGCCTCTTTGATTCCTTTGACATTCGGAATCTCTTTTAATTCAGCAACCATGTCGTAAGTCAAGTTCATTCCTGTTCTTGATGCGACCGAATATAAGATGACAGGCAGTTCAACGCTTTGACAAATTGCCTTGTAATGAGTAACCAAACTCTTTTTTGTTGCTTTGTTGTAATAAGGGGTTACAACCAATAATGCGTCGGCACCGACACGCTCTGCTTCTTGGGAAAGATGGATCCCATGTTGCGTATTGTTTGAACCAGTGCCACCGATCACAGGAATGCGGCCCGCAGCCTGCTTGACAACCGCCTCGATAACAGCAATGTGTTCTTCATCGTTCAATGTTGAGGCTTCACCGGTCGTTCCACAAGCGATCAATGCATCGCTACCTTGCTGGATATGCCACTCAACCAGTGACTTCAACTTGTCGAAATCCACCGAACCATCATGAAACATCGGGGTGATCAATGCAACGCCAGAACCTTTAAAAATCGTCAAACTACTCCACATCCTTTCAACCTTTTTATTCTTTCTCTAATTGTACTAAAAATCAAAAAATTTTGATTATTTATACTATAGATTATTCGAATTATATACTATAATATTATCCAATATCAATGAAAATGTGGATATCCATACATTTTCAGCCGATATTGCTGATCAAATGAAAGAAAGGTGCCCACGAATGCAATTATCTCAAGCAGTAATGAAATTAACCGAAGACGTGGTTCGTTTTCGACGGGAACTACATAAGATTCCCGAGTTAGGATTAGAAGAATTCAAAACGAAGGAATATTTGCTTAAACAGTTGCAGTCTTTCGGGATCAAAGAAATTTATCCGGTTCTGGATACCGGATTGATCGCTGTTTTTCGCAGTGAAAAACCAGGGAAGACGTTAGCATTCCGCACGGATATCGATGCATTGCCTATCAAGGAAGAAACGAATGCTCCTTTTGCCTCGCAACATCTCGGCAAAATGCATGCTTGTGGACATGATGGACATATGGCGACGCTTTTAGGTTTTGCAAAGTACTTATCCGATTACCCGGAAGCTGTTCGCGGGACCATTGTGTTGATTTTTCAGCCAGCAGAAGAAGGCCCTGGTGGTGCGCAGCTAATGATTGATGAAGGAATCTTAACCGATTTTGCGATTGATCAGATTATCGGTCTGCATGTTTTTCCAGACTATCCTGAAGGTGTGATTGCTTGCCGCAAGGGACCAATGATGGCTCGAAATGGCGAGATCACGATTCGAGTCCTGGGAGAAAGTGCTCACGGGGCCCAACCTCATCAAGGCAGCGATGCGATCTTAGCGGCAGCTGCGGTCATTCAAGGTCTCCATGCAATCGTTTCTCGCAACATTAGTCCATTGTCTTCGGCCGTCATTACATTCGGCAAGATTCGCGGAGGAGATGCAGAAAATATTATTCCCGGAGAAGTCGTGTTGAACGGAACGATGCGGGCTTTTGAAGATGGGGTCTATGAAACATTGACGCAACGAGTAAAATTGGCGGCTGAAGAGATTGCTAAAGGGTATGGCTGTTCAGCAGAAGTTTCTTTCGAACACTTGTATCGGGTGGTAGACAATGATCCAGACATGGTAGATGCTGTTCGGGATGTTGCTGGCGACAGTTATATCGAGACACCGCCGTACATGTTAGCGGAAGATTTCTCCATGTACCAAAAAGAGATCCCTGGTGTCTTTTTCTTTGTCGGGACTCGGGATGAAGAAAAAGGGTATACCTATCCGCTGCACAGCAGCAAGATGAATTTTGATGAGAAAGTCTTATTAGGAGGCATTGAGTGCTACCTGCGATTGATTGAAAGATTGAATCAGAGTCAGGTACTAAGAGAGGAGCGCAGTAATGATCAAAGAGATTAAAGACAATCACCTGTTTTGGGATGGATGCGATACAGTGGCATTAGCAAAAGAATTTGGCACACCCTTGTACGTTTTTTCGGTGACCGAGATTCGCACTCAATGTCGTGCTATTCGCGAGGAATTT
This sequence comes from Enterococcus gallinarum NBRC 100675, assembly GCF_001544275.1. Lineage (GTDB taxonomy): Bacteria > Bacillota > Bacilli > Lactobacillales > Enterococcaceae > Enterococcus_D > Enterococcus_D gallinarum. Next base: position 7,071 of record NZ_BCQE01000001.1, on the reverse strand, counting down.
CTGTCTCGCTATGAAAACACCCGAGCTGCCTATGCTTCGAAAGCCTTCAATACACTAGCCATGCTGCGGTTGATTGATGAGGAAGGCCTGTCTTTGGATGTTGTTAGTGGCGGTGAACTATACACAGCCATCCAAGCAGGATTTCCAGCGGAACAAATCGAATTCAATGGCAACAATAAATCTATTGATGAATTGGCATTAGCGATCGATTATGGTGTAGGTCGGATCATTGTCGATGGCAGTCAGGAGATCGGTTTGATTCGAGCGCTATGTCAAGAGAAACAGCGGAAAGCAAAAGTGATGTTCCGAATCACACCAGAAGTGAATGTCCAGACCCATGCGTTTATTTCAACTGGACAGAAAGATTCGAAATTTGGGATCCCATTGGATGAAGAGATTTTATTTCCTTTGATTGAAGAAGTGATTGACGCACCGGAAATCGATTTTTATGGGTTGCATTTCCACATCGGAAGTCAATTGTCTGACAATCATTCCCATATTGCTGCGACAGAGGCTGCGCTAGCATTAGTTCTAGAAATCCATCATCGATTTGACTATACTGTTAAAGAGTTGAATGTTGGCGGCGGATTTGGTGTCCGCTATACGGAAAAGGATATTCGTCAACCCTATTCTTACTTTTTGGACCCGGTGATGGCGACGATTGAAACGTTTTGCCAAGCGCATCAGCTCCAACGTCCGACTGTGGTGATCGAGCCTGGGCGTAGTATTGTAGCGGAAGCAGGTATCAGTCTGCATACTATTGGTACGATCAAGACATTGCCACAGATTCGAACCTATGCCAGTATTGATGGCGGCATGACAGATAACATTCGTCCCGGTCTTTATCAAGCTGAATATACGGGGATTCTAGCCAATCGGGCAGCAGAAGCTGCCACAGAGACAGTTACGATTTCTGGCAAGGCTTGTGAAAGCACGGATATCTTAGTCAAAGATCTGCAATTACCCAAAGTAGAGACGGGAGATCTTTTTGCGACTTTTGCGACGGGAGCATATGGTTATTCAATGGCTAGCAATTACAATAAACTTGCGATTCCAGCGGTAGTTTTTGTTGAAAAGGGGCACGCGGAATTGGTGGTTGAACGTCAGACTTTCCAGCAGTTGATTCAAAATGAACGTATCCCTTCGTTTTTGATGAAAGAATAAAAAAAAGCAGGTGAAATCATGGAAATCGTTTATACCAAGATGCAAGGTGCCGGAAATGATTTTATTGTGATCGACAATCGTCGCTATAATTTTTCTTCGAAACAGTTGGCTAAGTTAGCGGCTCAAGTTTGTCAGCGGAAATTTTCAATCGGCGCAGATGCGTTGATGGCTGTCGATCATCCCGAAGGAACGGGAGATTTCCGCATGCGTTTTTATAATGCGGATGGTACGGAAGCGGAAATGTGTGGCAATGGTGCACGCTGTATCGCTCGCTATGCTTATGAAAATAAGGTTGCTTCAGAAGCAATGGTGATCGAGACCGTTGCAGGACCTGTTCCTGCTTGGCGATTGGATCGGCAACAGTACAAAGTGACGTTAAATCCCCCCACCGTTGCGAAGTTTGACCAACCTTTCGCTGACAGAGAGGTTCCTGTCGTTGATTATATCGAGTTAGGTGATCCAGGAATCCCTCATGCGGTGGTGAAGTATCCCGGTCTGCAAGAAACATCCCTCGATGCATTGACAGATTTAGCACAACGGATTCGCTATTGGTCAGCATTTCCTAAAGGCGCCAATGTGAATTTCTACGATGCCGATTCAGCTGGGGAGCTCGTTGTCCGCACCTATGAACGGGGAGTCGAGGGCTTTACGTATGCTTGTGGGACCGGCTCTGGGGCAACTGCTTATGCGGTGGCGCGACGCCGGGAACAAACGCAAGCCAATCTTGTGCTGCATGTTTTAGGCGGAGAGCTGCGAGTCGAAGTTGCATCAGAGGAGCTCCAACTGATTGGGGATGCGATTTTTGTTTCTGAAGGGCGTATTTTAGACGAAAATCTATTTTTAGACTGAGGGTGGTCTTGCGACGGAATTATCCTGTTCATAGAATCATTTAGGCGACAGTTCTTATGGAAGCCTTATTCTTAGAAGCCATCTTTAGCTAGAACTGAGAAGATCATCAAATGCAATCGATAGAACTTAGTTTGTTCTATCGATTGCATTTTTTTGTGCAGGATATTGCAGGATAGTCAGAAATTTTGTATGCTACAGTTATATTTATTTTTTCACGATCGTGCTCGATCGTTGAATAAACACAGAATACATCACTATGAGGAGTAAGAATATGTCTCAAATTCCAAATTGTCCAGTTTGTCAATCCGCCTATGCATATGAGGATCGCGGCTTGTTTGTCTGCCCTGAATGTGGCAATGAATGGCAGGAAACAGAAGAAACTGCTGCTGTCGTCAAAGATGCCAACGGAAATGTTCTTCAGGATGGCGATGCCGTGACGGTCATCAAAGATTTGAAAGTCAAAGGTGCTTCTGGTGCCATCAAACAAGGAACCAAAGTCAAAAACATTCGTCTGGTAGAAGGGGATCACAATATCGACTGTAAAGTCGATGGTTTCGGTGCCATGAAATTGAAGGCAGAATTTGTAAAAAAACTTTAAAAACAGAATCTTCCATACCTCTTCATAATATTTTCATCCATTTAATGGTAAAATAAGGTCAAAGACGAAAGGGAGGGATTTCATCGTGTATGGAATCGGTGGATACGGTTTTGGTTGGTTTTATGATCCAACATTCATTTTAGTCATTATCGGGATGGTGATCTCGATGGCGGCTTCAGCATACGTTAAAAGCACGTTTAGCAAATACGATAAAATAAGCAGTAGAAACAATATCACCGGGACCAAGGCGGCTCAGTATATTTTGGAAAGCCAAGGCATCAACAATGTCGGCGTCCAAGCTATCGCAGGAGATTTGACTGATAATTATAATTCCGGCAACAAGATGCTAAGTCTATCTCAAGCAACTGCACAATCAACTTCTGTGGCAGCAATCGGAGTGGCAGCCCATGAATGCGGGCATGCTGTGCAAGATGCTAAAGGGTATCTCCCATTGCGTATCCGGCATGCGATCGTCCCAGTAGCTAATATTGGTTCCGCGGTGTCGATCCCGTTGATTTTGATCGGGGTTCTTTTGAGAGGGTCCTTCCTAATCAATCTGGGGATATTAGCATTCTCGTTAGCATTTATTTTCCAATTGGTGACGTTGCCAGTCGAATTTGATGCTTCAAGACGAGCGTTACGGATTTTAGCCGATGGCGGTCTCTTAACGGAAGAAGAAGTACCGCAGGCCCGTAAAGTATTGTTTGCTGCAGCCTTGACTTATGTGGCAGCTGCAGTTGCGACATTGCTGCAATTACTACGTTTGATTATTTTATTCGGCAATAACAATCGCCGCGACTAATGAAAAGAAGGAGACTTGAGAATGCTCAAGTTTCCTTTTTTTGAAATTGTCGTTATAATAAAAAGAAAAAGGTGGGGAATAAATGAAAAAAGAAACATGGCTGCGGTCGCTTTTTGCGTTGATCGGGGTAGCTATCATCGGTTTTGGCGCCTCCTTGCTTCGCGTAGGTGGCGTCGGGCTGGATCCGTATACAGCTGCCAATATTGGAACAGGTGAACGGTTAGGTCTTTCATTAGGTGTTTATCAATTAATGATCAATCTCGTTTTGTTGATCTTGATTTTCTTTTTTGGTCGTCGGCATATTGGGATCGGCACAGTGATCAATATGGTCTTGACGGGCTTTTTTATTGATTTTTATACGAAAATCTTTGAACTTTTCGCAGTTTCTCCGGAAGGTTGGCTGCAAAAAGGGCTCTTTTTAGTGATCGGTATTCTGTTCTTTACCTTTGGTGCTTCCTTCTATATGTCAGCAAAAGTGGGAAGTGCGCCTTATGATGCGATCGCACCGACGATCGTTGATCGAACGAAAGCGAATTATCGGGTCGTCAGAGTGATCCAAGATGTGGCTTTTGCGACACTCGGCTGGATCACAGGTGGACCGATCGGGATTGGGACATTTATCAGTGCCTTTCTAGTTGGTCCGCTGATCAAGTTCTGGGATGATTACGCCTCAGTGCCGTTCATCGAAAAGACCATCAAGAAATCTTTATTTAAATGAGCGCGGACCTATCGAAACAACAATGATAAGTAGCAGATGATAGATACCAGCAGTACAAAAAAACACTGTAGATATGCTATTGATCGATTTCAACGATACCTACAGCAATAACGAAAGACTGTGACAAAATCAGCAGTGAATGGGCAATGGATAGCGTAAATCGTTTTCGAACGAACGATCCTTTGCTGACCTATTTTAGGTTTGATTTCCTTCTGTTGATTTTTGTCACATTTTTTTCAAAATTGCCTGACGCTACTTGCACAATCGCTGAGCACTCGCTATGATAAGAGAGCTTAGGAGGGATCATCTTGAAATTACCAGCAGCATTCATTACCAAATATCAGCAGTTACTAGGAGCCGAAGCGGCGGCCTTTTTTACTGCTTTAGAAACAGGGCATCCAGTAAAAGGATTTCGCTTGAATCCGTTGAAGCCACAAGCCGTCTCGATGCTGGAAATGTTTGGACCGGATAAAAGTCCAGCACCATACGCAATGAACGCCTATATTGGAGAAGTCAAAGGGAAATCACTGCTTCATCAAGCGGGGTATGTCTACAGTCAGGAACCAAGCGCGATGATCGTTGCGACGATCGCAGATGCACAACCAGGAGAAAAAGTGCTCGATCTTTGTGCAGCGCCTGGAGGGAAAACCACGCAATTAGCAAGTCAGATGCAAGGCAAAGGTTTATTGGTTTCCAATGAGATTTTTACTAAACGCGCAAAAATCTTATCGGAAAACGTTGAACGATGGGGGATCAGTAATGTGGTGGTGACGAACCATGCGCCGCAAGAACTGACGCCGCATTTTCCACAATTTTTTGACAAAATCGTGGTGGATGCTCCTTGCTCAGGAGAAGGAATGTTCCGCAAAGATCCTGTGGCCATCGCGGAATGGCAAGCTGATTCGCCACTGCAGTGCGCTCAGCGCCAGAAGGAGATTTTGGCTGAAGCGGTTGCGATGTTAAAGCCTGGCGGACAGTTGATCTACTCTACTTGCACGTTTGCACCTGAAGAAAATGAAGCCATCATTGAATGGCTGGTCTCAGCATATCCTTTTTCCATTGAACCGATTGAATTGGAAAATGTGTCTCATGGACGCCACGATTGGGCACCGATGAACGACATTGAAAAGACGATTCGGTTATGGCCTCACAAAAATCAAGGGGAAGGTCATTTTGCCGCAAAGCTGACCTATCTTGGATCGGAGAACATAGCCAAACCAAAGAAAACCAAAAAAACCAAAAAAGCTTCTGGGATTGATTCTGTCACGCGATCACTTTGGCAATCTTTCCAAGAAAACTATCCATTTTTAAAAGAGACTGCTGCCGATATCCAGCTTTTTGGGGATCATCTGTGGTTAGTACCTAGTGAATTACCATCACTAAAAGGGGTTCGCGTATTACGTCCAGGGCTTCACGTAGGGACTGTGAAAAAGAATCGTATCGAACCGAGTTTTGCATTGGCAATGGCGATCAAAGAAAATGATGAAGCACCTTTCTTGTCAATTGAGTTAGCTCAGTGGCAGAAGTACGTGGCTGGTGAAACGATTACGGTGCCTGGAAATGAAGGCTGGGTCGTCTTGAAGGTGGCTGAGGTCCCGATTGGCTTCGGCAAACAAGTGCAAGGTGTGGTGAAAAACTTCTTCCCGAAAGGATTGCGGTTCACTCTGGAATAAACGAAATAGTATTTTTATTTGATCGGTCGTGCTATCATAGAAGTAGCAAATAAAGGGAGCTGATCGATATGAAAACATCAACAAAAGTAACGATTGGATTAAGTATTGCGGCAATTGCTGGCATCTCAACAGCAGTCGTTGTCTCAGACAAAGTCGTGAACAAAGTACGCTTCGCTTGCAACCGTCACAAAGTGAAAAAGTTTGTTGACGACAAATTTAATGGCAACGAAAAATTATTAGGTGTCGTCGATGATTTGACGGATAAAGATTTAGATGCATTGCTCGGCGTCATGAAGAAAGTCAAAGACAGCCGTCATAAAGTCTCGGTTTATGGAGATAACGTCAAAGATGCAACAGAGAATGTCAAAGACAAGTTGACTAGCTTTATTGATGCAGTCTTTTAAGCTAATATCTCCTTGGAGAAAATGCTGTTAGAAGCGGCCAGAAGATCGTTGAAAGAACCTGCCAGTGGTTGTCCTGCCATAGCAGTTGTTTGACTAGGCTTCATTTGGCGCTTCTTTTTGTTCAGAGAAAAGGAAAATAGGAATTGGGAGCCATAGCAACTGGAACAGGTACGGCTACTGAATGACTGCGTTAAAAAATTGCCAGAGCTTTTCTATAGAGTCAGTGTCAGCTTTCCATGTTTATCCCAATTGAGAATTGAAAGGAATCATTTTGAAGAAAGAAAGTACCCTCACACAAAGTGAAAAAGAATATTTTATGCGTGAAGCACTGAAAGAAGCGCAAAAAGCGGAAGCAATCGCCGAAGTCCCCATCGGGGCAGTTGTCGTCTTAGAGGGGCAAATTATTGGCCGAGGACACAACTTGCGGGAAAAACAGCAAGAGGCAACAGCTCATGCCGAAATGTTTGCCATCCAACAAGCCTGCCAAGCCATCGAAAGCTGGCGCTTAGAACAAGCGCAGCTATTTGTTACATTGGAGCCTTGTCCTATGTGTAGTGGTGCAATGATGCTGGCTCGTGTCGAAGAAGTTTACTTTGGCGCCTACGATCCAAAAGGCGGTGCTGCCGGTTCTTTGCTGAATCTGTTGGAAGATGAGCGTTTCAACCATTGGTCCTACGTAGAAGGCGGGATCTTGGAAGAAGCGTGCGGGCAAGTGCTAAAAGATTTTTTTCGGGCATTGCGCCAAAAGAAAAAACAAAAAAAGTCTGGTAATCTATAGAAAAATACGTTATACTAAATTTTGCCGAAAGGCTAGGACAATGGAGGTCTTGTGAAGCGTGTCAGATCCGGAAGGAAGCAGCACT